>NZ_JAHSTY010000002.1:1200000-1800000 GCF_019145355.1 Pseudomonas azadiae | reverse complement strand
GCGCGGCTTGATCGGGGCTGGAAAGCAGCCGGGCAACAGCGCCTGGTATCAGTCCATGACCCAGCACCACAGCACCGAAGTACCGGTGTACGGCGTGCCCGTGCAAACCCGCGAGCTGTTCGGTGTGCTGCACCTCAAGGGTTTTGTGATCGACGACACGGTGCTCTACAGCGGCGCCAGCCTGAACAACGTGTACCTGCACAAGTTCGACAAGTACCGCTTCGACCGTTACCACCTGATCCACAACAAACCGCTCGCCGACTCCATGCAGCACCTGGTGGAGCACGGCCTGGTCGCGTCCAAGGCCGTGCATCGCCTGGACCTGCCGAACCCACCGACCACCCGCAGCCTGCGCAACGACATCGGCGACCTGCGCAGCCGTCTCAAGCACGCGGCCTACGACACCACGGCCGGGCAATTGCCCAATGGGCAGCTGTCGGTCAGCCCGTTGCTCGGGGTAGGCAAGAACAACCCGTTGAGCCGGGTGATCCTCGAACTGATCGCCAGCGCCCGAGATCAACTGACCATTTGCACACCGTATTTCAACCTGCCGCTGCCGGTGACTCGTGAAATCAACCGGGCCCTGGCGCGCGGTATGAAGATAGACATCATTGTTGGCGACAAAACCGCCAACGACTTCTATATCCCGCCGAGCGAGCCGTTCAAGGTGATTGCGGCATTGCCCTACCTGTATGAAATCAGCCTGCGCCGCTTCGCCAAGCGCCATCAGCCGATGATCGACAGCGGCCAGTTGAACCTGCACCTGTGGCACGACGGCGACAACACCTACCACCTCAAGGGTATGTGGGTCGACCAGCGTTACACCTTGCTCACCGGCAACAACCTCAACCCACGGGCGTTCCGCCTCGACCTGGAAAACGCCTTGCTGATCGACGACCCGCAAGGCCAGTGGCTGGAGCCACGCCGCACCGAACTGGCGCAGATTTTCCAGCACACCACGCGGATCGAGCGTTACCTGGATTTGCAGACGCTGCCGGATTACCCGGAGGCGGTCGGCAAGTTCCTGCGACGGGTCAGCCGCGTGCGGATCGAACGGTTGCTGTACCGCATCCTTTAAAACCCGCAGGCAAAAAAAAAGACCCAGCCCCTTCAACAGGGGCTGGGTCTCTTTTATGCGGCGTTCAGTTCAAACCCAACTTGCCACGCAACATCGACAGATCTTCAGCCAGGGTATTGACCGGACCGACCAGGGCCTTGCGGTCGTTGTCCTTGACCTTGTCGTAGGTCTCGAAGCCGCCGTCCTGGGTCTTGTACTTGGCCAGGACCTTGTCCACGCTGGCGAAGTTCTTGTCGACCTTGGCCAGGAAGGCTTTGTCTTGTTTCTCGATCTGGCCACGGAACAGGTCGACGATTTTCTTCGCGCCGTCGATGTTGCCCTGGAAGTCATACAGGTCGGTGTGGCTGTAGCGGTCTTCTTCGCCGGAAATCTTGGTGGCGGCGACTTCCTCGAGCAGGGCAGCGGCGCCGCCAACGACTTTTTCGGGCGGGAAGGTCAGGCCGTCGACGCGGGTCTTGAGGTCGTTGACGTCGGTGTTGAGCTTGGCGGTCAGCGTTTCCAGGCCCTGGGTGCTGTTCTGCGAGAACAGCGCGTATTCGATGCGGTGGAAGCCGGTGAAATCTTCGGCGGTCACGCCTTTTTCATGGTCATCCACGCGCGAATCAATGGACGCGTCGAGGTCGCTGAACAGCTCGGCGATCGGCTCGATGGATTCATAGTGCACGCGGGTCGGCGCGTAGAGCTTTTTGGCGGTGGCCAGGTCGCCTTGGTTGATGGCATCAGTGAACGCCTGGGTCTGGGTGACCAGCTCACCGATTTCTTCGGTGACGTAGATCTTGTAGTCCGACACCGGGCCTACCAGGTCCAGCGGCGCGGTTGCGGCGAAGGCTGGCAGCGGGGAAAGGGTCATTAACAACGACAACGCAATGGTCGACTTCTTCATGGGACGTTATTCGCTCTGGGGGTTGTTCAGGTAGTGGCAGTGGTGTGAAGGTGCGTTGCAGCCAGCAGCGTTCGCCCGATGAAATCATCCGGCCCCGTGGCTCCCGGCAAGCTGAAGAAGTACCCGCCGCCAACCGGCTTGAGGTATTCCTCCAGGGGCTCGCCGTTCAGCCGGGTTTGCACGCTGATAAAACCTTTTTCCAGATCAGCCTGGTAGCAGATGAACAACAGCCCCATGTCCAGCTGGCCGTTTTTGTTGACGCCGTTGGAGTAGTTGAACGGTCGACGCAGGATCAGGTTGGCCTGGGTCTGCGGGGTGCGCGGGTTGGCCAGACGAATGTGGGCATCGAGCTTGGTCAACTTGCCTTGCGGGTCCTTGCTGTAGTCGGGCACCTGGGTTTCCTTGTCGCCATTCATGGGCGCGCCGCTGGGCTTGATGCGGCCGATGATGCTTTCCTGTTCTTGCAGCGGGGTACGGTCCCAGCGCTCGACGAAGTTGCGGATGATGCGCACGGCCTGGTAGCTGCCGCCAGCCGCCCAGGCCGGTTCGTCGCTGCCAGGCTGCACCCACACGATCTGGTCCATCGCCTTGTCGTCGTTGGAGTTCGGGTTGGCCGAACCGTCGCGAAAGCCCAGGAAGTTACGCGCGCTCTGCGCAGGCTCACCAGGCTTGGCCGGCGCCTGGGGCGGCACGCTGCCTTCCTGCTTCCAGCGCACCAGGAGCAGGTCCGGCAGGTTTTTCACGATGTCGCGCAGGGCGTGGATATTGGTGTCGGGGGTGTTGGAACTGAACTGCAGGCTCAGGTCGCCGTGGCACTGCGCCGGCTCCAGCGCATCGTTGGGGAAGCCGACCATGCGGATCAGGCGCTTGGGCTTGATCGCCGTGAGGCCAAAGCGCTCATCGAACAGCGATTCACCGACAGACACGGTGATGGTCAGGTTGTCCGGCGTGACCACCGGACCGAGAATCCCGGAATCGGTGGGCGGCAGTTTCGGGTCCACTTGCGGCACGGTGCCGCCGGTCATGAGGAACGCAATGCGTTCGCTCAAGGTGCGCAACAGGCGCTCCAGGTCTGCGCGGTCGCTGGCCAGCACATCGAATGCCACGACCATGCCGCAGGCCGGACGCGGGGTAACGATGCCGCTTTGATGGCGGCCGAAAAAGTCGTGGTGGTCCTGGGTGTTGTCGCTGCGCGGTGCGGTGGCGACTTGCTCGGCGGCGGCCGCCATGGCCGGGCAGGCCAGGCTGCCGCCGGCAATCGCGGCACCGGTGGCGGCCATGCCCAGCAGGACGCGGCGGCGCTGGAGATCAAACTGTTTTGAATCGCTCATGGGTGCGGTCGTCTTCACTGCAGGCCGGAAAGGCCAAGGGCGGGGTCGATTCCATCGAGTGCAACGGCCAGAGCCTTGGCCTTGTCGGCGATCTGCTTGCGCTGATCGGCGGTCACGCTGTCGTAGCGGCTGTACTGGCCGTCGACTTTAAAACCATTGAGTTCGGCGTCGAAGGCTGCGAGCGCGCTGTCGATGTTCGGTAGCAGGTCGGCGGCGGCCTTGGCCAGCAGCGGGCGCATCAGGTCGACCACCTTGCGGGCGGCTTGCAGGTTGGCAGCGAAACCATTCAGGTCGACGTGGCTGTAACGCTCCTCTTCACCGCTGATGGCGCGTACCTCGGCGAGGCTGTTGAGGTTGCGCACGACGATGCTCACCAGCTGCTCCGGCGGCAGAGACTGGGCCAACAGTTGGGTCTTGAGCGTCGCGAGGTCTGTCACCAGTTGCTGCGCAATCGGGGCCAGGCCGTCGAGGCTGCGTTGTTGGAACAGGCTGTATTCCAGGCGGTGAAAGCCGCTGAAGGCCGGGTCCTGTTCGCGCTTCTCGAAGTAGTCGGCGCGCGCGTTGATCGCATTGTCCAGCTGCGCCAGGCGTTGCGCCGCCGGCGCGAGTCGCTGGTAAGCCTCACGCGCCGGGACGTAGAGCGTTTGCGCCTGGGCCAGATCCCCTGCGTCGATGGCGTGCTGCAGGGCGGTCGCGGCCTTGATCAAGGCGCTGCCCTGGCTGCTCAAGTACACGCGAAACTCGGACAACGGGCCGATAAACGCCACCATCGACGGTCTGGCCTTGGCCTGGGCATCGGACGCGGCGGTCGGCGTCACGTGCAAGGTGCCGCGCGGGTTGCTCAACAGGCCGCAGGTGATCGCATAGTCGCCCGGCGGCAGGTTGGCGTTGATCACCTGGCTGAGGCCCGGGGCGATGTTTTCGCGTTCTTCGACCACCAGCACGCCATCGAGGATCTCCCATTCCACCGCACGATCGGAGCGGTTGATGATACGGAAGCTGGCGCGGCCAGCGGGCACGCTCAGTTCGTTCGGCTCACAGGCGTGGCCAAGGATGGTCACGGCGATCTCGTCGTGGTTGGCCTGGCGTTTGCTGGCCGCCCGTTGCGAGGCGTAATAGAACAGCGCTCCGGCGGCGATCATCACGACCACCGAGCCCGCCACGGCCCAGCGCAGGGCGCGGGGCGCTGGCGCCGGTTGAGGAGTTGGGTTGGACAAAGGGCGGTCCTTACTGAGTGGAAACGCAAGAGGGCGTGGCGCCAGGCTTGGACGGTGCGGCGGGCAGGAAAAACATCACCAAAGCCACCACCAGGTAAATCAGGTAGGCGCCGAGCGTGCTGAGGGTAGGGGCTTCCTGATAGCCGAACATACCGGCAAACACCGAGCCCAGCGGGCTGTCTATGGGCAACGCGGCGCTGAAGTCGAACAATACGGTTTGCCAGTGGTTCCATACCCCGGCTTCGTGCAGCGCCTGCACCGAATTGGCCAGGATGCCGGCGGCCACCACCAGAATGAACAGGCCGGTCCAGCGGAAAAACGCACCCAGGTTCAACCGCATGCTGCCGGTGTAAATCAGCAAGCCGACGATGATCGCCAGGATCAGGCCGAGCAGGGCGCCTATCGGTGCACCCGGGCCTTCGCTCTGCTGGAACACTGCCAGCAGGAAGAACACGGTTTCCAGTCCCTCGCGGGCCACGGCGAAAAACACCATCAGAATCAGCGCGGTGACCTGGTGCCTGGAACCGGCCAGGGCGTGGTCCAGGGATTGGTGCAGCGAATGCTTGATGGACCGCGCCACTTTGCGCATCCAGAACACCATCGAACTGAGGATGGCCACGGCGACCAGGCCGACGATGCCCTCGAACAGTTCCTGCTGCTTTTGCGGAAATTCGGCGCTGACCAGTTCCAGCCCGCCACCCACCAGCAATGCCAGCGCGGCCGCGAGAAACACGCCGATCCACACGGCCGGCATCCACTGGCCGCGGCCGGTCTGCTGCAGGTAACTGGCGATAATGCCGACGATCAATGCGGCTTCAATGCCTTCGCGCAGCATGATGAGAAAAGGAACGAGCATTCGGCACCGCAGCAGAACTAGATAGGGTGCTAAGTTGTAACATAATGATACTCATTGCCAAACACGAACTGTTGACTTTAGCTGAACCTAAGCTGAACGGTAGTAGCGAATCCCGTCCGCCCTTATGATGCACGCCATTCTTTGCGCAGTTGGACATCGATCCACATGTCGGAAAAAGACACCATCTCCATCCGCCTCGTGTGCGAAGCCCTGCTCCAGGGCTGTGCGGACGAGGCAGCCTGTGCCCAGGTGCTGCACAAAGCCGGTATCGACGCAAAACTGCTCACCGAACCCTCCGCGCGGGTGCCGGCCACGACCTACGCACGCCTGTGGCGCCTGCTGGCGCGACGCACCGATGACGAGTTCTTCGGCATGGACCCGCGCAAGCTCAAGTCCGGCAGCCTGGCGTTCCTTTGCCGCGCGGCCATGGCGCAGCCGACCGTCGCCACCGGTCTGGAAACCGGCCTGGGGTTTCTGTCGCTGATGCTTGAGCAACTGCCCGCGCAACTGGTGCGCCAACAAAGCCTGGCCGAGATCGTGTTGCTTGAGCCTGAGCCCGAACCCCGTCGTGCCTTCACCTACTTTACCTACTGGATGATCGTCCACGGCGTGGCCTGTTGGCTGGCAGGCCGGCGCATTCCGATCCTGGCGATCGAACTGCGCTGTTCAGCACCGGACTTCTGCGACGACTACCGAGTGATGTTCTCCGACAACCTGCGGTTCGACCGCCCGCGTACCCGCATGATCTTCTCCGCCGACTGCCTGGACCTGCCGATCAAGCGCAGTGCCGAAGAACTCAAACGCTTCCTGGCCCACGCGCCGGCCAACATCCTGGTCAAATACCGCGACCCCGACAGCCTCGCCACCCGTATCAAACACGACCTGCGCCACATGCCCCCCGACACCTGGCCGGAAACCGAACGCCTCGCCGCCAGCCTGTGCATCTCCGCCTCGACCCTGCGCCGCCGCCTGGCGGAAGAGGGGCAGACTTACCAGGGCCTCAAGGACAGTGTGCGCAAAGAGCTGGCGATTGTCTGGCTGGCGGAAGCGCACATCAGCTTTGCCGAAATTACCGAGCGGCTGGGGTTTGCCGATACGAGTTCGTTTTATAAGGCGTTTCGTAAATGGAGCGGGTCGAACCCGGGGCATTATCGGAGTTTGATTTTGAATGAGGTTGCGCGCGTTTAGTCCTAAGTTTGAAGATCAGAGATATAGACACCGTCGTCCTTCATAAAGTCTGAAGAGCTTTCCCGCAACTTTTTAGGAGGCGAGCGGCTACTCGTGTTTGAAAGGTCATCGCATAGTAATGGCGTGGTTCTCGCCGATAGTTCACAGGGTCCTGGTTAAGGGCGCAGCACTGAATGCTCGGTATAACAAATCATTTTTCCTTCGTGAGGAACGCCTATGAGGAGATTGAGAGCCCGTGGTTGCGTTGTTGCATGCTGAGGATTTGATAACTTATTTATGAAGGTGAATATATGAAACGTCTTATAGTGTTGCCATTTGCTTTATTGTTGGGTTTGTCGTTTCAGGTGTCGGCGTTGTGCTTGTACGTGTCAGAAAGTTACAGCGGTATCATAGAGGGTAAAATGGAGCTGACGGCGCATGGGCCATTTATAATCACACCCGCCGGCGGCTGTTCCGGAGCTAGTATTGATGCCAATGTTTCTCCAGGCGGTGCGGGAAGCGCACCTCGAATTGCTATTGAGCGAGAGTTGGGAGGGGGCTGGCAATCCGTTGCCAATAGTATAGGGAGCAGCGTCTCCTATGTTGGTGGTTTCGGCACGTATCGAGTGAGGTTGGATAATCCTGATGCGATTTCAAAGTCTTATTCAGGTAGCGTCAGATACGGGCGTTAATATGTATGCAAACAGCGCGTTGACAGACACCTTCAACGCGCTGCTTTTATAGTGTTTGTTGATCATGCGTGTTCATCTATAGAGAGGGTGCTGGCTGTGGAGTTTGCGAAGTATACCATCGCATTAAGCGCTTGGTTGGCACTGACCATTCGGTGAGTGATATAGGCAACATGCTCAGGTTTCGAATATCGATCAGTTTTGAAATACGCCATGTTATCCTCCAGCTTTTCGTTAAACAAAGCGATCGCATTGAATTTAACGTCCATTTTGGTTTGGCGGCCATTAGCATCTGATGCGCCGTCGCCCGCTATGAACATCATGAACGTATTGTCATCTATGAGCTTGTTATCGTAGAGCATGCTGCCAACTTCTTTAAGTTCATTGGTGCTGATCGAAGTGAAGTCATAACGCTTCAAGAAAATTTTCAGATCATTAATTTTTTCTGGGTCCTTAAGCTTCAGCGTTTCCGCCGCCTTGGACTCTTCCGTCAGCGTAAACGCATTCGTCACCATCGTCGGATTTCTGATCACGCGAGCATCGGTTTGCTTCGATAACGCGGTCGGGGTGGTTGTAACTTGCATATCCGTCTCCTGTCTAGAATAAGAATTACCTTCTCGTTATCGACGCTCTGCAATTGAACATTAGCGCTCGAAAGAAGTTTCAGATCTCTCTGACAGATAAGGCTGAATGATTTGCAGGAAACCTCCTGAATAGCGCTTCTGAATAAAACCTAGACAAAAAACTGATGCCACTTTAGCTCGATGGCTGCCGTGATTTTAGTTGGGGAGCTAAGGCACGCCCATTTTCATGTCATCAAGGTCTGAAGAGCTTTCCTGCAACTTTTTAGGAGGCGAGCGGCTACTCGTGTTTGAAAGTTCATGCATAGTAATGGCGTGGTTCCCCGCCGATGTTCACTGGGTTCCAGTTAAGGTGCAGCTGTGAATAATCGGTATGACCAATCATCGTCCATCTGAGGAACGCCTATGGGGAATGAAAGCCTGTGGTTGCTTTGTTGCATGCGTCGCATGCTGAGGATTTAATCATTTATTTATGAGGTGAATTTATGAGGCGTCTTATAGTGCTTCCATTTGCTCTATTGCTGGGGTTGTCGTTTCAGGTGTCGGCGTTGTGCTTGAATATCTCGGAGAGTTATAGCGGAATCATAGAGGGTGACATGCAATCAACGGCGCATGGCCCCTTCACTATAACTTCTGCCGGTGGGTGTTCTGGAGCGAATATCAACGCCATGGTTTCTGCTAGCGGTGCCGGGCGCGCGCCTCTGATTTCAATCGAGCGAGAGTCGGGAGGAGGATGGAGTCCAGTAGCGTCCAGCATAGGAAGTAGTGTTTCTTATGTGGGGTCGTTCGGTACGTATCGAGTGAGGCTAAAAAACCCTGACGCTATTTCAAAAGCCTATTCGGGAAACGTTAGATACAGTCGATAACCGGGGGGCGGTGTGCCAGGAAATGCTCTGGCACACCGTATTCCCGGCTCAAACAAACTCGTCTACCGCTAGGGTGTTTTTTGCAGAGTTGGCAAAATAGGCGAGCGCGTTGATTGCCTGATTCGCACTTTTCATTCCCCCTAAAATGTAAGTCACGCTTTCTTGAGTCGAGTAACGGTCGGTGCTGAAATACGCTAATTGGTCTTCGTATTTTTCATTGAAAAGAGCAATGGCGTTAAATTTTACATCCTGTTTTGTTTGGTGGCCATTTTCATCGGATGCACCATCTCCCGAAATGAACATTCCGAAAGTATTTACATCGATCAGGTCGGCCTCATACAGTCTGCGGCCTACTTTTTTAAGCTCGTAAGTGCTAATGGACGTCATGTCGTAATCTTTCAAGAAAGTTTTAAGCTCAGCTATTTTTTCCTGCTGCTTAAGCTTCAGCGTTTCCGCCGCCTTGGACTCTTCCGTCAGCGTAAACGCATTCGTGACCATCGTTGGGTTTCTAATCACGCGAGCATCGGTTTGCTTCGATAACGCGGTCGGGGTGGTTGTAACTTGCATATCCGTCTCCTGCCTAGAGTAAGAACTACACCCCCGTTATCGACGCCCCGCATCCCAACATTAGCGCCCCAAAGCAGTTTCAGATCTCTCTGACAGATAAGCCTGAATAACTTGCGGGCAACTTCCGAACCATCATCCCCGTAAAGCACCAAGCCAAAAAAAGCCCCATGACCGAATGGACCACGGGGCTAAAAATTGGCTGGATGCGACCAACCAAAGGAGCTCTTTACTTCACTTCGCTGTGGCCACAACCGCGTCCGGCTGCCAGCCACCTCCCAGCGCTTTGTAGATCGCGACAATCCCGCGATACAGATCCACTTCGGCCTGGGCCTGGGAATCCTCGGCGGCCAGGCGTTCGCGCTGGGCGTCCAGCAGCACCAGGAAGTCCACGGTGCCTTCGCGGTAGCGGATCGCGGCCAGGTCGGCGGCGGCGCGGCTCGATTCGCTTTGGCGGATCAGCGACACCAGGCGTTGCTGGCGCTTGCCGTAGTCGCTGAAGGCGTTTTCGGATTCTTCCAGGGCCAGCAGCACTTGCTGCTCGTAGGTGGCCAGGGCGCCATCCGCCTCGGCGTCCGCGCCGCGTAAACGCGCGCGCACGCTGCCCAGGTCGAACGCTGCCCAGGTAATGCTCGGGCCAAGGGCCCAGGCGTTGGCGGCGGACGAGCCGATCTGCGAACCTCGCCCGGCGGTAAAGCCGAGGAAGCCGCTGAGGCTGACCCGAGGGAACAAGTCGGCCTTGGCAACGCCGATGCGCGCGGTGGCGGCCGCCAGTTTGCGTTCGGCGCTGAGGATGTCCGGGCGACGTTGCAGCAGTTGTCCCGGATCACCGATCGGCAAGGCCTTGGCGATGGCCGGCAGGTCCTTGGGGCTCAGGTCTACGCTGAGCTTGTCCGGACGCTGGCCGAGGAGGGTGGCGATGCGGTTGCGCTCGCGCACTTGTTCGGCTTGCAGTTGCGGCACGCTGGCTTCCACCGCGGCGAGGCGCGCGTTGGCGCGCTCCACGTCGAGTTGGTCGCCCACGCCGGCATCGCGCAGGCTTTCGGTAATGGTGCGTGAATCCTGCTGGTTCTTCAGGTTGTCCAGGGCAATGCGTTCACGCAGTTGCGCGCCGCGCAGTTGACCGTAGGCGTCCACCAGCTCCGCGATCATGGTCACTTGCAACTGGTACAAGTCCGCTTCGGCGGCCTGCTGGTCGGCGTCGCTGGCCTCCAGGTTACGCCGGATGCGGCCGAACAAGTCGAGCTCCCAGGCCATGTCCAGGCCGAGGTCGTAACGCTCACTGTTGACGCGCCGCGTGGTCTGGCCGGGGATTTGCCCCTTGGCCAGGTCGCTGCTGGCGCGGCTGGTGATGGTTGGCATGATGTCGTTGCTGGCGTCATCGCGAATCGCCCGAGCGGCGCGCAGGCGGGCAAAGGCGACGCGCAAGTCACGGTTGCCCTGCAGCGACTGAGTCACCAACTGGTTGAGGGTCGGGTCCTCGAACTGCTGCCACCAGATGCCTTCGAATTTGGCATGGTCATACTGCTTGGCGTCGACGGCGGCGGTGATATTCGCCGCCTCCGGGGTCTGGGTCTTGTAGTCCGGGCCCACGGCACAGGCGCTCAGCGCCAGGACCAGCAAGCTCGGCAAAAACAGGTTCACACTCATTGCTGTGTCTCCAGCTTCAAGGCCTTGGCCGCTTTGCGCGCTTCCTGGCGCTCCACATAGCGACGGATCAGTACGTAGAACACGGGCGTCAGCAACAGGCCGAAGAAGGTCACACCGATCATCCCGGAGAACACCGCCACGCCCATGGCATGGCGCATCTCGGCACCGGCACCGCTGGACAACACCAGTGGCACCACACCCATGATGAAGGCGAACGAGGTCATCAGGATCGGCCGCAGACGCAGACGGCAGGCTTCCAGCACCGCCGCGAGCGGGTCGAGGCCTTCCTCCTGTTTGTCCTTGGCGAACTCGACGATCAGAATCGCGTTCTTGCACGCCAGGCCCACCAGTACGATCAGGCCGATCTGGGTGAAGATGTTGTTGTCGCCGCCCGAGATGATCACCCCGGTAATCGCCGACAGCAGCGTCATCGGTACGATCAGGATCACCGCCAGCGGCAGGCTCCAGCTTTCGTATTGGGCGGCCAGTACCAGGAACGCCAGCAGTACGCAGAGCGGGAACACGAACAGCGCGGTGTTGCCCGAGAGGATTTGCTGATAAGTCAGGTCGGTCCACTCGTAGGTCATGCCGTTGGGCAGTTCATCCTTCAACAGTTTTTCAATCGCGACCTGGGCCTGGCCGGAGCTGTAGCCCGGTGCGGCGTTGCCGTTGATTTCAGCGGTGATAAAGCCGTTGTAGTGCATCACGCGGTCGGGACCCGAGGTGTCGCTGACCTTGATAAAGGTCGCCAACGGGATCATCTCGCCTTTGTTGTTGCGCACTTTCAGCTGGCCGATCTGATCGGAGTCCTGGCGGAACTGTTGCTCGGCCTGCACGTTGACCTGGTAGGTGCGCCCGAAGCGGTTGAAGTCGTTGGCATACAACGAACCCAGGTAGACCTGCAGGGTGTCGAAGATGTCGCTGATCGCCACGCCGTGGGTCTTGGCCTTTTCACGGTCGATGGCGGCATCGACCTGGGGCACGTTGACCGTGTAGCTGGTGAACAGGCCGAACAACTCCGGTACGCCATGGCTCTTGGTAATGATGTTCTGCACTTCCTTGTACAGCTCGTCGTAGCCGAGGTTGCCACGGTCTTCGATCTGCAGGCGGAAGCCACCAATCGTACCCAGGCCCTGTACCGGCGGCGGTGGGAAGATCGCCATATACGCTTCTTCGATGTTGCTGTACTGGCCGTTCAGCGCACCGGCAATCGCACCGGCGGACATGCTCGCGTCTTTGCGCTCATCGAAGGGCTTCAGGGTCACGAACACGATGCCGCTGTTGGGGCTGTTGGTGAAACCGTTGATCGACAGGCCAGGGAAGGCAATCGCGCTTTCCACGCCGGGCTGTTTCAGCGCGATATCGGACATGCGCTTCATCACGTTTTCGGTGCGGTCCAGGCTTGCGGCATCGGGCAATTGCGCGAAGGCCACCAGGTATTGCTTGTCCTGGGCCGGTACGAAACCGGTCGGGGTGTGGGCAAAGCCGAAGAAGGTCAGCACCATCAAGCCGGCGTACACGAACAGGGCAATGCCGCTGCCGCGAATCACTCGGCGCACGGTACCCACGTAGCCATGGCTGGCTTTTTCGAAAAAGCGGTTGAAGGGACGGAACAACCAGCCGCCGAAGAGCTTGTCGAGGAACCGCGAGAAGCGATCCTTCGGTGCGTCGTGAGCCCGCAGCAACACGGCAGCCAGGGCAGGGGACAGGGTCAGCGAGTTGAAGGCCGAGATCACTGTCGAGATCGCAATGGTCAAGGCGAACTGTTTGTAGAACTGTCCGGTCAAGCCACTGATAAACGCGGCTGGAATGAACACCGCGCACAGCACCAGCGCCGTGGCGATGATCGGCCCGGTCACTTCGCTCATGGCTTTTTCAGTGGCCGGGAACGGTTCCAGGCCCAGCTCGATATTGCGTTCGACGTTCTCCACCACCACGATGGCGTCGTCGACCACGATGCCGATGGCCAGTACCAAGCCGAACAATGACAGCGCGTTCAGCGAGAACCCAAACAGGTGCATCACCGCAAACGTACCGATCAACGAGACCGGCACCGCCACCAACGGAATGATCGAGGCGCGCCAGGTCTGCAGGAACAGGATCACCACCAGCACCACGAGGATCAGCGCTTCGAACAGGGTGTGCACCACCGCTTCGATGGAGCCGCGCACAAAGATCGTCGGGTCATAGGCGATGCGGTAATCCATGCCCGCCGGGAAGCCCTTTTTAAGCTCGGCCATCTTGCTGCGCACATCGTTGGAGATGTCGATGGCGTTGGAGCCTGGGCGTTGGAAAATCGGGATCGCAACGGCCGGCTGGTTGTCGATCAGCGAGCGCAGCGCGTATTGGCTGGAGCCCAGCTCAACCCGGGCGATGTCCTTGAGGCGGGTGATTTCACCGTTGGCGCCGGCGCGAATCACAATGTTCTCGAACTCTTCCTCGGTGACCAGGCGGCCTTGGGTGTTGACCGACAACTGGAAGCTGGTGTCACTCGGTGCGGGTTGCGCACCCAGGGCGCCGGCCGCCACCTGACGGTTCTGCTCACGGATCGCGGTGACCACATCGGTCGCGGTCAAGTTACGCGAAGCAGTCTTGTTCGGGTCCAGCCAGACGCGCAGCGAGTAATCGCCCATGCCGAACAACTGCACATCGCCCACGCCGCCGAGTCGCGCCAACTCATCCTTGATGTTAAGGATCGCGTAGTTGGACAGGTACAGCATGTCGTAGCGCTGATCCGGCGAGGTCAAGTGCACCACCATGGTCAGGTCGGGGGAGGCCTTGTCCACGGTGATACCAATGCGCGTCACTTCCTCCGGCAGTTTTGGCTGCGTGCGGGTGACACGGTTCTGTACCTGTACCTGCGCGTTGTCCAGGTCGGTGCCCAGGGCGAAGGTGATGGTCAGGGTCAGCTTGCCGTCAGCGGTCGACTGCGAGGACATGTACAGCATGTTCTCGACGCCGGTGATCGCCTGCTCCAGCGGTGCCGCCACGGTTTCACCGATGACCTTGGGGTTGGCGCCCGGGAAGTTGGCGCGGACCACGACGGTCGGTGGCACCACTTCCGGGTATTCGCTGATCGGCAACTGGAACAGCGAAATCGCGCCGGCGATCAGGATCAGCAGCGACAGCACCGCTGCGAAGATCGGCCGCGAAATGAAGAACTTGGAAAAATTCATCTTGAGTCGTATCCCTTAACCGCGTGGAGTCGCGCTACTGGCCAGTTTGGGCGCGGCTTTTTGCGGCGCGACCTGTTCCAGGTTGCTCGCTTCCAGCGCTTGTCGTTGTTGGGCCAAGGCGGCGAGGGTTTCCTGGCTGGCCATCGGGATGGTTTCCGGAGCGACCGGAGAGCCGGGACGCGCACGCTGCAGGCCCTTGACGATCACGGTGTCGTCCTTGGTCAGGCCGCTGCGCACGATGCGCAACCCTTCGATCTTCGGCCCCAGTTCCACCGAGCGATAGGCCGGCTTGTCACCGTCCATCACCAGCACGAATTTCTTGCCCAGGTCGGTGCCGACGGCTTCATCGTTGATCAGCACGGCGGAGTAGGTGCCGCTGCCGACCAGCTTCAGGCGTGCATACAGGCCTGGGGTGTATTCGCCCTTGCTGTTGTCGAACACGGCGCGACCCCGGATGGTGCCGGTGGCCGGGTTGACCTGGTTGTCGATGAAGTTCATCTGGCCCAGGTGCGGGTTGCCGCTTTCATTCGACAGGCCCAGGTACACCGGTGTGGTTGCGCCGCGACGGCCCTGGCGGGCCAGTTCGGTGTACTTGAGGAACACGCGCTCATCGGCGTCGAAGTAGGCGTAGACCTTGTCGGTGGACACCACGCTGGTCAGGGCGGTGACATCGGCGGTCACCAGGTTGCCGGCGGTGATTTCGGCACGGCTGACGCGGCCGCTGATCGGCGAGGTCACGCGGGTGAAGCTCAGGTTGAGCTTGGCCAGGTCCAGTTGCGCCTGGATCCCGGCGACGGCGGCGCGGGCTTCCTGGGCGGCGGTGGTGCGCGAGTCGGCCAGTTCGGCGGAAATCGCATTACTCTGGCGCAGGCGTTCGCCACGTTGCGCTTCGTTATCGCTGCGGCTGGCGGCGGCCTTGGTTTGGGCAAGCTGGGCTTCAAGGCGGCGCACTTCGGCCTGGAACGGACGCGGGTCGATCTGGAACAGCAGGTCGCCTTTCTTGACCAAAGCGCCTTCGGTAAAAGCGACTTGGTCAATCTGGCCGGAAACCCGTGGACGAATCTGTACGGTCTCCGGGGCTTCCAGGCGACCGGTGAACTCATCCCACTCGTTGACCGGTTGCTCCAGCACCTTGGCCACGCTGACCTTGGGCGCCGGCATGGCGGCCGCCTGGTCCGGGGCCTTGCCGCATGCGCTCATCACCGCCACGGCCAGAATCGCCAGGGGTAAGCGCAAATAGTTGAATGACTGTTCCATGAGGTGCATCCGCCAATGTATTTGAGATGGGCGGATCATGCGCGGCGATGTGCTATGTCACGAATCGAATGAAGCAAAGGTAACTATCATTCGGAATGATATAAGCGCGAGATTAGCCCTCTAGGATGGGGGTTTCGTTAGGGGGCTATCAATGGGCGTGATAACAAAGGACTGTTATCGGTTGCGCAACAGTGGTGCGTTTCTCACTTATGCAATATCGCCTGGTGAATATCCTGCAACGCCATGATGCGCTGGGCGGCATTGAGCTTGATGGCTTCCTTGGGCATGCCGAACACCACGCAACTGGCCTCGTCCTGGGCCACCGTGGCCGCACCGGCATCGAGCATTTCCTTGAGGCCCCGGGCGCCGTCGTCGCCCATGCCGGTCATAATGATGCCGGTGGCGTTCTTGCCGGCAAACTTGGCCACCGAGCGAAACAGCACATCCACCGAGGGGCGGTGGCGGTTGACCAGCGGCCCGTCGATGACCTGCGCGTGATAAAAGGCACCACTTCGCGTCACCATCAAGTGCTTGCCACCGGGAGCGATCAGCGCCAGGCCGGGGAGTATGCGGTCGTTGTTGCGGGCCTCGCGCACCTCGATCTGGCACACACTGTTGAGGCGTTCGGCAAAGGACGCGGTGAACTTCTCCGGCATGTGCTGCACGATCACCATGCCCGGGCATACCCTTGGCAGCGCGGTCAGCACCGCTTCCAGCGCCTGGGTGCCGCCGGTGGAGGTGCCGATGGCGACAATACGTTCGGTGGTCTGGGCCATGGCCTGGCCGTTGGCGGCGGGCAGAATCGCATCGGCGCTGAGCTTGCCCGCGGGTGCGGCTGCGGGCGTCGGTCGCGCCGTGCGCTTGCCCAGGTTCTTGACATTGGAATGGGCCGCGGCGCGGATCGCCGCGACCAGCTCGGCCGCCGACTCGATCAGGAAGTTCTTCAACCCGGTGGTGGGCTTGGTGATGATTTCCACCGCGCCGGCCGACAGCGCTTGCAGCGAGGTCTCCGCGCCTTTCTGGGTCAGTGAGGAGCAGATCACCACCGGTGTCGGCCGCTCACTCATGATTTTGCGCAGAAAGGTGATGCCGTCCATGCGCGGCATTTCCACATCCAGCACGATCACGTCCGGCCACTCGCGGGCGAGTTTGTCCATCGCGAAAATCGGGTCGGAAGCCGCGCCCATCACGTGAATGTCCGGCGTGTCGTTGAAGATCGCCAGCAGCACCTGGCGCACCACGGCCGAGTCATCGACCAGCAATACACTGATTTTTTTCGAAGGCATTGTTTTCAAGTAGTCCCATTGGTTGATGCCGGACCCAGACGTTGCCGTTCCACAGGTCGAACACAATAGCGCGATAGCCGGTGCTGCCCATGTCCTGGGCCGCCAGGTGCAAATGGTGGTGCTCGGCCAGGGCCAGCGCTGCGCGGATATTCAAGCTGGCCACATTCTGGTGCTGCTCCGCGGGGAACATTTGGCCACCGCCGAACGCCTTCACTTGGTACTCCTGCGCTCGCGTGCCATGCACGCGCGCGTGCCGAAGCAGTAATTCCAGCGCTTCGTCGCCGTATTTGCCATCCAGCGGTTGATTGTTGCGCAAGCGCGCCGGCAGCATGAAATGGCACATGCCGCCGATCAGCCGTTGCGGATGCCAGAACGTGAACGCCACGCAGGAGCCGAGCAAGGTGCGCAGGCGCGTCGGCCGCGTGGCAAAACTGACCTGGCCTGGCGCCAACACCACTTCGGCCGCACCGAGGGGCTTTTTCATGGCTTGTGGTAGATCGACGGCGCCACCAGCTTCAAGGTGTCATTGACCCCGTTGAGGCTTTCCGAGTGACTGATGATGAAATAGCCGCCGGGCTTGAGCAGCGGCAACAAACGTGCGACCACCTGGCGCTTGGTCTGCTGGTCGAAATAGATCATGACGTTACGCAGGAAGATCACATCGAACTCGCCGAGCGCCGGCAGCGGCTCGTTCAGGTTGACTTGCACAAAGTTGACGCGGTTGCGCAAGGCCTTGTCGATCAGGAAGGTGCCTTCCTGGCGGCCGATCCCCTTGAGGCAGTACTTGGTCAGCAGCGGCTGGGGCAGGGTGCCGGTACGCTCCATGGAGTAATGCCCGTTGCGCGCCTTGGCCAGCACCTGGGTGCTGATGTCCGAGCCGATCACTTCCCAGGGCGTGGTACCCAGGCTCTCGGCCAGGGTCATCGCCAGGCTGTAGGGTTCTTCGCCCGAGGAGCTGGCCGCGCTCCAGACGCGAAACACCTTGCCCGGCGCGGCCTTGGGCAATACCTGCTGACGCAGGAAATCGAAGTGCTTGGGCTCGCGGAAAAAGTAGGTCTCGTTGGTGGTCAGCAGGTCCAGCGCGACTTGCAGTTCTCCCGTGCGCTGATCGCTCATGATCAGCTTGAAATAGTCCCCATAGCTGTCCAGCTCATAGTGCTTGAGGCGCTTGGACAGCCGCCCGGCCACCAGGGCTTTCTTGGCCGGCGACAGGTTGATGCCTGCCGCGCGGTACAACCAGGATTGGAATTGACCGAATTCACGGTCATCAAGTGCGGCGGCGTCTGACATGGTCGGGCCTCAACGTGGGTCGAGGTCGAGCGTCGGCGCCTGGGCGCTTTCGGCCAGGCTGGACATCTCATCGATAGACAGCACTTTGTCCACCTCCAGCACAATCACGAACTTGCCTTCGACCTTGGCCATCCCACCGATGAAGTCGGCGCGGATCCGCGCGCCAAAGCTGGGCGGGGGCTCGATCTGCGCCGCCGGGATCTCCTGTACCGCCGAAACCGTGTCCACCAACAACCCGATGTCCTGGGGCCGACTGTCTTCGGTGCTCGCTTCGATAATGATCACGCAGGAGCGCCGGGTAATCGGCGAGTTCGCCCGGCCGAAACGCGCCGAGAGGTCCACCACCGGCACCACGGCGCCGCGCAGGTTGATCACGCCGCGCACGAACGCGGGCATCATCGGCACCACGGTCAGGCTGCCGTATTCGATAATTTCCTTGATGCCCAGAATACCGATGGCGAACATCTCGCCCCCGAGCATGAAGGTCAGGTATTGCGCATCCTCATCGGCCGCCATCGCGGTATGCCGGGTAGTCATCAGTGCACCCATGTCATTCTCCCTGTAAGCCCGCAGTGATGGTTGCCATCAGAAACGGGTGAATTCCGATTCGTCCGGTGCGCTGGCCATGTTGTAGGCAAACGCCTTGCGCGGTGCCTGCGGTGCCGGGCGCGGTGGCTGGCGGTTTGGCTTGCTGCCCGGGTTCTCCCCGTTGTGGCTGTTAGCAACAGCCCTGGGGGCCGAATCAAGCACGAAGAAACTCATCGCTTGTTGCAGCTGTTCGGCCTGGCTGCTCATTTCTTCGGCGGTGGCGGCCAGCTCCTCGCTGCTGGAGGCGTTCTGCTGGGTCACCTGGTTGAGTTGGGTCATGGCCGTGTTGATCTGCGCGACACCCGCGGCCTGTTCCTCGGACGCGGCGCTGATTTCCTGCACCAGGTCGGACGTCTTGTTGATGGAGGGCACCATTTCGTCGAGCAACTTGCCGGCTTTCTCCGCCATGTCCACGCTGCTGGACGACAATTCGCCGATTTCCTGGGCGGCGACCTGGCTGCGCTCCGCCAGTTTGCGCACTTCGGCGGCCACCACGGCGAAGCCCTTGCCGTGCTCGCCGGCCCGTGCCGCCTCGATGGCGGCGTTGAGCGCCAGCAGGTTGGTCTGGTAGGCAATGTCATCGATGATGCTGATGCGCTGGGCGATTTTCTTCATCGCCACCACGGTCTGCTGCACCGACTCGCCGCCGTCGGTGGCTTCCTTGGCGGCCTTGCTGGCCATGCCATCGGTGACCTTGGCGTTCTCGGTGTTCTGGTTGATGCTGGCGCTCATCTGTTCCACCGACGCGCTGGTTTCCTCGACGCTGGCGGCCTGCTCACTGGTGGCCTGGCTCATTGACTGCGCGGTGGCGCTGACTTGCTCCGAGGCGCTGGCCAGGTTGTCGGCGGCGTTGCGCACTTCGCCAATGATCAGCGCGAGTTTGCCGACCATATTGCGCATGGCATTGAGCACCATGCCGGTTTCGTCCTTCGAGCCTGGCGCGATAGGGGTGTTGAGGTTACCTTCGGCCAACTGCTCGGCGGCGCTCGCGGCCAGTCGCAGCGGGCGGGAAATGATCCGCGCAATGAACAGCGCCAGGCCCAGGCCGATCAGCAGCGCGGCGCCCAGTACCACGATGATCAACAGGCGTGAGCTTTCATACAGCGCCGAACCCTTGTCGCCGGCCACGGTGGCGCCTGCGTCGTTGAGTTCGACCATTTTTTGCAGACGGCTGGTCAACTCATCGAAGTGCACCTTGGAGTCGCCGCGCAGCACGGCGCGCGCCTGGGCTTCCTGATTTTGTCGGGACAGCTCGAACAGTTGCTGGCTGGACGCCAGGTAAGCGCTCCAGGTGCTCTTCACGCTGGCCAGGAGCTGGCGGTCTTCGTCGTTCGAGATCAATTGCTCGTAGGTGCCCAGCCGGGTTTCGAACTGCTGGCGAGCCTCGACGGCTTCGCGCTCGGCCTGGGCTTTTTCCTCGGCGACTTCGGTGCCGATGTTGCGGTTTTCCTTCAAGCGATAGTTGGCGGCAAAAAAACGCATGCCGGCCGCCGCACGCATCGAAGGCATCCAATTGCCCCTGATGTCCTGCGCCGCGTGGTTGACGGCGCCAAGCTGGAGGATGGCGAACACGCCCATGATCGCCGTCAGCGCCAGGACCACCAGGAATGAGCTGATCAGCTTGGTGGAAATTTTAAGATCGTAGAACCATTTCATCAGGGAACCTCCATGGAAAAGCAAATACGTCAGCGAACGACGACCGGGGGCGATTGAGGCGCCTGGGGCGTGCGGGCTTCTTGTTGTACGATTTGATTGAGCAGTGCCGGTATGTCCAGGATCAGCGCTACCGCGCCGCTGCCCAGGATGGTCGAGCCGCTGATGCCGCGCAGCGCGCCGAACAGCTTGCCCAAGGGTTTGATCACGGTCTGGAACTCGCCGAGCAGGTCATCCACCACCAACCCGGCCTTGTGCTCGGCATAACGCACCACCACCACATTCTGGCGGCGGGCCGCCAGGCCTTCGTGGCTGAAGTGGTCGCGCAGGTCCACCAGTGGCAATACCTCGCCGCGCAGGTCCAGGTAGCCCTGGTTGCGGCTGGATTGGCGCTGGCGTTCATCCAGTTCGATGCATTCCTGGACCATGTCCAGCGGAATCACGTAGGTGGACTGGTCGATGCCGACCAGGAAGCCATTGATGATCGCCAGGGTCAGCGGCAGGCGGATGCGTATCACCGTGCCCTGGCCCGGGCGGCTGTCGAGGTCGACGGTGCCGCGCAGCAGGGTAATGTTGCGCTTGACCACATCCATGCCGACGCCGCGCCCCGAGAGGTTGGTCACCGCCTCGGCCGTGGAGAAACCGGCTTCGAAAATCAGGTTGTAGATTTCCTGGTCGGTGAGCACCGCACCGCTGGCGACCAGCCCGCGTTCCTGGGCTTTTTCCAGGATGCGCTCGCGGTTGAGCCCGGCGCCGTCATCGGCGATTTCGATCACGATGCTGCCGGAGTCGTGGTAGGCATTCAGGCTCAGGTGCCCCTTGGCCGACTTGCCGGCGGCCAGCCGTGCGTCGGCGTTTTCGATGCCGTGGTCCATGGCATTGCGCAGCAGGTGCATCAGCGGGTCGCCGATTTTCTCCACCACGGTTTTGTCCAGTTCGGTTTCCGCGCCGCTGATGATCAGGTCGATGTCCTTGCCCAGTTCCTGGCTGACATCGCGCACCACGCGGCGAAAGCGGTTGAACGTGTCGCCGATGGGGATCATGCGCAGGTGCAGCGCGCCATCGAGGATCTCTTCCACCAGCCCCGATACGGTGGAGGTGGCTTCTTGCAGTGGGTCGTTGTTGCAGGACCGCGCCAGCAGGCTCGCACCGGCGCTGGCGATCACCAGCTCACCGACCAGGTTGATCAGCTCATCGAGCTTGTCGGCATTGACCCTCACGTAGTTGCCGTCCCGAGACTTTTCACTGGTCGCTGCCACGCGTTGCGGCGCGGGTGGGGCGTATTCGGCGTGGGTGACCAGCTCGGTTACGGGGCTGGCAGTGCTGTCGTCGGGTTCGTCGACGGCGCTGATGATGACTTCACAGTCGTCACGCACAAAGTCGAACACTTCGTTAAGGGTGGCGTGGCTGGCGGTCGAGCGCAGGTCGATCTCGAACCCCAGGTAGCAGCTTTCCGGGTCCCAGCTGTCCACGGCAGGAATGCCGTCGGTCAGGGTGGTGACCTGCAACAGCGTGCCGAGGGTGTCGAGGTAGCGCAGGAAGGACAGCGGGTCCATGCCGTTGCGGAAGACGTCGACGCCAAAGCGCAGGGAAATATGCCAAAGCACTTCGGTTGCCGTGTCGTCATCCACCACAGCGATTTCGACGCCGGCGGGGGCCGAGTGTATCGGCTGATAGGCACTCAGCGCCTCGCGCAACGCCTCACCGCGCTCCAACGCGGCCGGTGTCAGCGGCTCACCGCGGCTGGCCACCACTTCAATCAGTTCAAGCATGTGGTCGCCGCACTTGAGCAGCAACGCGATCAGGGCGGCGTCCACCGCCACACTGCCGTCGCGCAGGCGGTCGAGCACGTCTTCGACGATATGGGTAAAGCCCACGATCGGCGCCAGGCCGAACAGCCCGGCGGAGCCCTTGATGGTGTGCGCGGCGCGGAATATCGCGCCGATGGCATCTTCATCGCCGGGCTCGCTCTCCAGTTGCAGCAGGGATTGCTCCATGGCCTGCAGCAGTTCGCGCGCCTCGACGATGAAGGTCTGCTGTGCCTGATCGAGATTGATGCTCACATGGACCTTCCTTGTCGATCGTTGAACGGGGCTGTGACGCGGGCTAAAAGGCGCCGTTGCGACACAATTGCAAAGCTTGCGCGACCGCCTGGCTCTGGCCGGCCAGGCTCAGGGCCGTGCCGGTCTGGCCCGCTTCGCGCTGGATGACTGCCAGCAGTTGCAGGCCGGCGCCGTCCATTTCGGTGACCTGGGACAGGTCCAGTTGCAGACGCGGCGCCGCGCCGATGTGCGGCAGCAGCGCGGCGGCCAGCTCAGCCACCGTATAGATCGTCAGTTCGCCGTCGATGCCGACGCAGGCGGTGCCGTCGAGTGTTTCGCGGGTGATCGGCATGGGAAACTCCTTGGCCGCAATCAGGGCAGGATCAGCTTGGACACCGCCGCCAGCATCTGCGCCGGCTGGAAGGGCTTGACCACCCAGGCCTTGGCACCGGCGGCCTGGCCTTCGGCTTTCTTCGATTCCTGGGACTCGGTGGTCAGCATGATGATCGGGGTGAACTTGTAGTTGGCGAGCTTCTTCACCTCTTTGACGAAGGTGATGCCGTCCATGTTCGGCATGTTCACGTCGCTGATGATCAGGTGCACCTTCTGCCCGGTGAGCTTGTTGAGGGCGTCCCTGCCGTCGCTGGCCTCGATCACGTCGTAACCGGCGCTTTTCAAGGCAATGCCGACCACTTGCCGAACGCTGCTGGAGTCGTCGACCACTAATACACTCTTCGCCATGATGGCTCCCTAAAAGAAAGTGATGTCTTGAGAATTCGGTTGCGCGGCCGCTTGGCCATGGTGGGTGCGGCGCTGCTCATCGGTGGCGTAGGTGGACTCCATGCGGGCCAGCCACTGCCGCGCATCGATGGTCACCGGCGCATCCGGTGACTGGCTGGCCTGCTGCAGGTGTTCATGCAGGGCGTGCATGTTGTCGCGCACGTGACTGAGGATCTGGCTGACGCGGTCCTGGAATTGCAGATTGACCAGCACTTCGGTCATCTCGTCGCGAATCCCGTAGCTTTCCTGCTTGAGCAGGTCGGCGGAGTCGGCCAGGTGGCCGGTGATGTTCTGAAAACGCTCGAGTACCCGCTGGATGCTTTGCTCGGAGGCGGCAACGGAATGGCTGTCCTGGTCGGCGCTGCTGGAAGCCGCCTGCACCAGTTGGGTAATCGCGTTATTGATGATGTCGACCTTGGCCGACATCTGCTGGCCGGTCTCGCTGGACTTGCTCGACAGGCTGCGCACCGCATCGGCTACCACCGCAAACCCGCGACCGGCTTCACCGGCCCGCGCCGCCTCGATGGCCGCATTCAAGGCGAGCAAGTTGGTTTGTGCCGCGATGGCCGCCACATCGGCGGCCATGGTGCGCAGCTCGCCGGTATAGGCGGTCAGGCCGCGCACTTGGGACAGGGTCTGGTCACGGCTCGATTGCGTGGCCTTGAGGGAGTCGATCACCTGGCTCAACTCGCTGTCGCTGCGGGCCAACACCTTGAGCGCGCCGTCGGCCGCCTGGCCATCCAGCTCGCCGGCGGCTTGCTGAGAAGCCTGCACGGTGTCCTGCAGCCGCGCGGAAATCCCGGTGAAGCGGTTGGCCAGGCTCACAATGGCGTCTTCGGTCAGTTGGCGCGAGCTTTCCACGTGCTTGGCCCAGATCGGCATGGCGCCGAGCAACACTTCATTAAGCTGTGCCCGTGAATCCAGGCTGTGTTGCCTGGCCTGGGCAATCGAGGGGTCTTCCAGCACCAGGGCGTGCAGCACCGCCTGACGTTGGGCCCGTGTATTCAAGGCGCATGCCCCGAGGCCGACCAGCACCAGCAGCACGCAGACGGCGAGATTGGCGGGGCTGGCGGATTGCACGAGTATCCACGCCACGGCGGGGACGACCGGGAGTAAAGCGAACCAGAGAAAGCGCGGAGGGGCGGAAAGGGCGGTACGGCTGGATTGACTCGGCGTCATGAGTTCGGTCCCTGAACGATGTTGCGGATATAAACAACATAAGAGTTATCCGCTTCATTCGCCGCAACTTTAGACCTGCCTATGTGCCTTCCGTCTGGTTTATGACGGCTACGTGACTTTCACTCGCCGTTTCAACCCGTGCCGGTTTACCGATGAAGGTGCGAAACACGTAATCCCACAGCGGTGACGAGACGCCGAAGTTTTTTTCGATGCCTTGGCGGTGATGCAGGTCGTGATTGGCAACCAGCCCCGGAATGTACCGATACGCCCAATGCTCGGGACGGTGCATCACGTAATGCACCGAGATGTAATAGAAGTAGCCGGTGACCGCACCGATAAACACCGAGGTCAGTCCGGTGTACCAGGCCAGCAGCAGCAATGCGGCAAAGGTGGAGCTGGTTTTCCAGCTCGACACCCCGATGTAGGCCAGTACGTCAATGTGATGGGTCCAGTGCTCGCGGCGGTACAACGAGTGGAACAGAAAACGGTGCGCCGAATACTCCACCAGCGTCCAGGCCAAGAGGCCGGCGAGCAGTTGCCAGGGGGCAAGGGGTGCCAGCCAGAGCGCTAGGCCGATGAACAAGGGAATGGTGAAGAAATCCAGGTAGTACGCGGCCGACGACATCAGCCATTTGTTCGAAGCCGCCATGTGCGGGTCTTCCTTGAGGAGCAATCGAAGGGGAGCTAGGCCGGAGTGTCCCCGGCGGCGTGGAGATTGCCCATTGACTCACGCCGTTGCAACAACTCAATCCGCTGCGTTGGCACCAACCGGCGCAAGGTAGTGTAGAGCGCCCGGGTTTCGAGCAGGTTCCACACCCGCAACATGGTCTCCAGCGCATCCAGCGGCTTGCTGATGAAGTCGCGGGCGCCCAGGGCCAGGGCGCGCAGGCGGGTGTCGCGGGTCGCGTCGGCGGTCAGTACCAAAATCGGCAGGTATTCGCCGTCGGGGATGCGCCGGTTGAGCTGTTCCAGCACCGCGAAGCCGTCAAGCTCGGGCATGTGCAAGTCAAGAATCACCAGGTCCGGTTCAAAACTGTTGAACAGCTCCAGGGTGCGCAACGGCTCGGTGCTGCTCAACACGTTGGTCAGCCCTTCGCGCGCCAGCAGTTGCTCCACCAGGTCGAGGTTCGGGCGTTGGTCGTCGATGATCAGAATGCGCAGGTCGAGGTTCACACGGGCTCCGGAAAATACTGGTCAAGGTAGGCAAGAAACGCCGGGATGTTGATCGGCTTGCTCAGGACCGCCGTTGCGCCGGCATCCTGCAGGGCTTGACGGGTGAGGTCGCCGGCATCGGCAGTGATCATCAGCACCGGCGTGTCGCGGGTGATCGGCGAGCCGCGCAAGCGTTGCAGCACTTTCACGCCGTCGATGTCCGGCAGCGAAACATCCAGCAGGATCAACTGCGGCCCATGCTGGGCGGCCAGGTCCAGGCCGAGTTGGCCTTGCATGCTCGACAGCAGCTTTATCCCCGGCCGGCGCTGCAGCAGGGTTTCGATCAGCGCCAGGCTGGACATGTTGTCTTCGATGCACAGCACCTTGCCCAGGAACGTGGACACGGCAGGGGCAGGGCGCGTCAACGCCGTGTCGATGACGGGCGCAGCGATAGCATTGGAACCCTGCACGCGCACGCACGGCAGTTCCAGGCTAAAGCGTGAGCCGACACCGGCCTGGCTGTGCACGGTCAAGCGGCCGTGCATGTTTTCCAGCAGGCTTTTGCTCAGCGCCAGGCCCAGGCCGCTGCCTTCCACATTCGGGTCGGCGCCCAGGCGCTCGAACGGCGTGAACAGTTGGCCCAGGTGCTCGGCCGCAATACCGTGGCCGGTATCGCACACCGACACACTGATGCGTGCCCCGTCGACACAGACCTCGATGCTCACCTGACCGTCGCGCCGGTTGTATTTGATTGCATTGGACAGCAGGTTCAACAGCACCTGGGTCAGGCGTTGGCGGTCGGCAACGATACCCGTGTCCGCCGCCAGCACCGGCAGTGGCTGCAAGCGGATACCCGCATTGGCGGCCATGGGTGACACCAGCGTCAGCGCCTCTTGCAACACGTCCGCCAGCGGGATCGGCGCGATATTCAGCGCCAGGCTCCCGGCTTCGATCTTGGCGATGTCCAGCACTTCGTTGATCAACGTCAGCAGATGCTGGCCGGCGCGCAGGATATGCGCGACATGCGCCTTTTGCCCCGATAGCGCATCCATCTCCAACAGTTGCGCAAACCCCAGGATCGAGTTGAGCGGTGTGCGCAACTCATGGCTCATGCGCGACAGGAACTCGCTTTTGGCGCGGCTGGCGCGCTCGGCTTCCTCGCGGGCGGTGCGCAAGGCGATCTCGGCGGCGCGGCGGTCGGTGATGTCGCGGGTGATCTTGGAGAAACCGCGCAGGGCTCCTGTGCCGTCGTACTGGGCGGTGATTACCACGCTGGCCCAGAAGCGCGTGCCGTCCTTGCGGCAGCGCCAGCCCTCTTCGGTGTAGTCGCCATTGCGGGTGGCCTCGCGCAGGGCCATGTCCGGGTGCTGCGGGCATTCGTCTGGCAGGTAGAACACCGAGAAATGCTGGCCGATGATCTCCTGCTCGGTGTAGCCCTTGATGCGTTCGGCACCGTTGTTCCAACTGGTGACATGGCCTGCGGTGTCGAGGGCAAATATCCCGTAATCCTTGACCCCATCGATGATCAGCCGCAAGCGTTCCTCGTTGTCGCGCAACGCACGTTCGCGTTCGGCCAGCAGCAACCCGGCTTCCACCAGGCGAGTGCCCAATTGGCCGATCTCATCCTGTTCCGGTGGTTGCGCAAGCAAAGGCTGGCCCAGTGCCAGGCGTTGCGCATTGCGCTGTACATTCTGCACCCGCGCGACAATGCCCTTGGACAGGAACAGCACCGCGACAATGGCGCCGAACAGCCCGCAGATCGCCGCCAGCCAGGTGGACAGCAACAAGCGTTGCCGGGTCTCGTAGGCCGCGGTGCTGCGCTCGGCCAGCAGCGAAGCCTCCAGGGTCAACATGGTGCCGATGTGTTGGCGCAAGGCGTCGAGGATGTGTTTGTTGCTGATCAGAATGGCGCTGATCGATTGCGCGCTGGCGTCGCTGTCATTGAGCATCTCTTCGAGCCCGTCGGCCTTTGCGTCGATCAGCGGCTTTATCGCGTTGAGCTGCTCACGCACCCGCTGATCGCGCACGTTGCGGTCGAGCCGCAGCAGCGCGGCGTCAATCTGCGGCCTGGCGTTGCGGTAGCTGGGCAGGAAGTCCTCGCGGCGGGTCAGCAGGTAGCCGCGCACACTGGCCGCCGCTTCCGCGAGCAAGGTGTGCACGGCCTGGATATCGCCTTGCACGCGCAGCACTCGGCGCACGTCTTCTTCGGCGCGCGCGGTCTGGCGCTCGGTGGTGTAGATCAGCACCAGGGACAGCAACAGCACCACCAACGGCAATGAAATGACCACCAGCGCCTTGCCGCGCAGTGGCAGGTCGGCCCAACGCCGCGTCATGGCTGCGCCACCAGGCCGAGGGCGATGCCGCGCACGGCGGCCTGGGTGCGGTCGGCCGCGCCGAGCTTGCCGATCACCCGCTCCACATGGGCTTTGGCCGTGCCGGTGGTAATCCCCAGGTGTTCACCGATGGCGCGGTTGCTCATGCCGTTGGCGACCAGACCAAGCACTTGGCGCTCCCGTGGGGTGAGGCGTTCGCTGGGCGCCGCGCCGCTGGCCTGGCGTTCGGTCATGCGCCGCAACAGGCGCGCGCTGACCGCTGTGTCAAGCGCTTCGCCACCGGCGGCCACGGTTTGCAAGGCCTGGATCACCTCGTCACGGCTGGCGTCCTTGAGCAGATAGCCTACCGCGCCGGCGCTCATCGCCGCTTCCAGGTGGTCGGGGCTGTCGTCCATGGTGAACATCACCACTTTCACCGCCGGCAGGCGTTGCTGCAGCAAGCGCGCGGCGCCCAAGCCGTTGAGCACCGGCATGCGGATGTCGAGGATGACGATATCCGGCAGCAAC
Source organism: Pseudomonas azadiae (assembly GCF_019145355.1). Lineage (NCBI taxonomy): Bacteria > Pseudomonadati > Pseudomonadota > Gammaproteobacteria > Pseudomonadales > Pseudomonadaceae > Pseudomonas > Pseudomonas azadiae. Next base: position 1,771,875 of record NZ_JAHSTY010000002.1, on the reverse strand, counting down.
TGTTCGCACAGTTCCACTGCGTGCTGGCCGTCACGTGCCTGGCCGACCACCTCGAACTGCGAATGGCCGGCGAGCAGTGCGACGAAACCGGTACGCGTGACTTCATGGTCATCCGCCAGCACCAGGCGCAATACGGGGCTCATTGCGCAGCTCCGTTCACGAGGGCTGGCACGCTGGCCCGCACATGGGTGCCGCCGTCGACCACGCTTACGCAACTGAAGCGACCGCCCAGCAGGCTGGCGCGCTCCTGCATGGTGGCAAGGCCCACATGATCGGCCCCGCCTCGGCGCAGGTCGTGTGCGAAGCCTCTGCCATTGTCATCGACCTGCAAGATGGCCATGTCGTCGCGCAGTTCCAGGGTCAGCATGACCTGACTGGCCTGCGCATGTTTGAGCACGTTATTGATCGCTTCCTGGCCGATCCTGAACACGGCGATCTCCACCGAACTGTGCAGGCGTGCCGCACACTGCGAGCGCCACAGCACCTGGATACCGGCGTCACGCAGGCGGTCGGCTTCTTTATCGAGGGCCTTGAACAGGCCGAAATCGTCGAGCACCGTAGGGCGCAGGCCCGCGATCAGTTGTCGGCCTTCACCCACAGAGTGCTGGGCCAGGCTGAGAATCGCCTGCAGGTCCGCGGCCAGGGCAGCCGGCAGCGTGGGGCAGCGGCCGGCGAACCCTTGCAGGCGTTGATGCAAGCCGGCGAGGGTCTGCGCCAGGCCGTCGTGCAAGTCGTAGGCCACGCGTTTGCGTTCATCTTCCTGGGCCCGGAGCAGGCGGTTGACCAGGTCGGACAGCGCGCGGTCGCGGGCCTTGAGCGTGGTCAGCAGTCGCTGGTTTTCCAGGTGCGCGGCCAGCAGCGTGGCGAGCAATTGCAGGGATTCGCTGTCTTCATGCTCCGGCGCACGCAGGCTGACGCTATTGCCCAGCACCAGCACGCCGAAGGCCTGGCCGTCACTGCCGCGCAATGGCACTTGCAGCACGCTGTGCGGCGGCTCGTGCCAGTGTGGTGCGCGCAGGTCGCGGTCGGCCAGGTCGGCCAGGCGCGCCGGGCTGCCATGGCGGGCGGTAACCGTCGCACTACCCTCGGCGTCCCATTCCTGCAGCAACCCGTGGTCCATCGCGAGGAACGCGCATGCCCTGGCAAGCACGCGTTCGCGCATGGCCTGGGGGCCCAGTCGGGCCAGTTCCTGCCCGGTATCCACCAAGAGGCGCAGGCGTGCGGTGCGGCTTTGCGATTGACGCAAATGCGCGCGCAAGGCCAAGGCGCTGCCGGGATCTAGAGGCGTGTTGTGCATGGTGAACATTCCGGTGGCAAGGACGCTTATTAGACCTTGCCAGGCACCCCTGGCGCTATCTGCCATATGGCATAGGCAAATGACTCCGGTTGGCCGATGGCGCGAGGCGGACAGCTTGGCAAAGTGGGCTCACCCATCACCCCTGGAGTTTCGCCATGCAATTCAAACCCGCTGCAATCGCCCTGATGTTTGCCTTGAGCGTACCCTTTGCCCAGGCCGCCGACACGGCCCCCTATGTCTACCGTGAAGTGGCCCAGGCCCCGGCGAATGTGAAAGACCGTGAGATCGCCGGCCTGTTCGACCGCTGGAACAGCGCCCTGCAGACCGGTAACGTCAAGTCGGTGGTGGAGCTGTATGCGCCCGGCGCGGTGCTGCAGCCCACCGTATCCAACCAGGTGCGCACCACGCCCGAGCAAATCAGCGACTACTTCGATCACTTCCTGGCGCTCAAGCCGGTGGGGCAGATCAACTACCGCGAGATCCGCCAACTGGGCAGCAATGTGGCGATGGACAGCGGCGTCTACACCTTCACCCTGACCGAGGCCAACGGCCAGGTGCGTCATGTGCAGGCCCGCTATACCTTCGTCTACGAGCAGGTGGGCGGGCAGTGGAAGATCCTCAACCATCACTCCTCGGCGATGCCTGAGGTGCAGGCCAAACACGCCAAGCAGTGAGGCTGCCGCGCTGTGCCCTACCACATCTTCTGTGGCGAGCGGGCTTGCCCCGCGTTGGGGTGCGAAGCAGCCCCAAAACCAGGCGCAGAGGAGTGTCTGATACTCCGCATTCGTCTGTAGTGGGGGCGCTTCGCACCCCAACGCGGGGCAAGCCCGCTCGCCACAACAAGCCCGCTATCCACTAATGCGTTCGCCGCTAGCCCTTGGTTCTGCGGGGATCGGCGCTTCGAGGGTAGGTGCGTTCTTCCTGGATCGAACCGTCTTCCTTGTGGATCTTCAACGAGGCGGTCTTGCCGTCAAGAAACTCACTGGCCAACTTGATGATTTCGGCCTTGGTGGTCGCCGTTTTCGACGCGCGTTCCGCGCCTTGCTTCTTCAATGCCCAACCGTTTTCAGTCGGCGTGATGTGGAAGTCATCCATTTCATTTCTCCTGCAGTGGTGCTACTTGAGGCCGATGCGTTTACGCATTTGGGCCGTGATGGTTTGCTTGGTTCCAGGCAGATCCGCCCACGGATCCACGTCCAGTTCGCCCAGCCGTTCATGGAGGTTGCGGATGTTCCAGACGTTGGCGCCCTTGATGTCTTTGAGTTCGTCGCGAAAGATCGGTACCGACACCGGCAGCCCCTCGCGACTGCGTGCGGCATAGGCGCAGATCGTGGTCGCGCCCAGGCCGTTGCGTAAGTAATCGATGAAGATCCGTCCCACTCGGTTCTTCGGCCCGGAAACCGCCGAGAATCGGTCCGGCAGTAGCGTGGCGATATGTTTGACAATCGCGTGGCTGAAGCTTTTTACCGCGTCCCAGTCGGCTTTCGGGGTCAGGGGTACGACGATGTGAATGCCTTTGCCGCCGCTGGTCTTCAGGAACGATTTGAGGCCCAGCTCGTCCAGTACCGTCAGGGTCAATTCGGTGGCCTCCACCATGCTTTTCCACGGCAGCGCTGGGTCGGGGTCGAGGTCGAGAATGAAGCGATCGGGACGCTGCAGGTCCTTGGACACCGCGTTCCAGGTATGCAGCTCGATGGTGCTCATCTGCACCGCGCCCAGCAGGGCCTCGATGTTATTGATCAACATCACCGGATGGCCCGTGGCTTCCTTGCCGATCATCTCGATGCCGGGGATCGCCAGGCGCTCGGCGTTTTTCTGAAAGAACAGTTCGCCGCCGATACCGTCTGGCGCGCGCACCAGGGCGACCGGGCGGTTGAGCAACTGCGGCAGCAGCCACTCGGAGACGCCGATGTAGTAGTCCGCCAAGTCACGCTTGGTCGAGCTGCTGCTGGCGTCGATCACCCGTTGGGGATGGGTGAGCCGGACTTTGGTTGAGCCATCGTCGCCCGCTTTGCGCTTGGCTTTGGCCGCAGTCGGTTGTTTGCGCGGGGATTTTTTCTCGTCCTTGGGGGCCGGGGCAGGGCGCTCTTCGGTGATGGCCTTGGCCGGTTTGTCGTTACGCAGGCCTTGGAACACAGCATGTCTTACCGAGCCGTCCTGGGTGATTTCGGCAAAGGCGACTTCAGCCAGAAGCGACGGTTTGAGCCAGTGCACGTCCTTGGCCTCAAAACCCGTCGGCGGGTTGACCACCGCAGGCTTCTTGGTTTCCAGGGGCGTGAGCTGTTCGTAGATCGTGCTCAGTGTGACCTGGTTGAACCCGGTGCCAACCTTGCCCGCGTATTTGAGTGCGTTGCTGTCGGCATCGTGCAGGCCCAGCAGCAGTGCGCCGAACTTACTGCGCGAGCCCTTTGGCTCGGTGTAGCCGACGATGACAAACTCCTGGCGGCGCTTACATTTGAGTTTGATCCAGTCGCCGCTGCGCCGGGAAACATAGGGGCTGCCCACGCGCTTGCCGATCAGGCCTTCCATCTGCATCTGGCACGCGCTGTTGAGCAGCGCATCGGGTGTTTCGGCGAAGTCGTCCGAATAGCGCAGTACCTCGTCCTCACTGCGCTCCAACACCTTGGACAAGGCTGCGCGACGTTGCTCGACCGGCACTTCGCGCAGGTCCATGCCATTGAGAAAAGGCATGTCGAACAGGTAGTAGACGATGCTGGCACTGCGGCCAAGCTCGAAAGCATTCTGCAGGGCCTGGAAGTCCGGCACGCCTCGCTCATTGGCCACGACCACCTCGCCATCGAGCCAGGCGGACTCCAGGGCGAGGCTGGCAATCGCCTCGGCCTGGCGTGGCAGCTTGTGCGTCCAATCATGGCCATTGCGGGTGAACAGCTGCACCTTGCCTTGATCCACACGGGCCATGATGCGGTAGCCATCAAACTTGACCTCGTAACGCCAGTCACCGTCGGGTGCGGAGTCCACCAGCGTGGCCAGTTCAGGCTTGAGCTGCTCGGGCAGCTCGGCCGGCTGGGCATTGATCAATTGCGTGGGTGCCGGTTCTGCGCGCGCGGCGGGCTTCTTCTTGACGGGCTTGGGTTCGGCGGCTTTCCCCGAGCGCTTCTTCTGCACGAGGGTGCGGTCACTCAGCGCGCTGTGGGGTTCAGCCTTGACGATGTCGTAATCGCTTTCCGGCCGCGCGAATTCGTCCTGGTGTTTGATCAGAAACCATTGCTCCTGCTTGCCGGGCATGTGCGTCTTGACCAAGTTCCACACGCCACCGAGCTTCTCGCCCTGCAATTCGAATTTCAACCGGCCTTTCGCGTAAGCCTCGGCGGGATCAGACAAGGGCTTCCAGATACCGCGGTCCCAGACGATGACGTCGCCGGCGCCGTAATGCCCCTGCGGTATCGTGCCTTCAAACGTTGCGTAGTCCAGCGGGTGGTCTTCGACGTGCACGGCCAGGCGCTTGGACTTGGGGTCCAGTGACGGGCCCTTGGGCACGGCCCAGCTTTTCAGCGTGCCGTCGAGCTCCAGGCGAAAGTCGTAATGCAGGCGCGAAGCGTCGTGTTTCTGGATGCAGAATTGCAGCGCAGCGGGCTCGTCGGCTTTTTTCCTGGTTGGCTTGCGCGGCTTCGCAGCGCCCGAGGGCTCCGAGGTCGCATCGAAATCACGCTTGCGGTTGTATTCATCAAGGGCGTCGGTGGCTTGCGTGTCGGCTGGGTTGCGCTTCGGGGCTTTTTTGGCGCTGGATTTGCGTGATGAGATCTCGATCCAGGTCGGCGCGTGATCACTGGCATGCTCCTCGCCGCGTACCCACGCGTCTACACCGGCGTTTTTCAGATAAGGGGCAAGCACCGGGTTCAGCAGCAGATGATCGATGCGCAAACCGGAATTCTTCTGCCAGTGCTGACGGAAATAATCCCAGAAGGTGTACACGCGTTCGTCCGGATACAGGTGCCTCACCGAATCGATCCATCCCTGGTCCAGCAGCCTTTGGAAGCATTCCCGGCTTTGCGGCTGAAGCAGGGCGTCCTTGAGCCATGAGCGGGTGTTGTAGATGTCGGCGTCAGTCGGCACCACGTTGTAATCGCCGGCCAGCACAACCGGGTGTTCGCTGGCTTGCAGCGTTTGGGCATGGGCGATCAGGTGCTCGAACCACTTGAGCTTGTAATCGAACTTGGGCCCCGGCTGCGGGTTTCCGTTGGGCAGGTACAGGCAGCCGACCACCACGCCGTGGGCCGCCGCTTCCAGGTAGCGGGACTGCGTATCGTCTTGCGCGCCAGGCAAACCCTTGTGAATCAACAGCGGTTCGGCGTCGCGAGCAAGGATGGCCACGCCGTTCCACGACGCTTGGCCATGGTGCAGGCAACCATAACCGGCTGCTTCGATATCCTTGGCAGGGAAGGCTTTGTCCTGGGCCTTCAGTTCCTGCAAGCACACAATGTCGGGGCGTTCTTTCTCAAGCCATCGCAGAAGGTTCGGCAGTCGCGCCCCTATGCCGTTGACGTTGAATGTAGCGATCTTGAGGTTCTGCATGGGCTCGATCCTTTGCTGTACTCGGAACCTTCTTATCCGAGTGCCATTAGCCGAAGCGAGTTCTATTTGATTGCACGGCGCCGTTTGCACAAGCACGACGCCCATCCAGATACTTTAAACCTTCTGCCCCAAGGTACTGTCGATTGCTGAAGATACTTGGCCAGTAGAGGAGACATCGATGACAGAGGTTGTGGTAGTTGCCCAAACCAACCAAAACATGCTGAACCGGGTGACGCTTGGAACTCATTGATTGGGTGCAATGGCCGGCCATGGTTGTGACCGTCATCTCGGCGTGGTTTATCGGCTCTCAACGGCCTCGGCGACGCATGATTGCCTTTTGGGGCTTCATCCTGAGCAACCTGTTATGGGTGCTGTGGGGCTGGCACGCCAATGCGTTTGGCCTGATTGCGCTGGAGTGTATTTTGCTGGGTATGAACGCCAGGGGCTTCAGAAAGAACCAGCGCAATCAGCAGACTTGCGAGTAAGTCGCGGTCATTGACTCCTGAAATTCTTTTTAAATCCCCGCAGGTTCATTGTGCAAAGGCATATCTGTAGCACGATCAGCGCGTACGCCTGCGCGTAGGCGCCCCAGATAACCCACAGGATATTGCTCAATATGAAACAGAAGAACCCGGCCATTCTTCTTGCCGGGCGTTGCGAGCCGATAAGCCACGCCGCGATCACCGTGACCACCATGGCCGGCCATTGAACCCAATCCACGTAACTCAAGACGCCTCCTTTAATGACTTTTGGTTTAAAGAAGAGAGGCTAACAACGAAGAATAATTCAGATTTTTGTAGTGAGCGGGCTTGTCGAATCGTCGCACCGCCCGCGCTGGGTGGCGAAGCCGCCCCAATCCAGTTGCCTGTGCCCTTTATCAGCAGAAGGGGCAGGCAAGCTGCCCCCGTTTGGATCACTTACGACTTACGCCCGCCGCCATGGCTGTTCTGGCCGCCTTTGCGGCCCGCTTCCGAGGCTTTTTCCCGATCATTGGCAAAGTTGCCACCGGACGATTGGCCGCCTTTTTTGCCGGCCTCGGAGGCTTTCTCGCGATCGTTGGCGAAGTTACCTGGGTTTTTATTACTGGTTGTCATGGTCTTTCTCCACAATTTTTCAGTAGTTGGTTGTCGTGTCGCTCGTTACCCATTTATGCAACAGGTCTTTATTCCGATAACGGCGCATTTGAAATTGTTTTGAGAGATTTTTAAACGGTCGATGAACGGTCAATATGCTGGATAAACTTGTACAAAGTGCGCAGGAAGCGGCCGCTTCGTATAACTATTTAATAGTGAAGTGATAGCACTGCGGCCGCTTCGCTTAGTGGGGCGCGTGTTCCGGCAACGGAAAAATAATGAACCCCTGCCGCACGCTCCGGACCTAAATAGACACAAACAGGAGGTGCATCATGCAATTCACTTATCTCTGGATTTTCCTGGCAGTCATTGCGGTGTTGCTCGATCTGTGGGTGCTCAATAGTCTGTGGCGAAGCGAAAACTCATCGGGCAGCAAGGCAGGCTGGACCGCCCTGGTGGTGCTGTTGCCGTTTGTGGGGGCGGCCGCCTGGGGCATCGCGGGCCCGCGTGGCGTGACCAAAGGCCCGTCGTCGGCGGAACATAGCAAAGGCTGAACACGATGAAGCCGCCGGCGCACGAAGACCTGCACAGCCGCCGCTATCCGATCAATGAGGACATGACCTTGCAACGCAAGGTCTGGCGCTTCGAACGGTTCGGTTGGTACGCCATGGTGGTCATCATGGGGCTCACCTTGGCCGGGCTGTTCTCCAAAGGGCCGCTGAGCACCACCCAGGTGCGCAGCGCCGACGGGACGGTGCGTGTCGAGCACCAACGCTTCCTGCGCAACGGCTCCTCGGACGCACTGGTGATCCATCTGCAGGGCAAGGCCCGCGAGCCGCTTGAGGTGGCAATCAGCGGCGAGTTGTTGCAGGGCTTCAATATTGAAATGCTGCAGCCGCAACCCCTAAAGGCCAGTACCGCAGGCGAGGGCGTGAGGCTGTGGTTGCTGAGCGACGATGATGGCAAAGCGGTGTTGCACCTGACCTTGCGCAGCGACGGCGTCGGTCGCTTCGACACCCAGGTTGCGCTCGCGACGGGCGCGTCCGTGCGTCTTTCACAATTCATTTATCCCTAGGGGTAAGCCAGCATGGACTCTGTATTGCGCGCGGCGGCCATTTACCTGGTGCTTTTGGTGTTGTTCAAGATCGCCGGCAGGCGCTCCCTGGCGGAACTCACCACCTTCGACCTGGTGCTGTTGATGGTGATCGGTGAAGCCACGCAACAGGCGCTGTTGGGCGATGATTTTTCGTTGACCAATGCCGTGCTGGTCATCATCACACTGATCGCCATCGATATTGGCTTCTCACTGCTCAAACTGCGCTCGCGCTGGTTTTCCCGGGTGCTGGATGGCGGGCCGACCATCGTCGTCGAACATGGCAAGGTCCTGCATGAACGCCTCAAGCGCGCACGGATGGATGAAAGCGATATTCTCGAAGCGGCCCGCTCCGCTCAAGGGATCGTCCAGATCGATCAGATCCAGTTCGCGATCCTTGAGCGCAACGGGAAGATCTCCGTTATCCCTTATCCATAAGCCCCGCCTAACGCCGTGACTGACGTAGCGTTTCGATCAGGTTGATCAGCGAGTCGTGGGTCACGGGTTTGCTGACGTGGCTGTCGAAGCCCGAGTCAGCGGTCTTCTTCTGGTCACTGCTGGCACCGTAACCGGTCAACGCGATGGCCGGGACCTGGCGCAGATGGCTGATCTTGCGCAGCTTCTGCATCAGCTCATGGCCATTCATCTTGGGCATGCCAATGTCTGAAATAATCAGGTCGTAGTGGGTTTCACGGGCGGTTTCCAGCGCGCTCAGCGGGTCACTGAACGCGCTGATCTGGGCGCCTTCCATCTCCAGCAACATATTCAGCACTTCAAGCACTTCGGACGAATCGTCCACCAGCAGCACCTTGACGCCGTTCAGGCGTTCATTTTCGGCCTCGGCGTCGCACGTGTCGGGCAAGTGGTTCTGTTCGCTGAGGGGCAACCTGATCGAGAAGGTGCAGCCAAAACCCAGGCCCTTGGAGAAGACACTCACCGATCCACCATGAGCCTCAACCAACTGGCGGACCAGCGACAAGCCGATTCCCAGGCCTTCGCGCTGATGGGTCTGATGCTGATTTTCCGCCTGGCCGAACAAGTCGAAGATCTTTTCCAGGCTGTCTTCGGCGAGCCCGGCGCCACTGTCGATGACATCCAGTTGGGCGTGGCTTTCCGAGCGGCTCAACACTAACTGCACTTGTCCCTCTTCGGGGGTGAACTTGAGTGCGTTGTTGACCAGGTTCCAGATCACTTGCTCGATCCGCGTCGGGTCTACGTCCACGATCAGTGAGCCAGGCACCGACGGTGTTTGCAGGGTCACCTGGCGGTGGTGACCGTCAGCGAGCACCACACTGTGGATGTCCTGGAGCGTGCGGATCAGGTCGACCGGTTGTTTCTTCAACTTGAGCTTGCCGGTGCGCACCCGGGCGACATCCAGCAGGTCATCAATGATGCGTGCCTGGCTGGACACGGCCTCGCAGATGGTGTCCACGGCCCTGACCGCCGGGCCCGCCGCCTTGGTGACCGGCAAGCGGCGCAGCAATTCGGCGTTCAGCTGGATCAGGTTCAACGGGTGTTTGAGTTCATGGGACATGACCGCGAAGAATTCATCCTTGAGATGGCTGTTGGTCTGGGTTTCCATCAACCGCTGGCTCTGTTCTTCCTGGGTACGCTTGTGGCCGGTCAGGTCACGGGCAATCTTGACGTAGCCTTGCAGGCTGTCACTCTTGAGCAGGGTGACTTCGCCGCTGCAATAGAACCGGCTGCCATTCTTGTGCACATGCCAGCGTTCGTCTTCGCCGCGCCCATGTTCGCGGGCCGCGCGCAGCTCGGTTTCGGGTACACCGGCGGCGCGATCCTCCGGGGAGAAAATCAGGTCGTAGTAAGCGCCCAGTACTTCGTCCTTGGTATAGCCAAAGATCAGCTCGGCACCCGTGTTCCAATCGGTGATGGCGCCGTGGTCGTCCAGGATGATGATGGCAAAATCATGGGTGCTTTCGGCGACCAGGCGCATACGCTCTTCGCCCAGGCGCAGTTCCTCTTCGGCCAGGCGCCGCTTGGTGATATCGATAAAGGTCAGCACGGTGCCGTCGATGTGGTCTTCGCTGGAGCGGTAGGGCAGCAACCGCGCGATGTACCAGCGGCTGTCCTTGCTGCTGATCTCGCGCTCGATCATGCTCAGCGATTCAAACACGGTGGTGGCGTCATCGGTCATTTCCGGGTAGTCGAGGCGGTGCGTGATGTCCATCAACGAGCGCCCCGTGTCCACCGGCAGCATGCTGAAAATATCCGTGGCGCGCGGGGTGAACCAGCGGATGCGCATGTTGCGGTCGACAAACACCGTGGCGATGTCGGTGGACGCGATCAGGTTGGTCAGGTAGTCGTTGACCTTATCCGTCTCTTCCACCTTGGTCTTGAGCTCGTAATTGACCGTCAACAACTCCTCATTGATCGATTGCAGCTCTTCCTTGCTGGTTTCCAGCTCTTCAGTGGCCGAACGCAGTTCTTCGTTGACCGCCTGCATCTCCTCGTTGGAGGCCTTGAGCTCTTCGCTGGAGACTTCCGCCTGTTCGATGGTGTCCTGCAGGTGCAGCTTGGTGCGTTGCAGCTCGCGCTCCAGGTTGCTCATGATCGCGTTTTCCGCATGGCTGACGCTGGCGGCGTCGGACTGCTCGGGGTCGACTTCGGTTTCCTGGAACATCACCAGCACGTAGTCGCTTTCGGTGGCGTCATCGCGATAGGGGCGGGCGGTGATGTCCACCAGGTATGTGCCCTGGTCGCGCTGGATGCGCACCTTGCGTGAGGTCACCGGGATATTCGATTGCTGGACCTGGAACAGTGTCGTACGGATATCCAGGCGCAGATCGGGATGAACCAGCGCCAACAGGTTGTGGGTGATTTCCCCGGCGACATAGCGCAGGAAGCGCCCCGCGCCTTCGCTCATGTGCAGGATGTCGGCATGAATGTCGACAATGACGCTGGGCGGTGCGGCCTTTTCCAATGCGCGCAGGTGCATATCGGCGAACGAACGCTTGGTGGGGGCTTTGATTTCTGCCGCCGCAACCGGGGTGTTTGCACGTATATACCCACCTCGCGGCATGGTGGGCGCACGACGTACCGCTGAGGAGCCGGCGCGCACGCGAAAGATGCGGTTGCGCTTGTCCACCGGCACGAACAGATCCTGGCAGCCGTCGGCCGACTCCGAGGAACCCAGGAACAGATAACCACCGGGGCGCAACGCAAAGTGGAACAGCTGCAGGATCTCGCGCTGCACTTCGCGATCCAGGTAGATCAGCAGGTTGCGGCACACGATCAGGTCGATCTGCGAGAACGGCGGATCAGCCAGCAGGCTGTGCTTGGCGAATAACACCCGCTCGCGGATTTCCTTGCGCACCCGGTAGTGCTGGTTCTTTTCCTTGGAAAAGTACTGGCGCAACCGTGATGGCGGCACATCGGTGATGATCGCTTCGGAATACACACCACTGCGGCCATGGCTGATGGCGCGCTCATCAATGTCGGTGGCAAACACCTGCATCTTTGCGCTGCTGGCGTCCAGCGCCAGTTGCTCGGCCACCAGCATCGCCAGGCTATAGGCCTCTTCCCCGGTGGAACAGCCGGCCGACCAGATGCGCACTTCCTCGCGGTGCGGCACAGTATCTTCCAGTGACTTCACCAGGTTGGGGATTACATCGCGCTCAAGGGCTTCGAAGGCCTCGCGGTCGCGGAAGAAATTGGTCACGCCGATCAGCATGTCGCCCAGCAATGCCTTGGTTTCTTCCGGATGCCCCTGGAGATAGGTGTAGTAAGCGGCCAGGTCCGGTTGGGCGGTGACTTGCAGGCGCCGCTCGATACGGCGCAACACCGTGGCGCGTTTGTAGTGCTTGAAATCGTGCCCGGTGCTGGCGCGCAGTTGGATCAGGATGTCCAGCAGCAATTGCTCGGCCACGGCTGCGTCGCGTTCGGTCACGGGAGGGGTGGTATGGATCTCGGGGTCATTGGCATTGGGCAGGATAATCGACTGGGCGTTGCGCCATAGTTCCAGCAACTTCTGTGGCATCTCCACCACCGGCAGCACCAGATCGACCATTTGCGTTTCGATCGCCGCCAGCGGCATGCCGTCGAACTCGGCATCTTCCGGCGCTTGCACCAGAGTAATGCCGCCTTGCTCCTTGATGCGTGAAAGCCCCACTGCGCCGTCGGAACCGGTGCCTGAGAGGATCAGGCAAAACGCGCGTTCCTTGTGCGTGTCGGCCAGGTCGCGAAAAAACAGGTCGATGGCAATGTGCGTGCCGCCTGCGCGCGACGAAGGCGATACGCCCAGATAGCCATCATTCATCGTCAATCGCTGTGCAGGCGATATGACATACACGCGATTCTTTTCGATAGGCGTCGTGTCGTTGACTTGTGTGACCGGCAGGCCGGTGGACTCCTGGATGATTTTGTCCGCTACGCTTTGATGCTCAGGGGACAGGTGCAAAACCACGACGAACGCCATGCCACAGTCTTTGGGCATGTGCTCGAAAAATGCTTTCACCGCTTGCAGCCCGCCCGCCGACGCGCCAATGCCGACCACAGGAAAGGTCAAGGTGCTCGGGGTCAGATCCTTGCGTTGCGGAACGTTGGGGGACCGCAGAGGGGCAGACTTCATAAATACCAACCTTGGTTAACTGCACACGAGAAGAACGTGTAATGGGCACGAATTCAAGCGAGGGTGATGAGTGAGCGGGAGGTGAAATATAGCTGAAAACCGGCTCGTAACAGAATGCTTGCGTGCCAAACTCGACCGCTCCTTCATAACGTTTACTCTCGGTTGAGACGGGAGGGTTGCAAAGGTTTATTCAAACTGACGAGTGGCGTAGTTGCTGTAGTGAGCGGGCTTGCCCCGCGCTGGGGGGCGAAGCCGCCCTAATCCAGACAATTCGGTTTTTATCTGAAAACCGAGGTGTGGTTTTTGGGGCGGCTTCGCCCCCCAGCGCGGGACAAGCCCGCTCACTACAATTGTGTAGATACCTATGGCAATCGCAGGCAAGCCAGCGCTCACATTGGAAAGCGCCGGTGATTACTGTTTGCGCATTGCCCGGCGAATGCGAATCCAGTCCCGATAAGCCGCGGTGCGTTGCGCATCCGCGGCTTTCTTGGCTTCCAGAAAGCGCGTCCAGGTCGCCGCCTCGCCGCTGTAGTTCTCGATGATCTTGTACGCTTGCGCATCCAGTCGATCGGCTTCGAAAAACATTTCGGTGTTGTGCGCGATCTCGTCGTCCCACGTTTGCCCTGTTGTGTAACCAAGTATCTGGCTGTTCATTGTGTGAGGCCCTCTGCCCACTGAATCGCTTCGGCGCCGCTCCAGCGCACATCGGTGATGCCGTATTTTTCCGCCATCGGTTTAGACACGCGCTTGAGGGTGTGTTGACCAAATCTGGGTATGACTGCCACGCCGGCATCGCAACTGGCCCAATGCCATGCCTCGGCATTGTTCATTTGCGCGGCACGCACGATGAAAGACCTTTGTTCACCGTGCAGGCGATACCGGATAGTGAATAAATCGTTGTGTTTCATGAGGACTCCTTATGCTCATGAAGTACAGATATTTGACGTCAGAGAAAATTCAAAAAACTGTCCGACAATTCGATGGCCGAGATCGAGACTTATACAATCAGTCATCCACTGTAAAAGTCACCCAGCCCGGGCCCTCGATAGGGCGCTCTATTTCGGCAATCACTCCGCTCACAGACGTGCCATCCGGCAGGTTGACGGTCACAAAGGTGGGGTTGCCAGGCCACTCCAGTGGCGAGTCGAAATCCAGGCGCACAATGGTGGGTTTGCCACTGCTGGTCATTCGGATATCCACCGCATTATTCAGACGTTCATCTGACTCCGTTCCCAGATGGCGCGAGGCAGTGATCACGTTGGCGGTGCCTTCGAAGTTGTAGGACATGTTTATTACCTCATGCAAAAAAGGCGGCGTTCGCCCCAGGGTTCATGTGTGCCGCTTGTTGTTCAGTCGATAGTTGCGCGCGACGGTGAGGCCACCAAGTAACAAAATTGCGCCGGCTGCAATTAACCAATAAGGCGTGTGGCGGGTTGTTCCCTGGCCGCCGTCGACGCGGGGTTCGCCGTGCTCCTTTGGAAACGGGCTGCCCGACGACGTGCCAGCTGCGGCGCCGCGCTCATGGGCGGAAGGCGCGGATTCGGGCGTTTCCTCGTTCACATGCACGGGCATCTGATGCAGTTTCAACCGGGCGCCATCGCCGAGTATCAGCGTCAGGTCTTCGATCGTGCCGGCGACGCGGTCGGGGAAGACCGGCTCGCCGGTGGCATCGAGCTCGTCGTAGATAAACGTCTGGCCCTCGAGCCAGCCGACGGCGGTCAGCAGTTCGGGGCCCAGGTAGTATTTTCCGTCAAGGAAAAAACCGCTGAAGTTCCTCGTTCGTTCCAGGCTGTCCACTGTGTAGCGTTCGCCAGGTCTCATTCCGGTTGCTGGATCAATCATGTTGACATCCTCCATTGGCTGGTCTTGCGATAGAGGCGGGTCAGCAAATGATCGTTCAATCCAAATGCCCGAGTGGCGTTTTCAGTGCCGATGAGGCGTTTCGGTCGGGTCGATAATCTGGATGATGTTGCCCTGGCGCCATGCATCCGCACCCGGCGCGACGGGCGGCGCGACGATGTCTGCGCGGGCCTTCTTCTTCTCGGCGCTGTCTATGCCCAGCCGCTGGTCGCGCTCGGCGACCATGGCCGGGTCAGCCTGGCCGTCAGCGGTAAAGCCCATCATCAATTGCGGCACCCCCAGGGGCAGGCGCTTGTTGAGGTCGGTATGCCAGGTGTGCCACGTCTTGCCATAGGTATTGACGAGCTTCTCCATCAAGGCATGTTCGGCCACTTCTGGAATGCCCGGCGCGACCAGTTGCCCGGATTTCACTTCATGCACATGGCTGTGCCACAGCGCCTTTTCGGCCGCTGGCAGCGTGTTGAACAGCTGCTTGCTGATGATGTATTCCACGCCCATCAACTTGGCATCCTTGCGGTTGCCGTCGTAGATCACGCACTGGATCACTTCTTCGTTGAGGATCGAGCAATAGTGGTGGGCCTCCATTTGCACATCGGGGTGGCCGTTGTAGAAGTGAAAGCCGTCCAGGTAGGCGTTCAACGCATCGATGGGCGGGCGCGACTGGAGCATCGCGGCGCCCGCATCGAGCGATCGGGTGGTGGGCGATTTCGCGGCACCGGGCGCCACGACATTCGATGCGGTGTCGTTGCCGGCGCAGGCCGTTAGAAGACTGACGGACGCCATCAGGCAGAGTGCTGGAACCGTGGTGTTCCGGAGGTTTTTTTTCATAGCGGAGTCCTTCCGTGGGTCATTGACAAGGCCGAGGGGGAGGCCTTGCCGGATTGAGGTTTGCCACTGTTTAGAAGGAGGGCCGAAAGAGGCGTTCAATCGGTTTTCGCTCGGGACCGCTCGTCAGCCTCGAGCCGATTTTATTGAACACAGCCAGTATCACCTCGGCCAGATACTGCGTGTGCTGACGAAGTCCGGCTTCGTTTTGCCAGGTTGAATCACTCGACACTCCAGCAGGTGAACGAACATGAAAAAGTTATCGATGTGCCTTGGACTGTGCAGCGTTTTTATGCTCCACGGCTGCTTTGACAGCGGCGATAACGCCACGAAAGAGAATGCCGACGGCAAGGCTTCGGTGCAGATGCAAGAAGGCAAGGCAGACGAGAGCAAGTAAGGCTTCCATTTTGTGACTTGGAGATTTTTTCCATGAAACATCACCCATCCAACACCCAGAACCGACCCGTTGAGGATCTGGGGAAACCTAATGATGACGGCAATGTGATCGGTACCGCCGGACGTGACGAGGACCCTAACGCGGCGACCGACTGGGACCATCCCGGTCACCTTGAAAAGTCCCCGGATGCTGACGTCTTGCCACCCAACGGAATACCCGAGATAGATATCGTTCCCGACCCTGACAACGAGCGCGCCGATTGAATATCTGGCGGCACAGATGGCCGTTTCGCTTGGCCGTCCAGGCGTAACCGCTGGTCGTAATCTGCGTATTTATTTTGAAATTTCCGGCGCCGGTTACTTCACATGAAAGTAGGCGCGCACTTCAAAGTGCCGTCGCTTTTTGATAAGCCTGAGGAGATTTGTTCATGTTTCTACATAACAAGCGACTTCAATACACCGTCCGCGTCGCCGAGCCTAATCCGGGCCTGGCCAACCTGCTGCTGGAACAGTTTGGCGGCGCCCATGGGGAGCTGGCGGCAGCGTCCCGCTACTTTACCCAGGCCTTGGCTGAAGACGATCCAGGGCGCAAGGATTTGTTGATGGACATCGCTACCGAAGAACTCAGCCACCTTGAAGTCATCGGCTCCATCATCGTGATGCTCAACAAAGGCGCCAAGGGGCGAATTGCCGAGGGCGTTGAAGAGGAGGGCGAGTTGTATCGCTCGCTCAACGGGGCCGGCAACGACTCCCATATCACTACCCTGTTGTACGGTGGCGGTGCGCCGTTGGTCAACTCCGCAGGCGTGCCCTGGACAGCGGCCTACATCGACACCATCGGTGAACCCACCGCCGACATGCGCTCCAATATCGCAGCCGAAGCCCGCGCCAAAATGGTCTACGAGCGGCTCATGAATGTTACGGATGATCCAGGCGTAAAAGAGGCCCTGGGCTTTTTGATGACCCGGGAAATCGCGCACCAGCTTTCCTTTGAAAAGGCGCTGCATGCGATCCAGCCGAACTTCCCCCAGGGCAAGCTGCCGGGCATGCCGGAATTCACCAATGTGTACTTCAACATGTCCCAAGGCGCGGAAAGTATGCGTGGCCCGTGGAACCAGGGCGAAGAGTGGGAGTTCGTGGAAAGCCCGCAACCCGCGGTCGATGGCGGCGATGGCTTGGCCACCGTGCAGCTGGACGCCGATGATGAAGCGATGTTGAGTGCGATGAAGGTTCGCACGCTTTCGGACCCTTCCAGCGACCCCGTGACCGGTGCTGACCTGGGTTCGGGTTTCCAGCCCAAGCCTGACATTTAACCTGATACAACCGCACGCTTTCGGGCGTGCGGCGCATGCCATTTTTTCATCAAGAGGACTAACGATATGGCGACTCCACAGGAAAACCTGCTCGATTGGCTGCGTGATGCCCATGCGATGGAGCAGCAGGCCGAAAAGATGCTTAAGGCGCAGTCCGAGCGCCTGGAGCATTACCCTCAGCTCAAGGCGCGGATCGACCAGCACATTGAGGAAACCCTTGGCCAGCAACAACTGATTGACCAGTGCCTGACGCGATTGGGTGGGAGCGCGTCGACCCTGAAAGACATGGGGGGCAAGCTGATGGCCTTCGGCCAGGCGGTCGGTGGCTCGCTGATGAGTGACGAAGTCATCAAGGGCGCGATGGCCGGTTACGTGTTTGAACATGTGGAAATTTCCAGCTACACCGCGCTTATCGCCGCGGCGAAGGAAGCCGGTGATACCGAGACTCAGGCGGCTTGCGAACAGATCCTGCCGCAGGAAATCGCCATGGCCGAGTGGTTGCTCGAGCACTTGCCCGAACTGACGCAAGCGTTCCTGCGGCGTTCCGCCGACCCCGACAAAGAGGCCAAGCGCTGATGCAACGCGCGGCGCCCGACCGATACGGCGGGCGCCTGTTTAGCGCAGCAGCGGCACTGCGCGACGTTTTCACGGTCCATGGAACACGCACCACGTACCTGGAGGTGAACCTTGGCAAGCAAGAAAAAGCCCGTGGTCGAACGTATCGATCCAGCGCGGCTTTCTTCCAACCGCAAAGACCTGTTTTTCGCGGCTATGGAAACCAGTCAAAGCGCGATGATCGTTTGCGACCCCGCCCAGCCCGACAATCCGATCATCTTCGCCAATCAGGCGTTCCTGAGGCTGACGGGGTATGAACAGGATGAAGTGATCGGGCGCAATTGCAGGTTCCTGCAAGGACCGGAAACCGACCAGCGTGCGCTGCAGCAAGTGCAGCAGGCCATGACATGCCGCCATGAGGTGTGCGTGGAAGTACTCAACTACCGCAAGGATGGCTCGACCTTCTGGAACGAAGTGTTTATTTCGCCGCTGTTCAATGAGCAAGGGCAACTGGTGTACTTCTTCGCCTCCCAGTTGGACGTGAGCCGGCGTCACGACGCGGAGCTGCGCGTACGTCGCGCCCAGGACCTGGAGGCGCTTGGGCAATTGACCGGCGGCATCGCCCATGACTTCAATAACCTGCTGCAGGTGATGGTCGGTTATCTCGAACTGATCCAGCAGAGCGCCAAGCGCCCCGGCTTGGATCCGCAGCGCATCTTCAACAGCGCCAGCCGTGCCAGGGCCGCCGCCGATAAGGCCCAGTCGTTGACCCAGCAGTTGCTGGCGTTCTCACGCAAGCAACGCCTGGACAGCCGTGTGATCAATCTGAACACTTTGCTCGGCCGAACCGATTTCATGGCCCAGGCGCTGCATGATGTGCGGCTGCATGTGGATCTCGCCCAGGACCTGTGGAACTGCCGTCTCGATCCGGCGCAGGCGGAGCTGGCGGTGCGGCACCTGTTATCCAACGCCCAGGATGCGCTGCAAGGGCGTGCGGAGCCGACGGTGACCGTCAAGACCTGCAACGTCCAGGTTCCCGGCGATGCCGGTGCGCAACGCGATGGCCTGGCCGAGGGCCGCTACGTGGGCATCTCGATCAGCGATAACGGCAACGGCATCGCCGAGAGCGTCCAGGAAAAAGTCATTCAGCCGTTCTTCACTACCAAGGAGGAAGGCAAGGGCTCGGGGTTGGGGTTGTCGATGGTGTACGGCTTCGTCAAGCAATCGGGTGGCACTGCGCGCATCTATTCCTACCCAGGCGTGGGCACGACAGTTCGCCTGTATTTTCCGGCGGACGACAGCCAACTCTGGGTCGAGCAGACGCCCGCGGCCACGTCGCTGCAAGGCGATGAACGCATCCTGATCGTGGAAGATCGGCCGGAGGTGGCCGAGCTTGCCCAGGAGATTCTGGCCGACTACGGTTATCGCACCGACATTGCGCACACGGCCGCCGAGGCATTGGACCGGCTCGCCGGCGCGACCTACGACCTGGTGTTCAGTGACTTGATCATGCCCGGCGAGATGAATGGCGCGGTACTCGCGCGCGAGATAGCGCGCTTGTATCCGCACACCAAGGTGCTGCTTACGACGGGCTACGCGAAGGATTCGCTGGAACGTGCCGATATACAGGTGCATGAATTCGAGTTGATTGCCAAACCCTATCAGCCCGCTGAGCTGCCCAGGAAGATTCGCACGTTGCTCGACACAGCGTGGACAGCGCCAGCACCAGGTTAAGGGCCATCACCAACAGAATCGAGAACCCGAAGATCGAGCGCGCCCAGCGCGCTGGATCGACCCGGCGCACGCTGCTGTTGGCAAGCGCCAGCCAGTAGCCCCCCAGGGCGCTGACCACGGCGAAATACAGTAGATCCATCTGGGCCACCACGCCCAGCACCAACGTGCTGGCGCAGAAGGCCAGGGTGTACGCCTGTATTTGCCGGTGGGCCTGGGACAAGGTGAGCAGCGGCAGGCGCGCCGCGCGGAAATCCTCGCGGCGCATCACGGTGATGGCGTGTGAATGAGGCATCTGCCAAAAGCAGAACACCACGATCAGCATCATCGCCGTGGCGTCGAACCTTGCGGTGACCGCGCAATAGCCGATCACCGGCGGCATTGCCCCGGAGAGGCTGCCGACCAAGGTGCCCCAGTGGGAACGCCGCTTGAGCCAGAACGTGTAGACCCCCGCATAGATCACCAGCCCGACCAGCGCCAGCAAGCAGGCCAGCAGATTGCTGCCGGCCCAGAGCAGGCCGAAACCACTGACGCCGAGTGCGATGGCATAGCTGGCGGCGGTGGGTACCGCGATGGTCCGCAGCGCCAGCGCGCGATGGCAGGTTCGCACCATGCGCCGGTCGATGTCCCGATCGGCGCAGTTGTTGATGACACAGCCGCAACCGATCACCAGTGCGGTGCCGAGCAGGGTGGCCAACAGGTGCAGGGGTTCTGCCGGGCCCCCGCCGGCGGCGAGGAAGTAGCCCCCCAGCACCGACGCGAGATTACCGAAAATAATCCCCGGCTTGGTCAGTTGAATCCCGGCGTTGAGCAGCCCCAGCCAGTACCTCAGTGCGCCAGCATGTTGTGGTGAATACTGCCCATGATCCATAGCGAAAGTCCTACCAGCAAAAGAATGATGACCGCCGAGAAAATCAGCGCAACCAGGTTCCAGCGTTGTTCCTCGGCCGTATCCAGATGCAGGAAGAACTTGAGGTGGACCACGATCTGGATGACCCCCAGCGCCACCACCAGCCAGGCGGTGATGGTGCGTGGCAGCGAGGGGAAGATCACCAGGGCGAAAGGGATCAGGGTCAGCACAACCGAAACCAGGAATCCGACCCGGTAGGAGCGGCTGCTGCCATGGCTGGAACCGGCGCTGCTGTGAATCGAACTTTGCTTGTACATGTCACACCACCCCCAACAGATAGACCACGGTAAAGACGCAGATCCACACCACGTCCAGGAAGTGCCAGAACAGGCTCAGGCAACTGAGCCGGGTGGCGTTGGTGTTGGTCAGGCCTTTCTGGCGAATCTGCACCATCAGCACCGCCATCCAGATCAGTCCCGTGAGCACGTGCGCGCCGTGGGTGCCGACCAAGGTGAAGAACGCGGTGAGGAACGCACTGCGGTCCGGTCCGTAGCCTTCTGCGATCAGGTGATGGAATTCGTTGATTTCCATGGCGATGAAGCCAGCACCGAGCACGAACGTAAGCCCCAGCCAACGCAGCACCTGGCTTTGCTCGCCACGGTTCATCGCCAGCATCGCGTAGCCGTAGGTGATGCTGCTGAGCAACAGCAGCATGGTTTCGGCAAGCACATACGGCAGTTCGAAAATATCCACGGTCGACGGACCGCCCGCCACGCTGTCGCGCAGCACCGCATAGCCGGCGAACAAGGTCGCGAACAGAATGCAGTCGGTCATCAGGTAGATCCAGAACCCGAATACGCTCAGGGAACCCGCGTCCTCATGCCCGTGTTCCTGGGTATGAGCGACGTCTTTTTCAATCACGGTGTTGGACATGGATCAAGCCTCTGCCAGGTCTTTGAGACGTGCCGTTTCGATGCGCGCAACTTCTTCGGCGGGCACGAAGTAATCAGTGTCTTCGTCGTAGCTGCGCACCACGAACGCGACCACCGAAGCCACCAGCCCGAACGCCGCCAGCCACCAGATATGCCAGACCAGGGCGAAGCTGCAGATCAGCGCGAACAGGCTGATCACCAGGCCCGAGGCGGTGTTGCGCGGCATATGGATGGCGCGGTAGTCGGTGTGGCTGAGGGTGCTGACGCCACGCTCCTTCATGCCCCAATAGGCGTCCAGGTCGCTGACCTTGGGTTGCTCGGCGAAGTTGTACAGCGGCGGCGGGGAGGAGGTGGCCCACTCCAGGGTGCGGCCGTCCCACGGGTCGCCGGTGAGGTCGCGGTATTGGTGACGGTTGCGGATGCTGACGTACAGCTGCAGAGCCTGGGCGATTACGCCGCAGAGAATGATGACCACGCCCAGCACTTCCAGCAGCAGCCACGGCCGCCATTCCGGATTGTCGAAATGGTTGAGGCGCCGGGTCATGCCCATGAAGCCCAGCACGTACGACGGCATGAAGGCGAAATAGAAGCCGATCAGCCAGCACCAGAACGCGATGCGGCCCAGCTTGTCGTTCAAGCGGAAGCCAAAGGCCTTGGGGAACCAGTAGGTCAGGCCGGCCATGTAGCCAAACACGGCGCCGCCGATGATCACGTTGTGAAAGTGCGCGATCAGGAACAGGCTGTTGTGCAGCAAGAAATCGGCGCCGGGCACGGCCAGCAGTACCCCGGTCATCCCGCCGATGCTGAAGGTCACGATAAAACCCAGGGTCCACAGCATCGGGGTTTCAAAGCGCACCCGGCCACGGTACATGGTGAACAGCCAAGTGAAGATTTTCACCCCGGTCGGCACGGCGATGATCATGGTCATGATACCGAAGAACGCGTTGACGTTGGCCCCCGCGCCCATGGTGAAAAAGTGGTGCAGCCACACGATGAACGACAGCACGGTAATCGCGATCGTTGCCCACACCAGCGACACGTAGCCGAACAGCCGTTTACTGCTGAACGTCGCGGCAATCTCCGAAAATACCCCGAACGCCGGCAGGATGAGGATATACACCTCCGGATGCCCCCAGGCCCAGATGAGGTTGACGTACATCATCGGGTTGCCGCCGGCCTCGTTGGTGAAGAAGTGCATGCCCAGGTAACGGTCCAGGGTCAGCATCAGCAGGGTGGCGGTGAGAATCGGAAACGACGCCAGGATCAGCACCGAGGTGCACAGCGCATTCCAGGTGAACACCGGCATCTTGAACAAGGTCATGCCTTCGGTGCGCATCTTCAAGATCGTGACGAAGAAGTTCAGCCCCGTCAGTAGCGTGCCTATGCCGGATATCTGCAGTGACCAGATGTAGTAGTCCACCCCGACCCCGGGGCTGTACGCCAACCCGGATAACGGCGGGTAGGCGACCCAACCGGTGCGTGCGAACTCACCGATCCCCAGTGAGACGTTGACCAGCGCGGCACCGGCCACGAACAGCCAGAAGCTCAGCGCGTTGAGAAACGGATAAGCCACGTCGCGTGCGCCGATCTGCAACGGCACCACAACGTTCATCAAGCCGACCACGAAGGGCATGGCCACGAAAAAAATCATGATCACGCCGTGGGCGGTGAAGATCTGATCGTAGTGTTCCGGCGGCAGATACCCCGGCCCGCCACTGGCGGCCATGGCTTGCTGGGTGCGCATCATGATCGCGTCGGAGAAACCGCGCAGCAGCATCACCAGCGCGACGATGATGTACATGCAGCCGATCTTCTTGTGGTCCACCGAAGTGAACCACTCGCGCCACAGATAGCCCCATTTGCGTTTCCAGGTGATCGATCCCACCATCGCCACGCCAATCAGCCCGATGAAGGTCAGGGTGTACATCACAATGGGCTCAGTGGTTGGAATCGCGTCCCATGACAGTTTTCCGAACATTGTTATTGCTCCTCGGCCAGCAGACTGGGGTGTTGATCGGCGCGCGTGCCGGTGCCGTTCGATTCAGCACCGTTCGATTGGGTCTGGTTGCGCTCGGGTTTCCTTGCCTTGTTCATGCCTTCATATTTGTCGACGATGTCCAGGAACAGCCGCTCCTGGACCGTCGAGTAATAGGTCACCGGGTGTCGGGTGGTGGGCTTGGCCAATTGCGCGTAACGGGCCTGGTCGAGGGGCGTTGCGGCGCCCTTGACCTTGGCTACCCACGCCTGGAAGTCGGCGGGGCTCAGCGACAGCGTGGCAAAATGCATGTCGGAAAAACCCGGGCCGTTGTAGTTGGCGGCAATCCCCCTGAACTCGCCGGTCTCGTTGGCGATCAGGTGCAACTTGGTCTGCATGCCGGCCATGGCGTAGATCTGCCCGCCCAGGGCCGGGATGAAGAACGACGTCATGGCCGCGTCGGAGGTGACGGTGAAACTCACCGGCGTATGCACCGGCAGGGCCAGCTCATTGACGCTGGCGATGCCCAGGTCGGGGTAGATGAACAACCATTTCCAGTCGGTGGCCACCACTTGCACATTGATCGGTGGCGTCTCTGAGTCGAGCGGACGATAGGGGTCGAGTGCGTGGGTGGTTTTCCAGGTCACCCACCCCAGGGCGATGATGATGAGTAGCGGAACGCCCCATACCACCGCTTCGATTTTGTGCGAGCTGGCCCAGCGCGGTGAGTAGCGGGCCTTTTTATTGGTGGCGCGGTAGCGGTAGGCAAACACAAATGTCAGCACGATCACTGGAACGACCACCAGCAGCATCAAGCTGGTGGCGAGGATAATCAGGTCGCGTTCATCGGCTGCAACCTGCCCCTTGGGGTTAAACACAATCAGGTTGCAGCCGGTTAATAGGAAAATGCTGGCGATATATACCAGGCAATAACCAATCGCTCGTTTCATGCCTTGCTCCTGTATTGAAAACTTCCGTTGTTGCGGTGCCGAAACGGTAGCGCCCGCGTTCGCAAGTTAACTAAGCGAAACGCCGGCGCTGCGCTTGTTAATGCGTGGCGCAGTCAAGTGCATAACGCCAGGCGATACGGCGCCGCCAGTGGAAAAGCTGCATCCACTGCCCGGATCTGTTGGCTTTCGCGGCCGCTCTGCGGGGCGTGTTTCACCGCGCTCCCGAACATTTTGAATAGACGTCCCGGGGTTGGTTTAACAATTTGTAACTTCGCCTGACGAACGGTTTAACAAACGAAACGGCAACAGGTTTTTATAGGCGCATGATGCAATGGGTCTTGGAAAAAAGACGGAATCCCTGCTAAAGCATTCAGGTCTTACTTGAAGGCCAACCCACTAACGGTCTGGGAGAACAGTTATGTTTATTCGTGGTAATACCTATAAGGCTTGGGCCGAAAAGGCACTCGAGGAAGAGTGCTTTACCCAGGAAGTGGAAAACGGCTGCCATATCGAAGTCAGGGCCCGTGAGCGCGAAGACGCCGATATTGAAGTGCTGGTCAGCGTCTATACCGCCACGGGGCAATGTGTGGTCGAACGCACCCAGCAGTTGCCTGGTGCGCAATGGACCGTGCACGACGCGCTCAAACGCGGCATTGATCAGGCGGAACGGATTGCCGGCGGGGAATCGGGACGGCTGCCCTGCGCCGACGCGCACCTGCACGACGACGATTGACGGGGGCGCTTCGCTGGATTCCCAGCGGAAAACGGAACTTTGGTGGCGCGGGCATTTTCCATTGTAGATAGCCCCGCGTCAGCCGGCCCGTGCCGGATGATCGCTCTTTGCAACCCACGCCAGAGCCGCCCATGTCCGAATCCAGCTTGAGCCAAGCCGCACCCTCCAAACCGTCCTTGCGCCGCGCCGTGACGGGCCCGATGTTGTTTCTATTCATCCTCGGCGATGTGCTCGGCGCTGGCGTGTACGCGCTGGCCGGCACCATCGCCGGCGAGGTGGGCGGGGCGATCTGGGTGCCGCTGCTGGTGGCGTTGTTCTTCGCCATGCTCACGGCAGGCTCGTACGCGGAACTGGTCACCAAGTACCCCCATGCCGGCGCCGCTTCGGTGTTCGCCGAAAAGGCATTCAAGTCACCGCTGATTTCGTTCCTGGTCGGCTTCAGCATGCTCGCCGCCGCCGTCACCAGCGCGGCGGGGCTGTCCCTGGCGTTTGCCGGCGACTACCTGGCGGCGTTTGTCGAGGTGTCTCCCCATATTGCCGCGCTGATATTCCTGGTGGTGGTGGCGCTGCTCAATGCTCGCGGTATCAAGGAGTCGTTGGGGGCCAACATGGTCATGACCTGCGTCGAACTCTCCGGGTTGCTGTTGGTGGTGGTGGCCGCGGCCTGGTGCATACAGTCCGGCGAAGCCAACCTCGGCCGCGCGCTGGAGTTCAAGGCCGGCGTCAACCCGATGCTCGCCGTGCTGGGCGCCGCGTTGCTGGCGTTCTACTCGTTTGTGGGGTTTGAAACGTCGGCCAACCTGGCCGAAGAAATACGCGGCGTGCGCACGGTGTATCCACGCGCGCTGTTTGCCGCGTTGGTCACGGCGGGCATCGTGTATATGGCGGTCGGTGTCGCCGCGTCGGTGGTGCTGCCGATGGACAAGCTCACGGCCACCTCGGCGCCGTTGCTCGAAGTGGTGCGTGCCTCGGGCTTGAGCATCCCGCCCCAGCTCTTCGCCTTTATCGCACTGGTGGCGGTCGCCAACGGCGCGCTGCTGACCATGGTCATGGCCAGCCGCCTGGCCTACGGCATGGCGCGCATGGGCCTGTTGCCGGAGCCGCTTTCGCGCGTGCTGCCCAAGCGGCGTACGCCCTGGGTCGCGATCATCGCAAGCACCCTCGTGGCCATCGCCTTGACCTTGACCGGCACGCTCGCGGCGTTGGCCGAGACGGTCGTGCTGTTGCTGCTCTTCGTGTTCCTCAGCACCAACCTGGCGGTGCTGGTACTGCGCCGCGACACCATCGCCGAACAACATTTTCGTGTACCGACCTGGGTGCCGGTGCTGGCGATTGTTTCGTGCCTGATCCTGCTCAGCCAGCAAAGCCTGGACACCTGGTTGCGCGGTGGTGCGCTGATGCTGCTGGGCATTGCGCTGTACGCGTGCAACCGCTTGGCGACGCCGGTTGCGGAGCCTGGCTGAGGCAGCGCCTGGCTGACCGCTCATCGGAGGACAACCACAAAATTTCGATGTCTTCCCGCGATCTTCTTGTCATCAAAACAGGGCCGCAATTCCTGATGCCGGCTCTTTGAAAAAGTCACTCAGTGACGACTGATGAAGGAGATCGACCCATGTCCAAAATCGACAATCTGCTGGATAACAAGGGCACGCCCTTGGACAAGCAGAACTTTACCTGGCGTGACCTGGCCGGCAAGCCGATCAGCAAGCTGGACGATGATGCATTCACTCGAGTGCGGGTAATTTTGATGAACGGCGTTGAATCCGACGCCTTGCGGCTCAAGCACTTCGGCTCGCGGTTTCACAAGGCGTTGCAGCTGCCGCTGGCGCAGATCCGTCGTGTCGAGCAACACCAGATGACCGCGGTCAACTGGCTGTTGTCGGCCGACCATTCCCCCTTGGAAACCACGGTTGCCTACGAACAGGTCGCGATCGAAGTGACGGCCGCCGTCGCCCAGAATGAGCCCGACCCTTACCAGGCCCAGACCTATCGCTTCGGCCTGCTGGAAGACTTCGACCATCTCTACCGCTATGCCGCCATGCTCGACCGGCTGGAAGGCAAGGACGCCAACAACATCCTGCAGGGCTACACCGACCTGGTGCCCGGCAGGCCCACCAGCGAGCACCACCGCGCCCCCGGCGATGACCTGCGTGACAACTATCAGAAAGAAAACGCCGCGCTGATCACCAAGATCCACGCGGCGCTGATCACCGGAGCCGAATACCAGACTCACGATTACTACATGAACATCGGTCCGCTGTTCGCCGACCCCGTGGCGCGCGCGCTGTATGCCGAAATCGCCTCGGTCGAGGAGCAGCACGTGACCCAGTACGGCTCGTTGCAGGACCCCAGTGAAACCTTCATGGAGAAGTGGCTGGTGCATGAGGCGATGGAGGTCTACACCTACGCCAGTTGCGCCGAGCAGGAAGAAAACCCGCGCCTCAAGGCACTTTGGGAACGCTTCGTCGACTACGAACTGGGGCATCTCAACCTGGCCTGCGAGTTGTTCAAGCAATACGAACGTCGCGATCCCGCCGAGGTGTTGGCCGGCCCGCTGCCGCGCATGATCGAGTTCAAGAGCCAGCGCGATTTCGTGCGCGAGACCTTGTCCCGCGAGGTCGACCTGCGTGCCCATGGCATCGATTACGTGCCTAAGGAAAGGGAAGGGCAGGCCTCTCTGGATCAGCGTGCACGCCTTAACAGTGAGGGCGTTCCGGCCAACGTGGTGTCGGCTGGCTACACCTTCAAACCCGGTACCGAACTCAACCCTGCGGGAGAACAGCAATGAGCGAACGTCAAGTGATCATCGGCACCAACCGCACCGGCGCGCAAATGTCGCCAGAAGGCACCGCACGTCAATTGGAAGCCACGCGCATGTTTCCCGCCGACGTCCCCGGCGACATGAGCGCCTACACCGCCGAGCGCGAACGCGCTATTCGTGAAGCCGATCTGATCGGTTCGGTGCCTGCGCCAGGCAGCGCCAAAGGCGTGGTCAAGACCGCCCTGGACAAAACCATCGGCAAGGCGCCTGAAGTGCTGCTCGACAAGCTCGGCGAACGCCTGGCCTTTGAGCGTACCGGCGTGCGCTTGTATGAAGCGATGGTGGCCAAGGCCACGTCGGCACCGGGCGCCAACCCCGCATTGGTGGACACCTTGCGCCAGATCCAGGCCGAAGAACTCGAGCACATGAACCTGGTGCGCGAAGCCATCGAAACCCTGGGCGCCGACCCCACCGCCATGACGCCGTGTGCGGACATGGTCGGGGTCAAGGCCATGGGTGTGCTGCAGGTACTGACTGACCCGCGCACGACGGTCTCTCAGTCGATGAGTGCGATTCTGACCATCGAACTGGAAGACAACGCGGCGTGGGAACTGTTGATCGAACTCGCCCGCGCAGGGGGACACCCGCTGATTGCCAAGCGCTTCGAGCACGCGTTGCAGCAGGAAGAAACACACCTGGCGACGGTTCGCCAGTTCATCCGCGATGACCTGCTTGCACAAGTGAGCTGACGCTTTGCGCGCTGCGTGGTTTCACGCCGGGTATCGGTGTGAAACCACGCGTATTGGCCTTCAGGGCTTGAACACCGCCCGCAGGCAATTATCGGTTTTTTCCTTGAACAACTTGTAGCCTTGCGCCCCGTCTTCCAGGCTCATGGGATGGGTCAGCAAATAGGCGGGGTCGAGCTCGCCTTTCTGGATGTGCTCAAACAGTGTCGCTGCGTACCGCTGCCCCGGTTGCTGTCCGGCTTTCAAGGTCAATGCCTTGTTGACGATCGCGCCCATGGGGAACTTGTCGAGCAACCCGCCGTACACGCCGACCACCGACACCGTGCCGCCTTTACGGCAGGCGCGTATGGCCTGCCTGAGCACGCTGCCGCGCTCGGTGTGCAGCCTGAGCAGTTGCTTGGCCTTGTCATAGGCGTAGTCGATCTCGGTGCCATGCGCCTCCATGCCCACGCAGTCGATGCAGCGGTCCGGCCCACGCCCGCCTGTCAGCTCCAGCAAGGCGTCGTGCACATTGGTTTTCTCGTAGTTGATTGGGATCGCCTTGCCGCGCTCTTCGGCCAGGCGCAGCCGGTCGGGGTAGCGGTCAATCGCAATCACCCGCTCGGCGCCCAACAGGTAGGCGCTGCAGATCGCCATCTTGGCCAACGCCGCCGCAGCCCCACACCGCCACGGTGTCGCCGGGCTGGATATCGGCGTTGTCTGCCGCGAAGTAACCAGTGGGCGCCGCGTCCGAAACGAACAGCGCCTGCTCATCGGTCACGCCTTCGGGCACCTTGAACAGGTTGACGTCGGCAAACGGCACCCGCACATAGGTCGCGTGGCTGCCTGGGTAACCGCCAAAGGCGTGGCTGTAGCCGATGATGCCGCAGCACGGTTGGCCGTACACCAGGTCCGTCGCCGATGGGTTTGGGTTGGAGTTGTCGCAGCAGGAGAAATCACTGCGCTGGCACGGCTCGCAGTTGCCGCAGCCGATGATCGAGATGGTGACCACTTTGTCACCCTTGCGCAGGCCCGTGACGCCTTTGCCGACCTCGACCACTTCACCCATGAATTCGTGGCCGATGATATCGCCGGGCTTCATGGCCGGTACGTAGCCGCCGAGCAAGTGCAGGTCCGAACCGCAGACAGACGACAGCGTCACACGGATGATCGCGTCCCGGGGGTTGAGGATCGCAGGGTCGGCGACATTGTCGACTTGCAGTAGGTTGGGTGCTTGCCAAGTAAGTGCGCGCATCAGTGGGGTCCTCCTTCAATAACTACGCCGGTTTTGGCTGACGAGTGATCGGTTGCGACGTGGTCAGTGCCGGCGTGTACGTAAAAAAAGTCGTCATCCTGGTCCGGCCTGAGGCGGTTGTTGCTGACCTCACCGGTCTCCAGTTGCTGTTTCACCGCCTGCAAGGCGTTGAGCAAGGCCTTGTCGCTGAACACGCTGATCGCACGGGCCAGGCCATAGCCCAGTTTGCCCAGCGCCGGCTTGCACACCACCACGGCCTTGACCTGAGTGCCACGGCCGGCCGGGGCCGGGGTCAGAGACACGGTGATGTCGTGCGCCCAGCGCGCATCGCCCGGGGTTTTCCAGTGCAGCACATGGGGATCCTGTGTGTCGCTCTGCACCAGCGTGCATTGCAGGCGCCGCCCGGCCGGGGCGCGCAGGTTCCAGCGCGCGGTGTCGGGGGTCAGTTGTTCGACACTGTCGACCCAGCGCAGCAGCGGGCCGATGTTCTCGGGCCTGGCGATGAAGGCAGACACCTCCTCCAGCGGACGCAGGATCGTGATGCTGCGGGTAATTGCCTCGCTGAGCGGCCACTGGTGTTCGCTGCTGAATTGCGTTTCGTAGGGGGTTGGCGTCAACGCCTGCTTGAGTGCGCAGTGCCCGGTTGTACCGCGGAACACGCCGTAGGCGCCCGCCGCGATCTGCAGTGCGCCGCCCAACCCGCCCTTGCGCCAGCCATGCAGCAAAAGCGCAACGCCGGCCGTCAGCGAAAGCGTGCGCTCAGCCTTGGTCATCGTGCCGCTTCGGTGCGCGCCAGGCCGGGTGTGGGTCGATATCAGTGGCTGGTCAGTCATGGTTCGGTCCTCCGATGGATGTGTCTGCGATAGAAAAACCTGCGCCGTTTGAGGTTCCACCGCATTTCAAGATTGGGGATGAAAGGTTCCCCGTCTTGAAGTTCATGCTGTTCGTTGCAACACCTGCTTACAGTTTGAGAATAAACGGCCCTTTCGCTTATGGGGGTGTACGCACTTAGTCAGGGTCTCGCTTAAACGTGGCGGCCTTATGAGCCGCCAAAAAAAAGCCCGTACGGAGTACGGGCAAGACAGGAGTTTTTACCAGAGCCTGGAGTGAACAGACTCAGTATTGAGAAACAAGAAAAGCGAAAACGGTTGTGTTTTTTTTACCAACTGCCGACGAATGGTCATATTACAAGGGAGGCGCAATTCGGCGTTACGCAAAGTGCTGTTTTAGGAGAAAAATCTGAACCTTCGCGCTGCTCAAATAACAAAAAATCAGAAGGAGCGCATATGAAAAATTCTTTATACATTATCGAGTACGAATACCAGCATGAGCCAAAGTCTTTCATTATAAGGGCCGAGGTCATGAATAACGCAGAGGCGTGGCATTGGGCATCTTGTGATGCGGGAATCGGCATAATCCCACGCTCACGCCATGAAAAGATCAAGCGGGTCAGCAAACCTCTTGCAGAACGCTACGGCCTTGAGAACGTCAAGTGGCGGCCTTCCGGCAGTATTCCATTTATTGCGCAGCCCTATGTGCCCCCACCCCCCGACTGAGTGCGGGGTTAGTTAAGGACATGCATTTGAATACGACGTTAATTAAGTGTAAAGCTTACTGTTTTCTCCGTCGCTCCTGCAGCATGCATAACTTGAGGACGCTGCGTTGAAGTGCGTCCTTCATCAAGTCCGCCAGATACTGTTGCCTGCAGTGCGGGCAGAGCATTTCGGAGGCTGTGCACACCAGATAGGCGGGTTCGTCCGTAGTCGGTTCAAAGGGTTGTTTGCATTGAACGCAACGGCGGTTCGCTTGTAGATCAGACACATTGATTCCTCCCTGAATTGAAACGGTCACCCACCTTCAATTATGACGTGATTGTTTTCAACAAAAAAAGGGAAGATTTTCAAACGAGCGCTTAGTTGATATTCAAACGCCAGTATTGGAATTTCGAAGAGGGCGTTCGGGCGGCTGCCGGGCTTTTTATCGGCTCGCATCACGACAGACGCGTCCGAACGCCTGGTGCTGCCGTCTCAGGCCTTGAGCTTTTTGCTGCGGGGTTTTTGCGCGGTGGCCGAGCGCGTTGACGGGCGCTTTGACCGGTCGGGTATAGGGGGCATGACACTGCTTTCAATCGAGCCCGACAAACCATCAGTCTGGACGGGCCCGAGTTCGTCCCTGGCTTGCAACCAGTGCACAAAGTCCTGGCCGTCAGGCTTGCCTTGCTGTTCCCAAATGCGGTAAGCGGTGAGTCGAATTGTTTCTTCGTCCATTGGGGTTCTCCCGTTCTGGTTAACGCTAGGAGTGAATGAAGCTACTGACAAAATCGGCCTTGATGACCGGAAGTTCGATCGCGTGGATCAGGCCGGCGGTCATGGCTTGTTGCGGATCAAGAATGCGCGGCGCGGCGATCAGGTATTTTTCGGTTTCGAGTTTTTCACTGGCGTCTTGTGTGCGTTCGGCGACAATGCGCGCATAAAGCTGCAAATCGTAGTCGAGGCTCATGGCGTATTCGGACATGCGCGAATGGTCCACGGCACCCTGCACATGCCAATGAAATGGATGGAACAGGAATTTGCTGTGACTGCACGCCGTCCTGCGCTCACCGGCCAGGAAGATGATGTTGCCCATCGACTCCACGGTGCCCAGGTTGTGGGTATGGACCGGGATCGGCAGTGCCAGCAGAAAGTTGTACATGGTAAAGCCGTAGCTGCATTCACCGCCCATGGTGGCGATGTTCACTACCAGGCCCGAGGCATCTTGCTGGACGGCCAGGGAGGCTTTTTCGATGAGTTGGCTGCAGGTCGAGGCGGTGACCGGCGCGGTGAAGTTGATAATGTGTAAAGGCATGGTGTCCCTCATCAGTCAAGGCAGGGGAGCATGGCTCCCCTGCATCAAGCACATTAACTGTTGCGTCCGCCACCATGGCTGTTCTGGCCGCCTTTACGGCCAGCTTCCGAGGCTTTCTCACGGTCGTTGGCAAAGTTGCCGCCGCTGTTCTGGCCACCTTTGCTACCGGCTTCAGCGGCGCGCTCGGGATCGTTCTTGAAGTTGCCGCCGCTGTTCTGGCCGCCTTTGCTACCGGCCTCGGCGGCGCGCTCGGGGTCATTCTTGAAGTTGCCGCCGCTGTTTTGGCCACCTTTGCTGCCGATCTCCTGATAGAACTCTTTGTCATGGGAAGCTGAGGTGGCTTCGCCACCTTTCTTACCCGCTTCGCTGACGCTCATTTTGCCATCGTTGTCTTTAGTGCTCATGTTCAGTTACCTCGTCGTTATGTCGGTATACAAGTTTCGTTTCTATCTGTGGTGCACTTACCTGCGCGGTTCAAGGCGCAGTTTATAATTGCCTTTCGCACAGCGGGCGAGTTTGCGACGCATCGATAGTTGCTTCAGCCAGTTCAACGCCTCGCCGATGTTCATAACACGCAGACGCGTTCGAACGAACAAGGACCCTCGGGTCAACTCGCACTTGCATGCTAGGCCGATGATGTAACTCGCTTCGCTGATGTTCAACTGACGTACGCATGGTAAGTTCCCTTTTGATATCGTTACGACTTGCGGCCGCCGCCATGGCTGTTCTGGCCACCTTTACGGCCAGCTTCCGAGGCTTTCTCGCGGTCGTTGGCAAAGTTGCCGCCAGAAGCCTTGCCACCTTTCTTTCCTGCCTCTGATGCTTTCTGGGGATCGTTGGCGAAATTACCTGGGTTTTTATTACCGGTCGTCATAGGGATACTCCAACTGTAATTGAGGTTTCGCTTATGTCCGTTTACTGCAACGGACATAGATTCCGATAAGGCCAGCCTCCGAAATGTTTTGAGAATTTTTCAAAACGGCGATGAACGGTAGTTAGTCAATAAAAACTTATACAAGTAGAGGTTTTAGCCGCCGCTTCGTCTAAGTTTTGACGGGTATGAGGCTGGGTAAATGATATTAAGTTAATAGCATCTTGCGCCGCTTCGCTTATAAGGATGGACGGCGCCGTTAAATAAGGAACCTCTCGGGCGGGCTAACACCCTAACGTACGCCACAGACTTGGAGGTGCTGCATGCCAGGTCCCTGTTTCTGATAAAGGAGGAAATGATGCCTGACCTGTCGACATCCGATGAGGCAACTCCGCGCAGCTGGCTGAGCCATGTGTCCAGTCAAGGATGGGCCGGCGCGTTGTTCTGGACCACCACGGTTGCCGTGACGCTGTTGCTGCTGGTCAGCGGGTACAGCGCCATCGTCGGGGCCGATGCGTCCAACCTGCGTTATGCGTTGCTGGGAGGCCTCAGCGGTTTTGCGGCGACGGCCCTCGGCGCGATGGCGGCGATGGTGCTGCGTGACATCCGTTCACGCACCCAGGACACCCTGCTCGGTTTTGCCGCCGGCATGATGCTGGCGGCCAGTTCGTTTTCCCTGATCCTGCCGGGGATCGAGGCGGCACAGGACATTACGGGCAACCCGATGTGGGCCGCGTGCGTGGTCGTCCTGGGACTGGGGCTTGGCGTCGCGCTGATGATCGGCCTGGATCGCTTCGTGCCTCATGAACATTCAACATCCGGGCGCAAAGGCCCCCAGACCGAGCGCTTCAATCGCGTCTGGCTGTTCGTACTCGCCATTACCCTGCATAACCTGCCGGAAGGCATGGCCATCGGTGTCAGCTTTGCCAATGGTGACCTTCGCGTCGGCATGCCCCTGACCACCGCCATCGCGATCCAGGATATCCCGGAAGGCTTGGCGGTTGCCCTGGCGCTGCGCGTCACCGGGGTCTCAGCCGTTCGCGCTGCGCTGATTGCGATTGGCTCGGGGCTGATGGAACCCTTGGGTGCGGTGGTGGGGCTGGGCATTTCCAGTGGGTTCGCCCTCGGCTACCCGATTGCCTTGGGGCTCGCAGCCGGCGCGATGATCTTTGTGGTCTCGCACGAGGTGATTCCCGAAACCCATCGCAACGGCCACGAAACCCCGGCCACCCTCGGTTTGATGCTCGGCTTCGCGGTGATGATGTTCCTGGACACTGCGCTGGGGTGATGGGCTACGTCTTCGCGAACGGCAAAAATAATCTGAACAAGCGTGCAGGGCCTCCAGTCATTTTTGATGTGTGAGGCGCCGATGCGAGGGCGCCATTTGTCATTCACCCGTCCGTGATCGAGAGCCGAGAATGTCTGATATACGACGCGAAGCCAGCGGCGACGCCAGCCAGCATGATCAATTATTGAAGCAGCTCCTGATGGCCCGTGGACCAGGCGGGCAAGAGGATGAAGTTCGCGAAATCTGCCTGAATGCCATGACGCCGGTTTGCGACGAAACCTGGGTTGATCCCGCCGGCAACGTTGTGGGCTTGATCAAGGGGCGGCGGGCGAGCAGCGGACCCAAGCGTGCTGTCAGGATCATGGCCCATATGGACGAAATTGCCATGGTCGTAAAATGCATCGATGACGACGGCACCTTGAGAGTCACGGCCCTGGGCGGCGCCAATCCGGTGAATTTCGGCATGTGTCCGGTCGACATCCTGGGCGATCAAGCCATCGTGCCTGGGGTGTTGTCTTTCGGTTCAATGCACGCGACGCAAAATGCACCTCAAGGCGCGGACGTGATGTCCGGGAACGTGCATTGGAACGATGTGCATGTGGTGACCCGCGCTTCGATAGACAGGTTGCGCGCCCAGGGCGTGCGGCCGGGAACGCGGGTGGTGTTGAGTCGCCACTGGCGTGAACCGTTTCGCGTCGGTGATGCCATCGCGGCGCATTTTCTGGATGATCGCGCACCGATAGCGGCAGTGATCGATGCGGCGCACCGCTTGAGTCAACGTCGCGATGACCTGGCCTGCGATGCCTATTTTGTGTTCACGACCTTGGAAGAAGAGTGCAACGCCGGCGCGATGTACGCCTCGGCGACGCTGCCCGGCGATACCACCATCGCGGTCGAGGTCGGCCCGGTGATGGCCGAGTACGGCACACAGCTGAGCATCAGTCCGATCATCAACACCGGCGACGAAAAAGGCTACTACACCCGCACGGTCGTAACGTCCTTGGCCGCTGCGGCAGAGCGCTGTGGTTACACGCCCCAATACGCATTGCTGGTCGATTTCGCGTCGGACGCCAGTGCGGTATTGAGCAACGGCTCATCGGCCCGCGCCGGTTGCATCGCGATACCGACGGAAAACACGCACGGATATGAACTGATTTTAGACGGGGCCATCCAGGCGTGCTCGGCATCGCTTTGCGAATACCTGGCCACCTGCTGATCGCTACCCTGGGAGAGAGTGGAATGAACACAGCCGCCGCAACGATCGAGTTTCTGAAAGCCAACGAACTGGTGATCACCACCGCTGAATCCTGCACCGCCGGCAAGATAATAACCCTGCTGTCGGAAGTTGCAGGGGGCGGTGCGTTCATCGACAGCGGCTACGTCGTCTATTCACCGCAGGCAAAGCAGCGATTGTTGAACGTGCGCGCGTACACGATCGAAACGTTCAACTTGACCAGTTGCGAAGTCGCCAGGGAAATGGCCCAAGGCGCATTGCGCGACAGTGAAGCCGATGTTGCTGTGGCGACCACAGGCATCCTTGGCCCGGATGACATGGACGGCATACCCGCCGGGACAGTCTGTTTTGCCTGGGCGTACCGCAGCCCGCAGGGCCTGTGCCTGTTCAGCAGGAAAGAGCGGTTTATCGGCTCGCGCGAGCAGGTGCAGCTGTATGCGGCTGTTCACGCGTTGGAGCGTCTGCCGTATTTCCATGAGCGGGCGTTGGCGGGGGAGAGAGGTTGAGCAGGTCGTTTTCAACATTTTTATCGCAGTGGAATGCGTTTGAGCCTATACACTCAAGGAAGAGCCAAAGACGTCGATCGCAGGCGCGTTTCAACACCGGTGCATCGAGGATGAAATATGTTGAATGTTGACGAGTTCCCCAGAGAGGCAAGAGGACCCAGTGAGTATGAGAGCCTGGTCGCGATGGGGAGTCGCTCGCTCGATGCCATTCCGGGGGCTATTTACCTCTGCGACCGCGGCGGGTGGCTCGTCAGGTTCAACAGCGAAGCGACCAATCTGTGGGGAAGGACACCTGCCCTGGGTGCGAACGGGGACCGCTTTTGCGGCTCGTATCGGCTTTACACGACAGACGGCGCGCCGTTAGCGGTTGACGAGTGTCCGATGGCCTCGACGCTCAATGCGGGCCTGAGCGCACGTAACCAGGAAGTCTTGATTGAGCGCCCGGATGGATCGCGGTTCGTCGCGCTTATGAATATCCGCACGCTCAGAGACCGGCATGGAGCAGTCCAGGGCGCGATCAACTGCTTTCAGGACGTTTCGGCGCACCACGCACTCGCCGAAGAATTGCGGCGCAAAAGCTCCGATCTTGAAGACTTTTTCGAAAACAGCGCCGTGGGCCTCCATATTGTCAGCGGCGAAGGCATTATCCTGCGGGCCAATAACGCGGAGTTGTCGCTGCTGGGCTATTCAGCGAGTGAATATATCGGACGCCACATCACCGAGTTCCATCTGGATGAGCCGGTGATCGGCGACATCCTCAGCAAGCTCGGTAGTGGTGACTGCCTGAAGAGTTACCCGGCGCGTCTGAGAACGAAGGATGGCGGCATCAAACACGTCGCGATCACGTCCAATGGTCGATTTGAAGACGGCAAATTCTTCAACACCCGTTGCTTCACAATCGATGTGACCCGCGCGCATGACGCCGAAACTGAGCGCCAAGAGAGCGATGACCGGCTTGCGGCTACCTACGAGGCGGCGACCATCGGCATTGCCGAGGCGGGAGAGGACGGTCACCTGCTGCGCGTGAACGATGCCCTTTGCACCATGCTCGGCCGGTCCCGCGAGCAACTGCTGGCGATGACCTTCCTGGACTATACCCATCCAGACAGTATTGAGCAGGACGCAGCGTTATACGCACGGCAGGTGGCGGGTGAACTGGACAACTACGTGTTGCGCAAGCGGGCCCTGAGGCTCGATGGCCAGCCCCTCTATCTGGATGTTCATAGCTCCTCGGTCAGGGCGCCTGATGGCCGCTTTCGCTATGGTGTGCGGGTCATCCACGACGTCACGCTGACGCGAGAGATGGAAAATCGGGTGCTTGAAAGCGAGCGACACATGCGCGATCTACTCGAGGCGCTGCCGGCCGCCGTCTACACCACCGACGCCGAGGGGCGCATCACATTTTACAACCGTGCGGCAATCGAGTTGTCGGGCCGCACGCCGCAACTGGGCGACCCGTGGTGCGTAACATGGAAACTGTTTAACACCGATGGCACCCCTCTGCCTCACGACAAATGCCCTATGGCCGTGGCGCTCAAGGAAAACCGGCCCATACGGGGCGTCGAGGCCATCGCGCAGCGACCGGATGGCACCCGCGTGCCCTTTGCACCTTATCCGACCCCGCTGCACGATGCGCACGGAAACCTGATCGGCGCCATCAACATGCTCGTGGATATTACCGAGCGAAATCAGGCGCAAGACCGACAAAAGAACCTGATTGACGAGCTTAATCATCGGGTCAAGAACACGCTGGCTACGGTCCAGTCCCTGGCGGCCCAGACAGCGCGCAACGCGCTGGATGCCAAGGACGGCTATACCCGGTTCGAAGCCCGACTGCTGGCATTGTCGCGTGCCCACGACCTGCTGACGAAGCGGCATTGGGGCCTTACCCCATTGGGCGTGCTGGCCAACGAAGTGTTGATGCCAGTGCTTGGCAATGAGCCCGGCCGCATCGTCGTTGCCGGTGACGCTATCGATGTTGACACCCGCGTCGCCCTGAGCCTCACCATGACGCTCAATGAACTGGCAATCAACGCCCTAAAATATGGCGCGATGTCCACCGAGACCGGGACGCTGTCCGTCAGTTGGCACGTGCAACCCCAACCGAACGGAGCGCTACTCGCCCTGGACTGGCGCGAACAGGGCGGCCCCGTTGTGTCACAGCCTACGCGCGAAGGACTGGGTTCGCGGTTGATGAAGCGCTGCATCGAGCGCGATCTGGGCGGTTCTTTTGAACTCGAGTTCGCCCGTGAGGGCGTTCACTGTCGCTTCTCGTTCATGGTCGCCGAGAACAAAGGATGACCTCGCTCACAGGGATCAGGGTGCTGCTGGTTGAAGACGAGGGCGCCATTGCGATGTTGATCGAGGAAATGCTCGAAGACATGGAATGCACGGTGGTTGCCTCCGTGGCCCAACTCGCAAAGGCGCTGCAAGTGGCCACCGTGGTGGAGGCAGACTTGGCGATCCTGGACGTGAACCTGGCTGGAGAGCGCGTATTTCCGGTAGCCCGGGTTCTGCGCGCACGCAACATTCCGTTTTTATTCAGCACCGGCTACGGCGTCAGCGGCCTGCCGGGAGAATTTGCCGACTGCCCTGTGCTGCATAAGCCGTTTGCCGAGGTAGACCTTCGGCTTAAAGTCGCACTGACGCTGGAATATCAGGCGGTAAAACCAGCGACTGACCGCCCCGTCTGAAGCCCGAGAAAATCTTTCCAATCCATCCCCTCCCGCAAAGCTCCCGTCCGGTCGAGCAAAGGCCCCGGCGGGCCGGGGCCTTGATAATCCCCGCTCACTCAACCCGCTGCAACGAGCACCGTGTTCCCACCATGAACCTGCGCACCTTCATCCGTCGCTACTGCCTTAACTCCAGGCTCGCCACGCATGCACTGACCCGCCTGCATACGTCGCTTTCCTGGCTCGCCACCTGCCTGGCCCAGCGAGGCTTCGATGCCAGGACCTGCCCGGCCACCCGTGACGATGCCGCTCTCGAGCGTCGCCTCAACGCCCTATGCCCGGAGCTGGCCGCGAGCGTGTTCAGCCACGCTCGCGACGGGATCATCGTGGTCGACCCGTTCGGCCGGGTGATTGCCGTGAACGAGGCCTTCACCCGGCTCACCGGCTTCGGGCAGGACGAAATACTGGGGCGCGAGCTCAATTCCCATCGCATGGTGCGTCGGCTCGCGGCGTTTTATGCACCGATGAAGAACGCGCTGGATTTCCACGGGCATTGGTCCGGTGAGATTCAGAGCAGCCATAAGGACGGGCGGGAGATGACCTCCCGGATCAGCGTCAGTGCGGTGCATGACCGCCACGGCAACGTTCAGCACTACGTAGCGCTGTGCAGCGACATGACGCAGATGAAGCAGCGCCTGCAGTTGCTGGAACGTGATGCCCGGTATGACGCGCTCACGCAACTGCCCAATCGGTTGCTGTTGGCCGAGCGGATGCGCCAGGCGTTGGGCAAGGCTCGTATCGATCAGCAGAAAGTGGCGATCGCGTTTATTGACCTTGATGGCTTCAAGGCGCTTAACGACAGCTATGGGCATGATTGGGGCGACCGGGTGTTGCAGATTGTCGCGGCGAGGATCAACGCGACGTTGCGTGAAGGCGATACATTGGCGCGGCTTGGGGGTGATGAGTTTGTGGCGGCGCTGGTGGGGCTGCAGGCGGTGGAAGACAGCCAGCCGTTGCTCGAGCGGATGTTGCAGGCGGCCAACGCGCCGATTTTGATTGGCACGCAGACGGTGGAGATTGCCGCGAGTATCGGCGTGGCGTTTTATCCAGAGCATGGGCTGCAGGTCGATGGGCTGATCAGCAAGGCGGACCAGGCGATGTACCTGTCGAAAAAGGCCGGCGGTAATCGTCTGGCGTTTTGCCCGACGCGGTTTATTTCGGTCAATAGCGAAGCCTGACGGTGGTGCCCAGGGTTCGCTCGCTGCCGGTCATGACGCCGTAGTCACCGGCGCCGAGCAATGAGTACACGGCGGTGATGTACTGGCGGTCAAAGACGTTGCGCACCCAGCCTTCCACTTCCCAGGCACGGTCCTGGCTGCGCAGGCCCAAGCGCAGGTGGGTGAGGCCGTAGCTGGGTTGATAGCTGCCTTCGCCGCCTTCGAGGGTGCCGGAGTAGCCGGTCCTGAAGCTGTAGTCGATGCCGCTATAGGCTTCCAACCCATACGGCAACGGGTGGGTGTAGTCGAGGCCGCTGCTGAGGCTCCATTGCGGCGCGTTGTAGAGACGGTCGCCGCTGAGGTCGCAGGTCCATTGGCTAGAGGCCGGTGGGCACGGGGCGTTGGGGAAACTGCGGTAGCGCGCATCGCTCCAGGCCAGGCCCAGGCGTGCGCTGAGTTGGGGAGCGAGTTGCCAGGCGGAGTCCAGTTCGATGCCGCGCAGGCGGACTTTGCCGACGTTGATCAGGTTGTCCCGCAGCGGTGGGGCGAACAGCGAGGTCGGCGGGCTGTAGGTGAGCGCCTGGTAGTTGTCGACATCGGTCTGGTAAACGGCGAGGTCGAGCATTGCGCGCTCGTCCCAAAAGCGCGTCTTCAGGCCCAGTTCCAGGGACGTGGCGCGCTCCGGCTCGAACGTGGGGGAGGTGAACGGGCCGACCACGTCGAAGTTGATCCCGCCGGCCTTGTAGCCCCGCGACCCACTGACATAGCCCATCACCGCAGCGTTGAAGCGGTAGCTGGCGCTGAGCAGGCTGGAGACGTTGTTTTCTTCAATCGAGTCTTCACGGTAATAACCACCGCCGAGCGCGATGCCGCGCAACAATTGCCCGCCCGCCTGAAAAGCCGGCGGCAAGCCATTGAGCGGGGCGAGGTGGCTGACGTCGCGGGAGACCCAACCGTCTTTGCGCTCCTGGCTGTAGCGCAGGCCGCCGGTGAGTTCCAGCGGGTCAACCGGACGCCAGGAAAGCTGACCGAAAATAGCGCGGCTGTCGCCCTTTTGCTCGCCATCGTACCGTTGCCGGGCGCCCTCCAGCAGCAGGGCCGGCACCTGGTCTGGCGCGGTGAAGTTAATGCCATAACGTTTTTTCAGCGATTCCAGTTGGTCGCCGACAAACCACGGCGCGGCGTCCTTGCCGAATTCGACGTCGATTCTGCGGTCAAGCTGCTGACGCAAGTAATAGAGCCCGGCGACATAGTCGATGGAC
This sequence comes from Pseudomonas azadiae, assembly GCF_019145355.1. Lineage (NCBI taxonomy): Bacteria > Pseudomonadati > Pseudomonadota > Gammaproteobacteria > Pseudomonadales > Pseudomonadaceae > Pseudomonas > Pseudomonas azadiae. The sequence goes on along the minus strand of NZ_JAHSTY010000002.1, from coordinate 1,730,536 downwards.
GAGCCGACCGTGCCGGACAGGCGCCATTCCTGGCTGAACTGTCGGTGGCCCAGCGCGGTGTCGGACTCGGCCACCGACAGCGCTGTGCTGTCGCCGTCGCGGGTAGCGCGGTAGTCCCAGTCGCGGTAGGCGGTGATGCTGGTAAAACGAAGGGCCTCGTCGAAGTCCCGGTTCAACTCCAATGAGACACCGTTCTGCAGGGTATGCGGGCGGCCCGGCGCGTCGATGCGTGCCTCACGCCGGTAAGGGTCGGGTTCGGCCAGCGGATAGCCGAGGAATCTGGCGCGCTGGCGAGTCTGGGCACTGTAGTGATTGACCAGCAGCACGTTACCGGCCTCGTTTTGCTCGGCGTAATCGGCGATCAGGCGCGCACTGAAGTCCGGCGTCGGCGTCCACAATAATTGGCCGCGCAGGCCCTGGCTGTCGGCGTCGCCGAGGCGGCTGCCATCGTGCAGGTTGTCGACTGAGCCATCGACCGCGCTGTTGAACATGTTCAGTCGCCCGGCCAGTACATCGCCCTGCAGCGGCCCGGAAATCATCCCGCGATATTCGCGCAAACCGCGCTCGCCGTGGCTGGCTTCGAGGTTGGCTTCGGGTTCAAAGGTCGGCTGGCGGGTCATGATGCTCAGCGCGCCGGCGGTGGTGTTCTTGCCGAACAACGTGCCTTGCGGCCCGCGCAGGACTTCGATGCGCTCGATGTCCATCAACTCGGTGAAGGCCATGCCCTGGCGCGCCTGGTAAACGCCATCGACGTAGGTGCCGACGCTACCCTCCAGGCCATCGTTGTAAGCGGTGGCGCCGAAGCCGCGCAGGCCGAAGCCGGCGAAACGGGCGTCGTGACCGGACACCACCAGGCCGGGTATCCGCTGTTGGATGTCTTGAAGCCGATGCAGGCCGGCGGCGTCCAGCGCGTCACCGTAGAGGACGCTGATCGGAACCGGCACGTCTTGCAACGCCTCCTCGCGGCGTCGGGCGGTGACGGTTGATTCGTCGAGCGTGAGGGCGCCGGGTGACTGTAGTGCGGCATTCGTCGACGCCCAGGGCAGCGCCGCAAGCCAGGCGAGCCAGAGCAAGCGATAACCTGAACCCGGCATGCTAAAGCTCCCGGGCCATCTGGCGACGTATCGTGTCCGGGCCGGCCAGCGTCTTGACCCATGCCAGCAATTCTCGGCTGTCGGCGGGCTTGAGCAGCACCGCATCGAAGGCCAGGGCGTCTGGATAATCCTGCGGCCTGCGGGGTGGAACTGCCGAATACAGCATCACGGGCAGATGACCCCAGCGGTTGCGCACCGCTCGCAGCAGTTCCCAGCCGTCCATGCCGGGCATCATCTGGTCGCTGATCAGCAGGTCGACCGATTGTGCGGCCAGGCAGGCCAAAGCGTCTTCGCCGTTCGCCGCCATGCTCACGTCAAAGCCGTAGCCGGCGAGCAGGTCATACAGCCATTCGCTGTTCTGATCGATGTCATCTACCAGCAGAACATGTTTGCCCCGGCCGTCGAGCGGCGCGGCGTTATTGTCGACGATGCCCAGCTCCAGATCCTGTTCCCCGGCGCATTTAAGGCGCAGGCTGAAACTCAAGTGGCTGCCGCCCCGTTCAGTGGCGTGTGGTTCGAGCCGGCTGTCCATGTGCGCCAGTAATTGCGTGACAATGGACAAGCCCAGTCCGCTGCCGTCATGGCGCTGCGCATTGCGACCACGGCGGAACGGTTGCAGCAGGTGTTCGAACTCTTGTGGATCAATGCCGATGCCGGTGTCGATCACGTTGAAGCGCAGCACCACGCCCTCAGCGTTCGCCGCCGGGTGAGCGCTCACCTCGAAACGGACCTGACCGTCGCGAGTGAACTTTGCCGCGTTCGCCAGGAGGTTCATGAGGATTTGCCGCAGACGCTTGAAGTCGGCCTCGACCAGTGGCGGCAGGTCATCCGCCAGCACCGCTTCGAAGGTGTTGCCCTGACGCGCGGCGAGAAAGCCGGCCTCATCGGCGATCTCCTTGAGGAAGCCGTACAGATAACCCGGCGCGAGGCTCAGCTGCATTTGCTCCAGTTCGCCACGGGAGAATTCGAGCATCTCATCGATCAGTTCCAGTTGCTGGCGGGCATTGCGTTCGATCGTGGCTGGATAATCGCGGTTCGGCCCCGCGTGCAGCAGGCGCGCATAGTCGATGATGCGTACCAACGGCGAGCGCAGGTCGTGGCTGATCCGCGCCATCAACGCACTACGGGCCGCCAGGGATTCGCGCAACTGCGTGGTGCGCAGCGCAACAGTGCTTTCCAGGCGTTCGTGCTCGGCCTGGCGTTGTTGCTCCAGGCTGCACAGCGCATGCTTTTCCCGGTCGCGGCTACGGGCGACTTCCATGATCAAGGTGCACACCAGCAACGCGACGCCTGCCAGCGTGGACGATAAGCTGTATTTGCTTTGCGGCGACTGCCAGGGCAACTGTTCCTGAGGGAAGAAAATCCGCATCAGCAATTGGCCGATCAAGAGCCCCGGCACCAGCCAGGCCATCCAGCTGTAGCTCAGGCGTCTGCGCCAGGCCATGAATAACGTGGCGAGCAGCGCTGCGTAGAAACTCATCAGCGACACCTGGACTACTTGCGCGCCCTGGACCGGATCGACTGTCAGCCACCAGAGTCGACCGATGATGCAGCCTGACAGTGGCACCCAATAGCTCCAGCCAACGGCTTTAGGCAGGCTGGATACCTGCAGCAGTACACGCATGTAGGCCAGGAACAGCACGAACGAGACCGCGCTGGCGCAGGCCAACAACTCGCGTGTCCAGCCCAGCGCAGTGGGCCAGTAGACCAGGTAGCCGTTCAGGATGCAGGTCAGCAGGATGTAGCTGAAGACCGCGCCCGCGTTCACGGTCAGTAAGCGGGAGCGCAGGATCCAGCCTACGATCAGGCCGAACGGCACGACCAGCAGGACAATGCCAAGGGTGAGTCCGTCGCTCAGGTAGGTCTGTTGCTGACTGCGCAGCAGCGCAGGTTCGGACCACAGTTGCGGCTCGATCAGCATTTGGAAATGGCTTGCCACCCGGACGAACACGGTGGCGCTCTCCCGAGCATCCAGCGAGATCGGGAATGCCGGCTGACGCGCCGGTGGCTGGGGCCATTCGGCCAAGGGATGGGCAGCGCCGGCGTGCGCATCGCTCCAGCGCCCGTTTGTGCGTTGGTAGACGCGGATGTCCTCCAGGCGTGGCGCCCCGACCACCAGCAGGCGCGAACACGCCGCGTCGCTCGAATTGGTGAGCTGCACTTTTAACCAGAACGCGGAGCGGCTATAACCTTGGGTCGGCCAGCTTGGCGTCATGGTGTTGAAACGCGCTTCGGGCAACTGAGCAACGTCTTCGAGGCTCAAGCTGGCCTGGGTGTCCTCGAAAATATGTATCGCGGGCATCAGTTTCAGGTGCTCGGCCTGGCAGATTTCCACGGGGGCAGCGCGCAGCAGGCCTGCGGATAACACTGCCATTATCAGCAAGAGAAACTGAAGAAGCCGCATCAGGCGTGCTCGATGCCCAGGGATTGCTGGCGAAACTGACTGGGCGTCATGCCGATTCGCTGGCGGAATGCGGTGGCGAAGTTGCACGCATTGCGAAAGCCCACCAATTCGGCGACATCTTGCACGCTCATGGCGCTTTCGCAGAGCAATGCCTGGCCACGCCGCAGCCGGGCATCGCGAATGTAGGCGAATACGGTCAGCCCCAAGTGCTCACGGAAAATGGCGGAGAGGCGTTTCTCATGGGTGCCGACTTTTTGCGCAAGGCAGGGCAGGGACGGCACATCGTCCAGCTGGTGTTCGATCAGTCGCATCGCCGCTCTCAATACGATTTCATCGCCTTGCGGCGCCGGCTCGGGCGGGCTGTGTTGAAGGGCCGGCGGCGCTCGCCACGTCAATTGCAGGTGGATCTTGATGCGTGCCAGTACTTCTTCCGGGGCATAGGATTTGGGGATGTAGTCCACCGCGCCCACGGCCAGTCCTTCGAGGCGCTCCAATGACGTATTTGCCGACGACAGGAACAGGATCGGCGTATGCCGCGTGGCCGGCGCCTCGCGCAACAGCCTGCACAGGCTGAAGCCGTCCATGTGTGGCATGTGAACATCCAGCACGATCAGGTCCGGACGCAGCGCGAGAGCCCGTTGATAGCCCTGATGGGCATCGCTGGCCACCGAAAGGCGCCAGGGTTGGGTCTTTAACAGCAAGAGCGTGGCACGGATATCTTCAGGGACATCGTCGATCAGCAGGATATGCGGCAACGCGTCGGATGCCGCTGCTGCCCGCCTTTCGTACTGTCCATCGTTCATTCGCCAGTTCTCTTATTGTGTTTCGCCGGGTCTAAGTCGCGACATTACCGGTGGGGCCCAAGGGACTCGGCAGCCGGTATTCAGTCAAGCGTTGTCTGTGTGCCGGGTTGTCTTGCCGATGGGTCGGCACTGTAGACAGTTTTGCGAAGATATGACATGTCTCGGGTCGGTGACAAATTGATATAGCAATAGCGGCAGATGTAGAGAGAACTGAAGCGTGCAAATCTGCAACGGGCGATCGATGGCCCGCCCCCGTCCGTGATACTCGCTGTTGCGAGTAGATCTTGGAGGAATGCCATAAACGGAAAACCCGCCAAAAGGCGGGTTTAAAGGGCTCCACGGACTTTACAGGCCGTCAGTGGAACAAGAGATGGTGCCCGAACCCGGAATCGAACCGGGACGCCCTTACGAGCGGGGGATTTTAAGTCCCATGCGTCTACCAGTTTCGCCATTCGGGCGGCAGCGCGGTGCAGCAGGGTTGGGAATATATAGATCCAAGCGCTGCGGCGCAAGGTGGCTTTGCGGCTTTACTGCATGAGGGGCACATGAAAAAGCTCGGTAGATCAGTGATCTACACGAGCCTTGCAACCGATGCGAAGAAGCCTGCCGCGAGGGGAAGTATGGGTTTTGAAGCATTTGCGCCGGGGGGGCGTGGGGCTTGGCCTGAATCCCGCTCAGTCAATCAGCGCCAGCAAATCCGTCGTCCCCACATCCAGCCCCGCCTGGGTCAGCAGCGTGGTTGCCTGACCCCGATGGTGGGTCTGGTGATTGAAAAAATGCACGAGCAGGCTGAAGAAGGGCTTCTCAGCGGGCGCCCCCCGCATGTTGTGGTAGTGCAGGCGATGGTCCAGCTCAGGCTCCTGCAGCGTGTGGGCCCAGTCGATGATGAGCTGGTCCAGCCAGGTACGCCGGGGCGCCAGCTCACGGATGTCGACAAATGCCGGTTGCGCCAGATCGGCGGGCGTGGCGATGGCGTCCAACGACGCCAGTACCGCATAGCCTGCGGGGTGTCGGGCAAAACGCTTGAGCCATACGGTGTCCCCCAAGGCGAGATGGTTGAGCGTGCCGAGGATCGAGCCAAAAAACGCCTGGCGGTCCAACTGCAACTCTGCATCCGACAGCTTGCCGGCCGCCTCGTAGAGCTTGCGGTTCATCCATTGGTTATAGCGGGCCATCAATATTACGTGCTCAATCCGGTTCACTTGGGCTCTCTCTACACCTCGCGCAGGCGTCATGATAGGCCGTGGCCGCCCGGCGGTCATGGTGTTCCGGCGAGGCCGGGCTATGGTTGTAGGCCTGATACACCGGATTCGTCTTCATTGGGGGCGCTTCGCACCCCAACGCGGGGCAAGCCCGCTCGCCACAAAAATGCAGTTGTCTGAAATTACTTATGCAAGATTCAAGATTTCAGGATGAAATTTTAACGTTTGAAAAGTCATTAGATTATTTTGAGTTTGATAAGAGAGCTGTCGAGCCCCAGCGAGGCTGCGAAGGCGGCGGCATTGCTGGTATCTTCTTGCCTGACCCACCGCTATCGCTGCCTCGCTAAAGCTCGAGAGCTCCCACAGGAGATCGCCTGTGTCAGGTGGAATCGAGCTGCATCTGTGAGCACCATCGCAGCTGCAACGCTGGTCCGCTGCCGGTTTTTACCTCATACCCCTTTTGCCGCCAGCACCGCCAGGTAGATCAATACCACCCCGCAAGCGCCATAACTGATGCGTTGCCACAACGCCGAGGCGTTCTTGCGCAACAGGTTGACCAGCGCCGCAATCAAAAAGCATGACAACACCGAAGCCAGCATGAACCCGGCGAAAAACATCAGGGTCTGCCCATGGCTGGGCGTGGCGCCAACGATGCCCGATAGCGCACTGCCCAGTGCGCCCCAGTAGACGATGTTTTTCGGGTTGGCCAGAGAGATCGCCGCGCCAACCGCCAGTGCATTTTTCCGGCTGCTGGCAGGTGCCTCGTCGGGTGCCGGTAGCTTCCAGGCATCGATCAGGCTGCGGATGCCCAGCCAGGCCAGGTACAACGCACAGATCACCGTCAACGGCACGCGCACTGCGTCATGCTGGATCAGCAGGGCGATCCCGGTCAGGCCGATCACCGCCCACACCGCATCGCCCACCAGTGAGCCAACCTGCACCAGGAGTGCCGGGACAAAGCCATGGAGCAGGCCACGGCGCAGCGTTTCTGCCAGTACGGCGCCGGGGGAGAGGCAAAAGACAAAACCGAATAAGAGTGCGTAAAAAAAGATCGTCAGCATGCCCGCATTCCTTCAAGAGAGGGCGGGCAGTGTGAGGATCGACAACAGCGGTGTCTTGAACCAGATTGCACTGTTCAGCGTTTCACTGCGTTTTGATAGTGGCCTGGGGTGATGCCGTAGGCGGCGCGAAAATGCCGGCTCAGGTGACTCTGGTCGCTGAAGCCAAGGTCATGCGCGGCCTGGCTGGGCGACACGCCCTGGCGCAGCAAGCCCTTGGCGCGCCGGGTGCGCAACTGCATGGCCCACTCACGGGGCGTCAGCCCGGTTTCTTTCTGGAAAGCGCGCAGAAGGTGGAACTTGGAAAATCCAAGTTCGGCGCCAAGGTGATCCAATGTCAGCGACTGGTGCAGGTGTGCGGCGAGCATTTGCTGGGCATGGTTGATGAGGGCTTTGCCGGCTTTGGCGCTGCCTGGCAGACGCACACCGCTGAGGTTCACCACCTCGCCCAACAGCAGCACCAAGGTCTCCTCGTTCAGGTCGCGAACCAGCGTGTCGGGGCTCGATGCTCCTTTGATCGTCGTCGCCAGCCGTTGGGCAAGATCGGGCTCAAAGCACAACGAACGATCAAACTCCAGATGCGCCAGCCCAAGGTCCGCCGCCAGTTGGTTCGCCGTAGCGTACAGGCTCACAAAGTGCCAGGGCACACCGTCTGCCGCACCGCCGCCTTGAATCTGGCCGGGGTTGTACAAGGTGATTGAGCCTGGGCCTGCGTAAAACTCCCGGCGGTCCAGCCAGATCTTTTCCTCGCCGACCAGATTTACGCCGATCACGCATTCATCATGGCTGTGGCGGGCAAACTGCAGGCCGGCGCAGGTGGTACTGCTGATTTCGTAATGGCCCAGCCAGGCGTTTTGCACGGCGCTCATCGGTTCAACTCGGTCAGGGGACAAGCACGAGCATACGCTGGCAGGCGCGCTCAGATCGACCGTTGATTGACACGTTGCGAGAGTTCATCGGCGCTTTCCTTGCGCTCCGAGTAGCGGTCCACCAAGTCTGGACGATCTCGCAGCAATACGGTGAACTTCACCAGTTCCTCCATCACATCGACTACGCGGTCGTAAAGGGCGGACGGTTTCATGCGGTCCTGATCGTCGAACTCCATGAACGCCTTCGGCACCGAGGATTGATTGGGGATGGTGAACATGCGCATCCAACGGCCCAGTACCCGCAGTTGGTTGACGGTGTTGAAGGATTGGGAACCGCCGGACACTTGCATCACCGCCAGGGTTTTACCTTGGGTCGGACGGACCGCGCCAAGGGCCAGCGGCACCCAGTCGAGCTGAGCCTTGAATACCGCCGACATCGATCCGTGGCGCTCCGGCGAACACCACACCTGGCCCTCGGACCACTGCATCAGTTCCAGAAGTTCCTGGACTTTCGGGTGATCGCCGGGGGCGTCGTCGGGCAGCGGTAGCCCGCTGGGGTTGAAGATCCGCGTATCGGCGCCGAAGTGGTGCAACAGGCGCGCGGCTTCTTCTACCAGCAGGCGGCTGAATGAGCGTTCACGGGTCGATCCGTAAAGCAGCAGGATGCGCGGTGGATGCGTCGGCCCGGTATGCAGCGGCGCAGAAAGGGTGATATTGAGGTTGGGCAAGGAGGTCATGACAGCACCGCAATACGGTCGAGTTCCGTCTTCAGCTCAGTGGCGCCCAGGTCGGCGAAGGGCAGCGCAAGGAATGCCCGGCAACGGGTTGCGATGACGGCCAGCGTAGCGTCGAATGCCGCTTGCACAGCCGCGTCGTCGCCCTGGACATCCGAAGGGTCTTCCAACCCCCAATGCGCTTTCAGCGCCGGCCCGAAGTACACCGGGCAGGCTTCACCGGCAGCTTTATCGCACACGGTAATCACCACGTCCGGCGGGCTGCCTTCAAACGCATCGTTGCCTTTGCTGTACAAACCTTCGGTGCTGATGCCCGCCGCCTGCAGCGTGGCGAGGCTGCGCGGCAGCACCTGGCCCTTGGGAAAGCTGCCGGAGCTGACGGCTTCGAAACCCTGTGGGGCCAGGTGATTGAACACCGCTTCGGACAAAATGCTGCGGCAGCTGTTGGCGGTACACATGAACAGGACTTTCATGGCGGCGTCTCCTTCAAAGACTCAGGCGCAAGGCGAGGGCGGCAAGCGTGATCAACAACACCGGCAGCGTCAACACGATCCCGACCTTGAAGTAATAGCCCCAGGTAATGGTGATGCCCTTGCGCGCCAGAATGTGCAGCCACAGCAACGTCGCCAGGCTGCCGATCGGAGTGATTTTCGGGCCCAGGTCGCTGCCGATCACGTTGGCGTAGATCATCGCGTCCTTGACCACGCCCATGGCATGGCTGGACTCGATCGACAGCGCACCAATCAACACGGTCGGCAAGTTGTTCATCGCAGACGACAGCAGGGCCGTCAGCACGCCCGTGCCCATGGCCGCGCCCCATACGCCATAAGTGGCGAACGTATCGAGCCAGGTCGCCAGGTAGGTAGTGAGGCCCGCGTTGCGCAAGCCATAGACCACCAAGTACATGCCCAGGGAAAAGATCACGATTTGCCACGGTGCTTCTTTCAGCACTTTACGCGTGGAAATCATGTGGCCTTTGGCGGCGATCACCAACAGCAACACCGCGCACACCGCGGAAATGGCGCTGATGGGGATGCCCAGCGGTTCCAGGGCAAAGCAACCGACCAGCAGGATGCCCAGCACCCACCAACCGGCGCGGAAGGTGGCGCGGTCGTGAATCGCGCTGGCAGGGTCATCAAGGTCGGCCGGGTCGTAGGCCTGCGGGATATCGCGGCGGAAATACCACAACAGCACCGCCAGCGTGGCCGTGACGCTGACCAGGTTGACCGGCACCATCACCGCGGCATATTCGTTGAAGCCAATCTTGAAATAGTCCGCCGAGACGATATTGACCAGGTTCGACACCACCAGCGGCAGGCTGGCGGTGTCGGCGATAAAACCGGCGCCCATGACGAATGCCAGGGTCGCCGCCGGAGAAAAGCGCAGGGCCAGCAGCATCGATATCACGATCGGCGTAAGGATCAGCGCGGCGCCGTCGTTGGCGAACAGCGCCGACACCAGCGCGCCCAGCAGCACCATATAAGCAAACAGACGCCGGCCGCGGCCACGTCCCCAGCGCGCCACATGCAGTGCGGTCCAGGCAAAGAAACCGGCCTCGTCGAGTAACAGGCTGATGATGATCAGCGCGACGAAGGTGCCGGTGGCATTCCAGATGATGTGCCACACCACCGGAATGTCGGCCAGGCTGATCACACCGCAGGCCAGGGCCAGGATCGCGCCCATTGTGGCGCTCCAGCCGACGCCGAGGCCCTTGGGCTGCCAGATGACCAGGACGATGGTGAAGATGAAAATGGCAATGGCGACAAGCATCGATCAGCGCTCCGGTGGCTCAGCAGGGGCTGCTGGCGCGTAGTAGTAGGGTAGGCAGAGCATGGATCGGTTGGCGTCCGTAAAGTTCTTGCCCGGGTGGATCAATAGCATCGCTGCGTTTCATTCAGTCAAACCTTGTATCGATTTGACATGGATCAAAGATACCGAAATCCGCCACAAGTGGTTGAAATTAAAATGAAACATGAATGTCCTAATGTGCCCGCCCATTACTGATGAAGGAAGAACCGTGTGACCCGTGCCACTCGCAACCTGCGCAAGACCCTGGATTCCGTCGCGGAAAATAACGAAACCGCGGCATTCGACCTGATGCGCGCCGTCGAAAAACTCGGCGATGAAGTGCTGCGCCAGCGCCTGCTCAATACCATCCACCGCCTCAACCAGGACGCCTATGAGCTGCGCGAAGCACGGGATTCGGTGGAACAGGTGTCGGTAAGGCTCGCCTGAGCAAGATCGTTCAAGACACGCCCATTGTGACGCTGGCATGCTTGGCGACTGTTTGTCGATGAGCCGTTTCCATGCCCACTGCCTTACCTCGATATGCCTTCGCGCGCGGCGCCATCGCCGTCATTCCCTTGTCCCTGGCCTGTGCGCCGTGGGGACTGCTGGCCGGTTCCATGGCCATCGATGCCCAATTCACCCCTCTGCAAGCCCAGGGCTTGTCCGCCATCGTGTTTGCCGGTGCCGCGCAACTGGTCGCCATCGGAATGGTCAAGAGCGGTGCCAGCCTGATTTCCATCGTATTGACCACGTTGCTGCTGACCTCCCAGCATTTGCTGTATGGCATGCACTTGCGCCCGGTCCTCGCGCCCCTCAAAACCCGCTGGCGCATGAGCCTGGGCTTTCTGTTGACCGACGAATTCTTCGCGCTGGTCAACCACTTCGATCGCCAGACCTTCAACCGCTGGTACGCCTTGGGCGTCGGCCTGACGTTCTATATCATCTGGAACCTGTTCACCCTGGCCGGCATCGTGCTCGGCAAAAGCATTCCCGGTCTTGACCAGCTTGGCCTCGAATTCTCCATCGCCGCCACGTTTATCGCGCTGATCACACCGGTGGTGCGTGACATTCCCACGGTAGTCTGTGTGGCGGTGTCGTTGCTGTTTTCGGTGTGGTTGAGTTTCCTGCACTGGGAATCGGCGGTGGTGGTGTCCGGCGTGCTGGGCATGAGCGCGGGCTATGCCTGCAAGCGCCTGGGAGTAGGGCAGCGATGATCTACATCATGATTGTGGCCATGGGGCTGGTGGTATTTTTCAACCGTTACCTGTTCATCGAACCGCGCCTGCCGGTGCGCCTCAACCGAGGCGCGCGCGAGTTCCTCGGGTTTGCGGTACCGGGCATGCTGACGGCGATTTGCGGGCCGATCATTTTCCTGCACGACCATCAACTAAACCTGAGCCTGGCCAACCCTTACCTGCTGGCGGGGATCAGCGCAGTGGCATTGATGTTCTGGACGCGCAATGTGTTGATCACGGTGCTGCTGAGCATGGGGTTGTTTTACCTGTTTCGCTGGCTGATCTGAAACCCGGACGAAAAAAAGCCCGCCGGGGAGCGGGCAGAAGGGAGGTTTCCAAAAATGAGCGTGGTTACTCTAAGCGACGCATCTTCCCCCTGGCAGTGAAACAAAGTTCATGCAGTCGTCAGACCGGCCCACGGCAATGATACAGTCGCGTTTTTTCCAACGGAGCAATGGCATGCACAAGGTGGTAATAGGCGCACTGGTACTGGCCGCGTTGGCCGGTTGCGCGGGTTCGAAGATGAAGGAGGCGCGCGCGGGCGCGCCCTATAAAACCCTGGCTTCGGACAAGACCACCCTGGTGGTTGCCGAATGCGTGCAGTTCGGCTGGCAGGACGAAAGCGTGTTCGGCGTTGATGCCGGTGGCTTCAAGGAGCCGATCGGGGCGGGTGGTTTTACCGTGTACACCACGGCGGGTGACTACTTTGTCGACGTGCAAAGCGCGGGTGCCGGTTCAACCATCAAGTATTACGCGGCAGAGGACACGATGCCCGCCAAGCGTCGTTTGGCCGCACTCGCGACTTGCCTGTAGTCCGTTGCCTAAGGCGATTTAGGAAATACCTGGCACGACAGGCGCAAGGCATTGGCATATGATTCACCCGCTCGCCCGGCATGATAGCTCTTTACCAGTACATGGACGTCGAGGCCTGAACGCCGGGCGAGCATCCTCTTTTTTCAGCGCGGCATGTAACCCAACTGCCAGCGCCTTGGTATCTTCAGCGACACCAACCCCAATAGTCCGGCCAGTACGCCGCTGATCAGCAGCGCCTTGAGTCCCATCTGCTGCTCCAGCAGCGCGCCGATCACCGCGCCCACGAACATGCCCGCCCACGGGATCAATTGCACGCGCCAGCCGCTGCGGCGCTCCCCGAGCAGCCAACGCCCAAGCCCGCGACCAAACCGGGAAAGCGCGCCGGTGACGTAAGTCAGTCCCACCGGCAATCCGTTGACCTCTTCCACGGCAGCGTTGAGCATGCCCATCGCGATGATCGCCGCCAGCAGCGCAGGCAGTGTATCGGCGAGGGGCAGCAGTGCGGCGGCGCAGAGCAAGGCGGCAATACACAACAGCAACGGCAGCGCACGGCGACGGCTCAGTCGGCTGACCACCACGCCCAAGGCATTGCCGGCGACAAAGGTGGCCACCAGCAACAGCAGCCGGCCGGTCAGGCCCAAGTCCCCCGCACTGATTGCCACCGCCAGACGCGTGGTGTTGCCGCTCATGAACGACACAAAGTCACCGCTGGCCATGAAGCCGATGGCATCGGTCATCCCCGCCAGCACCGACAGGCTGGCCACCAGCATCAGCCCGACCCGGCCACGCCAGCGTTGTTGATGGGCCAGTGCGGCGTTGGCGTGAGGCTTGCGGGGCGAAGGCAGCATAGGGCCGGGCTCCTCGGTGAGATTATCCGGCCACTACCGTAGGATGCTTTGAGCGCGCATGCAATGACCTCAGGCACACGTCAGGGTCCAACCCGCAGGCTGCCAGTCCAGGAAATGGGTTGGCCGGATCGCTCGCACAAACACTGGGTCATGGGACACCACCATCAGCGCGCCGGTAAACCCTCGCAGCGCCTGTTCGAAAGCCTCCACCGATTCCACATCCAAGTGGTTGGTCGGCTCGTCCAGCAACAGCAGTTGCGCCGGCACTTCGCGCCACAAGGCAATCGCCATGGCGGCTTTCAAGCGTTCACCGCCACTGAGTTGCCCCGCAGGCTGGGTCACGCGCAAGGCGTCGAGTTGCAGCAGGGCCAGGCGCGTGCGCAATTGGGCTTCGGCCAGCGGCGTGTCGAGCAGGTTGAGCTGCTCGACAACCGAGCGATGCGCGTCCAGCAGCGCAAGGTGCTGATCGATATGGGCGCTGGGCACGTGCACGCTGCATTCCCCACTGGCCAAGGCGCAATCGCCGGCAAGCACCTTGAGCAGCGTGGACTTGCCGCAGCCGTTCGGCCCGCGCACAGCGACACGCACCGGGCCGGCCAGATGAAGGTTGAGGCGGGTCGACGGCAGCCATGGCAACTGCGCATCGACCAGCGATAACACCTGTCGGCCATTGGGCACCGCGCAGGCGGGCACGGCCAGCAGGGTTGGCGTTTCATCCACGACCCGTTCGTAGGCCTGGCGTACTTGCGCGTCCCGCGTGTGTTTGCGTTGCCCATGGGCGCTGCGCACGCTGCTGACGATTTGCGTGGCGGCGCCTTTCCAGCGTGCCTTGGTGAAGCGGTCGACGTTGGCGGTTTGCGCCTGCTGACGTGAGCGGGCGGCATGACGTTGCAGGCTGTCGTGCTCGCTTTGCAGACGCCTATGTTCGCGGCTGCGCGCCAGGCGCGCATGCTCCAGCGCGGCGGCGGCGGCCTGTTGTTGCGCATCGCGCTGGGCGCGGTAGGCCGCGTAGTTGCCGCCGAACACCTGAACGCCGAGGGGGGAGAGTTCAATGATGCGCCCCAGAGTATTGAGCAGTTGCCGGTCATGACTGACGACCACCAGGCCGCCGCGCCAATCGCCGAGTACGCGCAATAGCCATGCACGGCCGTTGCTGTCCAGGTGGTTGGTAGGCTCGTCGAGCACCAGCAGCTCTGGCGCAGCGAGTAGCGCACCGATCACCGCAACGCGGGCCAGTTGGCCGCCGCTGAGCTGGTCGGCCGGGGCGTCCGGGCACAGTTGCGACAAACCCGCAGCGTCCAGGGCGCTGCGCCAGCGCTCGGCCAGGTCCCAGCGGTCGTCGATCAATGCCAGGTCGTCGACGTGCGCGGCACCTTGGGTCATGCGCTTGAGGGCTGCGAGTATCGCTGCGGTACCGGTGATGTCAGCGATGGTTTCGCCCGGCACGATCACCACGTTCTGCGCCACGTAAGCCACCTCGGCCGGGCGACTCAAGGTGCCGGAGGAGGGCAGCAGCAGCCCGGCGATCAATTTGGCCAGCACACTTTTACCCCGGCCATTGCGCCCCACGATGCCGGTAGGGGTGTGATCGATGGACAAGGTCACGTCGTCCAGCAAGGTTTCGCCATTGGCGAACTGGAAGCTCAGGTGTTGCAGGGAAACAAGTGTGGGCAGCCGGTTGACGTCAGTCATCAGCACCTCCAAAAAAATGTCGGACAGGCCAACAAGCGCGCCAGGCGGCTCGTTGCAGATACATTCTGGAAGGCTTAGTTGTTCACGTCGGCGGTCGTCCCGTGAGGCAGGAGGGAGGCGCAGCCTAACCCGTCCTGGCTTTTTCCGGCAAGTGCGCCGCAAGCTGTTCAAGAAACATCGCCAACGCAACCTCTTCGGCCTTGAGCCCTTTGCGTAGGCGCGGCTTGGGCAGTCTGGAGAGCTCACCGAGGCTGAAGTGCTCGAGCACGGCGGGATGGATGTAGCACTTGCGGCACACCGCCGGGGTATTCCCCAGTTGCTTGGCGACGTCCTTGACCATGGCCACCACGTGTTTTTTTGCGTCGGACTCAGGCTGCCACTGCAGTTCGCGCAGCACCGCCAGCGCCATCGCGGTGCCGGCCCAGGTGCGGTAGTCCTTGGCGGTGAAGTCCGCCCCGGTGAGGCGATGCAGATATTCATTCACGTCGTGGGAACTGACAGTGTGCCGCTCGCCGTCCTCGTCCAGATACTGGAACAGGTTCTGCCCCGGCAATTCCAGGCAACGCTTGACCACCGTGGCCAGGCGCCGATCCTTGACGCTGACCTGATGCTCGACGCCGCTCTTGCCGCGGAACTGAAACTGGATCTCGCTGCCTTTGACGTCCACATGGCGGGTGCGCAGGGTGGTCAGCCCGTAGGACTTGTTGTCCCGCGCATACTGGGTATTGCCGACCCGGATCAGCGTCGCATCCAGCAGCATCACCACCGTGGCCAGCACTTTTTCGCGAGTGAAGCCCGGTTCGGCAATTTGCGCTTCGAGCTGTCTGCGCAGTTTCGGCAGCGCCTTGCCGAACGCCTGCAGCCGTGAGTATTTGTCGGTATCGCGCACTTCGCGCCAGCGTGTGTGATAGCGGTATTGCTTGCGCCCGCGTGCGTCGCGGCCAGTGGCTTGCAGATGGCCGCGCGGGTCGGCGCAGATCCACACATCAGTGTAGGCGGGCGGCACGGCCAGGGCGTTGAGGCGCTTGATCTCGTCGGCATCGGTGATGCGTTCGCCTTTGGGGCCGAAGTACTGGAACGCGCCCCGCACTTTTTTTCGGCGGATGCCGGGCTGGGTGTCGTCAACGTAGTGCAGGTCGCGGGGCAGGTCGGCAGGTAAAGCAGAATCGGGCATGGTGCGGGTTCCTTGGCAAATCAGGCCGGTATGTCTGATTGACCGCAGCCGCTTGCGGACGTGCCAAAAGGTTTGCTACGCCAATACCGCGACCGCCTTGATCTGCGCCCACAGCGCCTGCCCTGGGTGCAGGTGCAATTGATCGCGCGAGAACCGCGTGATGCGCGCCAGCAACGGTGTGCCATCGGCGTCCAGGCGCACCAGCACATGCGCGCTGTTATCCGCCGCAATCTCCTGGGTAACCGTCACCGGCAGGCGGTTGAGGATGCTGCTGTGTTCCTCCGCTTGCAGGCTGAGGCTGACATCCCGCGCCTGCACCTTGATGCGCAACGCCTTGCCCACAGCCAACGGCGCATGGGCGACGCGCATCTGCAGGGTACTGGCGGGCAGTTGCAATGTGAGCAATTGATAGTGCTCATCGTAGGCACTCACCGTGCCGGTAATCACCACACCCGCGTCGTCGCCCAGCGCCAGCGGCAGGTCGAGCCGCGCCAGGGTTTCGCCGATGGGGCCGCTGGCCAAGGCCTTACCGTCGCTGAGCAAGACCAGGTGATCGGCCAGGCGCGCGACTTCATCCCTGGCATGGCTGACATACAGCACCGGGATATCCAGCTCATCGTGCAGGCGTTCAAGGTAGGGCAGGATTTCGCTTTTGCGCGCGCTGTCCAGGGCCGCGAGGGGCTCGTCCATCAACAGCAGGCTCGGGCTGGTGAGCAATGCGCGGGCGATGCCGATGCGTTGGCGCTCGCCGCCGGACAGGTGGTGTGGCTGGCGATCGAGCAGGTGGCCGATGCCCAGTAATTGCGTGGCCTGGGCCATGTCCACGCGGCGCTGTTGGCGCGGAATGCGCTTGAGGCCGAACTCAAGATTGGCCCGCACCGACAAATGCGCGAACAGGCTGGCCTCTTGAAACACGTAGCCCAGCGCGCGTTTGTGCGGGGCTACGAACAGCCCCTTGCGGCTGTCTTGCCAGACTTCATCGTTGATCTGGATAAAGCCCTCGTCGGCGCGCTCCAGCCCGGCGATACAGCGCAGGCAGGTGGTCTTGCCGGAGCCGGAATGCCCGTACAACGCGGTCACCCCGCGGCCGGGCACGTGCACATCCACGTCGAGGGCAAAGCCCGGATACGTGAGGTGCAGGCGTACATCAATCATCGTCAGCTCCAGCTCATCGGGGTCTTGCGCCTGGCGTAGAGCGCGAGCAATACCAGGAACGCGAACACCACCATGGCGCCGGCCAGCCAGTGGGCCTGGGCATATTCCATGGCTTCCACGTGGTCGTAGATCTGTACGGACACCACCCGGGTCTTGTCCGGGATGTTGCCGCCGATCATCAACACTACGCCGAATTCACCGACGGTGTGCGCAAACCCCAGGATGGCGGCGGTGACAAACCCCGGGCGTGCCAAGGGCAGGACCACGCTGAAGAAGGTATCCCACGGGTTGGCGCGCAAGGTCGCGGCCACCTCCAATGGGCGCGTGCCGATGGCCGAGAAGGCGTTTTGCAACGGCTGCACCACGAACGGCATGGAGTAAATCACCGAGCCGATGACCAGCCCGGCAAAGCTGAAGGTGAGGGTGCCCAGCCCCAGCCACTGGGTGAACTGGCCGAAGAAGCCATTGGGCCCCATGGTCAGCAGCAGGTAGAAGCCGATGACCGTCGGCGGCAATACCAACGGCAAGGCGACGATGGCGCCAATGGGCCCGCGCCACCAGGAACGGGTGCGCGACAGCCACAGGGCAATCGGGGTGCCGATGACCAGCAGGATCACGGTGGTCAGTGACGCCAGCTTTATGGTCAACCAGATCGCGGAAAAATCGGCGCTCGACAGCGGCATTCAGAGCTCGTAACCGTAGGACTTGATAATGGCGGCGGCGTCAGGCCCCTTGAGGTACTCAACCAGCGCCTTGGCCGCAACGCTGTCTTTGCCCGTGTTGAGGATGACCGCGTCCTGTTTGATCGGATCGTGCATGGACGCCGGAACGATCCAGGCCGAACCGCGGGTGACTTTGCCGTCCTTATAGATCTGCGACAAGGCGACGAAGCCCAGCTCGGCATTGCCGGTGGAGACGAATTGATAGGCCTGGGTGATGTTCTGGCCTTCCACGAGCTTGTCCCGGACCTGTTCGATGAGGCCTGCCCTGGCCAGTACCTGGGTGGCGGCGAGGCCGTAAGGCGCGGTTTTCGGGTTGGCGATCGACAGGTGCTTGAACTGGTTCTGTTTCAACACTTCGCCCTGGGCGTCGACGTAACCTGGCTGCGCCGACCACAGGGCCAGCGCGCCGACGGCGTAAGTGAAGCGCGACCCCTTGACCGTCTCGCCTTCGGCTTCGAGCTTTTGCGGCGTCGTGTCATCGGCGCTCAGGAACACCTGGAACGGCGCGCCATTCTTGATCTGGGTGTAGAACTGGCCGGTAGCGCCGTAGGCAGCGACCAGTGTATGGCCGGTGGCTTTTTCGAAATCGGCGGCAATCGCCTGAATCGGTGCGGTGAAATTGGCGGCCACGGCCACCTGGACTTCATCGGCATGCACCGAACCGAAAGCGAGGGCCGCAACCAGGCCGGCCAGGCGTGAGGCGTGAATCGTCATCGAACAGCTCCATTGAATACGTACGGCTGGCTTGCACCTGTAGTGAGCGGGCTTGTCCCGCGCTGGGTGGCGAAGCCGCCCCAATCAAGACACCGCGGAGTTCCAGTTAGAACCCAGGCGCCTGATATGGGGCGGCTTCGCCCCCCGGCGCGGGACAAGCCCGCTCACTACAAGGAGCCAGGATAGAAGGCTTAATCGCTATGTACGCGAATATATAGCGGTTGCCCAGTGCCGGTACAGCGCAACGTTGCCGCAGGTGACGCCTCTACTTGAGCTTGGCCAGCGCCTGCTCCGCCAGTTCGCGCGTCAGGTCATAGCTGCTGATGTCTTTGCCCAGGCGCAGCGCCTGGCCTGACCACAGGTTGCTGAAGCCGGCTTCATCCTTGGCTTTGAGCGGCATCAGCGCGCCGCCGGAGGTCGGGAATGCCGGGGCGGCCGGGTTGATCGCCCCCAATTCACGCATCACCCGGTTGACGATACCCCGGGCCGGGCGCCCGGTGAACAGGTTGGTCAGCGCGGTTTCACTGGCCTGGGCGTGGCGCAATGCATGGCGGTGGGAGGCGGTGACATTGGCTTCGGGGGTAAACAGGTAAGCGGTGCCGATCTGTACCGCCGAGGCGCCCAGGGCGAATGCCGCGACGATCCCGCGCGCATCGCCGATGCCGCCGGCGGCAATCACGGGCACGCTGACGGCGTCGACGATTTGCGGGACCAGGGCGAACAGGCCGATCTGGGTGTTGAGGTCATCGCTCAGAAACAAACCCCGGTGGCCGCCGGCTTCAATGCCCATGGCGATGATCGCATCGCAGCCGTGTTGTTCCAGCCAGACGGCTTCCTCTACCGTGGTGGCCGACGACAGCACTTTGGCGCCCGTGGCTTTTACCCGATCCAGCAACGACTTTTCCGGCAGGCCGAAGTGAAAACTGACGACCTCAGGGCGGAACGCTTCGACCACCTGGCACGCCGCGTCGTTGAACGGTGCGCGGTTGGAGACCGGCGTTGGCGCATCAAAGTCGGCACCCAATTCGCGGTAGTAGGGTTCCAGCAATGCCTTCCAGCGCTGATCGCGGGCGGCGTCGGGCGCAGGCGGCTGGTGGCAGAAGAAATTCACGTTGATGGGACGCGAGCTGGCCTGGCGGATCTCGGTCAGCGCGTCGCGCAATTGTTCGATGCTCAGTGCCGCCGCCGGCAGTGAGCCCAGCGCGCCGGCGTTATTGGCGGCAATGACCATGGCCGTGGTGGTGCCGACCGCCATGGGAGCCTGGATGATCGGAACCTCGATGCCCAGCAGGTCGAGAAGGCGGGTGTCTGGCCAGGTGCTCATGGGGTGTGTCTCCAGCGTCAGTGGGGCTTTGCGCTGTTTTAACAGGGCCTTGGGCCTGCGGCCAGTCTGTTTTATTCACTGGACTCAGGTGATGTTTCGTGGTGTGTGAAGCATGTGGGTTCAGCCTTCGCTTTCGCGTTCCAGCAACTGCTGCTTGCGCGCTACTCCCCAGCGATAGCCCGACAGGTCGCCGTCGCTGCGCACCACGCGGTGGCACGGGATTGCCACCGCCAGGCGGTTGGCGCCACAGGCCTGTGCCACCGCGCGGAACGCCGTCGGCGCGCCGATTCGCTCGGCAATCTGGGCGTAGCTGGCCGTGCTGCCCGGTGGAATCTCGCGCAAGGCCTGCCACACCCGTTCCTGGAACGCGGTGCCACGCAGATCCAGCGGCAAGTCCAGGCCAAGTGCGGGCGCTTCGACAAAGCCGACGACCTGAGCGATCAACTGTTCGAAGCGTTGGTCGGCACCCACCAGGTCGGCTTTGGGGAATTGATCCTGCAGGTCACGCACCAACTGATGCGGGTCATCGCCCAGCAGGATCGCGCACACGCCACGGGCGCTTTGTGCCACGAGGATGGCCCCGAGCGAACATTGCCCGACAGCGAAAAGGATCGCGTTGTGGGTGCCGCCAGCCTTGTAGTCACTGGGTTTCATCCCCAGAAGCTGGTTGGCCGACTCATAAAAGCGGCTATTGGAGTTGAAGCCCGCGTCATACAGCGCATCGGTCACCGAGTGCGAGCCCTTGAGGCCATCGCGCACCTTGCGCGAACGATGGGCGTTGGCGTAGCCCTTGGGCGTCAGGCCGGTCACGGCTTTGAACACGCGGTGAAAGTGGAAGGGGCTCAGCTTGGCGTGTGCGGCCAGTGCGTTCAGGCTGGGTGGCGTCTGGGCCTGTTCGATATGCCGACAGGCGTCGGCCACCCGTTGTGCATGCTGCGCGGCGAGCTGGGTCTGGTCTGCGGCGGCGCGTTTGTTCGCACGATATCCGGCGGCTTCGGCCTGTGCGGGGGTGTCGAAGAACTCGACGTTTTCCGGGCGTGGCAAGCGCGAAACGCTGCTGGCGCGGCAATACACGCCGGTCGTCTTCACGCCATAGACGAACAGCGCATCGGCCTTGGGATCACGGGCGAGAATCGCTGCCCAGCGCGGGTCTTGTTCGGTAGTCATGCTCGACACTCTTGACGGATCCTGGCCAGATTAGTCGTGCCGTCAACACCTGGCACTCTGAAGCTTGCGGTCAAATTAACCGGCGGTGCGAAAGGTCAGGTTGATGCGTTGCGGGCCCATGACCGGGTGCACGCCATCCTTGATCGGCATCACGCCGTGGAAGCGCAGGCGGTCGACGCCGCCCCAGACCACCATGTCGCCATGGAACAGCGAGATTTTCCGGGCCTTGTCACCGCGCGCGTGCCCCCCAAACAGGAAAATCGCCGGCAAGCCGAGCGACAGCGACACGACGGGTTCGCTGTAGCGGCGTTCATTCTTGTCCTGGTGCAAGGACATTTTCGCGCCGGGCACATAACGGTTGATCAGGCAGGCGTCGGGTGCAAAGTCGGGAAAACCGGCCTCTGCCGCCGCCAGCACCGCCAATTCGCGCAGGACATCGGGCATAAGCGGCCAGGGCTGCTGGCTGCGCGGGTCGAGCGGGGTGTAGCGATAACCGGAACTGTCGGTGGTCCAGCCCAGGTCGCCGCAACTGCTCAACGCCGCCGACATGGTAAAGCCACCGGGTGTGACCATTTGCCGAAACGGCGATTGAGCCAGCACTCGCCGCAGTTCTGGCAGAAGGCGCTCAACCCAGGGCAGGGCGATACCGCGTAGCACGTAGGACTGTTCGCCAATTTGCTCGCGCCCGGCAGGTTGCTGCAGCGCGTCCTCGGCGAACAGGTCCGCGGTGGGGCCAGGCATGGTCTTACAGCGCCTTGCTCACATTGATGTCGGTGATCTCATCACTGGCATCATGAATTTTCGCCAGCGCCTGCTTGGCTTCTTCCACGCTGTTGCTGGACAGTTGCGCGAACTCAAAGCGGCGCTCGCCGTTGAGCTTGTACTTGATCACGTATTTGGTAGTGGTCGTCACGGCTATTTCCTGTGAAAGGTTCAGATCAGCTCAGCTTGGTGCTGGTGCGTCGCACAATGCGGATCTTGTGGGACAACGCGGGTTTGCGGGTCACGCTGATGGCGCGGCGCGTGACCACGTCCAGGGTAATGTTCCAGAACCCGGTGCTCGGCGCGGTGATTTTGGCAGGGAACGTGTCAAAGGCGCCGCCGTGATAGGTGTGGCGGCCGCCGTTCTTGAAGCTGCGAAAATTCGCGTCGCTCATCAGACGGATATTACAAGTTTGCGAGCATTCGATGACGACAATGTCCCCCTCGTTGAGGTGCTCGCGCTGGTGGATGAATTTCATTGGGGTGTCTCCAGAAGGGCTTTTTCTGAAAAATCAGAACGATACGTAGGTTAAGATGGAGTTTATCAGCCCCAGCGCGTTTATTATCGGGTCGTCTTCAACGACGTCGACAATTAAAAACAGTTATTTACCGAGTTATCAGGGATAAATCCTACGTGGGCGGGAGAAATTTACCATCCCCGCTGTCGTAGGGTCTTTATCGGAGGTTTTATATGAAGTGGAGTGTGTTGGTGCTGGCCCTGGCGATTGGTGGGTGTGCTTCGGTCGCGGATATCAAGCAGACCCCGCCGACCTTGGTGGTCATTTCCGGAAAGAAGCCGCAGGAATACGCCGCCTGTGTAGTGCACAAACTCTCCGCTACCCGCCGGCCGCCGCAGATTGAACCGCATAAGGAAGGTGGCGTGCAGGTAATCGTGCCGCAAAAGTTTTCGGCGGACCCGTCGGCCATTTTCGAAATTGATGAACGTTCCAGTGGCAGCAGCATCAAGCTCTACGAGAGCATGTCCAACGTGCCGATCCGTCCAGGTGACGTGAAGAAGGCTGGCGAAGAGTGCATCTCCGGCTGATACGGCCCATTTCACTCACTACTTTTTAATCCGATAAAAAGCCTGGCCCCGCGAGCGTGGCGCTGGGCTTTTTTAGCGCGTTCTGCGAGTTGCCGGTGATGCCGGCATCCGTTTTTTGGGAATCTTTCATGAAGCGTGAACACGTCAGGGCTCGCCAGGCCGAAGGCCAGATAACGGCGACCCATATCATCCAGAACCCGGCCGACCTGGGGGAGTGGATTGTCTTCTTCAAAAAAAGCGGCGGCCGCAGTTTTTTCCTGGTGGACGATCAGGATGAAGTCGAGTCTTTCCCGCGCCTGGATGACTTGGTCGAGACCATTCGCGGCCTGGGCATCAAGTTTGCCGACATCCAGCTGTAGGCATAACGCTTACTTGCAGACCACAACCACGCTGCGGCCTTTGAAGTTGCCTACGTCCTGGCCCAGGGTCTTTTCACTCTCTTTGAGCGAAGGCGTGCCTTCGGTGCCGACGATACGGTAGCCGGTGCCCGCGCAGGAAGCGTCGGCTTTTTCGTAGCAACTGGCCCAGGAATTGGCTTCGCCTGAGCAGTCGACCGTCAGGCCCTGTTCGCCGTTTTTCAGATAGACGTCAGAGGTGGTGGTGCACCCGGCGAGCGCCAGTACCGCAGTCAGTGCCAGAAACTTGTTCATAAGGGTTCATCGTCGAGGGTGTTGGAGGGGACGCTGACACTGTCGTGGGGCGTTGGTGCGCGATTATAGCGAATTGCCACCTGGTGTGCAGTCGCAGAATCAAGTTCCGCGACTGCGCGACCCACGGCATGACGCCAGAAGACCGATACTTCAGCCCTCCAGGCGTGTCAGGGCACGCCCATCACCAGCACGCCGCTTCCCGTGACGGGCCCGGCCGCAGGCAGGGAGCCAGGGCGCTGGACAAGAGCAAATGTCACGTCGTCTCCGCCCACGCTGTTGGTGATGTGGGTGAGGAACGAGCTATTGACCCGCACCGCCGACCCGGCGCGCACCATGGCTGTGCCCACGTTTGGATTGCTCATCGTCAGGAGGCGTGTGTCGAATGACGAGGGCGTGCCCTTGTAGGTAATGGTGATTGGGGTGGTGATCCCGCCGGTAGGGCATGAGTAGGTAAGTCTGCGGTTACTGCGGATGGGGGTCGTCAGTGGGTCTGCGCCGATTTCCCTTTGGTTCACGTTGCCGAAGTTGATTTCGATCGGGTTGTTATTGTTGATCGTGCACGTGGAGGGGGAGACGGAGAAGTTGTTGGCGGCTGTGTACGTAAGCATGAGCCCTGTGCGCTGTGTATTGTAATTATTGGTCTGGTTCAGACGTAACACGCCAAGTACGTCACCTACTCGAACGTCAATCGGGTTCGTTGGGTTATTGCGTATCAAGATATAAGGCGTTACGTCGACAGGGACACCAAGGGCGTTATTGCGCATGGTCGAGATCCGAATGCCATCCGGAACTGGCGTATTTCGGAAAACCCCGTTGATGCGCAAACCGGTGCCCTGGCTGACGAATTTCGGACCGGGCGTCCAGGCGGGGCCAGCTTGTGCGGACGTCGCCCAATAGTCCTCCCACCAGGCAGGAGTGCCGCCGTAGGGCGTGAAACGGCATTCCAGCCTTACCCCTTCGAGGAGAATACGGGTAGTGTCCGAGCCTAGCTTTACCGTTACCGGAACTTGGAGGTTCAGCGTCCCGCCGTTATCTACCTGCTGCCATGGACCGCCGTTCACGCGGCATTGAGCTGCTTTCGCGTTTGTTGCAACAGCCATCAGCAGGCAAAGCACCGTGGCGCCATATAGTCGTTTCATTATGATCTCTCGTTGCTCCTCCCCCCGGACGTTGCCCGACGGACGTTCTGTCCGTGTTGCAAAGCTGTCCGGGAAGAGTTGAGGTTTGTCTGAGGCGGTCAGGGATAGTCCAGGGTAAATGTCGAGGTCACGGTGAAATTGCCGTGCCCAATGCTCTGGTCCCTGATTGCATCCGGCTCACCGCGCACATAGGCTTTGAGTGCAATAACATTGCTGCCATTGCTCAACGCCTGCTCGTCGCTGGCGGTATTCAAGGGCAACGGCTTGTCGTTTGGCGTTTCGATGCCAAGCCCGATGCCCGACGCGCCACTGCCACCATCGAGCGCGAACAACCCGGGCAGCGCCGGGTTTTCCCGGCCGCCCAGCGTGATGGTGACCGTTTTGCCAATCGTGGTATCGCAGTCCTCCAGGTGCACCTTGAAACCCTGGCCCCGCGTGCGTGTATTGAGGTAGAGATACTTGCTGGTGACATCCCAGAGTTGCAGGGTGATCGCTTCGTCACCCGGACGGATCGTGCAGGCCTCTTCCACCAGGTTGCCCTTGAAACTCAGGTTGTCCGCCGCATGGCCATCGGTCACCAGGCCGATGCTCAGCAGTAACGCCAGCCCGGCACATGGCCATCCTTTAGGCCCTATTGCATGTTGCATAAGCTCAGCTCCTACTCGTATTCGGCCAATAGCGTGGCCACCGCCGTAAACCTTGCGGGGGTCAGCACGGCGCCGGGCTGTTT
This sequence comes from Pseudomonas azadiae, assembly GCF_019145355.1. NCBI lineage: Bacteria > Pseudomonadati > Pseudomonadota > Gammaproteobacteria > Pseudomonadales > Pseudomonadaceae > Pseudomonas > Pseudomonas azadiae. Next base: position 1,705,414 of record NZ_JAHSTY010000002.1, on the reverse strand, counting down.
GACGGGAACGACTTCCAGCGCCGGCGGTGACGACAGGGTGATATCCAGCGGCGTATTGAGTAGAAACGGCACGTTGTTCTGAAAGAGTCGAATACCTAAGCCCGGCACGCTGGTTTGCACCGCCGAGCCGTCAAACGCCGTCGGTGTGCCGTTGACGCTCAGTTTCAGCGCCCAGGGCAGGGTGTCGCTGCCGCAGTTGATCGCATAACCCACGCCTCGCCGGTAGTGCGTGCCGTCGACGCGCCTGATCCCGACATCCCCAAAGTCGACCTCAATCGTATTGCCCGCATCAATCGTGCAGGGAGGCGGTTCGTTCAACGTCCCGCTGAACGTCACGTTGGCCGACGCGCCGTTGCAAAGGCCTAGGGAACACACGGCGAGCAACGCTCGCTGCTGCCAACCTGTCATTGAAATGTCCTCTTCATTGATAATCGACCACCAGCGTGGCGGCCGCATCAAAGGCGCCTCCGGTCAGCTTGCTGCCCGCACGTTTGACAGGCACCGCCTGCACCGCTGGAAAGTTCGGGTAGGTAAATTTCACGACTGTATTGAGTGGCCAGTCGGCACCATTTGCGAACAGCTTTACCCCAAGGTCCGCTTTGCCGGTCATGAGCACGCGATTGTCAAAGGCTGCCGCCGTGCCCTTGAGTTCAAGGGTCAGCGCATTATTGGCGGGCGAGTTGCAGGTGACGGTGTACGGCACCGCTCGACGATAATTGACCCCGTCTACCCGCGAGGTCAGCAGGTCATTGCCAAACGGCACATCCAGCGTACTCCCGCCGTTGATCACGCACGGCGGAGGCGCAACAATGACCGCGCGGATGGTCAGGTTGCTGTCGGCGTGCACACTCTGGCTGGCGGCCCACAGCAGGCCGCCACCGATAAGAAAGGCCCGCGGGCCGGTTGGCTTAGCCATTGTCATGCCCTTACTCATAATTGAGCCTGAAGTCGACCACAGCCCGAAATGCCCCGCTGGTCAACGGTGCGGCCGTGCGCATGGGTTGAACGGTCCAGGTCTGGGTGTTGCTGCCCAGCGGGAGGAACAAGGGTTCGCCCCTTGAGCCCAGCTGGACATCCCGCCCCTGGGGGTCGGTCAAGCGCAAGCCCATTCCCGTGATGCCCTGGACCTTTACCAACCGCGGATCATCGGTATCGGCGGGTGCATAAAACGCGACCGACAGCACCGGTTGAAAGGCGCTCCACGTCAGGTTGCCCGTACGTTCGCTGCGAATACTGCCGGCGGTACGCTGACAGTCGTTGAAGCGCAATTGGAATGACACCGGCCTTGCCTGATCGCCGGGGCGTTGCAGTTGGCTGGTCGATACGGCGCCAAGGTCGATGGTTTGATGCCGTGAGGTCATTTCCAGCACGCAGGGAATTTCATGCATGCTTCCGGAAATATTCAGCATCCCGCTCATGCCCTCGACATCCTCGGCTTGCGCGCCGCCCACAGAGGCCAGGAGCAGCCCGCCCAAGGCCTTCACAGTGTGTGACTTCATGGTGTTCTCCGGCGGCAGGCGCTACTCATTGGGCGTTGATGCTTGCGCGTTCACCTTGCAGGTGTCGCCGCTGCAGGTGAAGGCCATCAGCGGGCGGCCGCCGTAATCATTCACGTAGGCCAGGTAAGGGGCCGCGCCGAGCGCCTTGGCGGTGGGCCCCAAGGTCAGCGAACCTTTTGGTGGGACCATCAACGGCTCGAAGCCCGGTGCGGTTTTGCCGTCCTTGGTGCTGCGCGCATCCACCAACGTGACGTAGTAAGGCGTCGGGTTACTGACTGTGTAGTGCTCACCGGCGCGCGTCAGGGTCAGTTTTTCCTGCCAGGGGTTGGACAGGTCTTGCTGACTCGGCGCAATGGCCTGCGGTCGATAGAACAATTTGATCCGGGTCTGCAGCGCAATTTGCAGGGTGTTGGACTTATCGCTGCGCGGCGGAATTTCCCTGAGGTTGAAGTAGTAGACCGTCTCCCGATCCTGCGGTAAGGATTTGGCCGCCGGCAGCGCCTGGACCTTGACCTGACTTTGCTTGCCTGGCTCCACACGCTGAACCGGCGGTAGCACGACCAAGGGCGTGGTGATCTTTTGACCGGCTTCATCTTCGATCCAGCCTTGGGCCAGATACGGTAACTGGGTGTTGTTGTTCGTGATGTTCACGCTGGTGGCGTCCTTGCCGCCATCAAAAATCACCCGGGTACGGTCCAGCCCGATCGCGGCGTTGGCACTCTGGCTCAAGCCCAGGGCCAGCATCACGCAGGCCGGGAGTGTGTAGCGCGTGTTCAGCATCATGAGGATGTTTTCTCCGTATCGTTACGCGTGCCGGTCAGTGCATCCGGCTCGGGCAGGGATTGATCACGGGCTACCATTCGGCAGCCCAGTTGCAGGGCGTCGGTCAAGCCATCAGTAGGTAGAAGGACGGGGAGGGTGACGATGCACTGCTCTGAACCACCCCAGCTGACGGTCATCTCTGCGCCAGGCTGGATGCCGCTCAGGTAGACATTGCCGCCGTCGTTGACGATGCCGGTGTCTTGCTGCTTGAGGTTCTTCACCGTCGCGCCGAAGGGCGGTGAGCTGCCGTCCGGCAGACGAACCACCGCCATGGCTTTTTCACCGGCAATCACCGCCAGGGACCGGTAGCCGATGGCGCCTTCGGTGAGCGTCAGTTGCGTGACCGATTGGGTGGCTTCAACATTGCTTGGCAAGCGTTCCAGGTCGACGCTGGCCGCCATCCGCTGATAACTGCCGATGTCGGAAATGACCGCTTTGCCGAAGGCGTTGCTACGGGTCGGTGTGCCGTAACCGCGCACGGGCACATCGGGTACCCCGCCGGTATCGACCATCAGGCGGGTGCCGCCCGTGCTGTTGGTACGATGCAATGCGCCACCGTAAGGCGTCAGCGTACCGCCGCCGCGAGCGGACACTCCGAGGGTGGTGTAACCGCCTTCTTGCTTGCTGGCGGCGACGTCGATGTCCGCCTGGTCACCGATATGGCTCAGGTAACCGCTGGCGGCGTTGTTGCCAGCGCTGAGCTGGTAGCTGTTGCGTTCATCCAGGCGATCGGCGTAGCGCGTGGCGAAACGGTTATCGCCTGCGGCTCTGTTGGCGTCCATCGACAAGGTACCGCTGCGCCCCAGGGGCAGGCTGACCGTCAACGCTATGCCGTTATCCTTATAGTTATATTCCTGAGTGCGATGAAGGTTCAGGGACAGGTTCATGTTCTTGACAGTGCCGACATTGAAGTAACGTGACACGGACAAGTTCCAGCGCTGGGTGGCGGGCCGCTCCCAATAGGTTTGTTTGTTATAACTGGCGTAGACGGTGGCGCCTAAATCACGAAAATGCTTGTTGATCGTCGCTGTATAAAGCGCCTTGCTGCCGCCAATGGGCTTCCAGTTTTCTGTGTACCCATCGTACTTGTAGCGCCCGGCGAGCTCACCGTTCCTCCCGTAATGGCGAGCATCCAAGTACTCACTCATGCTCAAGTAATTCTTTTCAGAAAAACGGTAGCCGGCGAAGGTTATCTGGCTGTCGTATTGTTCAAAGTTCTTCGAATATTGAAGGCGGTAGGACTTGCCCGAGAGTGTCTCGTGCCACACGTTTGCGCGGGCTTGGGTCACGTCCACCGAGACGGCACCGAACACCAGCAAGTCTCGACCTGCACCGACCGTCAGGGCGCGGTAGTTGTTATCGGTGATGCCACCACCAAACAGCGACCAGCCGTTACTTACGCCCCAGGAGAACTCGCCCGAACCGAAAACGTCGCCATCACCGCCGTATTGCAGGTCGGAAGGGCGTCCGGTGGCCAGTTTGTAGCGAACGTGGCCTGGGCGAGTGAGGTAGGGGACGCCTGCCGTGTCGATCTGGAAGTTGTGTACCGAACCGTCCTGTTCTTCCACGCGCACGTCCAGCCGGCCGGACACCGCGTCATTAAGGTCCTGGATACGAAAAGGGCCCGCGGCAACCAGCGTTTCATACAGCACGCGGCCTTGCTGGCTGATGATGACCCTTGCATTGGTCTTGGCAACACCGACAACTTCCGGCGCGTAACCGCGCAAGTTGGGTGGCAGTTGGCTCTCATCGGAATTGAGGGCTGCACCGGTAAAGCGGAAGCTGTCGAAAAGGTCCGAATACAGATAGTTCTCGCCCACCACCAGGCGTGCCTTGAGCGCAGGGATGGCGCGATAGGCGTAGTACCGACTCCATTCCAGCCTGGAACGCCTGTCTGCCCGTTCGCGGTCTTTGTCGACACGCCCCTGCCAATCCGCCCGCAAGCGCCAGGCTCCGGCATTGGCACCCAGTGTTCCGTTGCCACTCAAATCGTTGCGCACCCGGTCATTCTTCTGGTGGCTCGATTGCGCCGTCATGTTGTAGTCGATCAACAGCCCGGGCACCCCTTCATCCCAGCGAGAGGGCGGGTCCCAGTTGATGGCGCTGTACTCAAGGTAAGCTTGCGGCAGGTTAATGTTCAGCGTGGCGGTCGCCAGGTCGCCATTGACCTGCATGCCCGGCAAACCCCGGATATCCAGGCATTCCCCGCCTTTCCACCAAACAAGTTCTGCGGCAACGGAGGCTTTCAGGCCCAGTTGCTCCACAAGGCCGGCCGATAAACAGGCCTCACTGCCTTTGGGATCGTTGTCGGGCGGGTAGAACGCTATCGATTGTTCAGAAAGCGATTGCTGGTTTATCTGCACCACCATTGAATAAGTCCCCGGCAGGATAAAACCGCTGCGTGCAAACTGGGACAAGTCAATATTAGTGCGATCAATCAGATCCAGAACATCCGTATTAAACTCAATATCCCCGGCAGCCAATGCCGATCCCGCCACGGATATCAACCCACCAAACAGGCTTGGGCGAAGCGTATTTTTGATCTTCGACGCATTCAACATGAAAGCAGTCCATCAATGTTCAAAAGTAATCCAACTTGAATCGCACGGCGGCGCCGTGGGCACCCGGCACAAGTTGCAGTCCGTTACCGACCAGGCGAATCGTGTAGTGCAGGGTCATGTCGCCTTCAGTCAGCGGAAGCAGCGCCATGGGTTCGCCTGGAACGCTCTCCTGGCCGGCGGCGTCCCAGATATGAAAGGCAACCCCCTGTGAGAAACCCGAGGCGGCAAACGAGCGGCCCTCCCGGTCGCGGGGACCGTCAAACGTCACCTGCAGATGCTGCCAGTCCGGCAGGCTTGCACCGGGGCGCTGCGGGTCCGGACGGCTCAGCGAACAGTTGACCAGGCGCAACTGGAAGGGATGGGGTTCCCCCATCGTATTGCGCAGAATCCGGCCTATAGGCTCAGGCGCCATTTCGATGGACTGGTCGGCGCTGGCCAACTCCAACCCGCACGCCGAGTCGATGACTTCTCCGCCCAGCGTGACGACGCCGTCGCCCTGCGCTGGCGGCTGCGCGTTCGCGTCAGGGCTGATGAGCAATGCCAAGCATGAGGTGATGGCAAGGTGTTTGAGTGTTTTCACCTTTATCTCCCGTCAGCTTCCCCCCGCCCTGTGAATGGCGGGGGGAATCACTTACTGATAAGCCAAGGTGAAGTTGGTGACTGCGCTGAAATCGCCGGGAACAATGGGGGCCGTCGCGGCACCTTGTACGTAGGCGCCGAACTCGAGCGTGTTATCCCCGGCGACAATGGCTTGCGGCGTCGTGGCGACGCCCAGCTCGATGGGCTTGCTGCCGTGGGTCATCATGATGCCGATGCCGCCCGCGCCACCGACGGTGCCGATCGCACCTGGAACAGCACTTGATGGCGCCGCGGTAAAGGTGGTGGTCACGGTATTGTCGGTAAGGCCAGTGAGATCGCAGCCTTCCAGTTCAATCAATACACGGCGGGCTTCGGATTTGCCGCCCGTTTGCAATTGATGCTTTGCAATTGCCCCCAGATGAACGGTCTGATCCACGGAGTCAGGCTTGATCGAACAGGCACCCGAGTGCACCGAACCCAAGAATGTGACTGTTCCATCCGCCGCCTGGGCAGCGGACATCGAGCCCATCAGCAGCCCGATCGACAACAGTGCAGTTTTCATTTCAATTTTCATCAGCAAAGACCCATCTGTTAATAACGTCGTAAAGGATCCCTGCAGGCAGGCGTGGACCGAACCGTCGTTCTTAAAGTTAAAAACGTGCAGGGAACTCAGCTCGCCGCTGACCAGAGTGCAGGTTGGGAAATGCTAATTTTCCAACTAGTTGTATTGCCACTCGGGACTGCGTTCGAACGCCGGCAATTGTCAGGCTTGCCTCAAAAAAAGTAAGTCGCCCGATTCGCTTAGTTGCGTAGCCGTGTTATTTCGAGATGTGTAAGAGGAATATGGCATTTTGCCAAAAATCAATAATTGACTGTCGGAAATTGACTACATTCGGGCGTGGAAGCACAAGCTGTTATTACTTCCGTCAGAATAGGATTACATTTTCGGGAATACAATATTGATCAAGGGGCTTTGTGTAACCGCGCAACTGCCGTCTCAATTAGCCTGCCTCTAATAAGCGCCCACAAAAAAGCCCCGTAAACGGGGCTTCATGTACACGCTTGCGGAACTTACTTGCCCTTGGGCCGTTTGCTCGACGCATGGCCTGCTTCATCCACAAATACTTCGGCTACCGCAATCGCCTGGCTTTCGGTGGCAAAGGCTCCGGCGACGCTGTCGCCGTGGAAGTTGATCAGGTGCCAGCCGTCCTCGCGCTGCGTGATCAGGTAGCCGTTTACGCCTTTTGGTTCTGACATCTATCAATCTCGTGGTCTGGTTCAAGGGCGTAATGATAGCGCCAAATGTCACAGGACCGCGCGCGTTATTCTCGGTCAGTGTGCCGGGGACGAAAGCGTGCTAAAAGGGTCGCAGCCCTTGAAACACCGAGGTGCAGGCAATTTTGCCCTGCCGGTGGGAACCCGCTTCGCAAGATTAGCGGAACTTACGCCGACATTTTTTCTCTATGATGACATCGCAACGCCAGCAGGAGCCATTGTAAGGTGACTGCGGCCTGATTAGACTGCGCCGAATTCCGTACACACAGCCCTATGTAAGGACCCATATGATCAAGAAATGCTTGTTCCCAGCAGCCGGTTACGGCACTCGCTTCTTGCCAGCGACCAAAGCCATGCCCAAAGAGATGCTGCCGGTGGTGAACAAGCCACTGATTCAGTACGGGGTCGAAGAGGCATTGGATGCCGGTCTGAACGAAATCTCCATCGTGACCGGCCGCGGTAAGCGCGCGCTGGAAGACCACTTCGACATCAGCTACGAGCTGGAAAACCAGATCAAGGGCACCGACAAGGAGAAATACCTGGTCGGCATCCGCAAACTGCTGGACGAGTGCTCGTTTTCCTACACTCGCCAGACGCAGATGAAAGGCCTCGGCCACGCCATCCTGACCGGTCGCCCACTGATCGGCGACGAGCCGTTCGCCGTGGTGCTGGCGGATGACTTGTGTGTCAACCTCGACGGTGACGGCGTGCTGACCCAGATGGTCAAGCTGTACCAGAAATACCGCTGCACCATCGTTGCGGTCATGGAAGTGGACCCATCGCAAACCAACAAGTACGGCGTGATTGCCGGTGACGACATTGGTGACGGCCTGATCCGCGTCCGTGACATGGTCGAGAAGCCAGCCCCTGAAGACGCGCCATCGAACCTGGCCATCATCGGTCGCTACATCCTGACGCCGGACATCTTCAAGTTGATCGAAGAAACCGAGCCGGGCAAAGGCGGCGAGATTCAAATCACCGACGCCCTGATGAAGCAAGCCAAAGACGGTTGCGTCATCGCCTACAAGTTCAAAGGCCAGCGTTTTGACTGCGGTGGTGCTGAAGGCTACATCGAAGCGACCAACTTCTGCTTCGAGCACTTCTACAAGACTGGCAAGGCTTACTGATCCACGTCAGCCAGCCTGTTCCAAGAGAAAGCCACCTTCGGGTGGCTTTTTCGTTTTTCAGCCCCATGTAAGGCGGTATGCTGATGTCCTGCCGAGGAGAGTGAAATGGCCTACGATTTTGACCTGTATGTAATTGGCGCCGGTTCCGGCGGTGTGCGTGCGGCACGTTTTGCTGCGGGTTTTGGTGCCAGGGTGGCCGTGGCGGAAAGCCGCTACCTGGGTGGCACCTGTGTCAACGTCGGCTGCGTGCCGAAAAAGCTGCTGGTATACGGCGCGCATTTCTCCGAAGAGTTTGAGCAGGCCAGCGGGTTTGGCTGGTCGCTTGGCGAAGCGAATTTCGATTGGGCGACTCTGATCGCGAACAAGGACCGTGAGATCAACCGTCTCAATGGCATTTATCGCAACCTGCTGGTCAACAGTGGCGTGACTCTGCATGAGGGGCATGCGCGCCTGGTTGGTCCGCATCAGGTCGAGATCAACGGCGAGCGTTTCACCGCCCAGCACATCCTGATTGCTACGGGCGGCTGGCCGCAGATTCCGGAGATTCCAGGGCATGAACACGCCATTGGCTCCAATGAAGCGTTTTTTCTCAAGCAATTACCCAAGCGCGTACTGGTCGTCGGCGGCGGTTACATTGCCGTTGAGTTTGCCGGTATCTTCCACGGTCTGGGCGCCCAGACGACGCTGTTGTACCGCGGCGACCTGTTCCTGCGTGGTTTCGACGGCTCGGTGCGCACTCACCTCAAGGAAGAGCTGACCAAGCGCGGCCTCGACCTGCAATTCAACGCCGATATCGAGCGTATCGATAAGCAAGCCGATGGCAGCCTCAAGGCCACGCTGAAAGACGGTCGCGTACTGGAGGCCGATTGCGTGTTCTACGCCACCGGCCGGCGTCCGATGCTGGATAATCTCGGGTTGGAACACACCGGGGTCACGCTCGACAAGCGTGGTTTCGTTGAAGTGGACGACCTTTACCAGACCGCCGAACCGTCGATCCTGGCCATTGGTGACGTGATTGGTCGCGTGCAGTTGACGCCGGTTGCCCTGGCTGAAGGCATGGCGGTGGCGCGACGCCTGTTCAAGCCTGAGCACTATCGCCCGGTGGATTACGCAATGATCCCGACGGCGGTGTTCAGCCTGCCGAACATCGGCACGGTTGGCCTCACCGAAGAAGACGCGAAAGCGAAGGGCCATAAGGTGCAGGTCTTCGAAAGCCGTTTCCGGCCGATGAAGCTGACCCTGACCGACTGCCAGGAAAAGACCCTGATGAAACTGATCGTCGACGCCGACTCCGACAAGGTGCTGGGTTGCCATATGGTCGGCCCGGATGCCGGCGAAATCATCCAGGGCCTGGCGATCGCGCTGAAGGCGGGCGCGACCAAGCAGCATTTCGACGACACCATTGGCGTGCACCCCACGGCGGCCGAAGAGTTTGTCACCATGCGTACGCCTGTGGCGGGCTGATCAAGCGTCGGGCGTTACCTCTGGCGTCGCTGCAACGGCGGCCGCCAGGCGCAATGCCTCGATACTGGCCTGGGCCTTGACCAGGTCCAGTTCCAGGCGCTTGTTGGCGTGCTGGTGCTCGGTCAGCGCCTGTTGGCGCGACTGGCTTTCCAGCAAGGCAACCCGCAGACGCTCCTGAAGCAGGGTGCGTTCGCTGTCAATCAGGCTGACCTGTTCGCTCAGCTTGAGCTGATGGGTCTGGTCTTTGCGCGATTGCTCTTGCAGCGCCGCCAATTCCTTAGCAGTCACCCGATGTTCGATCAATAGCCGCTCATTGTCGCGATGCAGTTGGGTGATCTCGTCCTGGCGCACCATGGCGCTCTGCTGAGCCTGGCGCAACTCCGCCTGTACCTGTTGCAACTGGCCTTCATGACGGCGTTGTTCCTGTTCGCGCTGCTCCTTGATCGCGTTGCGGTAGTGCTCCAGCGCATCGCGGGCGTGCAGATGTTTTTCTTCCAACGAGCGGATCTGTTCGTCCTTGTCGCTGATGCGTAGCTCGTAATCGCTGCACGCCTGGCTCAGCCCGGCATTACGGGTTTGTTCGGTCTGCAGGCTGGTGCTGGCGGTTTGCAGTGCAGCGCTTTGTTCCGCGAGGGCGGCGGCCTGGATATCGAATTGCTGCTTGAGTTGGCCGTGGGCCTCTTCAAGGGCTTCCAGTTGGGCGAGCAGGGCGGCTTTGTGCTGTTCGAATTGCGCCAGGGCCAGGTCGATAGGCTCCTGGGCTTTCTCTTTCAAGCGCTGGGCCAGGCGCGCAACCAGTTCGCCGAGCTCGTCATCGATTGGCGCTTCGGTGATGGTGAGGCGCGTCTCGCTCTCATCCAGTTCCTTCAGGTAGCGATGAATGGTGGTTTTAGAACCGGTGTTGCCCATTTCGATGCGTACCGCGTCGATGCTGGGGTTTTCGCCGCGGGCGAGGATCGCCAAGCGTGCCGTTTGAACAACTGCTTTGTTTATGCCGCCGCGAGCCATGGGATCTCCGTCGATTTGGTACTGTGGTATGTATTATGTACATACATACTATATCAGGGATTAAAACGCGTTGAAATTCATGATTTAACAGATGGGATATTGGCGTATTATCCCGTGTCATGCGCTTTGAATCCGCCAATGCGCCCGCGAGCAGTACGAATAGGCCCCCCATGAGCGATCTGGACCGTTATCTCAACGCCGCCACCCGCGACAACACGCGACGCAGTTACCGCGCGGCCATCGAGCACTTCGAAGTGAGTTGGGGCGGGTTTCTGCCTGCGACCAGCGACAGCGTGGCGCGCTATCTGGTCGCGCATGCGGGGGTCTTGGCGGTCAATACGTTGAAGCTGCGGTTGTCGGCATTGGCGCAGTGGCACACCAGCCAGGGCTTTCCCGACCCGACCAAAGCGCCCGTGGTGCGCAAAGTGCTCAAGGGCATTCGTGCCGTGCACCCGGCGCGACAGAAACAGGCCGAGCCGTTGCAGCTCAAGCATCTGGAGCAGGTGGTTGCGGCGCTTGAGGTCGAAGCGAAAGAGGCGGCTGCGGCACAAGACTCGCCGCGATTGCTGCGCGCCAAGCGCGACACTGCACTGATCCTGCTGGGCTTCTGGCGCGGCTTTCGCAGCGATGAGTTGTGTCGCCTCGCCATCGAGCATGTCCAAGCCGCGCCAGGTGCCGGCATCAGCCTGTACCTGCCGCGCAGCAAAAGCGATCGCGACAACCTCGGCAAGACCTATCACACCCCGGCGCTGCTGCGCTTGTGCCCGGTGCACGCCTACAGCGAGTGGCTCAGCGCCTCCGCGCTGGTGCGTGGCCCGGTGTTTCGTGGCATTGATCGCTGGGGCAACCTGGGAGAGGAGGGGTTGCACCCCAACAGCGTGATCCCGCTGCTGCGCCAGGCGCTGGAGCGCGCCGGCATCCCTGCCGAGCAATACACCAGCCACTCGCTGCGCCGGGGTTTTGCGACGTGGGCCCACCGCAGCGGTTGGGATTTGAAGTCACTGATGAGTTACGTCGGGTGGAGCGACATGAAATCCGCCATGCGCTATGTTGAAGCAACGCCCTTCCTTGGGATGACGTTGGCGACTCAACCGCTTCTTTAGGGTTTCTTCTATTAATACAGTCACCTGATAGGGAAAACCAATCGTCAGCATCAGGTTTGCCAATGAGCCATCGACCGAGAGAGTGGGTAGGATTCATCTCATCAACTTACCAAGCCCTTCTACAACCCTGACGGAGAATCAACGATGCCTATCATCAACAGCCAAGTAAAACCGTTCAAAGCCACCGCATTCAAAAACGGCAGCTTCGTAGATGTGACCGACGCTGACCTGAAAGGCAAGTGGTCGGTAGTGTTCTTCTACCCAGCCGACTTCACCTTCGTTTGCCCAACCGAGCTGGAAGACCTGGCTGACAACTATGCCGAGTTCCAAAAGCTGGGCGTTGAAATCTACAGCGTTTCCACCGACACCCACTTTGCCCACGCTGCCTGGCACAACACTTCGCCAGCCATCGGCAAGATCCAGTACACCATGATCGGCGACCCGACCCTGACCATCTCCCGCAACTTCGACGTACTGATCGAAGAAGCTGGCCTGGCGGACCGCGGTACTTTCGTGATCAACCCGGAAGGTCAGATCAAGATCGTTGAACTGAACGACGGCGGTGTCGGCCGTGACGCTTCCGAGCTGCTGCGCAAGATCAAGGCCGCTCAGTATGTGGCTGCCCACCCAGGCGAAGTATGCCCAGCCAAGTGGAAAGAAGGCGAAGCCACTCTGGCTCCGTCCCTGGACCTGGTCGGCAAGATCTAAGTCTGTGAAACACCTCAGGGCGGATTTTGCCGCACCTTAAGTAAGCTGCACCGCCCTAAAACGCCCGGGCGAGATTCGCTCGGGCGTTTTTTTTACCCAGAATTAAAGGAAATCGCCCGTATGTTGGACGCCAATCTTAAAGCTCAGTTGAAGTCATACCTGGAACGGGTCACCCAGCCGATCGAGATCGTCGCCTCCCTCGACGACGGTGCGAAATCCCAGGAAATGCTCGCTCTGTTGCAGGATGTGGTCAGCCTCACCACGCTGATTACCCTGAACACCGATGGTGATGATGCGCGCAAGCCGTCGTTCTCCATCAACCGCCCGGGTGCCGATATCAGCCTGCGTTTCGCCGGCATCCCCATGGGCCATGAATTCACTTCCTTGGTGCTGGCCCTGCTGCAAGTCGGTGGCCACCCGTCGAAGGCCAGTGTCGAAGTGATTGAACAGATCCGCGCCCTCAAAGGCGAGTTCAGCTTCGAGACGTACTTCTCGCTGTCCTGCCAGAACTGCCCGGACGTGGTCCAGGCGCTGAACCTGATGGCCGTGCTCAACCCGAACATCCGCCACGTCGCCATCGACGGCGCGCTGTTCCAGGCGGAAGTTGATGAGCGCCAGATCATGGCGGTGCCAAGCGTCTACTTGAACGGCGTGAACTTCGGCCAGGGCCGTATGGGCCTGGAAGAAATCCTCGCCAAGCTCGATACCAGCGGTATCGAAAAAGCCGCCGAGAAAATCAGCGCCAAGGACGCCTTTGACGTGCTCGTTGTCGGCGGTGGCCCGGCCGGATCTTCAGCAGCGATCTACGCCGCACGCAAAGGCATTCGCACCGGTGTTGCCGCTGAGCGCTTTGGTGGCCAGGTGCTGGACACCATGTCCATCGAGAACTTCATCTCGGTACAGGAAACCGAAGGCCCGAAACTGGCCAGCGCCCTGGAAGCCCACGTGCGTCAATACGACGTGGACATCATGAACCTGCAACGTGCCAGCAGCCTGATCCCGGCGAAAAACGCCGGTGACTTGCACGAAATCCGTTTCGAAAGCGGCGCGAGCCTCAAGTCCAAGACGGTGATCCTCGCCACTGGCGCCCGCTGGCGCGAAATGGGTGTACCGGGCGAGCAGCAATACAAGGCCAAGGGCGTGTGCTTCTGCCCGCACTGCGACGGTCCGTTGTTCAAGGGTAAGCGTGTGGCGGTGATCGGCGGTGGCAACTCCGGCGTTGAAGCGGCCATCGACCTGGCCGGCATCGTCAGCCACGTGACCTTGCTTGAGTTCGATAGTAAGTTGCGCGCCGACGCTGTGTTGCAGCGCAAGCTCTACAGCCTGCAGAACGTTGACGTGATCACCAGTGCGCTGACCAGCGAAGTGAAGGGCGACGGCCAGAAAGTTACCGGCCTTGCGTACAAGGATCGCGACAGCGGCGAGTTCAAGACCATCGACCTGGAAGGGATCTTTGTGCAGATCGGCCTGCTGCCTAACACCGATTGGCTCAAAGGCACCGTGGAGCTGACACCGCGCGGCGAAATCATCGTCGATGCCCGTGGCGAAACGTCACTGCCAGGCGTGTTCGCGGCAGGTGACGTTACGACAGTGCCGTACAAGCAGATCGTGATTGCAGTAGGCGAGGGCGCCAAGGCTTCCCTGAGCGCTTTCGATCACTTGATTCGCACCTCCGCGCCGGCGTAAATGCCAACCCGCAAATGAAAAACCCCATGAGCGATCATGGGGTTTTTTTATTTCTCGTTCCCACGCTCCGCATGGGAATGCATCCGGTGACGCTCCGCGTCACGCAGTGCTTATTACATCGGCGCCGGCTGGATAATCTCGACCCAATACGCATCCGGGTCCTTGATGAACGCCAGGCTCTTCATGCGGCCATCGCTCAGGCGCTTCTGGAAGTCGCAGCCCAGGGCTTCGAAGCGTTCGCAGGCGGCAACGATATCCGGCACCGAGATGCAGATATGGCCAAAGCCACGTGGGTCGGTGTTGCCGTTGTGGTAGGCGAAGTCGGCATCGTTTTCAGTGCCGTGGTTGTGGGTCAGTTCCAGGATGCCAGGGATCGACTTCATCCACTGGGTGCGCTCGGCGGCGTCGGCCGGGATCTGGGATTTGTCCACCAGGGCCAGGAAGTACAGGCTGAATTCGGCTTCCGGAAAGTCGCGTTTCTCAACCAGGGAAAAACCCAGGACGCGGGTATAGAAATCCAGCGACTTGGTGATGTCCTTGACCCGCAGCATGGTGTGGTTGAACACAAAATGGGTGGTGGCGCTGTCAGGTTGGGCAGTGACGCCCGGGAAGGTGTTCAGTTCGTGCAGGCTCATGGGCCCTCCAGAAAAAAGTGGGGCAAACGCTGCTCTCAGAGATGAGCGGTTCCTTGGCTTGCGGCTGGCATCCGTGCAACCCGGCCATGATACGCAAGGCCTGCGTCGGGCGCCAAATGAAAAACCCCACGCAGGCCTTGCGACCCAAGGGGGCCGGGGCTCAAACTTCGGCGCTGGAACCTTGGGTGGTGTTGGCAATGATCGAATTTCGTAAACCGCTGTTGAGTGCTGTGTGTCTGCTATTGGGCAGTCCCTTCGTACTGGCGGCCGCCCCGGACATTCACTGGCCCAGCGGCTGGCAGATCGAAGATGTGATGCCTGACGATGCGGCCCCTGCACAGCCTCAATCTGTCTCTCGGCAGCGTGCAATCAAACACGATGAAAATGGCGCGACCTTGATGGTCATGGAGTTGACCGGTACGCCTATTGAAGCGGGGCACAAGGTTAACCTGCAAGGCGTGCTGATGGAGATGCGCAAGTCCATCCAGAAGGATTTTGCTCAAGGCGGGTATCAAAGTGTGTGCAGCAAGATGCGCCCTACAACATTGAGCCGTCTAGACGCGCTGGAAACTACTTGCATGATTACAGAAAACGGCCGCCACGTGCTTTCTCAAACATTGGTGGGCGCGGTTGATACCGATAAAGCCTATGTTTTTTCATACGCAGGGCAGGCTGATGCCTATGAGGCAAGCAAGGATGAAGTCAGTTCGGTACGCGATAGCCTGAAACTTTAAGTGTGTAGTGTCCGATGATTCTGAACACGATGAAAGGTTATTTAAGTTCGTTTTCGAACCGTTGAATAAAAAAAGCCCCGCGTGCGCGGGGCTCTTTGTTAGTGCAAACGATCAGCCGCGAAGCCAGGAATCCACGGTGGCGGCACCGTACTCTTCTTTCCACGCCTTGAGGCCGCGATGGTTGCCGCCTTTGGTTTCGATCAGCTCACCGGTGTGCGGGTTCTGGTAAACCTTGACCACACGTGCGCGGCGCTGTTTTGGGGCGGCAGCGGCGCTGGCGTTGGACTTGCCCGGGTTTGGATCAAGGATGGAAATGATGTCGCGCAGGCCTTTGCCGTAGGACTTCATCAGGGCTTGAAGCTTTTCTTCGAATTCGATTTCTTTCTTCAGGCCAGCGTCGTTCTTCAGGGATTCCAGCTGCGCAAGCTGCTCTTGAAGGGCTTTTTCTGCTGCGCGAAATTCGGCGAGTCTGGACAAAATCTGTACTCCAATAGTGTAGTTGGCTGATATCAACGGCAGACAAAGCTATAAGCCAAGCGCTTTAAGGCGACCCAAGAAAGAAGTCGTCCTGCGAATTCTGCACAGGCAGGAAAAATTGTAGTAGTTAATCCGTCGTGAGTAAATCATGTCTTTTGTCTAAACAACATTATTTCAGTGTATTGAATGCATGGCTAATCAATGGCTGCCCAGGGATTTAATAAACTCTTCGCACGGCAACGGCCTGCCGAACAGGTAGCCCTGCATGAAATCCACGCCTTGCGCGGCCAGGTATTCGCACTGTTCAACGGTTTCCACACCCTCTGCAACGATGCCCAAGTCGAGCTTGCCGGACAGTTCTATGATGCTGTCCAGAATATGCCGAGAGAGTGCATCGGCACCGATCATGGCGACAAAACTCTGGTCGATCTTCAAATAGTCCACATTGAAGTTGCGCAAGTAACCCAGGCTTGAGTGGCCGGTGCCAAAGTCATCAATCGCAATCATCACGCCCATTTGATGCAGCGTGTCGAACAGGCGACGCGTGATGTCGGTGGGCACGATCAGTTCGCGCTCGGTCAATTCCAGCACCAGGGTCACTTGGCCTATGGGAAACGCGCCGAGAAACTCACGGCAGTCATCCACCAACGCCAGGTCCTGGCAATGACGGGCGGTGATATTCACGCCGATATGGAACCCAGGGCGCAGGTGCGCCGCATGGGGGGCCAATTGCGCGGCGGTCTGGCGCAACAGCGCGCGGGTCATCGGCACGATCAGGCCCGAGTGCTCGGCCAGCGGAATAAACAGGTCGGGGCGCACCAGCCCCTCCTTCGGGTGCTGCCAGCGCATCAGCACCTCGCAGCCGGCCCATTCACGGGTGTCGCCGCACACCACCGGTTGGAAGTAAGGGATGAACTCGTTGGCGCCCAGCGCCCGTTGCAGTTCATGGGTCGGTGCCGATGAGCGCTGTTGCAGCCAATGCGCCAACAGGCCCGCCAGCACGCTGAACAACATCACCAGGCTGAACAGTGCCGGGTATCGGGCCTGCATATACCGCCACACTTCACCGGCCGGCATGCCCGCTTCGACACGGTAGTGGTAGCGCTCGGACGCCAACTGATGATCGGCGACCGCAAATACTGGCACAGCGCCGCCATGCACCTCGCCATCAGCCCCCAGCCAATTCGGACCGACTTGCAGCACGACGTGGGCATAACGGCTGATCAGGCGCAGGGTATTGGCCAGGTGATAACCATCAATGGACGCAAAAGCCGCCTTATCACCGTCCGCTAGCCGATAAACCAGCAGGGCGGTGCCCGGCGTCACCGGGTTGCCATTCATCAGCCATAAGTTGCCATCCACGTAATCATCCGGATTGACCGGCTGCTCATAGTCGCCGCCAAACAACGAGCTGCAGTAGATGTTTTTTTGCCAGGACAGGGTCGTAGCGCGTACGAATGGCCGGCGTGTGACTTGTTCGCGAAGGGCCAACTGCGCCCCGTTATCGCAGGGCTGTCCAGCCAGAGGCAGGAGCGCCTGGGCGGCGAGAGCGGTGTTGTCGAGCATCAGGTCGAATTGGCGCACCGCTTCCTGGGCGCTCTGGGCGGTGCTTTGTTGCAGGGTGCGTTCGGCTTGCCAGTGCAAGATGACCACCCCGAGCGCAATCGGCAGTAAGGTACTCAAGCAGGTGATCAAGTAACGAGTGGCGCGTTTTCGCGGGCCGTTGACGGTCAGGGGCATGAAGTGAACGGCCTGTTGCAAAGGTCAGATTCAATCGATGATAGATCGCCAGGCCCAAATTAGCTCGTGCCACCTAGCCATTTGGCCAGTCTGCAGCGCTACAGCGCCAGGCCCTGGGCAATACGAATAAAGGCAAGCGTCGCCGGCGAAGACTGGCGCCGGTCGAGCACGGCCAGGCCAACCCGACGCGGCACTCGGGGTGATAGCGCACGCTGCACATAACGCGGATCGCCCGCCACCGGCAAGGATGCCTGCGCCACCACACTCACGGCATCGCCCCGGCTGACGGTCTCCAGAGTGCTCAATAACTGCGAGCAGCGATAACGCACGTTCGGCGTCAACCGCGCCTCGTTGAACAGACGCACCACCAGTTCAGTGGAGCCGGCCTCGGTCAGCGCGAACGGGTCGTCGCACAGGTCCTTGAGGCTCACCTGCTCGCACGCCGCCAGCCGATGCCCGGCCGGCAACAGCGCAACCATCTGGTCTTCGAACAGCGCGAAGGTGTCGAAGCGTTCCTGTTCCAGCACCACAAAGCCGATGTCGATACGGCGCTCGTCGAGCCACTGGATGACTTGCCTGTCCGGCCCCTCGTCCACATGCACTTCGATCCCAGGGTATTCCAGCCGAAACCGGCCGAGGATTTTCGGCAGCAGGCGGGCCGAGGCGGTCGGGCCGAAAGAACCGATGCGCAGCGTGCCGCGTTTCATGCCGCGCGCATCCGCCGCTTCCTGCTGCAAGGTGTTGGCCAGGCCAAGCATGGCCCGGGCGCGGCCCAGCAACTGCGCGCCAATATCACTGAGTTCCACCTGGGCCTGGTGACGCCTGAACAGCGCAACGCCCAGCTCCTGCTCCAGGCCCTTGATTGCATGGGACACCGCCGATTGGCTGATACCCAGGCGGTGTGCCGCGCTGGTGAAACCTTGCAGTTCGGCGACCAGGGAAAAGATTTCGAGTTGGGTCAAGGTCATGAGTCATCACTCATTTTACGATGAGGACCTATTACCAGAAGAATGGGCCAATCCCAAGTCATAAGAGTCAACTCCCGTGCATTTACCTTCGGACCGCATCACTTACCTGAAGCTGGCCGCCGTCACCATGATCTGGGGCGGGACGTTCGTGGCCGGTCGCTACCTGAGCGAGGCAGTCGACCCCTTGCTGGCGGCCAGCCTGCGGTTTGTGCTGGCCAGCCTGGCGTTGCTCGGGTTCCTGGGGTTCGCGCGCATCCCCTTGGCTCGCCCGAGTCTCCCGCAGATGATGCACCTGGCGATGCTGGGTTTCTTCGGCATCTTTTTTTACAACCTGTGTTTCTTCTATGGGTTGCAGTACATCAACGCATCCCGGGCCTCACTGATCGTGGCGCTGAACCCCGCAGTCATCGCACTGGCGTCATGGTGGTTATTCAAGGAACGCCTGAATGGCGGCAAGATCACGGGTATTGCGTTATGTCTGACGGGCGCTGCCCTGGTCATCGTCAGTCGCAACCCCCAGGTGCTGAGCGAAGCAACCGGCACCTGGCGTGGGGATCTGCTGATTGTCGGCTGCGTAGCGGGGTGGGGCGTCTACTCGTTGCTTTCCCGCGAACTGAACCAGAGCCTCGGGCCGTTGCAGACGGTGACCTGGTCGATACTGTTGGGCACCCTGATGCTTAGCGTCGTCACGCTGGTCATGGGGCGTTTCAGCCTGGAGGCCATGGGCCGCCTGCATTCCCCCCAAGTACTCAGCCTGATGTACCTCGGTGTGCTGGGTTCGGCGCTGGCTTATATCGGCTATTACGATGGCATCCGCCAAATCGGCGCGACACGCGCCGGCGTGTTTATTGCGCTGAACCCGCTCACGGCCGTGATCTGTGGTGCCGTGCTGCTGGGCGAACAGTTGACCCTGCCCATGATGGTTGGCGGTGCCGTGATCCTGTCGGGTATCTGCCTGTGCAACAAACCCCTTGCGCAGGCCAAGGCAATGGGGATTTGATAAGAGTACGGACAAACACTGTTACGCTGTGTAGAATCGATTTACGCATACAAGAATATGGACTTGCGCTCACGTAAGCCTAAGCCGTCAGAGACCGATGACACCATGAAGCTATTTGGCTGCGCCCTCATCTTCGGTGACTTCCTCGCCCGCAGCGTGCGAGGCCTTTCCTGCGCGCCACCCCGCCACCTCATCCTTGCTCGCAAATAACAGTATTCATTACAAGAATGATGAGGTGCCACCATGGCAGATCTATACGAAAACCCAATGGGCCTGATGGGCTTTGAATTTATCGAATTCGCATCGCCAACCCCAGGCACCCTGGAGCCGATCTTCGAGATCATGGGCTTCACGAAAGTCGCCAGCCACCGCTCGAAGAATGTGCACCTGTACCGTCAGGGCGAGATCAACCTGATCCTCAACAACGAACCCAACAGTATCGCCTCTTACTTCGCCGCCGAGCACGGCCCGTCGGTGTGCGGCATGGCGTTCCGCGTCAAGGACTCGCAACAAGCCTACAACCGTGCTCTTGAACTGGGTGCACAGCCGATCCACATCGACACCGGCCCGATGGAACTCAACCTGCCGGCGATCAAGGGCATCGGCGGTGCGCCGCTGTACCTGATCGACCGTTTCGGCGAAGGCAGTTCGATCTATGACATCGACTTCGTGTACCTCGAAGGCGTGGAGCGCAACCCGCAAGGTGCCGGCCTCAAGGTCATCGACCACCTCACCCACAACGTCTATCGCGGGCGCATGGCCTATTGGGCCAACTTCTACGAGAAGCTGTTCAACTTCCGTGAAGCGCGCTACTTCGATATCAAGGGCGAGTACACCGGCCTGACCTCCAAGGCCATGAGCGCGCCGGATGGCATGATCCGCATCCCCTTGAACGAAGAGTCGTCCAAGGGCGCCGGGCAGATCGAAGAGTTCCTGATGCAGTTCAATGGCGAGGGGATCCAGCACGTAGCGTTCCTCACCGACGACCTGATCAAAACCTGGGACGCGCTGAAGAAGATCGGCATGCGCTTCATGACCGCGCCACCAGACACTTACTACGAAATGCTCGAAGGCCGCCTGCCGAACCATGGCGAGCCAGTGGATCAATTGCAATCGCGCGGCATCCTGCTGGACGGCTCGTCGGTTGCCGGTGACAAGCGCCTGCTGCTGCAGATCTTCTCGGAAACCCTGATGGGCCCGGTGTTCTTCGAATTCATTCAGCGTAAAGGCGACGACGGGTTTGGCGAGGGCAACTTCAAGGCGCTGTTCGAGTCGATCGAGCGCGACCAGGTGCGTCGTGGTGTACTGACCGCCGATTGATCGACAGGCTAATCGAGTAGGAGGCGGATTCGCGTCCGCCGTCCTCTCACACCGTACGTACGGTTCCGTATACGGCGGTTCAGGTTAAGCGGTTAAGCCGGGTTATCGTATCCAGTATCGAGACCAACCCGAGTCGATCCCATAATTTCTTTGGCAGCGCCTGATTCATATGGGAGGCTGCGGAGCTCCACCAAGGGCCTCGACCATTGAATGCCGAGTTACAAGCACGCGCCTCGTTGAGTCCCAGGCGCATTAAGGCGGGCCCTCGTAGAGGGCTGCTTCCATTGGCGCCAGATGATACAGCGAAGTTTATGTCGCACCCAGCCATCACCCGTGCACCTGCCCGCTGGCTGCGCACGTAGATGTTCGCATCGTCGGCATAGCGTACGAATCGATGGCCCCGTCGCTCTAACTCGTGGTCGAGTTCGTTGAGCAGGATATTCGACAACAACGGCGACAGTGGGCCGCCTTGCGGCGTCCCTTCCTGCCGTCGGCCGACGAGCCCGCCCGACATCGTTCCCGCTTCGAGATAGCGACGGGTCGGCGCGAGCACACGCTTGTCTTCGATTTGACGCTCGATGTAACCCATCAATACATCGTGATTGACCCGATCGAAGAACTTTTCCAAATCGAGTTCCACGCACCAGCGGTGACCCGCTGTTGCCGGGTGTGTAGAGGACTTTCACCTCCAAGTCACCAGCGAGGCCACCACAGCCAAGCTGGTTGCGCTTACGCGCAACGCGCCATGCCTGGCGCACAAGCAAAACAGCCCGGTTTTTTACCGGGCTTTTTTGATGCATCGTGTTGCAAATGACCTGCGGCTTAATAGGAACAGATGGTTCTTCAAATATCACACAGGGGGTAGGACGCAGAAAAGGCCTGCGCTTCCACCATGAAGAGACCTTCTTATGATTGTAAATTCTCCTATCCCACAACGCCCAGTCGAGCCATCTTTATCAACTGAGCAGGCAGGGCCAGTGCGCAATGTCCATTCAACCGGTCATTCAGAACCGGTCGATCAGGCGCGTAAAAAGTTTGTCGATGACAGTGAAACCGAGTATTTGGGCAACACACTCAGCGCCAAAGGGTATCAACTGACGAAGGCCGCGCTGTCACCCAACAAACCGGGAAGTCCAGGGGTGCAGGTCTCGACATTTGCCGTTGATGGTGCTCAGTCCAACGACATGATAATGATCAAGCGGGTGCCGCCTACAGAAGAGGGGCCTAATTTCATCCTGTACATGCCGGAAGACGACGTGACCTCGTTTCATGAGTTCAATAATGCGCAGGAGATGACGGACTGGCTCAAAGAAGTGGCCAATGACCCGACTGAGCGCAAGCGATTTACAAAGCATTTTGCCAATGATCAAGCGCCCAAGCAGGAGGAGCGGGTCAACCAGAAATTCGGTATGTTCGCTGATGGCGATATCAATGCAGTGGTGGGAAGTTTTGGTTATGAGAAGGGGGATATCTTCGAGCGTTTAAACAAAGACGCTTCGATCCCACCCGTTCAGGTCGACGGGCTGGTACGAACGCAGCTTTATAAACTGGAGCCAGATGGCAAGGCGTTTTATGTCGGATATCGGCCAGATGGAGAAGCCATCGTCTATTGCTACGACGCTTATGGAAACTTGCAAGGCGGCGGCCAAAAAAAGGACGGCAAGGGACGCAGATTTTATTTCGTTCAAAATGGGTTGAACGAAAACAAGCCGCTTGAACCCATGACGTTCAATGAGTTCCGCAAAAAAATAACCAGTGTTTCCATGGACAATGTGGGTGCGAATAATCTAAACGGTCTTTACGACGAATTCCTGAAGCAACTCAGAAGTCCTGGGCATGGCCTCGCCACCGCGTTGAAAGCGCTGGGCGTTCCTGAAGACATAGCGCACTCCATCGAAACCATCTTGAAAGACCCCGTCAAAGGAACGTTGCTTGAATTGAATCGCGACAATCGTATCGGCAAGCTGTTTGGTGTCGATCAGCAAGAGATGGATGCCGTGCTGGAAAGCGCAGGCAACCAAGCTCAAAACAAGATCCCCTATTACGGTAAGTGGCGAAAGAGGTTGGACAATACCGCCAACGTCATTGAAAAAGTTGCCGGCACACCTGAAGTGCCGACAACCGAAGTCAGGACCTGACTCAGTCGACAGAGGGGTACGGACGCCCCCACAGCCGACTCCACTCTCAGCCTCCCATCAAGCCCGGCGCTGACGCACCAAATGCTTGAACCCCTCATACACCAGCACCATCACCGCCAGCCAGATCGGAATATAGGTCAGCCACTGTCCGCCCTCGATCCCTTCGCCCAACAGCAGCGCCACGCCCAGCAGCAATACCGGCTCCACATAGCTCAGCAGCCCGAACAGGCTGAACGCCAACAAGCGACTGGCAATGATATAACTCACCAGCGCCGAGGCACTGATAAGGCCCAGCATGGGAATCAATGCATAGAGCTTTGGATGCCCATCCAGTACGGCAAAGCCTTGTTCGCCGCTTTGTACAAACCACCAGGCCAGCGGCAGCATCAACGCCATGTCCAGCCATAGCCCACCCAAATGGTCGGTGCTCAGGTATTTACGCACCACGAAATACACCGGGTAGCCGATGATCACCACCAGTGTTGCCCAGGAAAAACCACCGGCCTGATACAGCTCGTTCAACACGCCCAGCGCGGCGAACACCACGGCGATCTGTTGCAGCCGCGACAGGCGCTCGCCGTAGACGAGGCGCCCGGTGAGCACCATGGTCAACGGCAGCAGGAAATACCCCATGGACACGTCCAGGCTGCGCCCATTGAGCGGCGCCCACATGAACAACCACAGCTGCACGCCGAGCAAGGCCGACGACACCAGTACGCCGCCGATCAGCCGTGGCTTGGCCGCGAGCATGCGCAGCAGTTCCCAAACCCTGCGCCACTCGCCGCTGACGAGCATGAACACCGTCATGCAGGGCACGGTGAGCAACATGCGCCAGCCGAAAATGTCCAGGCCACTCAGGGGCGTAAGCAGTGATGTGAAGTAATACATCACGGCAAACAACACCGAGGCCAAGACCGATAACACAACACCTTTAGACACGCTGTCCTCGCGAAGGCCAATTATTGCGCGGGTAGTCTACAGGCGTGCCAATCGACCGGATACAAAATGCCCGACATCGTTGAACCCCGGCGAGGACGAATGCCCTGGCGTGACCAACGAATCAATGAACGCCTCGTCCTCAGCGCTGATCTTCACCGCCAGCGCTCCGGTGTAGGCGTCCCACTGCGCCTCGGTTCGCGGCCCGACAATCGCCGAGCTCACCGCCGCATTGTTCAGCACCCAGGCGATTGCGAACTCGACGATCCCCACGCCACGCCCTTGAGTGTATTGCTGGATCTGCTGGGCAATGCGCAGTGATTCAACCCGCCACTCGGTTTCCAGAATGCGCTTGTCCTGGCGCGCGGCACGGCTGCCGGGCTCGGGCGTGACATCCGGGGCGTATTTGCCGCTGAGCACGCCCCGGGCCAGCGGACTGTAAGGCACCACACCCAGGCCGTAGGCCGCTGCAGCGGTGATCTGCTCGACCTCGGCCTGACGGTTGACGATGTTGTACAGCGGCTGGCTGATAATGGGTTTATCCACGCCCAGGCGTTCAGCCACGCGAATCACTTCAGCGATGCGCCAGCCGCGATAGTTGGACAGGCCCCAATAGCGGATCTTGCCCTGGCGGATCAGGTCGCCAATTGCCGACACCGTCACTTCAAGCGGGGTGTTGTGGTCTTCGCGGTGCAGGTAGTAGATGTCCAGGTAATCGGTCTCGAGCCGCGCCAGGCTGGCGTCCAGCGCATTGAACAGGCGCTTGCGGCTCAGGCCGCTACGGTTGGGCACTCCGTCAGCCGGGCCGAATCCGACTTTGGACGCCACGATCCAGTCCTGACGCTGCCGCGCGATGGCCTCACCGACGATTTCCTCGGAGCGCCCGCCGGTGTAGACGTCCGCCGTGTCGATAAAATTGATGCCCTGGTCCCAGGCCTTGGCGATGATGCGCAGCGAGTCCTCGGTGCTGGTCTGTTCGCCAAACATCATGGTGCCCAGGGTCAAGGCGCTGACCTTCAAACCGGACTGGCCCAATGTGCGGTAAATCATGGATAACTCCTCGAGGCAGCAAATGTGCCCCATGCAATACCAGACTCAGAGGCTCTGGGACAAGCCCTGCAGGCATTTCGTCAGGTGCCCAGCAATGCCTGGCACCGCTCAAGCAAAAAGCGATGCAGCACCTTCACCCGTTCCGATACTTGCAGGCGGTGGGGGCACATCAGGTTGAAGGGCGCAGGTTCTCCCGTCCACTCCTCGAACAGCGGCACCAACCGGCCGGCGGCAATATCCGCGACCACATCGAGCCTGGCCTTGTACGCGACCCCGTGGCCCGCCAACGCCCAGCGCCGCACGATTTCCCCGTCATCGCTGAGGAAATCCCCGCTCACGTCGACCTCTTGCAACTGCGTGCCCTGGCGAAAGCGCCAGGTCTTGCTCACCTGGCCCTGGCGCATGTACCGCAGCGCGCTGTGCCGGGCCAGGTCCATCGGCTCACGGGGCATGCCGTGACGCGCCAGGTACGCCGGGCTGGCACAGGCGACGCGGCAATGTTCGGGCGCGATGGGCAGCGCCACCAGGCTGGAATCCTGGGGCACGCCGAAACGCAGGGCGATGTCCACGGTTTCGCGGAACAGGTCGGCGTTGCTGTCGTTGAGCATTAACTGCAAGCGGATATTGGGGTGCTGCGCTTTGAATTCATCCAGCCAACCCAGCACCACATTGCGCCCGAAATCCGACGGCGCGGCCAACTGCAGCAACCCCGTCAGGCCCTGACTTTGCTGCTTGAGCGCTTGTTCGCCCTCGGACAATGCCGCCAGTGCCACGCGCACGCTGTCAAGGTAACGCCGGCCTTCTTCGGTCAAACGCATGCTGCGCGTAGAACGCGCCAGCAGGCGAATGCCCAGTCGGGTTTCGAGGCGCTTGAGCGCGATGCTCGCGGCCGCCGGCGTCAAACCCAGGCCGCGTGCGGCGGCCGACAGGCTCCCCGTGTCGGCGGTGCGCACGAAGACTTCAAGATCAAGGATCGAGCTCATTTGTAAAAATCCTTTAAAGATCTTGTCGTTTTACCCGGATTTTTCGTCGATTGCCAAGCTGGGAAGATGAACGCTCACTTTCTCCCACAGGAATCTTCCCCATGACTTCTCCCCTCAACGGCAAAACGGTCATTGTGATTGGCGGCAGCAGCGGTATCGGTGCGGCGGTGGCCAAGGCCGCCGCCGCGCGCGGCGCACAGGTGGTGCTGGCCGGGCGACGTCTGGCGTCCGGCGTTGAAAACGGCCTGCGCAGCGAACCGGTGGATGTCACCGATGCCGTGTCGCTGCAACGTCTGTTCGAGCGCGTGGGGCGTTTTGATCACCTGGTCTACACCTCGGGGCCAAGTGTGCGTGCCAAGCCATTGATCGAAACCGACCTGAATGAGGCCCAGGAAAACTTCAACGTCAAACTCTGGGGCTCGCTGCGGGCCATCCAATTGGCGCTGCCCTTTCTCGACGAACACGGCAGCATCAGCCTGACGTCCGGGCAACTGGGGCGCAAGCTGGCGCCGGGGCAATTCATCAAGGTCGGCATCAATGCCGCGACTGAAGCATTGGGCAAGCAACTGGCCAAAGAGCTGGCGCCGCGACGTGTCAATGTGATCAGCCCAGGCGTAATCGATACCCCCGCGTATGCAGGGCTGGCCGAAGACCAGCGCCTGGCGATGTTTGCCAAGGCGGGCGGTGCATTGCCGGTGGGGCGCGTAGGGCAGGCGCAGGAAGTGGCGGCAGGGTATGTGCTGGCCATGGAAAATGGCTACATGACCGGCAGCGTGATCGACATCGACGGCGGCGGCCTGCTGTAAATACAGTACCAACAGGTGTGAGCAGGCTTGCCTGCGATGGCATAGGCCTCTATACAACTTTCAGAGACTGGCAATTCCCTGTAGTGAGCGGGCTTGTCCCGCGCTGGGTGGCGAAGCCGCCCCAAACCAGGCGAATTGGGCTTGTCTGAAACTGCGCGGTGTCTTTATTGGGGCGGCTTCGCCACCCAGCGCGGGGCAAGCCCGCTCACTACAAAATTGTGTAGACACCTATGGCTATCGCGGGCAAGCCCCGCTCCCACACGGATCTCACTAGCCTTTGAGAGTACGCGTCATCCGCAACGCCAACACGCTGCCGCCGACAATCACCGCCGCCAACAGGTAAAGCGCCGTGTCCGTGGACCCGGTGGCATCCTTCACAAACCCGACGATATACGGGCTGAGGAAGCCGGCCATCTGGCCCATGGAGTTGATCAACGCCAGGCCACCTGCCGCCGCGCCCGCACTGAGCATGGCGGTGGGCACCGGCCAGAACATCGGCAGGCCGGTCAGGGCGCCCATGGTGGCGATGGTCAGGCCGAGGATTGCAATGGCCGGGGTGGTGGCGAAATTCACTGCGATCACCAGGCCAATCGCGCCCATCAACATCGGCACCACCAAGTGCCAGCGGCGCTCCTTGCGCAAGTCGGCGGAACGTCCCACCAGCAGCATGAACACCGCGGCCAGCAGATAGGGAATCGCACTGAGCCAGCCGATCACCAGGTTATCGCTGAAGCCCAGGTTCTTGATGATCGACGGTAGCCAGAAGTTGATGGCGTAAACGCCGCTCTGGATGCAGAAGTAGATCAGGCCGAACGCCCAGATCGCCGGGTTCTTGAACACCTCGGCCAGGGAGTCGGTGCTGGTTTTGGGTTTGTTCGCCAAATCGGTCGCCTGGTCGGCTTCCAGTACCGCACGCTCGTGGGGCTTGAGCCACTTGGCATGGGCAAAGCTGTCGCTGAGCAGGAAGTAGGCAAGGGCGCCCAGGATCACGGTAGGGACGCCTTGCAACAGGAACATCCACTGCCAACCCGCCAGGCCACCTTGGCCGGCGGCGAAGTGGTTGAGGATCCAGCCGGAGAACGGGCTGCCGAGCAAACCGGAGACCGGGATGGCTGACATGAACAGCGCCATGATCCGCCCACGGCGGAAGGTCGGGAACCATTGCGAGAGGTACAGCACCACACCGGGAAAGAAGCCGGCTTCGGCGGCGCCCGTGAACAGGCGCAGGGTGTAGAAGTGCGTCGGCGTGGTGACAAACAGCAGGCAGGTGGACAGCGTGCCCCAGACAATCATCATCAGCGCAATCCAGCGCCGCGGACCGAACCGGGTCAACGCCAGGTTGCTCGGCACGCCGCACAGCACGTAGCCGATAAAGAAGATCCCGGCGCCGAGGCCGTAGACGGTTTCGCTGAATTTCAACGCATCGAGCATCTGCAACTTGGCAAAGCCGACGTTTACCCGGTCCAGGTAGTTGAACAGATAGCAGATGAAAATGAAGGGGATCAAGCGCAGGGTAATGCGCTTGTAGATGGCGTTTTTATCGTCATCGGTGGCCAAGGGGGTCGCGGCGCTCTGTGACATGGCAATCTCTCTTTATTATGATTTTTCGCGATGCGAGGGTAACGTTGATCGCCCATTGAGTCTCGGCCACCCGGCAGGCTGCTGTCTTTGTGCTCGCGCACAGCGAAGCCGGCTTTGCGCTGTGCCTGTGAACAACCACGCTTTCAAGGAAACTTAAATCGCATGTTCGAGCTTGATCATGACCTTGCGCAGGATATTGTCGATCGAACCATGGCGATTCTGCCCTACAACGTCAACGTCATGGACAGCCAGGGCCTGATTCTCGGCAGCGGTGAGCCTGAGCGGATCAATACCCGGCATGAAGGCGCGCAACTGGTGCTCGCCAATGGCCGCGTGGTGGAAATCGACGGCCAGACCGCCAAGCACCTCAAGGGCGTGCAACCGGGGATCAACCTGCCGCTGTTGCATGACGACCGCTTGATCGGCGTGCTGGGCATCACCGGCGAACCGGAAGGCCTGCGTACCTATGCAGAACTGGTGCGCATGACCGCCGAAATGCTCGTCAGCCACCGCCACCAGCAGGCCGAGCAGCAATGGCGGCGCCAGCGCTGCGATGACCTGCTGGCCTTGCTGCTGGCCGACGCCGGTGAATCGCCGCGCCTGGTGGACGAAGCCCAGCAACTGGGGCTCAAGCCGCAACTGGCGCGCACGCCGTACCTGTTCGAGCTGGGCGCGGGGCAATCGGCGCAAGACTTGAGCGCCTGGCTGGCCTCACGTTACCCGGATAGCTGGTGTGTCAGCTCGGCACAGTACTCACTGCTGTGGTGCCGCCCGGCGGCGGTCCCGGTGGATAACCCACGGCTGCTGGAAAAACTTGAAGGCCTCGGCTGGAACATCCTGCGCGTGGCGGTTGGCGGGCAGGCGCAAGGGCTGGCCGGCCTGCGCCGCTGCTATCGGCGCGTCGGTGATTTGCTCGCCTATGGCCGCGATATACTGCCGCAGTCGCGCCTGCTGACGCTCAATCGCTATCGCCTGCCCGTGATGCTCTGGCGGCATCGCAACGACGACGCGCTCGACGAGCTGCTCAACCCCCTGCGCAAAGTAATGGCCAAGGACGCCAACGGCCAACTGCTGGCCACGCTGCGCAGTTGGTGCGAACACGATGGGCAAAGCCAGGCGTGTGCCGATGCGCTGGGCATTCACCGTAACAGCCTGCGCTACCGCATGGAGCGCATTGCCGAGCTCAGCGGCGTCGACCCGCTCACCCTGGACGGCATGCTCGCGCTCTACCTGGGCGTACAGCTGCTGCCCAAGGCTTTGTCGGAATGAACAACAAAGTGCCTGCGCACTTGTGCATCGGACCGGCGTCAGCGGTCCTGCCAACTGGCAGCATGGGTGGCATAAAAACCGGAGAACACCCATGAAAATCATCATCGCCCCCGACTCGTTCAAGGACAGCCTGAGCGCTGAAGGCGTTGCCCAAGCCATTGCGGCAGGGTTGGCCCAGGTCTGGCCGGACGCACAGGTGATCCAATGCCCAATGGCGGACGGTGGTGAAGGTACGGTGGACTCGGTGCTGGCCGCCTGCAACGGCGAGCTGCGTCGCCACACCGTGCGCGGCCCCTTGGGCGAAAGGGTTGAAGCGCGCTGGGGGTGGCTGGCCGACAGCCATACCGCAATCATCGAAATGGCCGAAGCCAGTGGGCTGCAATTGGTGCCGCCGGGGCAACGCGATGCCTGCAAAACCACCACCTATGGCACCGGCGAACTGATCCGCGCGGCCTTAGACCTGGGGGCGCAGCGCATCATCCTGGCGATCGGCGGCAGCGCCACCAACGACGGCGGTGCGGGCGCGATGCAGGGCCTCGGCGTGCAGCTGTTCGACGCCGAAAACCGCAGCGTTGCAGCTGGCGGCCTGGCATTGGCGGGTCTGGCGCGTATCGACCTCGAGCAACTCGACCCACGCCTGGCCCGGGTCCGCTTTGAAATCGCCGCCGACGTGAACAACCCGCTGTGCGGGGCCCACGGTGCCTCCGCTATCTTCGGCCCGCAAAAAGGCGCGAGTCCCGAGCAGGTGCAACAGTTGGACGCTGCCCTGGGTCACTTCGCCGACCATTGCGCCAAGGTGCTGCCCAAGGATGTCCGCGACGAACCCGGCAGCGGTGCCGCCGGCGGCCTGGGTTTTGCGGCGAAGGCTTTTCTGGGCGCGCAGTTCCGCGCCGGTGTCGAGGTGGTGGCCGAACTGGTTGGCCTGGAGCAAGCCGTGCGCGGCGCTGACCTGGTGATCACCGGCGAAGGCCGCTTCGACGCCCAGACCCTGCGCGGCAAAACCCCCTTCGGTGTGGCGCGCATCGCACAGCAGCACGGCGTACCGGTGATCGTCATCGCCGGCACCCTGGGTGATGGCTATGAGCAGATGTATGCCCATGGCGTGGATGCCGCGTTCGCCTTGCCATCCGGCCCCATGAGCCTGGAGCAAGCGTGCGCAGAGGCGCCCAGGTTGTTGCGCGAACGAGCGGCGGACATTGCGCGGCTATGGCAGGTAGCCTCAAGGGGTTGATAGAGGCTGTCGTTGGCGTCGTGACAGAGCTGTCGATAATTACTATGATCGCTGCTTACCTTGAAG
The DNA here is from genome assembly GCF_019145355.1 of Pseudomonas azadiae. NCBI lineage: Bacteria > Pseudomonadati > Pseudomonadota > Gammaproteobacteria > Pseudomonadales > Pseudomonadaceae > Pseudomonas > Pseudomonas azadiae. The sequence continues at coordinate 1,674,648 of NZ_JAHSTY010000002.1, read as the reverse complement.
ACTGGCTGACCTGGCCGGGCACGTTGGAAGCCGATCATGCAGATCAAGCGTTTTACCCTCGTCAATTTCCGCGGCATCGAGAAAATGGAACTCGATTTCGAGGGTAAGCAGACTGTCGCTTTGGTGGGCGTCAATGGCGTGGGCAAGTCTTCGATTCTGGATGCGTTGGCGATTACGCTTTCGAATTTGACCGCCCGTATGGTTGGTCAACCCTCTAAGTCAAGGACAATCGCGAAAGATGACATCAGAGTTGGGGCCGAATTCACACGCTTGCACGTCGATACACAATTGTTTGAAAACTACGCCGTAGACTGGGCGATTGCGCTGAATCGCAAGGCTGGCAAACATCCACGTGAGCGCAGCAGCGAGTTGTCTCGATTGAATGATGCTGCCGATGGTGTTGAATACGGCATCACTCAGCACGAATTTGAGGGTGGTGGGCCGATCGAGCTGCCCTTGGCGGTTTACTACGATGTTCACCGAGCTGTGCTGGACGTGCCGCTACGGGTCCGCGAACGCCTGGTGAATGCTATTGCTGAGGGTTATGACGACGCGCTCGGACATGGCGGTGCGGACTTCAAACGGTTCTTTATTTGGTTCCGCAATCAAGAAGATCTGGAAAATGAAAATAGCCGGGATACTCCTGGCTATCGAGATCCCGCGCTTTCGGTTGTTCGCCGGGCAATCGAAACCTTTACTGGCTTTAGAGATGTCCGCATTCGCCGCAAGCCTGCGCTGCGAATGACGGTTCTAAAAGGCGGACTCGAATTCAACGTGCTGCAACTTTCGGATGGAGAGAAATGTCTGTTGGCACTGGTCGGAGACCTAGCCCGCAGGCTGACATTGCTTAACTGCGAGGTACTCGACCCATTGGAAGGAAGGGGCGTTGTCCTTATCGACGAACTGGACCTCCACCTGCATCCAGGTTGGCAGCGAACTGTTGTCGCCAATCTGGAAAAAACATTCCCCAACTGCCAATTCATCATTACGACTCACTCTCCGCAGATATTGGGAGAGTTACCTGCTGAATCCGTGATGCTACTCAAAGACGGCCAATATCTAGGTCATCCGGAACGGGCCTTGGGCCTTCGCAGTGGTGAGGTTATCGAGGAGCTGATGGGCGGCCTGGCCCAGAACCAGTACGTCAGCCAACAACTTCGGAAAATCCATCGCGACCTTGACGCTGACAATCTTGAGTCTGCCCAAGCTGACCTTGCACAGTTGCGCGAACAGGTTGGAAGAATCCCTGACGTGCTTGAAGCCCAAGCAAATATAGACTCTCTAAGGTCGCTAGAAGAGGGCGGAGCGTGAGGTCTATCAAAAAGGGTGCCGAACCAAGGGCGTTGATTGAATGGCGAAGGGAAAACCGCGAGACGCAGCACAATCTTTTCTACGGTAAGGGCAGCAGCTTTCCGAGTGAGCCGGTGCGGCAGTCTCTTCTAAAAGAGCAATTTCATCTATGTGCTTATACATTAAGGCGCTTACCGACAGCCGCCGAATGCCAGTCAAGGGGGCAGGGCACACAATTCAGTTGCCACATTGAGCATGTACTCCCACAAAAGCATTACAAGGCCCAGAGCATTGCCTACGCCAACTTGGTGGCGTGTTACCCATCCAGTCAAACCGGCATTGCTTGCGCTTATGGCGCCGTGCAAAAAGATGACTACGACTCGGCCCGAAAGCCTTTTGTTTCGCCCCTGACAGTCAATATCGAGCGCCACTTCAGATATTCCAGCGATGGCTATGTAGAAGGTCTGACGCCTGAAGCCATCATCACTATCGACGTTCTTAAACTCAACCATCCTACGTTGGTCAACGACAGGGCTGCTGTTATCAAGGGCCGGTTGAAGCCGCGCGGTACCCCTATATCCGCTGCAACTGCTCGGCGCCTGGCTGACGAAGTGGATACACCCGATGCTCAGCATTGCCTTCCCGAGTACTGTCAGGCGCTTAAGCAGCAAGCCGAGCTCCATGCAATGCGTCTTGAAAGACGCGCTGCGCGCGTCCGTGGCCAGCTAAGGACTTGAAGGTTGCCCGTAAAACCCGCGAAACTGCCCGGCCACTTGTTTTCAAAGGACGAAACACAATGCACCCGCCAGAACCCGCTATCGTCATCCAGCGCTTCACCGAAGCCCACCTTGAAGGCGTCACTGCGCTCTATAACGAGCCGGCCGTGTGCCGTCAGGTGCTGCAAATGCCTTTCCAGTCCGCCGCGGCGTGGCGCAAGCGCCTGGTGATGGACAATGAGCGACGGCTGCAGCTGGTGGCTGTGCACGGCGATGAAGTGATCGGCCAGCTTGGCCTGGAACAGTACCTGCGCGTGCGCCAGGCCCATGTCGGTTCGTTCGGCATGGGTGTGGCGACGGCGTGGCAGGGCAAGGGCGTCGGTTCCCGCTTGCTGACGGCCGCGCTGGAGGTGGCTGACAATTGGATGAACCTGCACCGGGTGGAACTCACGGTGTACGCCGACAACCAGGCGGCGCAGGCGCTGTATCGCAAGTTCGGCTTCGAGGTCGAAGGCGTGCTGCGCGATTACGCCGTGCGTGACGGCCGGTTTGTCGACACCCTGAGCATGGCGCGCCTGCGCATGCCGGCTTAGTCCTGCAACGCAAACGCCACCGCAGCCTGCGCATGCAGCTCAGTGGTGTCCAGCAGCGGCAGGTCGCTGTGTTCGGGTTTGATCAGCAGGCTGATTTCCGTGCAGCCAAGGATGATCGCCTGGGCGCCACGTGCGGCCAGGGATTGGATCACGCCCTGGTATACCTTGCGTGAGGCATCGCTGATCACGCCGACACACAACTCTTCATAGATGATCCGGTGCACGGCCTGGCGCTCCGGCGCCTCAGGCACCAGCACGGTCAGGCCCTGTGCCGCCAGGCGCGCTTTGAGGAAGTCCTGCTCCATGGTAAACGCGGTGCCAAGCAGGCCGACCGTGAGCGTGCCGGCCTGCACCGCAGCCGCGCCGGCGGCATCGGCAATATGCAGAAATGGAATCGACACCGCTGCTTCGATACGCGGCGCGACCAAGTGCATGGTGTTGGTACACAGCACTACGCACTCGGCACCACCGGCCTGCAAACGACGTGCGGCCGCTTCGAGGATCCGCGCGGCGTCATCCCAGCGACCGGCGTGTTGAGCCTGCTCCACCGGACCGAAATCCACGCTGTACATCAACAGTTGCGCCGAACGCAGCGGGCCAAGCTTGTCGCGCACGCGTTGGTTGATGATGCGGTAGTACTCGGCGCTGGACTCCCAGCTCATGCCGCCGATAAGGCCGATGGTGCGCATGCGATGCTCCTGACAATGACAGTCGCTTCACCTTACCCATCGGCGGCGGATTCGTCATACGCAGTTGACCGCCAAATGACCGGTGCAGTTTGTGATGCCTGGCTGGCCCAGGTTTTAAGCCGTACGCTGAGCCGCCGCATCTGCCATGATCGGGCTTTGCACTCTGGCTCACTCAAGGAACCCGCAATGGACGATGTACAGCAACTGGGCGAGATGCTTCGTCATTACGCCGATAGCGAAGCGCACAAAAAGCAGCAATTTGACCTGCAGTCGGCCCGTTGGGCGCAAAAGCTCGGCGAGCTGTTCGGGCAGATCGAGCTGTGGCTGGAACCGGTGAAGACCGTGGGGCTGCTGGACGTTCACCGTGAAGCCTACGTGGCCAGCGGCCCGAGCGTGCCCGTGGAGACATCGCCGTTCAAGACCGAGAAACTCACCGTGCAGATCACCGGCAAATCGGTGGAGTTCGTGCCGGACGTGATGGGCGCCGGCGGCTTGATCTCTGTGTCTGTAATGGGCTTGACCGCGGCACGCCACGGCAGCGTTTCACTGGTGCTGCCCGCGGATAAAAACGACTGGCGGTGGAAGAAGACCAACGGCCTGAAAGACCCGGACACCTTTGGCTTCGACGCGAACTTCCTGGCCTCGCAATTGCAGAGCCTGATTCCGCGCGAACGCGCCTGAGGCTTTGCGCCTGCCTGCTGAACCGGCGTGTGAAACAGAGCTATTTTCCAGGGATTGGCTATACCTAGAGCTCAATGTTCCAACGCCGACTGCCAGGGAGTTCAAAGATGAAACTTGGGCAAATGATGACCGTGCTGTGCGTCGCCTCGCTTGCGCTGGCGGGCTGCGCCAGCAAGATTACGCAACCGGATGAATATTCAGGGTTTCTCTCCGACTACAGTCAACTCAAGCAAGCCAAGTCGCCGTCCGGCGCCGAAGTGATGCGCTGGGTCGATCCCACGCTCGACCTGAGCCGCTACCGCGCGGTGTACGTCGAACCGACGCAGTTCTACCCCGAGCCCCAGGCCACCGCAAAGATTCCGGACAGCACCCTGCGTGGTATCAACGATGACTTCAACCGCGCGCTCAAGCGCGAACTGGCCAAGTCGCTGCCTCTGGCTGACGGGCCCGGGCCAGGCGTGATCGTGGTGCGCGCGGCAATCACGGCAGTCAGCAGCAAGACTGAAGGGCTCAAGCCCTATGAGTTTGTGCCGGTGGCACTGGTGGCCGCGGCGGTCAGTACCGGTACAGGCATTCGCGACCAGGAAACCACGTTGGGCACCGAGGCGCAGTTCCTCGATGGCGCCAGTGGCAAGGTGCTGGCCCAAGTGGTGCGCAAAGGCACCGGCAAGCCGTTGGCCAACGACTCGCAAGTGATGCGGGCCGACGATGTGAAAGGGGTTGTCGATGGCTGGGCGGCGGACTTGCACCAGTCCTACCTGAAACTGAAAAAACGCTGAACTCTAAACGCATGTCTGGCCGGCGGGCTGTGGCAACCGCCGGCCAGGTGGCGCTACTTGAGCGGTGTCAACGGCGGCAGCTGCCACTGGCCACTGCTGACTTGCGGCTCCGGCAGGTACATGCGCAGCACCGCGTAGAAGGGCGCGGGGGGCGCCGGCAGCCAGTTGCGCTGTTCAGCCTTCGGCGGTTCGTGATGCTGCAGCGCCAGGGTCAGGCCGCCGTCGGCGTCCCATTTGAGGTCGGGGAGCATGCGCGAATTGATCTGGTAGCGCTTCTTGTGGTTGGGCACCAGTTGGTGGGTCTTGGCGTCGTACAGGGTCAGGGACCAGAACGCATCGGCCGGGGGCAATTGGTCCTTGGCGAAATGCACGGTGTAGCTATGGCGCGCGCCGTTGGCGGGTTTGCCCTCGCTGTCGTCAACATAGGTAAAGGACGCAAACTCGTCGCTGGAACCGCCGAACAGACCCAGGCTGGCCCCGGCATAACGATACAGGTAGTTGTTTTTCAGGCGGTCACGGCTGCCATACAGCGCCGCGCTGGAGACCTGGCGTGTATCAATCCGGTCTTTTTTGAACGCGGCAAACGCTGCCTGGCCATCCGCGATCCCATCTTCCAGCGCCTTGCGTTGTTCGGCGCTCAGTTGGTTGACCTTGAATGGCGCGCCTGGCGCAATACCGATCCTGGCGAACCGTGCCATCAACTCCTTTTCGCTGTCCTGGGGCGCCGCGAAGGCGAGCATGAAGTTCAGGTAGCGGAACAGTTGCGGGCTGTCGCTCATGGTTGCCGTGGGCTTGGGCCATTCGATGCGGGCGGCCCTGGCCGGTGGCGCCTGCTTCACGTAGCGGCTCAGCGGCTGCACGGTGTAGCCGTTCTGGATCTGCTTGACCTTGCTCAGGTCCTTTTCATCAAACACCTGGGTGCGATACAGGGCGTAGGCGATAGTGCTTTCGCTGTAGACCACCCGGTCCACGTCGACGGGCTGCTGACCTTTCCAATCGGGCCCGGCGATCATGTAATGGCCGCCGTTGTTGCCGGTGCTGCGGGTGCCCAGGTACGCGATGTTGTGTGTGTAGAGGTCGATCAACTGCACCGAGTCATAACGGTTGTCTTCTATCTTGGGCAGCGTCAGCACCAGGGGCTCGGTGCGCAGGTCCATCCAGACGAAGGAGAGGGACGTGTCCGGATTGGGTGTTGCGACGGCCGTGTCTTTCGGGGTCAGCGTTTGCGCGCCATGGCCGATATGGTTCAGCGGCGCCTTGAAGTTGGCACCGCCCTTGTCGACGGCCTGGGTGTAGAGCGTCTTGTACATCTCCACCACCGGGAAGCCATACAGGTAGGCTTCCTTGGCAATGGCCCGCGCTTCACTCGGCGTCGCGGTGAAGTCGGCCCAGGCGCCGGAGCTGACGAGTATCGAGAGGCTCGCCAACAGCAGGCGCGTCGGTTTTCCAATCATGATGTTGCGTCCTTCCAAGAATGCTTTTATGGGGCGGGCGATAAAGCGCAGAGTTTCCGGTTTTCCGCGTCGCAGGTCACGTAAATCTCTACGCACCTGACACAAAAATGCCGCCCAGGCAGGCGGCATTCGAGCGACGCTTGCGTCAAGGCAGCATGGACTTGACCTTGTCACGCAACTGATCGATGGAAAACGGCTTGGCGATCACCTGCATACCGGCCGGCGCATCGATGTTTTCGGCATAGCCGCTGGCGAACAGGATCGGCAGGGAAGGGCGCAGCTCGCGCACCAGGGTTGCCAGTTGCTTGCCGTCCATGTCCGGCAGGCCGACGTCGGTCATCATCAGGTCAATGACCTGATCGGTGTTTCGCACCTGCGCCAGCGCTTCTTCAGCATCGGCGGCTTCCAGCACGCTGAATTCCAACTCCTCCAGAACATCGACGATCAGCATGCGCACGATGGCATCGTCTTCGACGACAAGGATGGTGGAGGTGACTGCGGACATAGTATGGGTTTCCCGAAAAAGGCGAGGTTACAGGCGGCCGTTCTGACAGGCCTCTTGCTTGAGTAAGCGTGCACTCATGACAAGTTCCCGCCGGACTCAAAAACAATGCGATACGAAAGACCAGAGAGAATAGCCTGTTCCTCTGTAGGAATCTGTACAAAACCGACCTAGAAAAATGGTCTTGCCTGCCACTTTGGGGCAAACTCCCGGGTTTTCCACCTTTGGCCAAGGCATGCCCATGACTCCCGCGTCGTCCGTCGATGAAAAGAGCTTTCGTACCCTACTGAGCCGAAACGTAGCATTGCCCCTGGGTGTGGGCGTGCTCAGTGCGGTGTTTTTCGTCTGCCTGATCACCTATTTGTTGTCGGTGATCCAATGGGTCGAGCACACCGACCGGGTGATCAACAACCTCAATGAGACGTCGAAGCTGACCGTCGACCTGGAAACCGGCATGCGCGGGTTCCTGATCACCGGTGATGAGCATTTCCTCGACCCCTACGAGGTGGCCAAGCCGCGCATCATTGCCGACCTGCGCAACCTGCAGGAGTTGGTGGCGGATAACCCACAGCAGGTGGACCGTCTCAAGCGCCTGGAAGCCTTGCAGGTGGAGTGGAACAACTACGCCCAGTCGATGATTGACATGCAGCGCAACAGCGGCGATTACCGCAGCGCGGTCAAGGCAGGGCGCGGCAAGCGTCTGACCGATGAGATCCGCAAGGAATACGACGACGCGGTGGCGATGGAGCAGCAGTTCCGCATCACACGCAATGCCGAAGTCACCCGCACCACCGTGATCAGCGTCACCCTGTACCTGGTGTTTGTGCTCGGCCTGAGTGGCTTGCTGGCATATATCGGTCGTAAGAATCTGGTTGCCTTGTCAGACAGTTACAGCGCAAACCTCGCGTCCCAAAAGAAGATCGCTCGGCGCCTGGAGCAGCAAGCCTGGCTGCGCAACGGCCAGACTGAACTGGCCGAACAGGTGCTCGGCCAGCTCACCTTGAACATGCTGGGGCGCAACATCCTGCAATTTTTTGCCCAATACATGGGCTCGGCCGTGGCCGCGCTGTATGTGCGTGAAGAACACGGCGGCCTGCGGCGCGTGGCCACCTATGGCTTCTCGCGTGAGCAGGAACAGCAGGAGCAGGCGATCTACAGCGACGAAGGCATCATCGGCCAGTCTGCCCAGCTCGATCGCCTGATTCGCCTCGACGACGTGCCGGTGGATTACTTCAAGGTCAGCTCCGGCTTGGGTGAAGGCCATACCCGCAGCGTGCTGGTCGTGCCTACCACGGATGATGATCGCGTCAATGGTGTGATCGAGCTGGGCTTCCTGCGCCCGCTTGAGGAACGTGACGAAGAGCTGCTGGAGCTGATCGCCGGCAATATCGGCACTTCCATCGAAGCCGCACGCTATCGCCAGCGCCTGCAGGAAGTGCTGGCCGAGACCCAACAGCTTAACGAAGAGCTGCAAGTGCAACAGGAAGAACTCAAGACGGCCAACGAAGAGCTGGAAGAACAGTCGCGCATCCTCAAAGAGTCCCAGGCCCACCTGGAAACCCAACAGGCTGAGCTGGAGCAGACCAACGAGCAACTGGCGGAGCAAACCGAGACCCTGGCCGAGCAGCGCGACGCCATGGATCGCAAGAACATCGAGCTGAATCAGGCCCAGCTCGAGCTGGAAGACCGCGCCGAAGAACTGCAGCGCTCCAGCAAGTACAAGTCCGAATTCCTCGCCAACATGTCCCACGAGCTGCGCACGCCGCTCAACAGTTCGCTGATCCTGGCCAAGCTGCTGGCCGAGAACCCGCAGGACAACCTCAGCGCCGAACAGGTCAAGTTTGCCGAGTCGATCTATTCGGCCGGCAATGACCTGCTCAACCTGATCAACGACATCCTGGATATCTCCAAGGTTGAAGCCGGCAAGCTGGAAATGCGTCCGGAAAATTCCAGCGTGGCGCGGCTGGTCGACGGTTTGCGCGGCATGTTTGAACCGCTGGCGGCCGATCGCAAACTGGCCTTCCAGGTCGAGGTGCAGGAAGACGCGCCGGGCATGCTGTTTACCGATCGCCAGCGCCTGGAGCAGATCCTCAAGAACCTGCTGTCCAACGCGATCAAGTTCACCGAACAGGGCGAGGTCAGCCTGTCAGTGTCGCGCGCACCGGGGGAAGGTATCGCCTTTACCGTGCGCGATTCCGGCATCGGCATTGCGCCGGACCAGCAGGAAAGCATCTTCGAAGCCTTCCGCCAAGCCGACGGCACCACCAACCGCCGTTACGGCGGCACCGGCCTGGGCCTGTCGATCTCGCGCGACCTGGCCACGTTGCTGGGCGGCTACATCAGTGTCACCAGCGAACCGGGCAGGGGCAGCGTGTTCACGCTGGTACTGCCGGAGCAGTATGTCGAGCGCGAAGAAGACGCCGCGCCGATCGAGCAGCCGCGTCAAGTGGTGGCAGCGCCCGCGCCGGCACCGATCAACGTGGCGCCGCTGCCGGTGGCCGAGACCAAGCAAATTCCGCGTTTCGCCGATGACCGCGACAAGGCCCCATTCACCACCCGCTGCATTCTGGTGGTGGAAGACGAGCCGAACTTCGCCCGCATCCTCTTCGACCTGGCCCACGAGCTGGGCTACAACTGCTTGGTGGCCCATGGCGCGGACGAAGGCTACAGCCTGGCCGAGGCCTACATTCCCGACGCGATCCTGCTGGACATGCGCCTGCCGGACCATTCCGGGCTGACCGTGCTGCAACGTCTGAAAGAACATCCCAATACCCGCCACATCCCGGTGCATGTGATTTCCGTGGAAGACCGCGTCGAAGCCGCCATGCACATGGGTGCCATCGGGTATGCCGTCAAACCCACCACCCGCGAAGAACTCAAGGACGTGTTCGCACGCCTGGAAGCCAAGCTGACCCAGAAGGTCAAGCGTGTGCTGCTGGTGGAGGACGACGACCTGCAACGTGACAGCATTGCCCGCTTGATCGGTGACGAGGATATCGAAATCACCGATGTCGGATACGCCCAGGCCGCCCTGGACCTGCTGCGCACCAACGTTTACGACTGTATGATCATCGACCTCAAGCTGCCGGACATGCTCGGTAACGAGTTGCTCAAGCGCATGGCCACCGAGGACATCTGCTCGTTCCCGCCGGTCATCGTCTACACCGGGCGCAACCTGACCCGCGATGAAGAAAACGAGCTGCGCAAGTATTCGCGCTCGATCATCATCAAGGGCGCCCGCTCGCCGGAGCGCCTGTTGGATGAGGTCACACTCTTTCTGCACAAAGTCGAATCCCAGCTGTCCCATGATCGCCAGAAGATGCTCAAGACCGCACGCAGCCGCGACAAGGTGTTCGAGGGCCGCAAGATCCTGCTGGTGGACGATGACGTGCGCAACATCTTCGCCCTGACCAGTGCTTTGGAGCACAAGGGCGCGGTGGTGGTGATCGGGCGTAACGGGCGTGAAGCCATCGACAAACTCAACGAAGTCGAGGATATCGATCTGGTGCTGATGGACGTGATGATGCCGGAGATGGACGGTTACGAGGCCACGGCCCTGATTCGCCAGGACCCGCGCTGGAAGAAACTGCCGATCATCGCAGTGACGGCCAAGGCCATGAAGGACGATCAGGAACGCTGCCTTGCGGCCGGTTCCAACGATTACCTGGCCAAGCCGATCGACCTGGATCGTCTGTTTTCATTGATTCGCGTATGGCTACCCAAGATGGAACGCATTTAAGTGGAGCAACGCTTCTTGGAAAAAAGTTTCTTGGAAAAAAGCGACGACATTGAGCTGCGTCTCTTGATCGAGGCGATTTACCTCAAGTACAGCTACGATTTCCGGGATTATTCCGGGGCGTCGGTGAAGCGTCGCGTGGCCCACGCCCTGCGCCAGTTCGACTGCGCAACCATTTCTGCCTTGCAGGAGCGTGTGTTGCACGACCCGGCGGCGTTCATGCAGTTACTGCAGTTCCTGACGATCCCGGTGAGCGAAATGTTTCGCGACCCGTCGCACTTCCTGGCGATCCGCCGGGAAGTGGTGCCGCTGCTCAAGACCTACCCGTCGATCAAGATCTGGATCGCCGGCTGCAGCACGGGCGAGGAGGTGTACTCCATGGCTATCCTGCTACGCGAAGAAGGGTTGCTGGAGCGCACGATCATCTACGCCACCGATATCAACCCGGCGTCGCTGGACAAAGCCAAGCAGGGCATCTTTTCCCTGGAGAACGTGCGGGCCTACACCGCCAACTATCAGCAGGCCGGCGGCCAGCGTTCATTTGCCGACTACTACACAGCTGCTTACGATTACGCGATTTTCGATAAGACGCTGCGCGAGAATGTCACCTTTGCTGATCACAGCCTGGCGACGGACAGTGTATTCTCAGAAACTCAATTAATTTCTTGCCGTAACGTATTGATTTACTTCAATAAAAAATTGCAAGATCGAGCGTTTGGATTGTTTCATGAGTCGCTGTGCCATCGCGGCTTCCTGGTGCTGGGCAGCAAGGAAACCCTGGATTTTTCCGCCTACAGCAAGCAATTCGAGCCTTTGGTCAAGCAGGAACGGATCTACCGAAAATCATGAACGACGCTGCATCCAGCCCCATTCGCGGGATTGAAGCCATCGTCGTCGGCGCGTCCGCCGGCGGTGTCGAGGCGTTGCTGAGTATTTTCGGCGTGTTGCCCAAGGGTTTCGGCCTGCCGATCATTGCCGTGCTGCATTTGCCGGACGAGCGCCGCAGCCAGTTGGCCGAAGTGTTTGCCCGTCGCCTTGCGCTGCCCGTGGTGGAAGCCCGTGACAAAGAGTCGATCAAGCCTGGCACCCTGTATTTTGCCGGGCCCGGCTATCACCTGTCGGTGGAGCACGATCGCAGCCTCTCGCTGAGCCAGGAAGACCGTGTGCACCACTCGCGGCCGTCCATCGACTATCTGTTCGAGTCCGCGGCGGATGCCTATGGCGCGGGTTTGTTGGCGGTCCTGCTGACCGGGGCCAACCACGACGGCGCGCGGGGCCTGGCCCAGGTCAAGCAGCAGGGTGGCACCACGGTGGTGCAAGAACCCACTGAAGCACGGGTCGCGGTCATGCCTCTGGCAGCCCTGGCGTTGCATACGCCCGACCATATTCTTACCTTGAGCCGGATTGGCTCATTACTGGCTTCCCTGGAATATTCCCCATGTTAAGTCCTATCCAGGCCAAACTGCTGATCGTCGACGACCTGCCGGAAAACCTGCTGGCCCTCGAAGCGCTGATCAAGCGCGAGGACCGCCAGGTGTTCAAGGCCTTGAGCGCCGACGAGGCCCTGTCCCTGTTGCTGGAGCACGAGTTCGCCATGGCGATTCTGGACGTGCAGATGCCCGGCATGAATGGTTTCGAACTGGCCGAGCTGATGCGCGGCACCGAAAAAACCAAGAACATCCCGATCGTGTTCGTCAGCGCCGCCGGCCGCGAACTCAACTATGCCTTCAAGGGCTATGAAAGCGGCGCCGTGGACTTCCTGCACAAACCGCTGGATATCCATGCGGTCAAGAGCAAGGTCAACATTTTTGTCGACCTGTATCGCCAAAGCAAGGCGATGAAGCAGCAGGTGGAGGCGCTTGAACGCAGCCGTCGCGAGCAGGAGCTGCTGCTCACGCGCCTGCAGTCCACCCAGGCCGAGCTGGAACAGGCGGTGCGCATGCGTGACGACTTCATGTCGATCGTTGCCCATGAAGTGCGTACGCCGCTCAACGGGCTGATTCTGGAGACCCAACTGCGCAAGATGCACCTGGCCCGGGACAACGCCGCAGCGTTCACCCTGGACAAGATGCGCGCCATGGTCGACCGCGACGAGCGCCAGATCCAGAGCCTGATCCGCTTGATCGAAGACATGCTCGACGTGTCGCGCATCCGCACCGGCAAATTATCGATACGCCCCGCGCGTTTCGACCTGGCGCAACTGGTGAGCAACCTGGTGGAGAACTTCGCACCTCAGGTGGCGGCCGCCGAGTCTTCCATGCAACTGGTTGTGGAAGGCCCCGTGGAAGGCCATTGGGATGAGTTCCGTATCGAGCAGGTGATTACCAACTTGCTGACCAACGCGCTGCGCTACGGGGCCAAGAGCCCGGTGGAGGTGCGCGTGTACAGCGAGCACAGCGAAGCCCGCGTGGAAGTGCGCGACCATGGGATTGGGATCAGCGAAGAAAACCAGAAGCGGATTTTCCAGCAGTTCGAGCGCGTCTCCGCCAGCCAAGTGGCCGCCGGCCTGGGCTTGGGGCTGTTTATTTCCGAGCAGATCGTTACCGCCCATGGCGGTACCATCGAGGTCGAGAGCCGCATAGGCGAGGGCGCCTTGTTCCGGGTGTGTTTGCCGCTCGAAGCGTCGACATGAAATCAATCGTCACCTCGACGCAACCTCTGCGTGACCCCAGGGTCGTAATTGCAGCAATTGACCGGACAAAGGCTTCCCATGAGTGAAGATGCGCAAGATGTCGTTCTGATCGTCGAGGACGACGAATCCATTATGTTTGTGCTGGGTGAGTACCTGGCCGGCCTGGGCTATCGCGTATTGAAAGCGATTGATGGGGAGCAGGCCTTCGAAATCCTCGCGACCAAGCCGCACCTGGACCTGATGGTCACCGACTATCGCCTGCCCGGCGGAATCTCCGGGGTGCAGATCGCCGAGCCGGCGATCAAGTTGCGACCGGAACTGAAAGTGATCTTTATCAGCGGTTACCCGCAGGAAATCCTCGACTGCAACAGCCCGATCACGCGCAATGCACCGATCCTGGCCAAGCCGTTCGACCTGGATACGCTGCAAGAGCATATCCAGCGTTTGCTGGCCTGAAGGATGCGGCGCCTACCGGCAGGCGCCGCTCATTTCTCAACCTTGGGGCGTAAGTTTCTGCACGTTCGCGTTGAGCACGCTTGACGGTGTAAACGCGAATTGCCAGCCTGACTTTCCGTCGAATCCTTCGAGGAAGGTTTGAAGGCCTCTACCGTTGGCATTGTCCAGGTTGTACACCGTCAGCCCACCGTAGATCTGGGGTGGGTTGCCATTTCTGATCATCGCCACATCCAGGTCCGGATTGTTTGTATTCCACAGGAACAACTCGTTGTTTTTGGTCTTCTGGATATAAACCGTGTGGCCGAACTCCCCACCTTCATGGGCGTGCTTGAAGTTGATAAGCCCGGATTCTTTGATGTCGGCGGCATTGAAGGTGGTTTTCAGGTTATCGGGCCTGATTCCCATGAGGTCCAGGTAACCGGGCGTATAGTTGGTAGTCGTCAAGGCTTGCGTCTTGGCAAAAACAGCGTCGAACACGTTGGGGGAGAGTGTCTTTTCCGCCTGTCCTACGCGTAAAGCCGCCATGTAGCAGATCAAACCCTGGTTTTCCGGGTGGGCATGAAATGTCTCCCAGTTTTTTTTCAACTCAAGGTGGGAGAGGCTGCGAGGCGCACGCGAGGGAATAATCGGGTCTTCGTAGAGTTTTTTAAAGTCATCGGTGTGCACGCTGTTTTTGACCTGCCAGGCGTCGTCGTGATCAAAGACTTTGAATTCCAGCGTATTGGCCTTTGTGCTATGGGTTTTATAGTGCTGTTTGAGCTTTTTATCATGAAAGACTTTTTTCAGGCCCGCTTCCATGGCATCAGCGTTGGAGAATGTCGCAACGCCAATGTTGGGGTCATAAAAATAGAATGACTTTTGCCCTCCTTCGATTCGCACGCCCGCCGCCATTGCATGTCGCGCCGAGTCAATCATGATGGATTTCGATGCGGTGGCCGCGTCCAGCTCTTTAACCATGTGTTGGTAGGACAGCTGTCGAATGGGCATCTGTGCATGAAAGCTGGTTTCGCTACCTACTTGAACCTGAAGTTTGCTCAGCCGCTCGATAAAGCTGCGCGAAGCCGGATCAGAAGGAAAGGCTGCGGCGGTGTACATGTTACTGATCAAGGTTTTTTCCTTGCCGTGCGCCATGGCGGTTGCCATGGCCCGCGAAAGAGCGGCGCATTGCCCCTCTGACAATTGCGCTGTTTGACTGAAGTACACCACTTGAGGCATAGGCACTACGTTACCGAATCGTGGCTCTACGCTGTTTATAAAACGAGTGGAACTGCTCTTGCCGACCTGGTAGGCGATGTCATCGTAGCGTCGCACGAGCACGCCTATCTGTTGCGCTGTCATACCCTCTTTACTGGCCAGACGCATGACGTCTTCAATCGATGAGGTACGGGAAAGTCCACCAACGATCGTCGGGTCTCCAAACGTGTAGCCGTCTTCAAACTGGGATTTTTATGCGCCGTTGCGATGGTCACTCACAACGCGTTTCCATGTTTTGACGACGCCCTCATCAAGGCTCATGGTGGGGTCCGATGCGCGGGCCCACTTACCGAAATGATCCAGCTCGATGCGTGCCGCAGGTAAAAAATTCTTCAGCGGCGAGCCATATGGCTGTTGCGTGATGGGGTTATAGCCGTACCACTTGCCTTGTTTTAAAACCGCAGGCCCCTCCATGAAGTCGTTGTTGAATTTGAACGTTCCGTAAGCGGAGGCGTCGGCGGTTTTGCCCGCCTTGAGTACGTCATAACTGCCAATGCTGCCGGCCGCCAGCTTGTACCCGCCCACGGCGCCCTGTTTCAGGCCTTTGAGAGGAAGCGCTGCCAGCGTGAAAAAGGTGTCGAAGGGGTTGAGCGCAGGGATGGCCGTTCGGCCAAATATTTTGGTAAGTTTGCCCAGCCTGTTGAGGGCGGACGTCCCGGTTTGTATGCCTTTGGCGGCTTTTGCAGCAGCGCCCAGCCCGACCATGAAACCGAATACGTCAAACGCCAAGTCTATGATGCCCTCACCTATATTCCCCGCCTGGAAGTTTTTGATCGCCGGATATAAAGGAATAAAGTTTGCGAGAAACTTCCTGGCGTGTTTGTACCAAGGCAACTCAGTATCGAAGGCGGTCTGGTCTCTGGCCTGATCTTCAAATGAAGCCAAATCGGTATGGGTCAGCAGTGCGTCGGCGATGTAGGCGGTTCGGGCACTGGCAAAGCTATTGGGAATGTTGTCAGAGGGCACTTGGTCAGTGATCGTCGCTGCAGAGTGACCCGCCGGCCGTACAGTTGGGTATTCAGAAGAAGATACACCTGCCTGCGGGTACTCGACCAATTCGCCGGGAGTCACGTTTTTCAAGTCGTCACGCCGGCGCAGTGTGTTGTGCTCCAGGTTAATCTCATAAACAGTGACAACGCCCCGGCGTTCGGTTCGCAAAAGCAGGCTCCTCCTATTGGTCAGGGGGGTTCTGCTGGTGACTGCGAAGTTATTCGTGCTGACTTTTACCTGTTTGAAGGTCGCAAGCTTACCGTACTCAATATTCTTGCGATCTTCCAAGGGCAGGGTAGCGATCAGGTGCTTGACCTGTGCGCCCAGCGCTTTGTGCATTGTGGCGCAATAGGCAGAAAACGCTTTGGCGAACGCCTCATTGATATCGGGTAAGTTGTGCACCACCTGCAGGCGGTGAATGGGCACGCTGGGGTCAGTACACTGCAAACCTCGAAGCCCCACTGGAACGCCGCCGTTCATGTAAATATCGACGAGCGACTGCGGGCCTACGTCATCTCGATTTTTGATGATCGCTTCAAGGTTCCGTTTTTCGAAGTCGATGCCTTCGCCAAATTGCTTCTTCAACGCTTGGAGTGCCAATGCACGACGCGTAGGCATCTCACTGGAGGAGGCTTGTGCCCCGTGCGCCAACTCAACGAGTTGGGCGTTGAAAGCCGCGCGCACACCGGCCATCTGGTCCGGCGTGTACTCACCCTTGTCGTTAGCAGTGATAACACCGTTGGCCACTCCCCAATCCTTAAGCGCAGCGCTTTGCGCAGAGGCTTCTATCGCCCGGTCTTCAACGGTGATGGGCGCCAGCTCAGCAAGGTTGATGACTTGCTCATAGGTCATAAGCGTAGTCGACCCCGGTGCCTTGGCTTCCTGGCGCGCCACGGCAACCTCAAGGCTGACCCACGAGTGGGACCCGTAGGTAAGGCCGGCGGGGATGTCCTTGACCAGATAAGCAGGCGCCCGGCGCGACAACAGTAAGTGAGCGGCCACTGGCGCCATTTCGGTAGTGGCTTTTTGCTTACTCTCAAGATGGTCGGACAGCGCTTTGACCACCGTCGAAGGATGTTTGCCATAGTGCTCGGGATTTGCCAGGTCGAAACCTGCAACCTTATTGCGATTGGGAACGCTGGAACGCTCCAGCAGGGTTTCCTGATCCAAGGACAATTGCAGCGCCGTCAACAGCCAATCCGCAACACTGGTCTCGGTCGAAATGCCCGCGAATTTGGCTTGCAGTGATTTACCCACACGCAGCCCTTCGGCTGAGTCGAGAATGCTTTCGATAACCTTGCGCGGCTGGGCCATCGTTGACGCATCCAGAGCCAGCTTGCTGGTCAATTGCCTGAACAGACCGTATTTGGCCCCCGGCAACATCGCAAGCGGCTGGTAACTGCCCAGTTGTTCCTGATGGTTTGGAGGAACTGGCCAGGACAAGGCGCCCCCCAGATTTCCATAGGGTGGCGACAGGGGGGAAGGGGCGGCGCTGCTGCTATAAAGATTGCGCAATTCTGCAAGGGTGGTTGGCATCAACCAACCGCTGTCTTCGATAAAGCGCTTGAGGCTCACGCTGTCGCCAGGCGCCAGCGCCTGCTCCCGATAATACGAGGAGTGCGGGTCGATGGGCAGGGTGAGGCGACCCAGAAGCGTTTCCAGATCGTCTTTTACCTTGGCCTTGAACTGATCAGGGTCCAAGTATCCGGCGGCGCCTGGCTGCAATTGGGTTCTCTGCTGAGCACCGAGGTACAACGGCACAAATGCATCCAATAGCGAATGGGTGATCTGGTTGTTAAATGCGTTCAGGTTACTGAGATCGCCTCTCTGACTCTTTTGAGTTTCGAACACTTCGTCTTTGTTCAAGTGCGCGCGCCCAGCAAAAACCTTCTGCTTCTCCAGCTGCGTAGCACGTTCGAGGGTGGCGTCCTTGGTCGCGGGAAGGGACTCGCCATAAAACGCCGCCACGTCCTTGACTCGCGCCATGTCACCCCTGGGCGCGAATATGACGGCTTGGCCGTTCGCCAGGACAGCCGCTGCCTGCATGATGAGCGGCCAGGACAAGGGCAGCGTGTGGCTTCTATCGCCGACGAAACTGCCGAAATACTTAACGGTACCTAGCTGGCTGCCTGTGCCAGCCAATGGCTTGACAGTGAACGAAGCAAAACCTGGGGTATTGCCGCGCGCCGCAAACAACCCAATCGCTTTTGAAAGGTCAATCCTGTTGCTCCGCGCCCAGGCCTTGACATCCGGAGACTGCAGCAGAGTCTCTAGGTGCAGGCGCCATTTCCCGAGCGTCGAATCAGGCGGAATCGGTCCAATCAGATCACCACCGAGGAGCCAGGGCGCGTCACTGTTAGTACGCAAATGCCGGGCATACTGCTCAAGCAGCTGATCGTCACCGTCAAGGCCTGCCGTCTGTTGCGGCGGATTGGTTTGCGGGGCCGACAGCGATAGGCGGGAGGTCTGGATAGAGGGGTTTTCATACGGGACAGCAGGAGCAAGCGGCGGGTTAAAGCGATTCGCGGACAGGGTCATCAGCGCAGTCTCAATCGGGCTTTTCGACTAGGTTCGCAGCGTCCTTCTGCGATGGTTTGCTACCCATTCGTGACCTGACAGAAACAATTGATTCCAAAATCCCCATGCGCAATATTGGCTGAATAATACAGGACCACCGCCTGGTGCCTGACAGTGGTGCCAGCGTAGTGGTTACTGCTTGATCATTTCCCTGACCTTCGCTGTCAACAGCTCGAATGTAAAAGGCTTGGTGATCAGTTGCATGCCCGGGTCCAGGAACCCCCCGCGCACGGCCGCATGCTCGGCATAGCCGGTGATGAATAACACCTTGAGTTCAGGCCGGATCTGCCGGCCGATTTCCGCCAACTGGCGGCCGTTCATGCCGGGCAGGCCGACATCGCTGATCATCAGGTCGATGCGCTGATCGGACTCGATGATCGGCATGGCCGCATTCGCGTCGCCGGCTTCGACGTAGGCGTAGCCCAGTTCTTTGAGCACCGCACTGACCAGGATCCGTACCGCCGGGTCGTCTTCAACGATAAGCACCGTCTCGCCCGCGTTGGCGTAGGGCAGCAGGGCAGGGTTGGCGGTCTCGGCGGCAACCACTTCGCCGACAAAACGCGGCAGGAACAAGCTGACGGTGGTGCCTTCGCCGACGACGCTGTGGATCGTCACGTGACCGTTGGATTGGCGGGTGAACCCGTAGATCATCGACAGCCCAAGGCCGGTGCCCTGGCCGATCGGCTTGGTCGTGAAGAACGGATCGAAGACGCGGCCGATCACGCTCTCGGGAATGCCGCAACCGGTGTCGCTGACGCTCAGTTCCACGTAGTCACCTGGCGTCAACGTGCCGTAGGCGGCGGTGAATACGCTGTCGAGGTGGCGGTTGGTGGTTTCCACGATCAGGCTGCCGCCGCCGGGCATGGCGTCCCGCGCGTTGAGCACCAGGTTGAGCAATGCGCTTTCGAGCTGGTTGGGATCGGCCTCTGCGGTCCACAATGCTTCGCTCAGGCGCATGTCCAGCGCGATGCTTTCGTTGATGCTGCGTTTGAGCAGTTCGCCCATCGACGACACCAGCTTGTTGATCTCCACAGGCTTGGGGTCCAGGGACTGGCGCCTGGAGAAGGCCAGCAGGCGGTGAGTGAGGCTGGCGGCGCGATTGGCGGAGGTGACGCCCAGGTCTATCAGGCTGTCCAGGTCATCGAGTTTGCCTCGCGATACCCGTCGTCGCAGTAACTCCAGGCTGCCGATGATGCCGGTCAACATATTGTTGAAGTCATGGGCGATGCCACCGGTCAATTGGCCGACGGCTTCCATTTTTTGCGATTGGCGCAGCGCTTCTTCGTTGCTGCGCAACTGCGCGGTACGTTCCTCGACCTGCTGCTCCAGGGTTTCCATCGTGCGCTGCAACCGTAGCTCGCTCTGGCTCAGATCGACCAGGCGGTCGCGCGCCTCATATTGCCGGCGCCGGCCGCGCAGCGCAGCGCTGACCAGGCTGATCAGCGTCACCGGGTGGAACGGGCGCTCCAGAAACGTCACGTTGCCCAGCAGCCCGCTCAAGTGCGATGAGCCGTTTTGCTCGCTGCCGCCATGGTGGGTCATCAGCACAATGGGCAAGTCCGACCAGGCAGGCTGCTCATGCAACTGCTCCAGCAACGGCTCCAGATTGGCACCGCGCAGCGCTTCGGCGGCGATGATCAGTAGCCCGGCGCCTTGCGCCAGCATCTCGCAGAGCATTTCCAGGTTGTTGGCAATGACGCCGGCATAGCCGGCTTCATTGAGCATCGTCAGTGCCAGCGCGCTGTCACGCCCCAAGGGGGCAAGAATGATCGCGCGCTCGGCAGCCAGGGATCGGGTTGGCACTAGTCCTCATCCTTAAGCAACGGTTGTCCCGCGCCCATATAGGTCGGAATGCCACGTAGCACGCCCTGGAAGTTATTGAGTGCTTCGCCGAGCGTCATGCCGCTGCTGCTGATGCGATATTCGCGAATGGTCGATTCATGGGACCCGGTCCTTTTCTTGATGATCGAGATGGCGCGACGGACCTTGCCCAACGCCTCGAAGTAACGCAGCAGGATAACGGTGTCGGCCAGGTAGGTAATATCGACGGGGGTTTGCATGTCACCTACCAGGCCATGCTGGGCCACCGTCATGAACGTCGCTGCGCCGCGGCGGTTAAGGTACAGCAGCAGCTCATGCATGTGCAGGATCAACGCATTTTCTTCAGGCATCGAGGCCTGGTAGCCGTTGATGCTGTCAATTACCACGGTTTTGATCCCGAGTTTATCCACGCAGCGCCTTACCCGATGGGAGAATTCGCCGGGCGACAGCTCGGCCGCGTCCACCTGCTCGATCAACAGGTTGCCGGTGGCCTGCAGGGCTTGGAGGTCGATGCCCATGTTCTTCATGCGTTCGAACAACAAGCCTAACTCTTCATCAAAAATGAACAGTGCTGACTTTTCGCCACGGCCGACAGCGGCGGCGGCAAAGATCATCGAGATCAAGGATTTGCCGGTCCCGGCCGGACCCAGGATCAGGCTGCTTGAGCCGGTCTCGACACCACCGCCGAGCAAGGCGTCCATCTCGGCGATGCCGCTGGACAGGGTCTGGCGGTTGTAGCCGCCACGGTGTTCCGCCGCCACCAGTCGCGGGAACACATGCACACCGTCGCCCATGATGGTGAAGTCGTGGAAACCGCCGCGGTACTTTTGCCCCCGGTATTTCACCACCCGCACCCGACGGCGTTCAGCGCCGTAGTTGGGGGTCAGTTCTTCCAGGCGAATCACCCCGTGGGCCACGCTGTGCACGGTCTTGTCGAGGGATTCGGTGGTCAGGTCATCCAGCAGCAGCACGGTGGCGTCATAGCGCACGAAGTAATGCTTGATCGCCAGGATCTGCCGGCGATAACGCAGTGAACTCTGCGCCAGCAAGCGGATTTCCGACAGGCTGTCGAGCACCACACGGGTCGGTTTGAAACGCTCCACCGCTTCAAAAATCTGCCGCGTGGCTTCGCCCAGCTCCAGGTCGGAGGAGTACAACAGGCTTTGCTGGTGCTCGGCGTTGAGCAGGCTTTCGGGTGGGGTCAGCTCGAAGATATGGATATTGTCGTCCAGGTCCCAACCGTGGGACTTGGCGCCCTGGCGCAGTTCGCGCTCGGTTTCGGACAGGGTGATGTACAACGATGTCTCGCCGTTTTTCGCGCCGGCCTGCAGGAAATGCAGGGCGACGGTGGTCTTACCGGTACCGGGTTCACCTTCCAGCAGGAACAGGTGGCTGCGCGATAGCCCGCCGGAAAGAATGTCATCAAGACCTTCAATGCCGGTGGCCGCCTTTTCACTGAACAGCTCGTTGGGTATAGACAAGGAGTGCCCTCAGGTCACGTACAAATAAGAGCGCGCCGCCCTGGGCGCGCCATATTCACTTGACCGTAGCGGCTTGTAGCGGTTCAACGATTCATCAAATTTGTACAACAGGGGCATGGGCTTACAGGTGTTCGGGCGCGTCGCTACAGGCCTTGCTGCAACGCCGGATCGTCCGGATTCTGTTGCTCAAGTTGCGCGAGCAGTACCTGTACGTTCTGCAGCTGGCCGCTTTCCTTCCAGTAGCTGATCAGCAACACCCGCGCCTTGCGATTGGCTGGGTGGCGCTGGATGATGTCTTCCAGTTGGCGTTGGGCGGCTTCCAGTTCCTGCTGGGCGTGCAGGGTAGTGGCCAGGTCGTAGCGGTAATCCTGATTGTCCGGTTCCAGTTCCACGGCTTTGGACAGGCCGAGCAGGGCGTAGGGCCGCTCGCCATGGTGCAGTAGCCACATCCCCAGTGCGTGTTGCAGATACGCCGATTCCGGGTGCGCCGCCAGTTGGCGCGCCAGCAGTTGGCGGGACTCGTCGGTCTTGCCCTGTTTATCCAGCAGCTCGATTTGCGCGACCACGGCTTGCAGGTTGTCCGGCTGCAGGCGCATGGCCTGTTCCAGCGCATGCTGGGCTTCCGGCAACTGGGCGCTATGAATGTACAGTCGCGCCAGTTGGATCCAGCCCTCGGCGGTTTCGGGCTGGGCCTTGAGCGTTTTCACAAATTCATCCAGCACCTGCTGCAACGGACCGAAATACAAGCCCAGGGTATCGGGCGACAGACCCAGCAAGGCGTTGGCGGCGGCAAACCGCACAGCTTGTTCGGGGTCATCCAGTACCGGGCCGAGCAACAGCGTGCGCTGACCGGTGGGCACCAGCCCGACAATGCTGTGGATGGCGGCCTCGCGGACCTGCGGCGAAGCGCTGTTCAAGTCTTTATCCGCCAGTTTCAAGGCTTGGGGGCTGGGGTAATTGGGCAGTTCGGCATGCAACGCCGCGCGGCGTTCGGGCGACAGGTCCGGCCGGCCGAGCTGCTGGTACAGCACGCGGGCGGCTCCCGGCTCACCGTTGTGCGCCTGTTTCAGGGCTTTGGAATAACCATGGGCAATCGCGGGGGCTACGGCGACCGGCGTGGCGCGGGAGAAATACCAAGTGATCAGCGCAATAGACAACAGGGCGCACAGGCCGATGATGGAGTAACGGCGTGACTTTGACATGCAGGCGTCCGGGAACTGGGGCAGTGAGTGCAAAGCCATCAGCTTCGGTCAGACCACCGCAGGTGTCAAACCCGCTGACTACAGGTTATGAAAGAAACCCATGGCCAAAACGGTCAGACCGCTTGAAGGCTTTGACCATTGCCGCGATGGCGCTCCAAGGCGACTATTGGGCCCATTCGGACCGTTCAAGGGAACAACAATAATGCAGATTGAAAACAAGATCTTTCTGGTCAGCGGCGGCGCTTCGGGCCTCGGTGCGGCGACCGCACAGATGCTGATTGATGCGGGTGCCAAGGTGATGCTGGTCGACCTCAATGCCGATGCCGTGGCGGCCAAGGCCCGCGAGCTGGGGGATAACGCCCGCAGCGTAGTCGCGGATATCAGCCAGGAAGCGGCCGCCGAGGCTGCCGTGCAGGCCACGGTTGCGGCATTTGGCGGGTTGCATGGGCTGGTCAATTGCGCCGGCGTGGTGCGTGGCGAAAAAATCCTCGGCAAGGACGGCCCCCATGCGTTGGCCAGCTTCGCCCAGGTGATCAACGTCAACCTGATCGGCAGCTTCAACCTGCTGCGCCTGGCGGCGGCGGCCATTGCGCAGACCGAAGCGAATGCCGACGGCGAGCGCGGTGTGATCATCAATACCGCGTCTGTGGCCGCCTTTGACGGGCAGATCGGCCAGGCTGCCTACGCGGCCTCCAAAGGCGCGATTGCCAGCCTTACATTGCCGGCCGCACGTGAACTCGCGCGCTTCGGCATTCGCGTGATGACCATCGCCCCCGGCATTTTCGAAACGCCGATGATGGCCGGCATGACCCCGCAGGTACGCGAGTCACTGGCCGCGGGCGTGCCATTTCCGCCACGCCTGGGTAAACCCGACGAATACGCCGCGCTGGTGCGGCACATCATTGAAAACAGCATGCTCAATGGCGAGGTGATCCGTCTCGACGGCGCTTTGCGCATGGCGGCCAAGTAAGGAGAGTTCTCCATGACAGATCCCATCGTTATCGTCAGCGCCGTGCGCACGCCCATGGGCGGGTTCCAGGGCGACCTCAAGGGCCTGACCGCGCCGCAGCTGGGGGCCGCCGCGATTCGTGCCGCGGTCGAACGTGCCGGTATCGCCAGCGATGCCGTGGACGAAGTGTTGTTCGGCTGCGTACTGCCCGCAGGCCTCGGCCAGGCGCCCGCGCGCCAGGCGGCATTGGCTGCCGGGCTGGATAAGGCCACGCGTTGCACCACCCTCAACAAGATGTGCGGCTCGGGCATGCAGGCGGCGATCCTGGGCCACGACGCACTGATGGCCGGCAGCGTTGACGTGGTCATCGCCGGGGGCA
Source organism: Pseudomonas azadiae (assembly GCF_019145355.1). NCBI lineage: Bacteria > Pseudomonadati > Pseudomonadota > Gammaproteobacteria > Pseudomonadales > Pseudomonadaceae > Pseudomonas > Pseudomonas azadiae. Next base: position 1,650,467 of record NZ_JAHSTY010000002.1, on the reverse strand, counting down.
TGGAAAGCATGTCCAACGCTCCCTATCTGCTGGACCGCGCACGCAGCGGCTACCGCATGGGCCACGGCAGGGTGCTCGACCATATGTTCCTCGACGGCCTGGAAGACGCCTACGACAAAGGCCGCCTGATGGGCTCCTTTGCCGAGGACTGCGCCCTGCACAACAGTTTCAGCCGTGAGGCTCAGGACGCATTCGCCATCGCCTCGCTGACCCGCGCACAAGAGGCCATTACCCACGGCAACTTTGCCGCAGAGATCGTTGCGCTCCAGGTCACCGTCGGCAAAGAGCAGAAAACCATCCTGCATGACGAGCAGCCGCCCAAGGCCAGGCTGGACAAGATCGGCAGCCTGAAACCCGCGTTCCGCGAAGGCGGCACTGTGACCGCGGCCAACTCCAGCTCGATCTCGGACGGCGCGGCGGCCTTGTTGCTGATGCGTCAGTCCGAGGCCGAGAAACGCGGGCTCAAGCCCCTGGCGGTCATCCATGGGCACGCGGCCTTTGCCGACGAGCCGGGCCTGTTCCCGGTAGCGCCGGTGGGGGCTATCCGCAAACTGATGACCCGGACCGGCTGGAATCTGGATGACGTTGACCTGTTCGAGATCAACGAAGCCTTCGCGGTGGTGAGCCTGGTGACCATGAGCAAGCTGCAAATCCCCCACGCCAAGGTCAACATCCACGGCGGCGCCTGCGCCCTGGGCCATCCGATCGGGGCCTCCGGTGCGCGGATCCTGGTGACCCTGCTTTCGGCCCTGCGCCAGAACGGCCTCAAGCGTGGCGTTGCCGCCATCTGCATTGGCGGCGGTGAAGCCACGGCCATGGCCGTCGAATGCCTGTATTGAGGAACCCCGATGCTGCCCAATGACGAACAGTTGCAAATCAGCGATGCGGCCCGGCAATTTGCCCAGGAGCGCCTCAAACCCTTCGCCGCCGACTGGGATCGCGAACACCGTTTTCCCAAGGAGGCCGTGGCTGAAATGGCCGAACTGGGCTTTTTCGGCATGCTGGTGCCGGAGCAGTGGGGCGGTTGCGACACCGGCTACCTGGCCTACGCCATGGCGCTGGAAGAAATCGCCGCCGGCGACGGTGCCTGTTCCACCATCATGAGCGTGCACAACTCGGTCGGCTGCGTGCCGATCCTCACGTTCGGCAACGACCAGCAGAAAGCGCAGTTCCTCGAGCCCCTGGCCAGCGGCGCCATGCTCGGCGCCTTCGCCCTCACCGAACCCCAGGCGGGTTCCGACGCCAGCGGCCTGAAAACCCGCGCACGCCTGGAAGGCGATCACTACGTGCTCAACGGCTGCAAACAGTTCATCACCTCCGGGCAGAACGCCGGGGTGGTGATTGTGTTTGCCGTGACCGACCCGGCGGCCGGCAAGCGCGGGATCAGCGCATTTATCGTGCCGACCGATTCGCCGGGCTACAGTGTGGCGCGAGTCGAAGACAAACTCGGCCAGCATGCGTCCGATACCTGCCAGATCCTGTTTGAGGATGTGAACGTGCCCGTCGCCAACCGACTTGGCCAGGAAGGCGAAGGCTACCGGATTGCCCTGGCCAACCTCGAAGGCGGCCGCGTGGGCATCGCCTCGCAAGCGGTGGGCATGGCCCGTGCCGCGTTTGAAGCGGCCCGCGACTATGCCCGCGAGCGTGAAAGCTTCGGCAAGCCCATCATCGAACACCAGGCCGTAGCCTTCCGCCTGGCAGACATGGCCACGCAGATCGCGGTCGCCCGGCAGATGGTGCATTACGCCGCCGCCCTGCGCGACAGCGGCAAACCCGCGCTGGTGGAGGCCTCGATGGCCAAACTGTTTGCGTCGGAAATGGCCGAAAAAGTCTGCTCCGCCGCCTTGCAAACCCTGGGCGGTTACGGTTACCTGAGCGACTTTCCCCTTGAGCGGATCTACCGCGACGTGCGGGTCTGCCAGATTTACGAAGGCACCAGCGATATCCAGCGCATGGTCATCTCACGCAATCTTTAAGGAGCCGCTACATGAGTTACGAAACCATTTTGCTCGACGTCCAGGGCCGCGTCGGGCTGATCACCCTCAATCGCCCCGAAGCCTTGAATGCGCTGAACGCGCAACTGGTCAGCGAGTTGAACCAGGCGCTGGACGGCCTGGAAGCCAACCCCGAGATCGGCTGCATCGTGCTGACCGGTTCGAAGAAGGCCTTCGCCGCCGGTGCCGACATCAAGGAAATGGCCGAGCTGACCTACCCGCAGATCTACCTCGACGACCTGTTCAGCGACAGCGACCGCGTGGCCAACCGCCGCAAGCCGATCATTGCCGCCGTAAACGGCTTCGCCCTCGGCGGCGGTTGTGAACTGGCGTTGATGTGCGACTTTATCCTGGCCGGTGACAACGCCAAGTTCGGCCAGCCGGAAATCAACCTCGGCGTGCTGCCGGGCATGGGCGGCACCCAGCGTCTGACCCGCGCGGTCGGCAAGGCCAAGGCCATGGAAATGTGCCTGACCGGGCGTTTTATCGATGCCGTGGAAGCCGAGCGCTGCGGAATTGTCGCGCGTATCGTGCCGGCCGATGAGTTGCTGGAAGAAGCGCTGAAAGTCGCCACCCTGATCGCCGGCAAGTCGGTGCCGATCAGCATGATGGTCAAGGAAAGCGTGAACCGCGCGTTTGAAGTGAGCCTGTCGGAGGGCGTGCGCTTCGAGCGCCGGGTGTTCCATGCGGCGTTCGCGACGCAGGATCAGAAGGAAGGCATGGCGGCGTTCGTGGCCAAACGGGCGCCGGCGTTCAAGGACCGATAACTCGGTCTTCCAGACACTGAGCAGCAAATGTGGGAGCTGGCTTGCCTGCGATGCAGACACCTCGGTTTATCAGTCGGACCGAGGTGATGCTATCGCAGGCAAGCCAGCTCCCACATGGTTTTACGGTGTTCAGCTAGAGTTGGTAGTGCTTCAGCTCCCTGGCAATCACCATCCGCTGAATCTCGCTGGTGCCCTCGTAAATCTGCGTGATCCGCGCATCCCGGTAGTAGCGCTCCACCGGGTAGTCCTCCAGGTACCCATAGCCGCCGTGAATCTGCACGGCTGACGAACAGACCTTTTCGGCCATTTCCGAGGCAAACAGCTTGGCCTGGGACGCTTCCGACAGGCACGGCTTGCCCGCGCTGCGCAGGCGGGCCGCATGCAGGATCAACAAGCGCGCAGCGTTGAGCTGGGTTTGCATGTCGGCCAGCAGGTTGGCCACGCTCTGGTGCTCAATGATCGCCTGTTTGAATTGCACGCGGTCGCGCGCATAGGCCAAGGCGGCCTCAAACGCAGCACGCGCAATGCCCAACGCCTGGGCGGCGATGCCGATGCGACCGCCTTCCAGGTTGGACAGGGCAATCGCCAGGCCTTTGCCGCGCTCACCCAGCAGGTTCGCTTCGGGGACGCTGCACTGGTTCAGAGTGACCGCGCAGGTGTCCGAGGCACGAATGCCCATCTTGTGTTCGGTGCGATCCACCACAAAACCTGGGGTATCGGTCGGGACCAGAAACGCAGAAAGGCCTTTTTTGCCCAGGTCCGGGTCGGTCACGGCGAACACAATGGCAAGCTTGGCGCGCTTGCCGTTGCTGACAAACTGCTTGGCGCCATTGATCACCCACTGGCCGTCGCGAAGTTCGGCGCGGGTGCGCAGGTTATGCGCTTCAGAACCGGCCTGGGGTTCGGTCAGGCAGAAGCAACCGATGGCCTGGCCACTGGCGAGTTCGGCCAACCAGGTTTGCTTTTGCGCCTCTGTGCCGTAGTTGAGGATGGGGCCGCAACCCACTGAATTATGGATACTCATCAGCGCGCCGGTGGCACCGTCCCCGGCGGAAATCTCTTCGACGGCGAGGGCATACGCGACGTAATCGACATAGGTGCCGCCCCATTCTTCCGGCACCACCATGCCCAGCAGGCCGAGCTCGCCCATCTTCGCCACCAGGGCGTCGTCGATCCAGCCGGCTTTCTCCCAGGCCTGGGCGTAGGGCGCAATCTCACCACGGGCAAAGTCGCGCGCCATGTCGCGGATCATCACTTGTTCTTCTGTGTATTCAATGTCTTGCATGGCTTAATTCACAACCTTCTTGAAGTGATCGAAGAAGCTTTGCACCTGACTCGGGGTCAGCTCGTGCAAAGTGGACGGGTTCCAGCGCGGGCGCTTGTCCTTGTCGATGATCAAGGCGCGCACGCCTTCAATCAGGTCGCCGCGTTCGAACCATTGGCGGTCCAGGTGCAGTTCCAGGGCGAAACACTGCTCCAAGGGCAGGCGACGGCCACGGCGCAGCATCTCCAGGGTGACGGCCATGGCCAGCGGCGAACGGGTTTTCATCAGGTCAGCGGTGGTCAGCCCCCATTCGCGGCTGTCGGCGACGGTCACTTCCTGCAACTGTTCAACGATGCTCGCTACGTCCGGCAACGCGAAGAAGTGGTCGATGGCGGGGCGCAAGGCGGCCAGCGGCGCATCGGGCAGTTGCTGCACGGCGAGTTTAGCCAGCACGCCCTGCAGGTCCTTGAGCGGCGAGCCTTGCCACTGCAAGCCGTCGAGCTTGCGGTCGAGGTCGGCGAACCTGGCGCTTTCCAGGTACCAGTCAGCCAGGCCGCAATAGAGCGCGTCGGCGGCGCGGATCTGCACCCCGGTAACACCCAGGTAGATCCCCAGTTCGCCAGGAACGCGCGGCAGGAAATAGCTGCCGCCCACGTCAGGGAAGTAACCGATGGCCACTTCCGGCATCGCCAGGCGACTGCGCTCAGTGACGACACGTAGATCCGCGCCTTGCACCAGGCCCATGCCGCCGCCCAGGACGAACCCGTCCATCAACGCCAGGACCGGCTTGCGGTAATGGTGGATAGCCAGGTCCAGTGCGTATTCCTCGACGAAGAAGTCCTGGTGCAGGGTATCGCCGTTCTTGAAGCTGTCGTACAGCGAGCGAATATCGCCGCCTGCGCAAAACGCCTTGTCGCCGGTGCCGCGCAGCACCACGGCATACACCTGCGGGTCATCGGCCCATGCCTGTAGCTGGGACGCCAGGCTGCGCACCATTGGCAACGTTATGGCATTCAAGCCGGCGGGACGGTTGAGGGTGAGGTGGCCGATATGGTTGCGGACCTCGGCGAGCACTTCGTCCTGAAGCGTTTCTGCGTGGCGTGCCTCGGATGAAACCTGAGCAGTCATCGATAACTCCCTGCTTTTATTGTTTTTATCAAGATGTTCGCGGGCGAACTCTCTTGTGATCGTACCAGCGCAAATTTGCCCAGTACAACCTTCAATCGTGCAGGTCGTTTTTGCATTTATGCAGAGGTGCCGGCCTCCGTGAAATGGCTCGCCAACGCTTCGGCGCAGAGCAGGATGGCGCGTCTGGCCTGTGGGTTCGCGCCAGGGTAGTTGATAAAACCGTGGCACATACCGGCGTACGCCTTGTGGCACACCGGCACACCGGCTTTTTTCAGGCGGCGCGCGAAGGCACGTCCTTCATCGCGCAGCAGGTCACAGCCGGCGGTGATGATCAGCGCAGTAGGCAAACCGTCAAGGCGATCGGCCCGTGCAGGCGACAGCCAGGGGTGACTCCGGGGAATGCCTGGTGGCAGGTAATGGCTCACATACCCCTCCAGCTTTTCAGCCGTCAGGCCGAAGCCCTCGGCGAACTGCTCTCGGGAGCGATTGCGCGCCAGGCAATCCAGCAACGGGTACAGCAGCAACTGAAACTTAATGTCGGGTCCTCCCAGATCCCTGGCAATCTGGCAAATCACGGCAGCCAAGCCCCCCCCCGAACCGCCCCCTGCGACGGCCATGCGTGAGGGGGCCAGCCCCAGGTCGGCGCCTTCGCGTGCAATCCATTCGGTAGCGGCGTAACAGTCTTCCACTGCCCGGGGAAAGCGATGCTCGGGCGGGCGGGCATAGTGCACCGCCACCACCGCGCAGCCGGCCCACTCGCACATGACTCGGCAGAAGCTGTCGTGGGTGTCCAGGTCGCCCGCGACCCAGCCGCCCCCGTGGAAGAACATCAGCACCGGCGCCGGATCCGGATGCGCCGGCCGATACAGCCTCACCGGCACCGGCCGGCCCTGAGTGGTCAGAGTGATATCGCTTACCCGCATGACCACTGCATCGCGTACCGCCTGGCGCTCATGGGCCACGTTCATGATTGGCCAACCACGGCCTGGGTCTCGATTTCAATCAGGAATTGAGGTGCTATCAGCGCCTTTACGCAGAGCAACATCGTCGTGGGTTCGCAGTTGTTGAAAAACTTCTTGTGGGCCTTGAGGATTTCGCGCCACAGCTCCATGTCGGTGGTGTACATGCGCGTGGCAACCACGCGGGTACGATCGATGCCCAGTTGTTTGAGCGCCGCTTCGATGATCTCCAGGCATCGCCAGGTCTGACCATAGACATCGCCCTCGGCGAATGGCTTGCCTCGCTCATCGAACGCGACGGTGCCGCTGGTCATGATGAGGTTGCCGGCGCGCAGCGCACGGCAGTAGCCACCTTTCTTTTCCCAGGGCGCCGCGGAAAAACAACGGGTAATAGCATCGGCGGCGGGAGCCAAATCCACTTGAATCCGACTCAAGCCACGAAACTGCACGCTGTTGTCACGCCACTGCGGCGGCTGCCCTTTAATAAGATGCATGTGCGGAAAACGCCGCAGCAAGGCGCTAAACAGAATGTTGGCCTCCAGTTTAAACAGCAGCCGCCCCATGCAGAAATGCGGGCCGCGCCCAAAAGCCAAGTGGTCCTGCTTCTTGCGATTCAAGATGAACTGATCAGGGCGGGAAAAGTGTGCGGGATCGCGGTTGGCTGCCGCCCGCACCAGAAACACCAAATCGCCTTGGCGCATCGTTTTACCGTGCAGTGCCACGTCCTCAGTCAGCACTCGATGACTGAGCTGGCCGGCCGGGCAAATGCGCAATGCCTCTTCGATAGCCGCGTCCAGCAGCGCATCAGGATGCTCTCTGACTGCCGTCCACCTTCCAGGCTTGTTCAGCAGGTAGAACAAGATGATGCCCAATTGGTCGGCACTGGTGGTGGTGGCCGCAACCAGGACGAATGCCAGTTGGGCCAGGCCGTCTTCCTCGCTCATGCCCGACGCTTCGGCGGCGGCAATGACATGACTGACCAGGTCGTTTCCGGGTGCAAGTCGGCGTTGATCAATGAGCCGCGAAAAATAGGCGTACATCTCTTCGATGGCCTGCAACGCCTCTTTGGGGCCGTAAGCCGGGTCGGTGCTGCCCACCATGCACACGATAATGGCGTCGGTCCAACCCCTGATTTTCAAAGCATCACGCGCTGGAATCCTGAATAAATGCGCCAGAATCAATGCGGGGATCTTGTTGAACAGCTCAACCATCATTTCCGGACGAGGGCTCAACTGCTTCAGCTGGTTGTCGACAATCTTGCGAATCGCACCGCCAAGCGCCTCGATAGAACTCGGGCTGAAGGTTTTGCCCAGGACTTTACGCCCTGCCTCATGCTCCTTGCCGTCCTTCGAATACATCCAGCGGGACGCTTTCTTGACAAAAGGTTCCAGCACCGCGCGTTTTGCCTTGGATAACTGTGCGTCCGCCAGTTGGCGCATGCGATTGGATGAGTAACGTTTAGCATCCACCTGCGCGGCGCTGACGTCAGCGAACCGGGTGAGCAGCCAAGCCTTGTGGTGCTCGCACCAGTGCACCGGGTCGTGCGTGCGCAACCAGGCGAAGGCCGGGTAGGGATCGCGAATGATTTTCGGATCGGAAAAATCAGGTGGGGTCTGGAGTGCCATTTCATTGCTCCTCATACAGTGAGCGCGTGAATTGACGGATGTAGTCAGGCTTATCGATCATCGCGCTGACCAGCGCACGTGGCGGCCTGAGCAGGCCGGCCAGGCGCACAACCTGTTTTTGGCTGGCATGCTGGCTGAGGCTATCGGCACCGGCATCCAGCCAGGCATGCAACGGTGGGCGCAACACCTGGATCAGGTCGCCAAGCGTTTCGCTATCCAGCCGCCGCTGGCCTTCGACTTCCTGGATGATCAGGTCCAGCGCCCGCGCGTAGGCCATGCCCACGGCTTGTTGATGGGTATACCCGTCGGCCTCGGCGCATTGCGAGACAATCTTCGCTTCTACCCACTGGCCAAGATTGGTCGGCGTGCTACCGACAAAGCGTGGCCGCGCCAACGCATCCTTGATGATCTGGTAGGCCATCACTGAGCTGTCACCGGCAAAGGTATTGGCGACTTCGCAGTCCATGCGCTGCGTGACGATCTGGTTGTAGTGGTGAAAACCTTGGGAGCCGCACAGCTCGCGGGACAGGCCGATCACCTCGATCCCCAGCCAGGCGCCGACTGACTTGTTCTGTGCCGCCAATAGGTGCAGCTCCTTACGTCGTTGGGGCTGCGCCCAATGCGCCTCGAAGCGCTTGCGTACCGCTTGCTCCAGGTACTTGAGCGCCAAGGCTTTGAGCTGTATGGCGTAGAGGCGCTGGCGGAACAGCGGTTGACGCAAGAGTGGCTCGCGGCCACCTGCCCCGTGGATCAGCCGATGCCGGGCAAACCGATAGCCCAGATGCGCCGCCAGGCCCGCGCTGTGGCGAATGCCCGCCATGAACAACAGCCGCTCCTGAAGGAAGGTCTTCAACGAATGGATGAAGCGATCACCCAATGGCAGGTCACTGACAAAGACACCTTTGGGGGTAAAGTGTGCGTGCCGTTGCAGCAGGGCATCGACCGGGAGTTCCATCTGGTCGAAGCGGATCGCGGCGACCTGATTGGCGTGAATACCGCCCTTGGGATCGCAGGCCATCACCCGGACACCCTCTTGCAGGCGGCCGTTTTCCCGTTTACGAATCTTCACGCGAAACCAGTGATGCCCCTGGTCCTCGCCATCCACCATCAGGCGTGCAATCACCATCACCACCTGCGCCGCACGCAACGCATTGCCGATCCAGCATTTGCAGGCTTCGGGGGAGGGGGAATGGAGCACCAGGCAGTGCCGCTTACGATCGTACGTCACTTGGGTTTGCACATTGCGCACGTCGGTGCCCACGCCCACTTCCGTACAGCCGAAGGCATAGACCTTGCGCAGGCGCAGGGCCTCTTCGCGATAGCGCGCCACTTGGCGGGGGCTGGCGTGGTTGAACAGCGCATCGACGGCGATCATATGGTCGACGATCGAGGAGTGCAGCGCGTAATCGAATGCCCCCAGCCAACCCATGATTTCGCAGAGCTTGGCGAACGCCCGTTGCCGCGACTGCCCCAGCCACAGCTCATTATTGATGGCGCCGCTATCAAAAATCGCATGCATGCGCTGGATGGTCAGGTCCATATAGGCCTGAAGGTCGAGCTGATGTCGTTGTCTTGGCTCAAACAGCGATGAACTGAACAGCGCTTTTAAAGTGGCGTCCATGGCCGGGCTCTCCCGTTTCCAACATTGACTGTCGAAACACTTGAGCGGGAGCGCCGGCAAGGCGAGGCGTGAGGAGGTAACGGAAATGACCGATACACGACGACGCTCGATGGACATTGATCCATAGCCAGACATTCCTTTGTCTTCGCTACTGGAACAACGCGGATCCAGACGTCAGGGTGAACAGCAGACAACCACAAGTGGTGTATTGACTCTAGCCCGCGCATGACCCATTGCAAGGTGCGGCATTCGCCGTCCGTCGCACCTGTCATACCACCCGACTGGCCAGCACTTCCCCGATGCTGCGGCGCCTGGCGTGCGTTTCAGCGGCGTGGATCAGTTGTTCAAGCTCGCTGGGCTCGACGTCGTAGAACTGCTCCATTTCGGCCAGCGCCAGCTTCAGATCGGCGGCGGTGATGGCGGGGTCGCTGCCGGCGTTGGGGTTGACCAGGAGTGCGGGGGCTGGTTCGGCAGCGCCTTTGGGATAGCGCGTGCGGGTGGCGTTGTTGTAAGCCAGCGCGCAGGCCAGCAAGCCACCGGCGCCCAGCAGCACGGCGCCCAGTTCGTACCAGCCGAGGGCGGCGGAGGCGGGGTCGGCCAATACCAGGGTCATGGCCAGGCCACCGGCCGGCGGGTGCAGGCAGCGCAGCCAGCACATCACCACCACCGTCATGCCCGCCGCCAGGCAAGCGCCGCCCAGGGATGGGCCGAGCACGCGGGTAACCAGCAAGGCCACCACACCCGCGCACAGGTAGCTGCCGATGATCGACCAAGGCTGCGCCAACGCACCGGATGAGACGGCGAACAACAACACGGCCGACGCGCCGAGCGGGCCGAGCAGGTGCAGCGCGACGTCCATGCCAAACACTTTGGAGCACAGCCAGACACTGAACAGGGTGCCCAGGGCCATACCGATGGCGGCACGGCTCCATTCGGCGGGGCGGGTGTTGATAGCAGCGGGGAACCAGCGAGCGAGCATTGAAAGAGGATCCATAAACAGCGGGCAAAAAAAAGGCTTGTCTGGTTGCCCGGAAAAGCCCTTTGAAAGTTCCAGCATTTGGGGGAAGGAACCCGCGCAGTGTGCCGCCCTCGCACAGAGCGCGCCAATGCATATTAATGAGGGTCAAGTGCAAAAATAGTGAGTTGTAACGGCCTCCGTCGGACAATGACGACAGACTTTACCGAGCACGCGGTTTCGGGTGTCTTCATCCAGAAAGCGTCTTTGAAGGTTTTCCTGGAGCCCCGGTTCATTGGCCAGCGGGCCCTTCAAGGCCACCAGGGCATCGCGCAACCCTCTCAGGCGCTCCAGCGGCGGTAACGGCACGTAACCGACACCCACTTCGGCGCGGGCCAGTGAGGCGTTGTCTAACGAAACATCATCTGGCACGGCGTCATCCTCTCGTCCTTGTTGCCACCCATGGCCGGTGGCGGTCAATAAATACCGCACCGAGGCGAGTTTACCGCCGGGTTTTGCGTGCAGGAAAGGCAAAAGGCACCAGTCATTACGTAAAGCTGCGTAGGAGTTTTCTGCGCCGCGAGCGCGGTGCAAACATTAAGGTTGCGCAGTCTTGTCCAGGTGCAGCAGCACGTAAGGGTTGCGGTCGAACTCACCGGACAACGTCGGGGTGATGGCGCGAAAGCGCGGGTCTGCCAAACCTTCATAGTCCGCTTCGCTCATCACCAGCCAGGCGGGCCCCTGGATGGGTTTGAGGTCCGTAGCCTTTTGAGTAAACAACGGCACCTGGTCGCAGTCGAGGTTGACCATGTACTTGATGGCCTTGGCGTCTTTGCCCAAACCGTGCAACACCACCGGCGCCCGCTGCTGCATCACCTGTTCATGTACCTGGAGGGTGAAGGTGCGGGTGTCATAGACGCTGCGCAGCAGCGGCTCGACCACCAGGATATAGCTGCCCCACACGGCCAATACCGCTGCAAACGCGGGGCCGACCGGGCGCAGACGCGGTTTGAGCAGCATTAACAGGGCCAAGGCCTGCAGCGCCCCAAGCGCGCCGAACACCCAGCCCAGATCGTTCAATTGCTCCGGGTAGCGCTTACGTGCGATTAACAGGCTGGCGATCAATAGCGTCGGCACCAACGTCCAGAGCCCCAGCATCAGCCCACGCAACCCGGCGAACAGCCGCCCGTGCGCGACGTGGAACGGATACGCCGCAATAATCGCCGCCATGGGCAACATCGGCAGCACATAACGCGCCTTTTTCGCCTGGGGGATGGAAAGGCCGAGCATGACCAGCAGCCCCGCCGCCGCGCAGTACCCCACCAGCCGCAACGCCGGCCCCGGCGCTCGTCGCCCGCTGATCAGCATGGCCAACAACACCAGCAGGGCCATCGGATACGCCATGGCGGCGTTGCCCAGGGAGCTGGTGAAGTAATACAGCACGCCACTGGAGCCTTCGCTGCCATCCATGCGCCCCAGAAACTGCATGCGGATCACGTCCTGCATGAAGCTTTCGCCGCCGCTGAGCTTGGCCATCAGCAACAGCAGGCCAACACAGGCCACCAGCAAGGCCAGCGCCAACAAGCCAAAACTGATGAGCTGGCGCCATTGGCGGTTGAGCAGGTAGTAACTGCACAGCATGCCCGTTGGAATGACCAGGCCAATCGGCCCTCGCACCGCAAAGCCGAGGATCAGCAGCAGGTACAGCCAATGCAGGCGCTTAGCCGCAGCGAAGTGGTCATGGGCATACCCCAAATAGAACACCGCCAAGGCAATCGCCGCCAGCATCTGGTCGAGGGACACTGCGCGGGTTTCGCTGATAAACGTGCTGCTCAGCAGCAGTATCGCAATGCTCAACAGGCCCCAGCGCTGGGAGTAGGGCGCCGTCAGGCGATAGATCAGGATGACGATCGACGCCGAGGCAATCGCCGTGGGTAACCAGGCGGTGAGGCTGGTGACTTGACCGGTGGGTAACGACAGCAGCCAGGTCAGCAGCGTCGACGTGGCCAGGTAGTCCGCATAGGGCTGCCCGTACGTGGTGGGAAAGAAGCCTGGCCCGTGGCGCAACATTTCCTGGGCGAACACCACGAAGCGTGAGTCGAAGCCAATGATCGCCTGGTGCCAGCTGCCGGCGATAAACAGCAACAGCCCCAGCAAGCCCAAGCCGAGGGATTGGCGGCGGATCGTCGGGCTCAGCAGGGGCGGTCGATCTTTGTTCACGTATCAGGCTTCCACAACCTGCGGCAACTGCGCCAGCCATTGCTGCTGGGGAATCGGCAACTGGCAGGAATCGCCACGGCCGATCGGGTAATACTGGAAGCCCTTGCGCGCCAGGCGTTCGCCGTCGTAGAGGTTACGTCCGTCGAAGATCACCGGGGTTTTCAGGCGCTGGTGGATCAGGTCGAAGTCCGGCGCCTTGAACTGTTGCCATTCAGTGCAGACGATCAGCGCATCGGCACCGGTCAAGGTCGATTCCGGCGTACCCATCAGCATCAGGCGCGTTTCGTCCGCGTAGAGGCGCTGGGTTTCCTGCATGGCTTCCGGGTCGAAGGCGCGGACATTGGCGCCAGCGGCCCACAACGCTTCCATCAGCACGCGGCTGGGTGCATCGCGCATGTCGTCGGTGTTGGGCTTGAACGCCAGGCCCCACAGGGCAAAGGTCTTGCCGCGCAGGTTGCCCTGAAAGAACGCATTGATGCGTTCGAACAGCTTGCTCTTCTGGCGCTGGTTGATGGCTTCCACCGCCTCGAGCAAATCGCTGGAGCAGTTGGCCTGTTTGGCGCTGTGGATCAGCGCGCGCATGTCCTTGGGGAAGCATGAGCCGCCGTAGCCGCAGCCGGGGTAGATGAAGTGGTAACCGATGCGCGAGTCGGCGCCGATGCCAAGGCGCACGGCTTCGATGTCGGCGCCCAGGTGTTCGGCCAATTCGGCGATCTGGTTGATAAAGCTGATCTTGGTGGCCAGCATGCAGTTGGCGGCGTATTTGGTCAGCTCGGCGCTGCGCAGGTCCATGAAGATGATGCGGTCATGGTTGCGGTTGAACGGGGCGTACAGGTCGCGCATCACCTCGCGCACTGCTTCGCGCTCACAACCGATGATGATGCGGTCCGGGCGGCGGCAGTCGGCAACGGCCGAGCCTTCCTTGAGAAACTCCGGGTTGGAGACGATATCGAACTCCAGGTGCCGGCCGGCCAGGTGCAGGGCCTTTTCGATGTGCGCGCGCAGGGTGTCGCCGGTGCCGACGGGCACGGTGGATTTCTCCACCAGGATCACCGGATCCCTGCGGTGCCGGGCCACTGCATCGCCTACCGACAGCACGTACTTCAGGTCCGCCGAGCCATCTTCGTCCGAAGGCGTACCCACGGCGATAAACAGTACCTCGCCGTGCTCGACGGCCAGCTTTTCGTCAAAGGTGAAGTGCAGACGCCCGCTCTCCAGGTTCTCCTTCACCATCGCCGCCAGCCCCGGCTCGAAGATGCTCACATGGCCCTGCTGCAGCAGCTTGACCTTGTTCTGGTCGACGTCCATGCAAATGACGTCGTGACCCACCTCGGCCAATACAGTGGCCTGCACCAGGCCGACGTAACCACTACCAAATACACTGATTTTCATGGGGCATTCCTGGGACTTGTAGCGCTAGCACGACGAGAGTTGATAACCAACACACCGAAGATGACAAGCGCCACCCCCAGGGTCTTTGAAACGGAAAATTCTTCGTTGAACACCGGCAGGCTGGCCGCCAGCAGGTACACCAGCGCATAGCTGACGCTCAGCAGCGAATAGGCGCGGCCCAGAGGCAAATGCTTGAGCGCGCCGAGCCAGCAGAGCATCGACAGGGCGTAGGCGAAAATGGCCAGCAGCACCACGCCAAGGGCGCCGGGATCGATACCGCCGTTATTGAACGCGCTCAGCCATGCGTTGGGCAGCGGCAGGCGCGTCATGCTCCAGCGCATACCCAGTTGGGCCGCACTGACCAGGCCGACGCTGCCCAGCGCCAGGGCAAAACCTCGGACCCGGCTCATACCTGGCGCCCCAACAGCACGACACCGGCAATCACCAGGGCCACGCCGAGCCAGTGGCGGCCATCAATGGGCTCATCAAACACAAAGCGCGCTACCAGGGTGACCAGCACAAAATTCAGGCTGAGCATGGGGTAGGCAATGCCCACTTCCAGGCGCTGCAACACCAGCAACCACACCAGCAGGCCCAGGCCCAGGCACGCAAGCGCCGACCACAACCAGGGCGAGCGCAGTTTCAGCGCCCAGCCATCCGGCAGGTCGCGCCAGCTGTCCACGGCGAATTTCTGCGACACCTGGCCCATGCAGGTCAGCAGGCAGGCGGCCAATAGCAGCAGCAGCGTGATCAAGGCGTCACCTGCGCAAAGATCAGGATCACGATGTTGCCTTGTTCATAGCGCGTGCCGTCGTTGGGCAGCAAGGCGACTTCGGCCCGTTCATCCTCACCTTTGACCCGCATTACCACACCGACCGAGCCCTTCTTGCGCGCCTCGTTCATCCATTGCTGGATTTGGGTGGTGTCCACCTGGTGATGGCCGGCATCCGGGTAGGCGAGGCCGTATTTGACTTCGCCGACGGTGTTGTAGAGCGTCACGTCCGGGCGCGCCAGGCGCCATGCCAGCGCCGACGCCGCGCCCAGGTCATTGCTCAGCAGAGCGCTGGCCGGTTGCAATTGCTGCAGGTGGTCGATGATGAATTGATCCGGAGTCTTGTTGTACACCACCGAATGCGGCAATGCGGCCGGCAGCAACGCCACCATCAGCCAACTGCCGATCACCGGCGCCGCCCACAGCCGCAAAGGCTGCGCCGCTTGCAGCAGGTTGACGAGGATCCAGCCGGACAGCGCGGTGAACACCAGCACCAGGCTGAGGGTTTCCTGGCCGGGTGCGTAGACCGGCTTTTTCAATTGGAACCAGGTCAGGGCCAGTAGCACCACAACGCCCATGATCAGGTTCAGCCAGCCGTTGATGCGCAAGGCCCGGTAACGACCCTCGGCCAATTTGTCAGCCAGGGTATGGCCCATCAGCAAGGCCAGCGGCAGCAGGCACGGCAGGATGTAGGCCGGCAGCTTGCCCTTGGCCAGGCTGAAGAACGCCAACGGCATTAACAGCCACAACAGCACGAAGCCGATGTTCGCGCTGCGCTTGTCCTGCCAGGCCTGACGCAGGGTTGACGGTAACAATGCGATCCACGGCAGGCTGAACGCCAGCAGCAGCGGCAGGTAATACCAGAACGGCTCGGCGTGCTGCGCATCTTCGCCGGCAAAGCGCTGGATGTGCTCATGCCAGAAGAAGAAGTGCCAGTAATCGGGTTCCTGCAGGTGAACGGCCAGTGCCCATGGCAGGCTGACGACAATCGCTACCACCACGGCGACCAGGCCATAGCCCAGCAGCTCACGCAACCGCTTCTGCCAGAGCGCGTAGGGCAGGGCGATCAATACCGGCAGCAACCAGGCCAGGAAGCCTTTGGTCATGAAGCCCATGCCGCAGGCCAGGCCGAGCAATGCCCAGGACCCTAGCCGAGCGCTGCGTGTGGTGCTGTCGAAGCAAAACCACAAGGCCACGCCGGTCAGGTTCACCCAAAAAGTGAACTGCGGGTCGAGGTTGGCATAGCCGCCCAAGGCCGCGACGCTGACAAAACTCATGTACAGCACGCTGCTGACCAGGCTCTTTTGCGGGTCGTTCCACAACCGGCGCGACACCCAATACACCAGGAGGATGCTCAAGCCGGTGCTCAAGGCCGATGCAAAGCGCACGCCGAACAGGTTCTGCCCGAAAATCGCCTGGCCCAGCGCGATCATCCAGTAGCCTGCAGCAGGCTTCTCGAAGTAGCGGATGCCCATGAAGTGCGGCGCGGCCCACTTGCCGGTCAGCAGCATTTCCTGGCTGATCTGCGCGTAGCGGGTTTCATCCGGAATCCACAGGCCATGGGTGGCCAGCGGCAGCAGGTAAAACACGCCAAAGGCCAGCAGGAGCAAAGGCAGGGCCCAGCGGCGGATCATACCTGTTGCACTCCCAACCAGCCTTCGCGGCCGCTCAAGGCGCCGCGTACCAGCTGTTGCCGGGGCAGGGTGGCGAGGTCCGCCGGCAACAAGTCGCCCAGCGGTTGGAAGTCAATGCCGCGCTGCCCGGCCTGGGCGAGCAATTGGCGAAAATCGTGGGCCATCAGAATCCCTTCTACCTCTGCATGGATCGTGTAGACGTTGAGCTTCGACGCGGCAAACCGGTCGAGGATGAAGCCGTTGAAGTCTTTGGCAGCCACCACCGGCCCGACGACTTCGTCGAAGGTCGGCAGGTCTACCGGAATTTGTGGGGTGCCCGCGCTGCCATCGGCCAGGGTTGGACGAAACAGGCTGGTGCCCCGGCAATCGCTGTTGTAGCGAAAATTGAAAACTTGCTTGGCTTGCACCACGCGCTCGTCCGCACGCCAACCGGCGGCGGCTGAACAGTCGACGCGCTCACCGAGGATGTCGCTCAGGCTGTCGACACCCCGGCGGATTTGCTCGACCAGTTGGGCCTCGCTCCAGCGCCCGGTGTTGGCCTGCCAGCCGTGGTGATCCCAGGCGTGCAGGCCGACTTCGTGCCCGGCGGCCTTGGCCTGGCGCATCAAGTGCCCCAGGTCGCGGCCGATCGGCTTGCCCGGCCAGGCGGTGCCGGCCAGCAAGATATCCCAGCCGTACAGGCCGGCGGCATTGGAGCGCAGCATCTTCCACAGAAACTGCGGGCGGATCAGGCGCCACAGGTGGCGGCCCATGTTGTCCGGCCCGACACTGAAGAAGAACGTCGCCTTGACCCCTGCCTCGTCCAGGGACTCAAGCAGCCGCGGCACACCTTCACGGGTGCCACGGTAGGTGTCGACGTCGATGCGCAGGCCTGCCCGCATTATTTGGCTTCTTCGGTAGACTGGGCGATTTCAAGCATGGCCTCGCGCAGGAAGAAATCCAGCGTATTGCCGATGGTTTCGCTCATTTCCACGGTCGGCGTCCAGTTCAGCAGGCGCTTGGCGTTTTCGATGCTCGGCTTGCGGTGCGCCACGTCCTGATAACCGGCGCCGTAGAACGCCTTGCTTTCCACGTCGCGGAAACCGGCGAACGGTGGGAAGTTGCCGCGCAGCGGGTGGGCTTCGAACTGACGCAACAGCTCTTCGCCCAGTTGGCGGATGCTGGCTTCGTTCTCCGGGTTGCCGATATTGATGATCTGGCCGTTGCACACGTCATTGTCGTTATCAATGATGCGCGCCAGGGCTTCGATGCCGTCGGCGATGTCGGTGAAACAACGCTTCTGCTCGCCACCGTCGAACAGGCGGATCGGCGTGCCTTCCACCAGGTTGAGGATCAGTTGGGTGATGGCGCGCGAGCTGCCGATACGCGCCGAATCCAGGCGGTCCAGGCGCGGGCCCATCCAGTTGAACGGACGGAACAGCGTGAAGTTCAGGCCCTTGGCGCCGTAGGCCCAGATCACACGGTCCAGCAGTTGCTTGGAGACCGAGTAGATCCAGCGCTGCTTGTTGACCGGGCCCACCACCAGGTTGGAGGTGTCTTCGTCGAAGTACTGGTCCTGGCACATGCCATAGACTTCGGAGGTCGACGGGAAAATCACGCGCTTGTTGTACTTGACGCAATAGCGCACCAGCTTGAGGTTCTCTTCGAAGTCCAGCTCGAACACGCGCAGCGGGTTGCGGGTGTATTCGATCGGCGTGGCGATGGCCACCAACGGCAGGACCACGTCGCACTTCTTGATGTGGTATTCGATCCACTCGGTGTGGATGCTGATATCGCCTTCCACATAATGAAAGTTCGGGTGGCTGCGCAGGCGCTCAATGGCATCGGAGCCGATGTCCAGGCCATAGACTTCGTAGCGGTCGTCACGCAGCAGGCGCTCGGACAGGTGGTTGCCGATAAAACCGTTCACGCCGAGGATCAGCACGCGGGTACGGCGCGGCTTGCGGCCGGACTCGGCACCGCGCAGCACGGAACCGTCGACCAGGCCCAGTTCACTGGCCAGCGACGGGCCGGCCAGGTACAGGCCATTGTCGTTGCGCTGGCCGAAGGTGATCACCAGCGAGTCTTCACCGCAGGCAATGCGCAGCGGATTGACGCTGATCACACGCCCAGGCGCCAGACCTTCGTTGCCCTTGACCACCTCGGCTTGCCACACGATCAACTTGTGCTCGCCCACGGCGCAGAAGGCGCCTGGGTACGGTTGGGTCACGGCGCGAACCAGGTTGAACAGCGCTTGCGCCGGTTTTTTCCATTCCAGCTTGCCGTCGGCGGCGGTGCGGCGGCCAAAGCAGGTGGCCTGGCTTTCGTCCTGGGCGGTTTCGGTCAGCTTGCCCGCGGCCAGTTGCGGCAGGGCATCGCGCAGCAGGCTGCTGGCGGCGTCACGCAGCTTGGCGTGCAAGGTCAGGCCGGTGTCGTTGCGCTCGATGATGACTTTCTGCTGGGCCAGGATCGCGCCGGCATCGGCACGCTTGACCATCCGGTGCAGGGTCACGCCGGTTTCGGTTTCGCCGTTGACCAGCACCCAGTTGGCCGGCGCGCGGCCACGGTATTTGGGCAGCAGCGAGCCGTGCAGGTTGAATGCGCCCTGGCGCGCGGTGGCCAGCAAGGGCTCGCTCAGCAGGTTGCGGTAGTAGAACGAGAAGAGGTAGTCCGGGCTGAGCTTGGCGATGCGCTCGACCCACAGCGGATGGTTGGCGTCTTCCGGGGCGTGCACCGGGATACCGTTGCGCGCGCACAGCTGGGCGACGGAGGCGTAGAAGTTGTTTTCCTTGGGGTCATCGGCATGGGTGAACACGGCAGCAATGTCGTAACCCGTAGCGAGCAGCGCTTCAATCCCGGCACAGCCAATATCGTGGTACGCGAAGACAACAGCTTTTGAACTCATGATTGGACCTGATCCGCAGAAGTAGAAGTATGGGAGGACACCAGGCCGTCGACGACGACCACCGGAGCCGGTGCTGCCGGCGTATTACGCAGCACTTTTTCAATAAAGAAGCGCGGGCGGGCGCGCACGTCGCTGTACATGCGGCCCAGATATTCGCCCAGCAGGCCCATGCCGATGAATTGGCCGCCGGTGAACACGAACAGCACCGCAAACAGCACGAACAAGCCATCGCCGGCCCAGTCGGCGCCGAAGGCCAGGCGCATGACGATCAGCGCAAAGGCAAACAGCATGCCCAGCGCCGCCAGGCTGAAACCGACGATGGACAGCAGGCGCAACGGGGTGGTGGTCATGCAGGTCAGCAGGTCGAACATCAGGCTGATCAAGCGCATGGCGCTGTATTTGGATTCGCCGTGTTCGCGCTCGGCGTGGTGCACCAGGATCTCGGTGGTGTGACGGGCAAAGCCGTTGGCCAGGATCGGGATGAAGGTGCTGCGTTCGCGGCAGGCGAGCATGGCGTCGACGATGGTGCGGCGGTACGCGCGCAGCATGCAGCCGTAATCCGTCATGGCCACGCCGGTGGAGCGCTGCACCGCCAGGTTGATCAGGCGCGAAGGCCAGCGGCGAAAGGCCGAGTCCTGGCGATTGTTGCGTACCGTGGCGACCACGTCGTAACCCAGGGCGGCTTGCTCCACCAGGCGCGGGATTTCTTCCGGCGGGTTCTGCAGGTCCGCGTCGAGGGTGATCACCACGTCGCCCCGGCATTGTTCGAAACCGGCCATGATTGCCGCATGCTGGCCGTAGTTACGGTTGAGGATCACCGCCACCACGTTGCTGCCATCTTCTGAAGCTGCGTCTTCCAGCAATTGCGCCGAATTGTCGCGGCTACCGTCATCCACCAGGATGATTTCGTATTCGTAGGCCAGTTGCTTGCAGGCTGCGGTTGTGCGCAGCAGCAATTGCGGCAGGCTCTCTTCTTCGTTGTAGACCGGGATAACGATCGACACGCAATGAATAGGGTAGGGTTTCAAAGATTCATGACCTCAGGGTTTGAGCAACTTGGAGCGTGGAAACAGCAGCAATCATTGGGCGAAAGTCCAGGTCGCAGCGTCAGGAACGGCGCCAAAGGTGAAGTGTAATCAATAGGTTAGACGCTGTAGCGCAGTGAACGATGAAGTGCTGTGTTCAAGATTAAGCGTAAAAATGTGGAACAGATATGAAAGACAGATGAAAAACTCGTTTATTTGACAGGTAGACAGCTAGGGTTCAGCTAGACAACCAGGGGCCTGCAGGCTTTAGTTGCCGGGCGAAATAGGAGCCGTGAAGCGGGTATTTGGTTCAATGGGCGCGCCTGCGCGTCGCCAATGAATCTTGGTGAAGAATCTTCTCTGCAATGCGCTGCAAGTGCCGGTAAAGTAAGCCCTCTCTTGCCAGGGTGATCGGATGAATAGCGTGCAGCTTTTACGCGGCCAGTTGCGGCCTGCTGTGTTGGGATCGTTGATAGGGTTGTTGATGACCGTTGCGTGCGCCGCCCCCGCGCAGGCTGACGACGCCGTGGCGCTGGCCAGCATCGACCAGGTGCCGGACGGCGTGGAAGTGCGCGGCAAGCAGATCGCCGCCTATACCTGGGACGACAGACAAGGCAGGAACCTGTTGGTACTCGCCGAGCAAATCGGCGAGCGGGACGACGACGGCACCCAGTCGGCGTTCGTGTACGCGGCCCAGTACCTGATCGACGGCAACCGCCCAAAGCGCGTGTGGATGCTCTACGACGACGTGCAGCATTGCGAGTTCGATGCTTCCCTGCGCTTCGACAGGGCCGCGACCAAGGTCACCGACTTGAGCGGCGATGGCATCACCCAGGCGACCGTGGGGTATTCGCGCACCTGCACCAGTGACGTCAGCCCCAACGAATTCAAACTGATCATGCATGTCGGCAAGGCGCAGAAATACCGTTTGCGCGGTGTCGACCGCTACGGCGCGGCCTGGTGGGATGAAGAGGCCGGGGCGCTGCGTGGCATGCCGTTGCCCAAGGACTGCAGCGTGGCCGGGCAGCAGGCGCTGGTCAGCCAGTACAAGGAGCAGGGCACCGAGTTGCCGTTGCCAGGCTGTTATGGCGATGAAAAAGACTTTGCCAAGGCGCCACAGGCTTACCTGACGTTCATGCGCGAGCACTGGTTCGCCCTGATGCAGAAGCAGGACAGCGAATGGAGCCAGGCCCAGCTCCAGCCGCAGGTGCCCACCGAGGAAGACGACACGGCCCCATGACTTGGTGCCAGGGCCGATCCTGGGTTAGACTCGGCCCTCGCCAATTCACTAAATACCTCAATTAAACAAAGGCTTGTTCGGGGTATTTAATCCAAAGGCTGATCTACATTGACTGAGTCTATCCGCAACCCGCTGACCCTGTACCTGACCCGCCTGGCCCCCTCCAGCCAGCTGACCATGCGCTATGTGCTGCAAGATGCAGCCGACCGCCTGGGCTTCGAGGACATCAACCTCGAAGACATCGACTGGCACCTGTTGCAACCCGAACACGTCATTGCTCTGGTCGGCGCGTTGCGCGAGGACGGTTACGCGCCGAATACTTCATCGTTGTACGTCAACGCGGTGCGCGGAGTGATGAACGAAGCCTGGCGCATGAACCTGATCAGCCAGGAACACCTGTTGCGCATGCGCACGGTCAAGGCCGCCTCCGGCACGCGGTTGAGCCAGGGCCGCAACCTGCGGCGCAGCCTGATCCGCGAAATGATGGAAGTCTGCGCCGCCGACCCACGCCCGCAAGGCCTGAGGGATGCAGCGGTGATTGGCATTCTCTACGGCTCGGGCATGCGCAAGTCGGAGTCGGTCAACCTCGACCTGGCGCAGCTCAACTTCGAAGAACGCAGCCTGCGGGTGATCGGCAAGGGTAACAAGGAGTTGATCAAGTACGCGCCGGACTGGGCGTTTGCCAAGTTGCAGGCATGGCTGGCGTTTCGGCGCGAGCAGCTCAAGGAAGGCGAGCAGGACGACAGCTTCCTGTTCAACCGTATCCGTCGCGGCAGCCATATCACCCGCGAGCGCATCACCAAGCACGCGATCTACTACATCGCCCGTCAGCGCGGTGAGCAGGTGGGGGTGAAGATCATGCCCCATGACTTTCGCCGCTCGTTCATCACGCGGGTGATTGAAGAGCATGATTTATCGATCGCGCAAAAGTTGGCACACCACACCAATATCCAGACCACCGCCAGTTATGACGTGCGCGACGATAATGAGCGGCGGCGGGCGGTGGATCGGTTTGATCTGTAATGGCAGCCGGGCTTATGTGGGAGCTGGCTTGCCTGCGATAGCATCACCTCGGTATGACTGATACACCGAGGTGTTTGCATCGCAGGCAAGCCAGCTCCCACACAAGCCAGCTTGTACACTGGGTTAGAGGATGGGCTTACCGCCGGTCACCGCATAACGCGAGCCGGAGATATAACTGGCTTCATCCGACGCCAGCAGCACATAAATCGGCGCCACCTCCACAGGCTGACCAGGCCGGCCCAGCGGGGTTTCGGCGCCGAAGTTCTGCACATCTTCATCGGTCATGGTTGCCACGATCAACGGCGTCCAGATCGGCCCGGGCGCTACGCTGTTGACCCGGATGCCCTTGCTGCCGAGCAACTGCGCCAGGCCACCGGTGAAATTGGCAATCGCGCCCTTGGTCGCGGCATACGGCATCAAGGTCGGCTTGGGCATGTCCGAATTGACGGACGTGGTGTTGATGATCGAGCTGCCGGCCTGCATATGCGGCACGGCGGCCTTGCAGATACGAAACATCGCCGTGATGTTGATATCGAAGGTCTTGACCCATTCTTCGTCCGAGATTTCTTCGAGCGTTTCATGGCTCATCTGGAACGCAGCATTGTTGACCAGCACATCGATGCGGCCGAATTGCTCGACCGTCTTGTCGACCAGCGCCTGGCACACGCTTTTCTGTGCAATATCGCCGGGGAGCAGCAGGCACTGGCGTCCGGCTTCTTCGACCCAGCGCGCGGTTTCCTTGGCGTCGTCGTGCTCATCCAGGTAAGCGATTGCCACGTCGGCGCCTTCACGGGCGAACGCGATGGCGACTGCGCGGCCGATACCGCTGTCGGCGCCGGTGATCAGCGCAATTTTGTTGGCCAACCGACCCGAGCCTTTGTAACTCTGTTCGCCGCAATCGGGGTAGGGATCCATTTTTTTCTGGGAGCCGGGCACGGATTGAGTCTGAGGTGCGAACGGTGGGCGAGGATAGTCAGTCATGGTTAATCTCCATAGTTGTCAGAGGTGCTATGGGATTAGTAGTTGGCAGCTAAGTGATAGTTGTAGTGGATGCCGGTCGGGCCCGACGAATGGTGTGCGTCGGGCCGATGCCTTTCAGGAGGGCGGGGCGCTTGCCAGGTGCGCGGGCATGCGGCGCAAGGTCCACAGCGTTGTGAGCATGGCCGCGACGGCGCACAGCGCGATGCCGATCAACATCGGCGCGGGCGTGTGATCGGCAAACACGCCGACCAGGGTCATCGACACGGCGGCGGTGATCATCTGGATCGCCCCGAGCAAGGCCGACGCGGAGCCGGCTACCGCACCATGATCCTCCAGTGACAATACGCCGGCGGCCGGCAGCAGCAGGCCCAGAAAGCCGAAGCCGATAAACAGCAGCGCCATCATCAAGGCCAGGTTGTCGACCCACAGCGTGGTGATCGCCAGCACTACCATCACCGCCGCTACCGCCATCACAGACCCGCGAATCAACGGGGCCAGGCCAAAGCGTGCGCTGAGGCGGGCGGTCAATTGGCTCATGGCAAAGAACGACGCGGCGTTCAGGGCAAAGCACAGGCTGAACTGCGTAGGCGTCAGGCCGAAATACTCGATATACACGAACGGCGCGCTGCCGATAAACACGAAGAATGTGGCCAGGCCGAAGCCGCAGACCACCGATAAGCCGATGAACACAGGGTCGCGCAGCAACGCCCCATAACTGCTGAACGCGTTGCCCAGGGTCTTGCCCAGCCGGCGCTCGGCGGGATGGGTTTCCGGCAGTTGCACGATGGTCATCACCAGGCACGCCACGGCCACGACGGCCAACACGGCAAACACTTCCCGCCAGCTCCACAATGAGATCACCAGGCTGCCGGCCAGCGGCGCGAGGATCGGCGAGACACTCATCACCAGCATCAACAGCGCCATCAGTTTCGCGGCCTCATGGCCGGTGTACAGGTCGCGCACGATCGCCCGCGGAATCACCATGCCCGCGCAGGCGCCGAACGCCTGCAGCGCACGAAAAGCGATCAGCGTTTCGATGTTGGGCGCGAAGGCACAGCCCACACTGCCGACGGCAAAGATCACCAGGCCGACATAGATCGGCGGCTTGCGCCCGAACACATCACTGAGTGGCCCATAGAACAGTTGGCACACACCAATGATGACGAAGAACACCGTGAGGCTCATCTGTACCAGCGCCGGCGAGGCGTGCAGGCTGGCGCCCAGGGTTGGCAACGCCGGCAGGTAGATGTCGATGGCGAAAGGGCCGACGGCGGTGATCAGCCCCAGGAGCAGGGCGAGATGGGCGATACGTCGAGACATGTGCAATTCCGGGCCAAGCAAAGGGCCGCCAGCTTAAGGGATCCGCGCAGATCCGCAAACTTGGGCTTCACTAACGGACAGGCGCTGCCGATAACGTTATCAGCGACGCTCAACGGGTTGGGCTCCCAACCGGCCGCAGGCTACGGGGATAACAGGCATGACGATCAAAATACGCTTGATGCTGTTGATAGCGACCGGGTTGCTCACTGCGCTGATCATGAGCCTGGTCAGTTACGTGGGAAATATGCGCATGGACGAGGCCGTGCAGGACAGCGAGGTCAGCATGACAGTGCTGCGCAACCACATGGAGGCCGACATGATGCACGACGCTCTGCGCGCCGACGTGTTGTCGGCGATGTTGGTGGGGTTGGGCAAGAGCGCCACCACCAAGGCCGAGGTCAACAGCGCATTGAAGGAGCATGCCGAACACTTCCGCCAGGTGCTTGGCGATAACTTCAAGCTGCCGGTGGAAGACACGATCAAGGTGGGCCTGGAAAACATCAAGCCCAGCCTCGAAACCTACATCAGCACTGGCGAACGTATTGTTGCACTCGCGCTGGACAATCCCGAAGCCGCGCGCGGGCAGCTGGATACCTTCCATGCCGCTTTCGGCCAGCTGGAAGACCAGATGGCGAGCCTGAGCGGACTGATCGAGGACCACACTCACCGGGCCAGCGCCGGCACACAACAAGCTATTCACACCGCCAATTTCACCCTGGGCACCGTGCTGATTGCCAGCCTCTTGTTGCTGTTGGCGCAGGGTCGCTGGGTCATTCTGAGCATCATGGGGCCGCTGCAGACCGCCAGCCGGATCGCCGCGAGCATCGCCCGCGGCAATCTGAGCGAGCCGATTGAAGAACCCAAGCGCAAGGACGAAGCCAGCTCGCTGATCCGCAGCCTCGCCACCATGCAACGCGACCTGCGCAGCATGATCGAAGTGGTGCGCAGCAATGCCCATGGCGTCAGCGGCATGAGCGGGCAACTGAGCCAGGGCTGCCATGAAGTCGCCGACAGCAGCCAGCAGCAAAGCGCAGCGGCCAGCACCATGGCCGCCGCCGCGAGTGAAATGACCGCCAGCATCGAGGAAATCACCCGGCACGCCGGGCGCGCCCTGGACATGGCCAACCAGGCGCAAATCCTGGCAAAGGACGGTGGCCGGGTCATTCACCAAGTGGTCAGCGACATGGACGGCATCGCCCGTTCCGCGCAGCAATCGGCCCAGGTAATCCGCACGCTGGACAAAGAGTCCGAGGCGATTTTCAGCATTATCCAGGTGATCAAAGGAATCGCCGACCAAACCAACCTGCTGGCCCTGAACGCCGCAATCGAGGCCGCACGCGCCGGTGAACAGGGACGTGGTTTTGCAGTGGTCGCCGATGAAGTGCGCAGCCTCGCGGGACGCACCAGCGCGTCGACCCAGGAAATCGCCAGCATGGTCGGCCGCATCCAGCAGAGCACGCGCGAAGCGGTCACCAGCATGGAGGAGGGCGTTGCCCAAGTGGATAAAGGCATGGCGGTGACCGCCGAGGTGGAGCGGGCGATCCGCGAGATTCTCCAGGCCACCTTGAGCACCACCGAAATGGTCAACGATATCTCGCGTACGATCGGCGAGCAGAGCCTGGCCAGCAATGAAATCGCGCACCAGGTGGAGATGATTGCGGGGATGTCGGCCAGCAACAGCCGCATCATTGGGGAAACCGCCTCTACCACCGATGAGCTGTCGGGTTTGGCCGGCAAGTTATCGCAGTCCGTGGATCGCTTCAGCTTGTAACGCAGGCAACCTTACCTGACTTAAACCGGCGATTGACCGACCGGCCCACCACGGGCCGGTTTTTTTGTGCGTTACGCAGGATTCATTGCTCGACTACTGCAAAAAAAGATTGAATATTCACACCTAATGTTATTTAAATAACAAAACAAGAGCGGCATCGTCGGCCTGGTCGTGCTGCAACAAGGTGGAATAGCAATGAGCAAGATCGCAGTCATCGGCAGCAACATGGTGGATTTGATTACCTATATCGACCGCATGCCGGCCCAGGGCGAAACCCTGGAAGCGCCGGGCTTTGCCCTCGGTTGTGGCGGCAAGGGAGCCAACCAGGCCGTGGCGGCCGCCAAGCTTGGCGCCGATGTCCTGATGCTGAGCAAGGTCGGCGACGACATGTTTGCCGACAACACCGTGGCCAACTTCCAGCGCTTTGGCATCGACACCCGTTATGTACAGCGCGTGCCGGGCGTCTCCAGCGGCGTCGCGCCGATCTTCGTCCGCGCCGATTCCCATAACAGCATATTGATCGTCAAAGGCGCCAATGCGCATTTATCGCCGGCGGACATCGATTCCGCTGCGGCCGACCTGCGCGAATGCACGCTGATCGTGCTGCAACTGGAGATCAACCTGGAGACGGTCTACCACGCCATCGAATTCGCTCAGCGCAACGCCATCGCGGTGCTGCTCAACCCGGCACCCGCCCTGGCCGGGCTGAGCGCCGAGCACTTGGCGCAGCTTGACTTTCTGATCCCCAACGAATCGGAACTGGCGTTGATCAGCGGCCAGGTGGTGGACTCGCCGGCGTCAGCCCAAACCGCCGCGCGTAGCCTGGTGGCCAACGGCATTCGCCATGTGATCGTCACCCTCGGCGCACACGGTGCGCTGTATGTGGGCGAGGAGGGCGAGTTCCAAGTACCTGGCGTACAGGTGGCGGCCCGCGACACCACGGGAGCCGGCGATGCCTTTATCGGCTGCTTCATCCATCACTGGAACCGCGACGGCCACATCCGCCAGGCCATGGAGCAGGCCGTGGCGTATTCCGCCTGTTCGGTCATGGGATTGGGTACGCAGACGTCTTACCCCGACGCCGAAACGTTCGAGCGCTTTCAGCAACAGCGATAACACCTTCAAACCAGCCCGGAGAACAATAATGAACAAACCTGCGCTGCAACAGACACCTGATGGTTTCTACCTGAACCGCACGCCCTGGTTCGCCTTTATCCTGCTGTGCAGCATTTTTGCACTGTGGGCCGCGGCGGCGAGCATGAACGATGTGCTGATCGCGCACTTCAAGAAAGCGTTTTTGCTCAGTGATTTCCAGACCGCCTTTGTGCAATCGGCGTTTTACCTGGGCTACTTTTTCGTGGCGATTCCGGCCGCGATGGTGGTACGTCGTTTCAGCTACAAGAGCACGATCCTGATCGGGCTGATGCTGTATATGTTCGGTTGCCTGTTGTTTTTTCCGGCGGCCTCCACGGCCAAGTACGGCATGTTCCTGTTGGCGCTGTTTGTGATCGCCGCCGGCCTGTCGTTCCTGGAAACCGCGTGCAACACCTACTCGACACTGATGGGGCCACGGGAAACCGGGACCCGGCGCTTGAACATCTCCCAGACCTTCCACCCCTTCGGTGCAATGACCGGGGTGTACGTGGGCAGCTTTGTGATGTTCAAGGACACCGACGCCACCACTGAACAACTGGCCCAGATGAGCGCTTCCGAGGCGGCGGTGCAGCAGTTGCAAATGATCCAGTCCACACTGTTGCCCTACAAGTGGATGATCGCCGTGCTGGTGCTGGTATTTATCCTGATCGCCATTACCCGATTTCCCGCCTGCAAGGGTAATCAGCCCGCAGGCAGCAAGCCTGGCAGCCTGCGCCAGAGCCTGGGCCGACTGTGGCGCAACCCGCGTTTTACCTTTGGGGTATTGGCGCAGTTTCTCTACGTGGGCGCGCAGGTCGGTGTCTGGAGTTTCACCATTCGCCTGGCCATGCAAATGGGCGGTATGAATGAGCGCAGCGCTTCCTGGTTTCTACTGACCACCTTTGCCGCCTACTTTGTCGGCAAGATGATCGCCAACCTGTTGATGCGGCGCCTGCATCCGGCCAAGGTATTGGCGATCTACGGTGTGCTGTGCATCGTGCTGCTGGCGTACACGATTCTGGTGCCGAACATTTCGGCGGTGTATGCAGCCGTCGGCGTGAGCATTTTCCTCGGCCCGTGCTGGCCGACCATCTACGGCCTGACCATCGATGGCCTGGGTGAAGACACCGGCGTCGGCGGTTCATTGCTGGTGATGAGCATTGTCGGCGGCGGGGTGATCCCGATCTTCCAGGGCCTGCTGTCCGACGCCAGCGGCGGCAATATGCAACTGGCCTACAGCGTGCCGTTGCTGTGCTTCATCGTGATTGTGATGTATGCGCTAAAGTGCATGCGCCAACCCGGCACCTTGCCGGTGGGCGCGGCGGGGGCGGTGGCCTCATGAATACGCGTATCCCACTGTACCCTGCGCTGTTCGGCGAGCAGGAAAAAACCCTGCTGCAATCGCCGGCATTCAAGGTCAGCGCCTGGACTTACCCGTCCGGCGTCCTGGCCCTGAGCCTTGAAAACAGCCGTGGAAGGCTGGTGGTATTGCCTTATCAGGGTCAGATGATCTGGTCAGCCGTGTTCGATGGTTGCGACTTGACCATGAGCAACCTGTTCGACCAACCCAAGCCCAGCCCGACAATCATTGATACCTATGGCTGCTTCATGTTTCACAGCGGCTTGCTGCGCAACGGTTGCCCGGCGGCGGATGACACCCATGCCTTGCACGGCGAGATGCCCTGTGCGCCGATGGACTCGGCCTGGCTGGAAGTCGGCGAGGGCATTTTGCGCCTGCGTGGTTCTTATCAATATGCCAAGGGGTTCGGCGATCGCTACCGGGCGAGTCCCGGCGTGACACTGCGCGCCGATTCGGCTTTGTTCGATATCGAGATGGACGTGACGAACCTGGCCGGCAAGCCCATGGACCTGATGTACATGGCCCACATGAACTACGCATTCGTGACCGGTGCGCGGTTTGTCGAGCCGCAGGGCCTGCAGAGCATGCGCCTGCGGACCAGCGTGCCGGACCACGTCAAGCCAACACCGGCCTGGAGCGCCTATATGGCGCAACTGGCCGAGCACCCGGCTCAATTGACCCACCTTGAACAGCCGGCACTGTACGACCCGGAGATCGTGTTTTTTTTCGACGGCGTAGGCACAGACGCCAGCGGCCAGGCGCACTTTCTGCTGGATCATCCCGACGGAGCTGCGTTCTACACCCGTTACCGTCCCGAGCAGTTCGAGCATGCCGTGCGCTGGATCCTATACACGCCGGATCAGCAAGTGGCGGCGTTCGTGCTGCCGTCCACCTGCGAGCCGGAGGGTTATAACGCCGAGAAAGCCAAAGGTCACGTGCGCGAACTGGCGGCTGGAGCCAGCGCTTCGTTCAGTGTCACCACCGGTTACCTGAATGCGCAGGAACGGCAGAAGCTGTTGGGTTAAACCAGCAATTGCGCACCGTTGGCCTGGATGACGTCCTTATAGCCGCGGGGGATTTTCTTGTCGCTGACCACGTACTGAAAGTCTTGCAGAGCGGCGAAGTGAGCGGTGCGTACGGTGTCGAACTTGCTGAAATCGGCGAGCAATACGCGTTGCTGCGCTAGGCGCATGACCTTTTGCTTGACCTCGACTTCATTGAAGTTAAAGCACGTCACGCCAAATTCTTGGCTGACGCCGGCGGCAGTGACGAAGGCCCACGTCAGACGCACGCTGTCGAGAATGCTGCTTTCGGCACTGCTTTCGAAGACCTGGTTCTTGCGGTGGAAGGTGCCGCCGCACAACACGATGTGGCAATTGGGCTTGTTCTGCAGCTTGAGCAGCACGTTCAACGAGCTGCACACCGCGGTGAACTCCAGCGCATCGGGGATGAAATCCACGACAAACGGCGACGTGGTGCCACAGTCGAAAAATACCGTGTCGCCTGGCTGGATCAACTGGGCGGCGAGTTTACCGATGCGGCGCTTTTCCTCGACGTGACGCGTGTCCTGCTCGGCTACCCGGTAATCGCCGACCTCGTTGCCGACCCGGGTGATGTAGCCACCCAGCAGCCGCAGGTGCTTGCTGAAGTGGTTGAGGTCGCGGCGCAGGGTCATCTCGGAAACGTCCAGCAGGGCGGCCATTTCCTTCAAGTGAATGGCGTTCTGGTCTTGCAAGGCTTGTTGGATAAGCTTCAGTCGCTCGGCTTTTCTACTGTCCACGAGTATTCCAGGGCTTGATTGTTGATGTTAAATAACTAACATTAAATGTTAATATCGCAACTGATAGAAGTGAGCGTCGTGACACGCTCCGCACACTCATTGGCAACATACAGGCAAGGACCCCTTAAATGAACAGTCTTCCACCCGCAGCATTAGCCAAATACATTGATCACACTTTGCTCGCCGCCGACGCCTCCCGTGAACAAATCCGCACCTTGTGCGAAGAGGCCCGGGAACACGGCTTTTATTCGGTGTGCGTGAATTCTGGGCAGGTGCCTTACGCGGCATCGTGCCTGAGCGACAAATCCGTGGTGATTTGTGCGGTGGTGGGCTTCCCTCTGGGCGCTGGCCTGAGCGGCACCAAGGCGTTCGAAGCCCAACAGGCGATTGCCGCCGGGGCAGGGGAGATCGATATGGTGCTCAATATCGGCTGGTTGAAGGACGGGCTGCTGGACGCCGTGCGTGAAGACATTGCCCAGGTTCACAAGGCCTGCGGCGCCGTGCCGTTGAAGGTCATCCTGGAAACCTGCCTGCTTGATGACGAGCAGAAGGTCCAGGCCTGTGGAATCTGCCGCGACCTGGGCGTGGCCTTCGTCAAGACGTCGACGGGGTTCAGCCGCGGCGGCGCTACGGTCGAAGATGTGGCACTGATGCGCCAGACCGTGGGTGCCGGGGTTGGCGTAAAGGCGTCCGGTGGCGTGCGCGACTATCCGACAGCGTTGAAGATGATTGAGGCTGGAGCGACACGCCTGGGCAGCAGCTCGGGGATTGCGATTGTGGGTGGCGCGCTGACGGCAGCGGTTGGCTACTGAATCAAGTATATAACTCAACTAAATGACTATTTAGCATAGTTATAATATTTGGCTATAAAGGTGGAGTAGGGAAGACCTAAACCTTAAGAAGATTTTCCGGCCTTTAAGAGAGCCTGGCAGGCTTCCTCGGCGGCTTGTTCTACGTCTTTGATTTGAGTTAGAACAGCCATAGGGTTGATTTCTTCTTCGCTTGCCGAAGCTGACAACTCACCGAGCAAGCCTGACATTACCTTGAGACGGTTAACCTAGGAAAACGCGTTGGCAAGCCGATTGGTGACAGTTTCGCTAAAAAAGTCGGCCTTATCCAAAACTGAGACGGCAGATCAAGTGTGATCAGTGCAGCTTTTTCAGCTAGTTTCCTTCGTGCGTTTTCATCATTTATCAGGTCGAGCAAATAGCTTTCTGCGTGGCTCAAACAGGTGTTGTCATGATCTGAGCTAGGAGCTTCGCGCTTGCGGCCCGTTCACGTTTTCTTTGAGCCTTGTCAGAGCTCCAGATAATAAGTGCGATGATCGCAGCAGCAGCCGTTGCGACAGCAGCTACAGCGTCCCAGTCGGTTTTCCATTCGGTACAAAGCCACCTGCAATTTCTCCGTCAATTGATGAGGCACGTTTGTCGGCCGGCATTCAAGCATGCGGGGGACGCATCGCCAAGCTGAAGGAAGAGGTCTCGCCAGGCTTCAAATCTGACCACCAGAGCCCCCCAGCTCCGTATAGGACAGTTCGCATAATGTATATTATGTTAAATCACGTACTACGCTCGATATGCTCATGAGCAGTCTAAAGCCCTGATTCCACAATCTCCCCCGACGTCCACTTTCTTTCACAAGTATTTTCCCCTCCCCATAGGTATGCTCCGCGTTTGTTACCAATCATTGATACCGGGATGCCGACCCAAGTCTCTGCTGCACAACCGCAGTACATGGAGCCGTATCCTCTCAAGGACGTTTGAACAATGAGTACCACCGCGCTGGACATCAGCAGCCTGACGCCACTGCCTTACCACCAGCGAGTGGTCGACTACCTGAAAGCCCATGAAGCTGTCGTGTGGGAATGGGCCTCGTCGTTGGGCGTTCAGCAGGAGCATGCCCAGGATGTGCGCGCGCAATTGCTGCGTGACACCTATCGCCTGAGCCCCGAGGCCCATCCGCAGGCCTATCAAGCCTGTGAAACGGCGCTGCAGTGCTTGCAGATCAAGGCACCCGCAACCCTTTACCAGGCTGGCGACGGTGCGATGAATGCGAGCCTGTACTACCTGGCCGATGAAGTGCATGTGGTGTTTTACGGACCGATTCTTGAGCGCCTGGATGCCCAGGAGTTGCTGGCGTTGCTCGGGCATGAGCTGGCCCATTACCGCTTATGGTCGGAGCACGATGGCGACTTTCTCACCGCCGAGCGGATTCTCAATCATGCCATGGCCGATGTGAATACGCCGGCCAGCCTGGAACAGACCGCACGTCTCTATAGCCTGCACACTGAAATCTATGCCGACCGCGGTGCCGCCCTGGTTGCCAATGGTCCAGAAGCGTCGATTACGTCGCTGGTTAAGGTTCACACCGGGATTATCAGCGTTGATGCCGCCAGCTACCTGAAGCAGGCCCGTGAGCTGGACGGCAAGGATGCACCGTTATCCCAGGGCATTTCCCATCCGGAGACGTTTCTACGCTCCCAAGCGGTGGACAGCTGGTGGCAACAACTCCCGGATATGGACAACTGGCTAAACCGCCGCTTGCACGGACCGTTGTCGCTCAATCGTCTGGACGTGACCGATCAGGTCGAGTTGACCGCCCTCACCCGCAGCTTTATTGCCCATTTCATCGGCCCATCCGTATTGCAATCGGAAGTTGTGCTCAACCAGGTGCGCGGTTTCTTTCCCGACTGGAAAGACAACGAAACGCCACTCGACCTGGCGACGCTGAATGCCGAGCGTATCGACACAAGCGTCCATGAATACCTGCACTTCATCATGCTCGACCTGAGCCTGGTGGACCGCGACCTGCGGGATGAAGCCCTGCTGCACGCCGCGCGCACCGCCAAGAAACTAGGTAGCGCCGACGACTTTATCAACGTGCTCAAGCGCGATATCAAATTACCAAAACGTGAGCTCGACCCGATCGTTCGTGCGCTCAAAGCGGAGGTCGACACATGGACCCAGTAATCCAACCCGTCACATTCACTGAGTTACTCAATAGCCACGATGGCGCTGCCCTGCCCATCGACGATGTATTGTTCCTGGCGTTACCGCTGCTACGCCAAGTGGCGCAACTGCATGAACTGGGACGTGTCGCCCAGCTCAGTTATCTCGATGTGATACAGGGGCCGGAGCGCACGCTGCAATTGCGCAATCCGGAGGGTGTCCCTGCGCGGCTGGCGATGGACGCGATCAAGCAGGTGCAGCCCAATCCGGAGTCGGCGCTTAACGTCGTCGGCAAAGTCCGCCTGACTCGGGATTCGGAAAGCGGCGTGGCCATTACCGACCTGCAAGTCCAGGAAGATCTGCATCAAACCATCGACCACCCGGTGTTCCTTCCTGACCTGCATAGCTGGGAGCATCGCCTCGGGCACCACGATGAGATCACCGACATATTCCAGCTCGGCCAGTTGCTGGCGTGCCTGGCATGCGGGCTGGATTTCTCCGATATCAATGACCTCGAGACGTTTGCCCGGCACCGTCGCAATCTGTTCCAGCTCAATGGCCGACTGAACCCGGTGCTGGCCAACCTTATAGTGGAGATGACTGAGCTCAACCGCCATGAGCGCGCCACTGATGTGGGCTCGCTGGCACGCCGCTTGGAGTCCTGGCGCGAACAGCCCGCCAGCCTGGATGTCGAGCGTGTGTTGGCCCAGGCCGAAGGCCCGGCTTCGCGACGCACTGTGGTGTTGGAACATCTGCGCAACCGGTTGTTTGACCTTTCACGTCGCAATCGCTTGCTGTATTTCCGGCCGACTCAGGCCAACGTCAACTTGACCGTGGCCAGCGTTCCGTTGGTGATGCGCATTGAAAGTATCCTGCCCGAAGCGCTGTGCACCTGGCAGCCCACCTTCGGCGGATTCTCCGAACAAGTGCTGAGCGGTAAACCGGTCGGCCTGCAGCAATGGCTACGGTTCGAAGACCAGACCTGGCTGCAGGCGTCGCTGGAGCGCATCATCCAGGAAACCCGC
The DNA here is from genome assembly GCF_019145355.1 of Pseudomonas azadiae. Lineage (NCBI taxonomy): Bacteria > Pseudomonadati > Pseudomonadota > Gammaproteobacteria > Pseudomonadales > Pseudomonadaceae > Pseudomonas > Pseudomonas azadiae. Next base: position 1,615,645 of record NZ_JAHSTY010000002.1, on the reverse strand, counting down.
CGCGACCGCGCCGAATTTGGCTTCAGTAACCTTCGCCTGGTAGTGGCGTTCATGCGCTGGCACAACCTCAAGGACACGCCGGAAGAACGCATCGTCACCCCGCTGCTGTGGTTGCCGGTGGAATTGAGTCGCAAAAAAGGCGTACGTGACCAGTTCGTGTTGCAGTGCGATGAAACCGAGGCCGAATTCAACCCGGTACTGCGTCATCAATTGCGTCAGCTCTACGACATCCAGTTGCCGGAAACCGTCGACCTGCAAAAGACTTCGCTGGAAGACATCCACGCCGATATTGCGCGCCAGATCAAACTGACCGAGCCCGGCGTCGAGTTACGCCTGCAAAGCAAACCGCAAATCGAACTGATCCACCAAAAAGCCGTGCAGCATCTGCACCACTTCCAGCGCCGTCGTGCCCGCCAGCGCATGTCGACGCCTTTGGCGAAGCCGGATTTCAGCTACGATCGCGAAGACTTCCGTCCGTTGGGCTTGCAGTTGTTCCAGCAGAAGGTGCTGCCCAGCGAGTTGCCGCTACGCATGGCCGTAGGCGCCAAACCCGTTCTTCGCAACCAACACCCGCAGATGGTTGCCAGCAGCGCCGAAAACAGCACTTTTGCCATGCCCGAGAACCAAGGGCATCGCTACGCCTGGGACATAGACCTGACCCAGGTGACCCTGGCCAACTTCAATTATCGCAAGATGTCGCTGGTGTGTGACTATGCACAATTGATCGACGAACCGGCGCAGAACGAAGCGTTTGACCGGATGTTCTCAATCGAGCCTCGGGACGTCGAGGTTCAGACCCCCGACCCGATCCCGTTGCCCGAACAGTGGAACGTGGTGGCGGGCGACGCCACGCAGAATGCGGCCGTCAGCCTGGCCCGTACCGGGCGTAACTTCATCATTCAGGGACCGCCAGGCACCGGCAAATCCCAGACCATCACTAACCTGATTGCGGACTACGCCGGGCGTGGCCTGCGAGTGCTGTTTGTCTGTGAAAAACGTGCGGCGCTGGACGTGGTGTTCCATCGCCTGCAACAAAGTGAACTGGGTGATTTGTGCTGCCTGATCCACGATTCCCAGACCGACAAGAAGGCCTTCGTGGGCAACCTGCGCGAGTGCTATGAGCGCTGGATCGCTGGCGATGCGCAGTCGTCGCAGGCGCAAGCCAGGCGCGACACCTTACTGGCTGGCCTGAGCCAGCAGCTGGGCTTGATAGAGCGTTTTGAACAGGCAATGCGTGGAATGCCGGAGTCCTTGGCATGCTCGGTACGCGGGCTGGTACGTCACTTGATCGAACTGCCGCCCGTTGCTGCCAAGCTGCCTCCCGAAGCCTTGGAACGTTTGCCCGAATGGCGTCACTGGCAGGCACAAAGCGAGCTGACCGGTCGCGTCTATCAGGCGTTCAAAGAACGTTTCGGCCTCGACAGCTTCGCACGCCACCCTTTCAGCCGCTTGGCCTCAAGCCTGATTACCCACGAACACGCATACGGCCAACTCAAGGCGTTCCTGGATGAAGCCAGTGGGCTGATCGACAGCGTCGAGCAACTTCTGGAGTCATCGTCGAGCCTGTTGTCCGGTGGCACCCGCCTGGCGGATGCGTGCGTGCTGACCCAGGCCGCCGAACAATTGACCAGCGCCAACCTGGCAGCGCACCTCGACCTGCTGGAACCGGGCTCATCAGGCGCCCAAGCGCTGCACGCCGAGCAGGCGGCGTTGCAAGCACTGGTCGTACAGCAACACAACGCCCGTGAATCTACTCACCACTGGCGTGAAAAACTCGCGCCCCAGGACACCCAGGCTGCCATCGATCTGGTACAGCGGCTGGAAGGCTCGCTGCTGCGTTGGCTGCAGCCCGGCTGGTGGCGGCTGCGCAGTGAATTGCAACGACGCTACGACTTCAGCCAGCACGCGATTCGACCCAGTTTCCGTAGCGTGCTGGACAACCTGGCCGACGAGCATCGCGCTACTGCCGAAGTGCACGCCGAGCAGCAACGTTTGCAAGGCCGTTATGGCATCCCGGATATCGACCTGTTCGTGCATAACCTGCAAGCCTTGCTTGAGCAACTGAGCGCATCGCCGCTGTTGCGCCAATGGGTTGAGAGCCTGCGGGGTAATCCGGACGGCCTGCCCGGTGTACGCCAGGAAGCCAGCCTGCGCCAGCCAGTAGCGCGCTTGGCCGAGCTGGTTGCGCAGCATTGTGTGTTCGACCCGTCGCTGAGCCTGGGTAAGTTGGCCGAGTACCTGCGTGACCTGCGTGAAGAACTCGACGAACTGCCCGACACCCTGCCCCTGCTCAATGAGCTGCACCAAGCCGATCCTGTCTGCCTGGCGGTCGTGCAACAGTACGCCTTGGCGCAACGCGCACTGGACGGTTTGATTGCCCAGGAAAACCTGACCCGCCTGTACCGCGCCAATCCACAGCTGGCGCGCTTCGACGGCCCGGCGTTGGGTTTGGCCGCACGCCAGGTCAGCCAGGCTGAATGCAACCTGCTCAAAAGCAACGCCCACGTGCTGAGCGCCACGTTGCACCAGCGTTTTCTGGAGCATGTGAAGCAATCGGCGATGTCAGTGACGCAACTCGACGCCCAGGCCCGTGAGTTCAAGAAAGCCTACGCCAAAGGCCGCCGTGAACTGGAACATGAGCTGGGCAAGACCATGCGCTATCGCTCTATCCGCGAAATGGCGAGTGGCGACAGTGGCCGCGTGATCAACGACCTCAAGCCCATCTGGTTGATGAGCCCGCTGTCCGTGTCCGACACCCTGCCGTTGACACCGGACCTGTTTGACGTGGTGATTTTCGACGAAGCCAGTCAGATCCCCAGCGAAGAAGCCGTGCCTGCACTTAGCCGTGCGCAGCAAGTGATCGTGGTCGGTGATGAGATGCAATTGCCACCGACCAACTTCTTCTCCAGTGCCGGCGACCAAGACGATAACGAACTGATTGCCATGGAGGATGGCGAACAGATCGCAATCAATCTCGATGCCGATAGCCTGCTGAGCCAAGCCGCACGAAACTTGCCGGCCACCCTCCTGGCCTGGCACTACCGCAGCCGCCACGAAGCCTTGATCAGTTTTTCCAACGCGGCGTTCTACGAAGGGCGGCTGATCACTATTCCCGACCGCCGTATCGAGCGCCCTGCCCCGGCCCAGACCGCACTGGACTCCACGGACGCCCAGTCAGCCATCCGCGGCGCCGACACGCTGCTCGACAGCCCGATCAGCTTCTTGAGGATGAGCGACGGTGTCTACCTCAGCCGCAGCAACCTGGCCGAAGCGCGGTATATCGCTAACCTGGTACGGGAGCTGCTGCAACGGGAGACTGGACTGAGCCTGGGTATCGTGGCCTTTTCCGAGGCCCAGCAAGGCGCCATCGAGCAGGCCCTGGAAGACTTGGCCAGCGGCGACTCGGCCTTTGCCACACGGCTTGAGCGCGAATACGTGCGTGAAGATGCCGGGCAGTTCAATGGCCTGTTCGTCAAGAACCTGGAGAACGTCCAGGGAGATGAGCGCGATGTGATCATCCTGAGCATTTGCTACGCGCCAGGACCGAACGGCAAGATGCTGATGAACTTCGGCCCGATCAACCAGCGCGGTGGGGAAAAACGCCTGAATGTGATCTTCAGCCGCGCGCGCAAGCGCATGGCGATTGTCTCCAGCATTGAGTCCGAAGCCATCACCAACACCCACAACGATGGGGCCGCCGCACTGCGTGCGTTCCTGCAGTTCGCCCAGGCCAGTGCCAGCGGGGATGCGCCGCGCTCCCAGGGTATCCTCGCCAACCTCAATCCAGGTGCCAAGCAGTCCTTTGCCGTCAGCCTGCCCAAGGACCACCTGCGCGGCGCGCTCGCTGCCGCGTTGCGCAAACGTGGGCATTCGGTTCAGGAATATGTTGGACGTTCCCAGTTCCGCTGCGACCTCGCGATCAGTGACGCCAGTGGTGAACACTTCAGCCTCGGGGTACTGCTGGACGGGGATATGGCGGCCACCGCTGATGTACGTGAGCGCTACATCTTCCGCCCGACGGTACTGCGCAGTTTCGGTTGGAAGATCATCGACGTGCTCAGTATTGACTGGCTGCGTGACCAAGAAGAGGTGCTCAATCGCATCGAAGCGTTGCTAAGGGGCGAGGAAGCCGCTGCACTTCCAGAACCGGAACAGCCAGAGGAAACCATTGAGATCCAAGCCCAGCCGCCAGTCACCCCTGAAGCGACACCCTTGATGCGCGAGTTCACTTTTGGTGAAGGCAATTCCAACAAGTTCTGGCGTATCGGCGTCACCGAGGCTGAGGTGGTGGTAAATTTCGGCCGTATCGGCACCAAGGGCCAGACCCTGATCAAGTCCCTCGACAGTCCCGAGCGCGCTTTGCGTGAAGCGCAAAAGCTGATCGCAGAGAAACTGCGCAAGGGGTATCAAGAGCAACCGGGCTCAATCGCCCCGCAGTGAGCCGGGTCGGTCCAGCATAAATGAGACAAGCGCGTTCAATTTGAACGCGCTGTCAGCCATTTTTTCTGAATCCTCCTGCGCTCCGCCGCTCAAACAAATACCCCATCGGTAATTGCCTTGAGGAAACCTCCATGTTCGAAAAACCGCACTACCTCGTCAGCTTCATCGTCGATAACCAACCACAAAGCCGAACGCTCGAGCACGATGCACACGACCTTGACCCGCAGTTGGCGCAGACTCTGCTCAAGCAGCGCTTCCCTGAACTCAAGGATGCGTCGTTGAGCGACGTTCAGGTGCAAAAGCGCACCAAACCCGTTGACCAAGGCCATGACGTTCCCGGCCACTACAAACAGCCATAAATGGCTTTAGCGCTGACCGTTTCAGTCGATCGGGCCAATATTGATCGTACGGTCAGCGCCCAATCCCTCGACCTTGGCCAGGACATCGCTGGGCGTGCCTGCGGAAAAATGCACCACGTAGCCCATGCCGCTGCCATCTTCCTCGACCGAGGTGACCCACAACTCGACCTCGTCGGCGGCCAAGCCGATGGCGTGGCCGATCTGGCGATTGCGCTGGCCGGCATCGTTGTCGTCCAATGGGTAGTTATTCATCGGTAAACCTCCTCATTCATGGATTGACGCTGTTACCTCCATGGACGCCCTGGGCCGTGGACGGTTCGTTTTTTCTGCCGGTCGGTAGCCGACTGCACCGCTCATCACTCAAACCGTGTTTTTTTAAAACCTTGCAGATTTTTCAGGGTTCAAAAACAGGTGTGTCGACCCTTACATCACTGAATTTGCGGAGGATTCATGAACCACGCCACCACCGATTTGCCTTGCGCGTGCCCCGACTGCAGTTGCCACGTCACCGAGGACACGCGCTATCAGCGCGACGGCAAAGCCTATTGCAGCCAGGCATGTGCCGACCTGCACCCGGCCGGGCAACCGTGCCCCTCGGACAATTGCCATTGCGAGCGCGGCGTTGCACTGGAGGAACGCAGCATCAGCGATTCGAAACTCGATGAGGCCGTGGAAGAAACCTTCCCGGCGAGCGACCCGATTTCGCCTTGACCTGGCATCACACATAAATAATGGGGGAGCTGCCTTGCCTGCGATAGCCATAAGTATCTACACAACTTTCAGAGGCTGGCGAGCTCCCCCTGTGGCTAGCGGGCTTGCCCCGCGTTGGGCTGCGCAGCAGCCCCAGTAAGCAGAATGCGGTGTATCAGATACTCCGTAGAGGCTGGTTTGGGGCTGCTTCGCAGCCCAACGCGGGGCAAGCCCGCTCGCTACAGGTTATGCGTAGGCTGAAGATTCATGCGTCAGCGTTTGCTCGTGCTGAAACGTCATCATCCCGTGTTCGTCTGCATGGTAATCTCGCACCACCATGAATAGACATTGATCGTCATGTGACGATGACCAGAACCAGGAAAGAACATGCCAAAGATTTCTCACTCAGCCCTGCGCCGCCAGTTCCGTGAATTGCTCGCCACCCCTACCTGCGTAGAAACGGCCTCCGTCTTCGACCCGATGTCCGCGCGTATCGCCGCCGACTTGGGTTTCGAAGTGGGTATCCTCGGTGGCTCCGTTGCTTCGTTGCAGGTCCTGGCGGCGCCGGATTTTGCGCTGATCACCCTGAGTGAGTTCGTAGAACAGGCCACCCGTATCGGGCGTGTGGCCCAGTTGCCGTTCATTGCCGATGCCGACCATGGCTACGGTAACGCGCTGAACGTGATGCGTACCGTCGAAGAACTCGAGCGCGCCGGCGTGGCCGCGTTGACCATTGAAGACACGCTGCTGCCTGCGCAGTTCGGGCGTAAGTCCACCGACCTTATCTCGATTGAAGAAGGCATCGGCAAGGTCCGCGCGGCGCTGGAAGCGCGGGTTGATCCGCAACTGTCGATCATCGCCCGCACCAACGCCGGTGTGTTGCCGACCGAAGCGGTCATCGAGCGCACCCTGGCCTATCAGAAAGCCGGCGCCGACGGGATCTGCATGGTCGGCGTGGCTGATTTCGAGCATCTGGAAAAAATCGCCGAGAACCTGACGGTGCCGCTGATGCTGGTGACCTACGGCAATCCAAAGCTGCATGACGCCCAACGCCTCGCCAGCCTCGGCGTGCGCGTGGTAGTTGCCGGTCACGCAGCCTATTTTGCCGCGATCAAGGCGACCTATGACAGCCTGCGTGCCCAGCGCCAGCTGACCCACAGCACCTCAAACCTCAGTGCCACCGAGCTGACGCACACGTACACCTTGCCGGAAAGCTACGTGGCGTGGGCTGAAGAGTTCATGGATGTAAAGGAGTAATTTTCCCGCCGAAACGAGGGGGCCGGCCCCCCTCCTCCACAAACGGCGTGATCCGTCGGCCGACTCAACCGCTTCAGCCCACCCAACCGACCGCCGTTTTAGGAATGACTTCGGACTCGTCCAGCTTCGAGGCAAACATGCTCACGGCCTCCACCGCATCACTGGTGCTGGTGCGAATCTGCAGGATCACCGAACCCGCTTGATCGGCCAGGCTCACGCCGCGTTGCGCGCCTTCCTGGGTGGCATTCATGCTGGTCACCGCGTCGCGGGTTTCCGACAGGATCATGCCGATCATCTCGGCAATTTCCGCCGTGGAGCGGCTGGTGCGCCCGGCCAGTTGCCGGACTTCATCGGCCACCACCGCGAAACCGCGCCCCTGATCGCCGGCGCGCGCCGCCTCGATGGCCGCGTTGAGCGCCAGCAGGTTGGTCTGGTCGGCGATGCCACGGATGGTGTTGACGATGGCAGTGATCTGCTCGGAACGATCACCCAGTTGCCCCACCAAGCGTGCCGAGGCGCCGATGTTGTCCGCGATGCGGCGCATTTCACTCGCGGTTTCCTGGATGACCTGGGTGCCGTGTTCGGCGAAACGCTCGGTTTCCGAGGAAATGTGGTAGGCCCGTGAGGCGCCGCGCGAATCTTCCTCGAACTTCTCCACGCGCTCGGTGATGTCGCTGGCGAACTTGACGATCTTGATCAGCTTGCCTTCGCCGTCGTAGACCGGGTTGTAACTGGCCTCCAACCACACCACCCGCCCATGCTTGCCGATGCGCTTGAATTGCCCGGTGAAGAATTCACCATTGTTCAACCGTCGCCAGAAATCCGTGTATTCATGGCTGTTGATCAAGGTTGGTTCGCAAAACAGGCGGTGGTGTTTGCCTTTGATCTCCGCCAGCGTATAGCCCAGTACATTCAGGAAGTTCTGGTTGGCATCCAGCACCTGGCCGCTCAGGTCGAACTCGATGGCAGCCATTGCGCGGTCCAACGCCGTGAGTTTACTGCGGGTCGCCGCCTCCTGTTCGACCTTGGCGGTGACGTCCAGGGCGTACTTGACCACTTTCAGCACCTGGCCACGGTCATCCAGCACTGGGTTGTAACTGGCTTCCAGCCAGAGGGTCCTGCCGCTGGCGTCCACGCGCTTGAAGGTGCCGGAGACGAATTTACCGGCTTTCAAATCACTCCAGAACTGATTGTAGGCCGGGCTGCCGGTCAGCGCCGGCGGGCAAAAATCACGGTGGGATTTGCCGGCCAGTTGAGCGGCGCTGTAGCCCAGGGTCTTGAGAAAATTGTCATTGGCGCGCAGGACCTTGCCGTTGAGGTCGAATTCGACCACGGCCATGGAGCGTTCCAGTGCTGCGATCAATCCTTTGTAATCGGTGACTTCGGCCGTCCTGGCCGCCAGTTCTATTTTTAATGTTGTGTTGAACATGACGTACCCTCAGCCGTGCGAATAACCGTTCTCTAGTCGGGCTATCGGCGCCGGAATACGGGACTTAACGCGATTCGAATGATTATTTTATGGCGTCAAAAAAACGCTGAGCAATTTGCTCCTGGGGCTGTTTTCGGGGACCATGGGCGCCCTCTGTTTTTGCCACCGCGAGGCGCCCATGGCCAACCACGACCTGCACTACACTCCTGACCCCGATGCCGATTCGATTTCCTCCGATGTGATCGGCTTCAACGGCATCCTGGTGTCCACCCAGATCCCGACCCGCGCCGACGGCAGCCTGGAACTGGGTGACATCACCCAGCAGAGCGAATGCACCCTGCAGGCACTGAAAGTCGCCCTGGAAAAGGCCGGCAGCTCCATGGACCGGGTGATGCACCTGACCATTTATCTGACGGATATGGCTGATCGCGCCGCCTTCAACGAGGTCTACAAACGCTTTTTCGCCAAGCCCTGGCCCGTGCGCGCGGCGGTTGGCGTGGCAGCGCTGGCGGTAGAAGGCATGCGCGTGGAAGTGACCGCGATGGCCGCTCAGGCCTGAGTTGATGCCGGTCAGGCATTTCACAGCTACAATGCGCACCTCAACCGTGACAAGCCTGACTAAAAAAACTATGTCCTTGCCCAAGCATCACCTGGAATTGCTCAGCCCTGCCCGCGATGTCGCCATTGCGCGCGAGGCTATCCTGCATGGCGCCGATGCCATCTACATCGGCGGCCCGAGCTTCGGCGCGCGCCATAATGCCTGCAACGAAGTGAGCGAGATCGCGTCCCTGGTGGAATTCGCCCGTCGCTATCACGCGCGCGTTTTCACCACGATCAATACCATCTTGCATGACAACGAACTGGAACCCGCGCGCAAGCTGATCCATCAGCTCTACGACGCCGGCGTCGACGCGTTGATCGTGCAGGACCTGGGCGTGATGGAGCTGGACATTCCGCCCATCGAGCTGCACGCCAGCACCCAGACCGACATTCGCACCCTCGGCCGCGCCAAGTTTCTCGACCAGGCGGGCTTCTCGCAGCTGGTATTGGCCCGTGAGCTGAACCTGCAAGAGATCCGCGCCATCGCCGATGAGACCGATGCCGCGGTCGAGTTCTTCATCCACGGCGCCCTGTGCGTGGCGTTCTCGGGCCAGTGCAATATCTCGCACGCGCAAAACGGCCGCAGCGCCAACCGTGGCGACTGCTCCCAGGCCTGCCGACTGCCGTATACCTTGAAAGATGACCAGGGCCGCGTCGTGGCCTTTGAAAAGCACCTGCTGTCGATGAAAGACAACAACCAGAGCGCCAACCTGCGCGCCCTGGTCGAAGCCGGCGTGCGCTCGTTCAAGATCGAAGGCCGCTACAAGGACATGGGCTACGTGAAGAACATCACCGCCTACTACCGCCAGCGCCTCGACGAGATCCTTGAAGACCGCCCGGACCTGGCCCGCGCCTCCAGCGGCAGCACCGCGCACTTCTTCCTGCCCGACCCGGAAAAAACCTTCCACCGCGGCAGCACCGACTATTTCGTCAGCGACCGCAAGATCGACATCGGCGCCTTTGACACCCCGACCTTCACCGGGCTGCCGGTGGGTGTGGTGGAAAAAGTCGGCAAGCGTGACCTGCAGGTGGTCACCCATGAGCCGCTGTCCAACGGCGACGGCCTGAACGTGCTGGTCAAGCGTGAAGTGGTGGGTTTTCGCGCCAACATCGCCGAGCCCAAGGGTGAGTTTGACGAAGACGGCGAGAAGCGCTACCGCTACCGCGTCGAGCCCAACGAAATGCCGGCCGGCCTGCAGCAAGTGCGCCCCAACCATCCGCTGAACCGCAACCTGGACCACAACTGGCAGCAGGCCTTGCAGAAGACCTCCGCCGAACGTCGTATCGGCCTGGCCTGGGTCGCGCGTCTGCGCGAAGACCGGCTTGAAGTCACCGCCTCCAGCGAAGAAGGCATCAGCGCCAGCGCCACCCTGCCCGGCCCGTTTGGCGTGGCCAATAAGCCGGAACAGGCGCTGGATACCCTGCGCGACCTGCTCGGTCAACTGGGCACCACCGAATACCACGCGACCGACATCGCGCTGGATGCGCCGCAGGCGTTCTTCATCCCCAATTCGCAGCTCAAGGCATTGCGCCGCGAAGTGATCGAAGCGCTGACCGCCGCCCGTGTGGCCGCCCACCCGCGCGGCGGCCGCAAAGCCGAGACCTCGCCACCGCCGGTGTACCCGGACGCGCATTTGTCGTTCCTGGCCAACGTCTATAACCAGAAGGCTCGCGACTTCTACCACCGTCACGGCGTAAAGCTGATCGACGCTGCCTTCGAAGCCCACGAAGAAACCGGCGAAGTGCCGGTGATGATCACCAAGCACTGCCTGCGCTTTTCGTTCAACCTGTGCCCTAAACAGGCCAAGGGCGTCACGGGCGTGAAAACCAAGGTCGCGCCGATGCAGTTGATCCATGGCGATGAAGTGCTGTCCCTGAAGTTCGACTGCAAGCCGTGCGAGATGCACGTGGTGGGCAAGATCAAGGGGCATATCCTTGGGTTGCCGCAGCCGGGCAGTGCCGTGGAGCATTTCAACCCGGAAAATATCATCTTTCAGGGAACGCACTGACGCTGTGGGAGCGGGGCCATTTCCAGCCCCGCTGCAACCCTGCCGCCGCCAGCAGAATCGCCGCTACGCCCAGCCATTGCAGCCAGCCCAGGCGATGCCCGAACGCAATCCAATCCACCAGGATCGCCGCAATCGGATAGATAAACGACAGCGCGCCGGTGATCGCCGTCGGCAGTTTCTGGATCGCCCCGTACAACAATACGTACATCAATCCGGTATGCACCACGCCGAGGGTCGCCAATGCCGCCCAGGCATTACCGGGCGCCGGCAGGCTGTCCCAGGGCACCAGCGGCGCCAGTAGCAACGCACCGGTGATCACCTGAATCAACGCCATCAAATGCGGCGGCACCTGTTTCAAGCGCTTGATGATCAACGCCGCCACGGCGTACAAAAACGCTGCCCCCAACGCCAGCGCGATACCCGCCAGATAATTCCCTCCCCCCGTTTGCTGTTCGCCATGGGCGCTGACGATCGCCAGCATGCCGAGAAACGCCACGCCCAGCCACGCGAGTTTCTGCAGGGTGATTTTTTCGTTGAGAAACACCGCCGCCAGCATCACCAACATGAACGGTTGCACGTTGTACACCGCCGTACTGATGGCGATTGACGCGTGGGAATAGGATTCAAACAACAGCAACCAGTTGCCGACAATCGCCACGCCACTGAGCATGGCCAGGCCGAGCCTGGCCCAACTGAGCAGATCCCCGCGCAGATAACCCAGCCAGGCGCATACCAGCAGTAAGGTCAGGCCGCCGATGACGCAGCGCCAGAACACCACCTCGATCACCGACACGCCGGACACCAGCACAAACCAGCCGATAGTGCCCGAAATCAGCATGGCGGCGACCATTTCCCACGAACCGCGACGGATGGATGTATCCATGTTTGAGGCTCCTCAAGTGAGGCTCAAGTATGGCAATCTGCTGGGCAGCGGCTCCAGCGACTAAAAAAGGCAAAAACCCTTAATCACCTTTACTTATTAGGTTTAAACCATGATCGACACCATCGACCAGCAACTGATCGCCGCCTTGATGGACGACTCGCGCCTGTCGCTCAAGGCCCTGGCGGGTATCACCGGGCTGTCCTCCCCCAGCGTCGGCGAACGCCTGCGGCGTCTTGAGGAGCGCGGCGTGCTGACCCACTACACCGTCGACATCGACCCCAGGCATTTCGGCTACCTGCTGCAAGCCATCGTGCGCATCCGCCCCCTGCCCGGCAAACTGCAGGAGGTTGAACGCCAGATCCAGGCGATCCCCGAATTCACCGAATGCGACAAAGTCACGGGTGAGGACTGCTTCATCGCGCGCCTGCATGTGCGCACCATGGATCATCTGGACAGCCTGCTGGACCGCATCAACGCGTACGCCGAGACCAATACCGCCATCGTCAAGAAAACCCCGGTGAAACGGCGCTTGCCACCGTTGGCGGATGAGCAACGTTAGATGAGCGCAGCAGTTCAACTGTGGGAGCTGGCTTGCCTGCGACTGCGATCTGCCAGTGGATACTTGTATTGCTGACCCACCGCTATCGCAGGCAAGCCAGCTCCCACAGTTAGACCTGTTGTGCCTATGCGTGCAGCGTCTTGGCCGCTACCAGTAACCCTCGGAACTTGCGATAACGCGCTTGCAGCACTGACTGTTGAGCTACATCCGGCAAATACCGCGCCTTCACCGGCATCCCCTCCTGTAACAACCCATCCCCTTGCCCGATCGCCAAAAACCCCAGCTTCGCCGCGCCAATGCATGCGCTCAACTCACTGCCTTGCAGCGTAAAAATCTCCCGCTGCAGGATATTGGCCAACAACTGCGCCCAATACGCGCTGCGTGCTCCGCCGCCCACCAGTGCACAAGCACTGACGTCGGCGCCGGCCGACTGCACCGCATGCAAGGCATCCAGCAAACCAAAACCCACCCCTTCCATCACCGCATACCCAAGCATCGCCGGGGTGCAGTCATGACCCAGGTTCATGAAACCGCCGCGCAGCAACGGGTCGTTATGGGGGGTGCGCTCACCGGCGAGGTACGGCAAGAACAACGGTGTTTCCAAGGGCACTGGCAGCGCGATCGGCAACTGCGCTTGCACTTGGTTCAGCAGCGTCTGCTCGTCCGGCTGGCTGGTCAGCCGCGTGACCCAGCGCAGGCAACTGGCGCCAGCCAGCATGGCGCCCATGGTGTACCAGCGGTTGGGCAATGCGTGGCAAAAGCTGTGCACGGCGCTGGCCGGATTGCCGGCGGCGTGATCGGTAATGGCGACGATGGCCGCGCTGGTGCCCAACGTTATGAAGCCGTCGCCGGCCTTGATCGCACCGATCCCGACGGCTGCTACCGGGTTATCGCCACCGCCGCCCGCGATCACCACGTCCGTCGACAGCCCCAGGTCGGACGCAGTCACACAAGCACTCGCGGTTCCGCCTTCCACCAACCGGGGCATCTGCTCCGGCGTGAGGCCGGTGGCGCGCAGCATCGGGCCAAACCACTCACGGCGCGCCACGTCCAGCCACAACGTACCCGCGGCATCGGACATGTCGCTGATACGCTCGCCACTCAGGCGCAGGCGCAGGTAATCCTTGGGTGACAACACGCAGTCAATCGCCTGGAACACCTCGGGCTCATGGGCCTGCAGCCACAGCAGTTTCGGCGCCGTCAGCCCCGCCATGGGCAGGCTGCCGGTGACCCCGGAAAATTCGGCGCCCAGTTGCTCGGCCTCGACGACAGCGCGCGAGTCGTCCCACAGGATCGCCGGGTACAACACGCGGTTGTCGGCGCCCAACAGCACCGCACCGTGCATCTGCCCGGACAGCCCGATACAGGCCACACGGGCGAACGCCACATGCCCGCGCAGTTGCGCAAGCGCCTGCACGCACGCCTGCCACCAGTCTTCCGGCGCCTGCTCGGACCAGCCGCTGTGGCGCCGCGACACACTCAAGCGCACGCCAGTGCGAGCCAGCACCCGGCCGTCAAGGTCCATGAGGATAGCCTTGAGTTCCGAGGTGCCGAGGTCGATGCCGAGGGAAACAGGAGTGTTCATACGCACTTTTCCAAAAATCAATGACAGCCACAGGAATGACGCAGTTGCAGGCTCGGTGCCAGGCGCACGCTTTGGGGCGCAGCCGTGGGGCAAGCCATGCGTTGCAACAACAGGCCGACAGCACGCGCGCCGAGCGCCTTGACCGGTTGGGCGATCAGGGTCAGGCGCGGCTCGAAAAAGTCCGCCCAGTCGAAATCGTCAAAACCGACCAGTGCCACCTGCCCCGGTACGGCGATGTGAGCGTCACGCAAGGCATGCATGGCGCCTAGCGTCATCAAGTTGTTGCCGGCCATGATCGCAGTGGGCGGCGCGGCCAAACCCAGCAACTGCACCGTGGCCTCGCGCGCCGGCTCAGTGTTGGAACCGCCATTGACCAGCAAATGCGGATCAAACGCCAGCCCCGCCGCCTGCAACGCGGCGCGATACCCGGCCACTCGCTCATCCGTGGTACTGAACCCCTCGCGTCCGGCGATAAAGCCGATCCGGCGGTGGCCATGGGCGATCAGGTGTTCAACCAGCGCCTGGGTGGGCTGTGTGTTTTCCACCCCGACCTGGTCAAACGCCTCGCTCATCATGCGGTCCACCAGCACCGCTGGAATCTCGTTGGCCCGCAGGTATTCCAAGGCCTTGGAGCCATTCGAGGGCGCCAGCACAATCCCGTCGACCCGCCGATGATGCAGCGCCGTGACCACCCGCAGCTCCTGCTCCGGGTCGTCATGGGTGTCGACAAACAACATCATGTAGCCGTGCTTGGCGCACTCGGTTTCGATCGCGTGCACGGTTTCGCTGAAGTAATGGTTGGACAGCGCCGAGATCGCCACGCCAATCGTGCTGGTGCTCGACCGCGCCAGCGAGCGCGCCAGGGTGTTGGGGATGTAGCCCAACGCATGGATCGCCTGCTGCACCGCCTGCACCGTCGCCGGGCTGACCTTGCGGGTGCCGTTCAACACATGGGACACCGTCGACGTCGACACCCCCGCCCTGCTTGCGACGTCATCCATGGTCACCACGGCGCGGCTCCTCTTATCGCGTGATCAACGTTTACTCGACCAGCCGCTGTACGTGCCGACGTTGTCGCGGGTGATCAGTTTTGGCGTGAGCAGGGTCACCGCTTCGGCCGGCGCCTTGTCGTTGAGAATGTCATTGCCGACATTCACGGCGGTCTGCGCCATGGCCCAAGGGTCCTGGCTGGCGGAGGCCTGGATCTGCGTGTCGGTCTTGAGCGCATTCTCGATGTCCGGCGCGCCGTCCACCGACGTGATGATGATACCGCTGCGCTTGAGCTGCTTGGCCGCCAGGTCGCTACCGATGGCTTGCGGGTCGTTGATCGCGAACAGGCCGTCGATTTTCGGGAAGCGCGTAAGGTAACCCTGCATTGCATTCAAGCCGCCTTCACGCGAGCCCTTGGCGTCCTGGTCATCGGACAGCACCTTGATGTCCGGCGCCGCGGCCAATGCCGACTTGCAGCCCTTGACGCGGTCGGTCACGGCGGTGACCTGCGGGCCGTTCTGGATAATCACATTGCCCTTGCCCGACAGCTTATCGACCAGGTACTGGCAGGCCAGCTTGCCGGCTTCGACGTTGTCGGTCTGCACCGTGGCGTTCACGCCCTTGGCGTCCACATCCACCGCAACCACCACAATGCCGGCGTCACGGGCTTTCTTGATCGCCGACGCCATGGCGGACGGGTCGACCGCGTTGATCAGGATCAGGTCGACCTTGGACGAGATGAAGTTGTCGATCTGCGAGAATTGCTTGCTCAAGTCATAGTCGGCCGATACCGAGGTGACCTTGACGCTGGGGTTCAACGCTTTGGCCCGGGCCGTGGCGCCGTCGGCCAGGGTCACGAAATACGGGTTGCCCAGCGAGCCCATGCTGATACCGAGGGCCTTGAGCTCGCGCGCCTCGACGGCCTGGGACATCAAGGCAGCCAGGGCCATAACGGGAAAAATGCGTTTGACGTTCATGCGGGTCTCTCTTGTGATTGTTATTGGAGTGAAATCAGGTCCGCGCACCGGACTGGCGATAGCGATCCAGCGCCACCGCGCCAATGATCACGATGCCCTTGATGATGTATTGCCAGATATCCGATACCCCCAGCAGCACCAGGCCATTGGTCAGCACCGCGATGATCAGCGCACCGATCAGCGTGCCGCCGATGGTGCCGACGCCGCCGGTAAAGCTGGTGCCGCCAAGGATCACGGCGGCAATTGCATCCAGTTCATAGGATTGCCCCAGTTGCAGGCCGTTGGCGGCGAACAGGCGCGAAGCGCTCATCACCGCGCCCAGCCCGGCCAACGCGCCGGACATGGCGTAGACGAACAGCAGCACCTTCCACACCTTGATCCCCGACAACCGCGCCGCTTCCGGGTTGCCGCCCACCGAATAGATCTGCACGCCCATCACCGTGCGGCGCAGGATGAACCACGACAGCGCAACCACCGCCACGGCGATCACCACCAGCCATGGCACGCCGAGGATCGAGTCATTGCCGATAAAGGCGAACGGCAGCTCGGGGTTGAATACGGTCTTGTCGTCCGCCAGCAGGCGCGCCAGACCGCGCATGGCCGTCA
This sequence comes from Pseudomonas azadiae, assembly GCF_019145355.1. Lineage (NCBI taxonomy): Bacteria > Pseudomonadati > Pseudomonadota > Gammaproteobacteria > Pseudomonadales > Pseudomonadaceae > Pseudomonas > Pseudomonas azadiae. The sequence goes on along the minus strand of NZ_JAHSTY010000002.1, from coordinate 1,599,261 downwards.
GCGCACCGAGCGTGACGATAAACGGCGGCAAGCGCATGAACGCAATCAAGCCTCCGTTGACCAGCCCCAGCAACAGCCCGAAGCCGATACCGGCGGCAATCCCGAACATGCCGAACTGCGGCGACATCGAGGCCTGCAACGCGACCACCGCCGACGCGGCAAGGATCGCCCCCACCGACAGGTCGATGCCCGCCGTGAGGATCACAAAGGTCATCCCCGCCGCCAGCACCACGTTCACCGACGCCTGCTGGGTGATGATCGACAGGTTCTGCATCGTCAGGAAATTCTCGCTGGCCAGGGCGAAGCCCACCACCAGCAGGATCAGCACCGGCAGCATGCCGACCGTGCGCATCAATTCGCGCGCGCGCTCTGCCTTACCGATTGTTGCTACATTCAACTCAGCCATGGGCAACCACCTGATCGCCACCGGTGGCGAGGTCAATAATGCGTTCCTGGGAAATAGCGTGGCCTGACGCGCCGCCGACTTCTGCGACCAGCTGGCCTTCGCGCATGATCAGCACGCGGTCGCAGGTGCCGATGATTTCCGGCAACTCGCTGGAGATCACCACAATGCCGACACCGGCCTGGGCCAATTGATTGATGATGCGGTAGATCTCGGACTTGGAACCGATGTCCACGCCGCGCGTGGGCTCGTCGAGGATCAGCACATGGGGCTTGACCTCCAGCAGCCGGGCCAACAACACCTTCTGCTGGTTGCCACCGGACAGTGCGCCGACATTGACCTTGCCCGACGCCACGCGGATCGACAGTGACTTGATCGCAGCATTGGCGCGTTGCGCCGCGTGACCGCGATCCAGCACACCGCCGGCATGCGCATCGGGCACACAGGCGCAGACATTGATGTTGTCCGCCACGCTCATGTCCAGGAACAGGCCCTGGGCCTTGCGGTCTTCGGTGAGGTACACGACGCCTGCGCGAATCGCATCCGCCGGGGTGCGCAGTTGGGTGACGGTCTTGCCGACCACCTCCAGGGTGCCCGAGGTGCGCGGGTCGGCGGCGAAGATCAGCCGCGCCAGCTCGGTGCGCCCTGCCCCGACCAGGCCGGCAATGCCCAGCACTTCGCCGGCGTGCAGGTCGAAACTGCAGTTGCGCACGCGCTTGCCATCGGCCATGTCGCGCACGCGCATCACCACGTTGCCCGGGTTATACGCGGCGTGTTCCTTCTTGTAGAAACCCGACAGGTCGCGACCCACCATCATCTTGACCAGCACTTCGGCCGACAGCGCATCGCGGGTCAGTTCGCCGATGTACTGGCCGTCGCGCAGCACCGAGACACGGTCCGCCAGCTCGTAGATCTCGGCCATGCGGTGGCTGATATAGATGATCGCCAGCCCTTGACTGCGCAGCTGCTTGATCAGCGCGAACAAGCGGTCGGTCTCGCGGGATGACAACGGCGTGGTCGGCTCGTCCATCACCAGGACCTTGGCGTGGGCATGCAGGGCGCGGGCGATTTCCACCAGTTGGCGCTCGGCGATCGACAGGCTGCTGACCCGCGTCGCCGGGGTGAACTGCGCGCCAAGGCGTTGCAGCACTTCGATGCACCCCGCTTCCATGCCTTTGCGGTCGATGGTCCAGCCGCGCCGCAGTTCACGGCCCAGGTAGATATTCTCGGCCACGCTCAGGTTGGGGCACAGGCTCAGTTCCTGGTAGATCACGGCGATGCCGAGGGCTTTGGCGGTGGCAGGGTCGAAAGTGGCGACAGGTTCGCCGGCAATGCGGATGTCACCGCCGGAGTCGGCTTGGTAGGCGCCGGAAAGGATTTTCATCAGGGTAGATTTGCCGGCGCCGTTCTCTCCCATCAAGGCGTGGATCTCGCCGGGGTAGACCTTCAGACCGACATTCTTGAGCACGCGCAAACCGTTGAAGGTTTTGCTGATGCCCTGCATCTCAAGCAAGGGTTCAAGGCTCATGAATGAGCTCCTGGCATTATTATTTTTGTGGTCAGTGGGCCGACTCTAGTCCAGATACATTTGCTTACGCAAGCGCTTGCCTCTGGTTTTTTCCGCTAGAAGAAACGATTCATCAGGCCAGTTTGTTGATTAAACACAGAAAGCATCGAATTTACCGTTTGTCTGCTATTGTCCACTGACCTCATCTCCTCCTCGTTGCCGCCAGGTGATCTTCTGTGAGCATGCTCTGCGCCATCGCCAGTTGACGATGGCGGGTCTGAACCTCATGGAAGGACGAAGCGATGGACACACCGCTACCCGAACAGCCGCAATCGCGCGCGGAAAAAATCGTCGAATTCAAGCGCCAGAAAACCCTGCTCAAGACCGGCGCCCTGCAAGACGCGATCTTCAACAGCGCCTACTTTTCCAGCATCGCCACCGACGAAAAAGGCGTGATCCAGATCTTCAACGTCGGCGCCGAACGCATGCTGGGTTATGCCGCCGCCGATGTGGTCAACCGCATCACCCCCGCGGACATCTCCGACCCCATCGAACTGGTCACCCGCGCCGCCGCCCTCAGCCAGGAGCTGGACACGCCGATCACGCCGGGCTTCGAAGCGCTGGTGTTCAAGGCCTCGCGGGGGATCGAAGACATCTATGAGCTGACCTATATCCGCAAGGACGGCAGTCGCCTCTCGGCCATGGTCTCGGTGACGGCCCTGCGCAACCGCCACGACACCATCATCGGTTACCTGCTGATCGGCACCGACAACACCGCGCGCAAGCAGGAAGAAGCCGAACGCAAAGGGTTCGAGCGCGCCCTGGAAGAAAAGAACCTGGAGCTGGAGCATGCCAGCCACATGAAGTCCGAGTTCCTCGCCACCATGTCCCACGAACTGCGCACGCCGCTGAACGCGGTGATCGGCTTTTCCGAGGCGCTCAAGGACGGGTTGGTCGGCGAGATGAGCGAGACCCAGCGTGAATACATCGGCGACATCTTCACCAGCGGCCAGCACCTGCTGTCGCTGATCAACGACATCCTCGACCTGTCCAAGGTCGAGGCAGGGATGATGGAACTGGAGCTGGAAAGCGTCGAGCTGGCGGGCCTGTTGGCCAACAGCCTGCTGATCGTGCGCGAAAAGGCCGCGTTGCAACGCATCCAGTTGAAGCTGCACTGCCCTGAAGACTTGGGCTACCTGGAACTTGACCTGCGCAAGACCAAGCAGATCATCTACAACCTGTTGGCCAACGCCGTCAAGTTCAGCGAGCACGGCAGCTCGGTGACGTTGACGGTGCGCCAGGTGGCGCGCGAGCAGGTCGGGCAGATTCCCGGTGAATGGCCGGTGTACAACTTTGCCTTGCCCGAGAGCGTGCACCAGCAGTTCCTGGAACTGAGCGTCAGCGACACCGGCATAGGCATCGCCGAAGACGACATGGGCAAGCTGTTCAAGGCGTTCAGCCAGATCGACAGCAGCCTGGCGCGCAAATTCGAAGGCACGGGCCTGGGGCTGGCGATGGTCAAGCAACTGACCGATTTGCATGGCGGCAGCGTCGCCGTGGCCAGCCGCGAAGGCTGCGGCGCGCGGTTTGTCGCATGGTTGCCGCTGCACCGTACCCCGGAGGCCCCATGGCCGAGATCCTGATCGTTGAAGACAATGAGGCCAACATGCGCCTGGCGCGTTTGTTGCTGGTCAATGCCGGGCATACGGTGTTGTGGGCAGCCGATGCCGAGACCGGCCTGACCCTGGCCCGCGCAGAGCAACCGGCCTTGATCCTCATGGATATCCAGCTGCCCGGCATGGATGGCCTGGCCGCCACCGCACTGCTCAAGCAGGACCCGCTGACCGCGCACATCCCGGTCATTGCCCTGACGGCCATGGCGATGAAAGAAGACCGTGAAAAGACCCGGTTGGCCGGGTGCGACGCCTACATCATCAAACCGCTTCGTTACAAAGAGCTGTACCAGGTGATCGACACCTTGCTGCAGCCCGACAGACCCCTCACGTGAGTCCGCTCCATGGCCAGCCAACCCGCAACGTTGTTGATCGTTGATGATGACCCCCAGGTGCGCAAGCTCCTGGAAGCGCTGCTGCAACACGAAGGCTACCTGACCCTGAGCGCCGGCAGCGGTGAAGAAGCCCTGCAAAGCGTGGCGAAACAGGCGCCGGACCTGATCCTGCTGGACGTAATGATGTCGGGCATGGACGGCTACGAAGTGGCCAGCCGACTCAAAGGCGATGAAGCCACCGCGGGCATACCGATCATCATGCTGTCGGCGCTCAGTGAAACCAGCGCACGCGTGAGCGGGCTGGAAACCGGCGCCGAGGAGTTCATCAGCAAGCCGGTGGAACGGGTCGAGCTATGGCTGCGCGTGCGTAACCTGCTGCGGCTCAAGGCGCGCGGCGATCTGGCCGCCAACACGCCTGACCTGACGCCACGGCAAACCGGTATGAACGTGCACGACCTGGCTCGCCAGGACCTGGAGAACGCGCTGCGCCAAGCCGTCGAGCGCAGTGAATTCAGCGTGCATTACCAACCCAAAGTCGAGGTTGCCAGTGGCCGGATCTGCGCCCTGGAAGCACTGCTGCGCTGGGAGCGGCCCAATTATGGCGCGGTGTCCCCGGCCATGTTTGTGCCGATACTGGAAAGCCTGGGCTTGATCGTGCCCGTTGGGCGTTGGGTCATCGACACCGTCTGCCAGCAGATTGCCGAATGGCAAAGCGGTGACATTGGCCCTGTGGAAGTGTCGGTCAACGTCTCCGGCCATCAGCTGATCGAAGGCGACCTGATTGCCGATATCGCCCGCATCCTCGCGCAAACAGGCGTGGCGCCCGACTTGCTGGAGGTCGAGTTGACCGAAGGCTCGCTGATGGAAAACACCCAGCACACCATCGCCAGCCTGCAGCGCCTGCACGCCATGGGCGTGAAGATCTCCATTGACGACTTCGGCACCGGCTATTCGAGCCTGGCGTACCTGCGCCGGTTTCCCATCGATACGTTGAAAATCGATATCGCGTTTATCCGCGAAGTCACCACCAACCCGCAGGATGCGGCGATCACCCGCACCATCATCGAACTGGCCCACAGCCTCAAGCTGCGAGTGGTGGCCGAAGGCGTGGAAACCCAGGCGCAGTTGGCGTTCCTGAAAGAGGCCGGCTGCGATCAGATTCAGGGCTACCTGTTCAGCCGGCCGTTGCCGGTGGACACCTTGAAGCGTTTGTTGCTGGAGCGTCTGTAAACCCTGTGGGAGATCGGGCGCTGGCTTGTGTACGAGCTGGCTTGCCTGCGATGCGCATGGGTATCTGCACAACTTTCAGAGGTTGATTTCATCCCCTGTGGGAGCTGTCGAGCCCCGGCGAGGCTGCGAAAGCGGTGGGTCAGGCGAAGAAAATGCCAGCAGTGCCGCCGCCTTCGCAGCCTCGCCGGGGCGAGGCAGCTCCCACATTTACTTTTGTTCAAACTCAGCGCCCCCTCTGGCCCGCCACCGGATCAATCCTGATTTGCGGTATTGCCGACGGCTGCCGCTGTAACAGTGGCGCTGGATAGATACAGCAACAAACAAGCAGTTCGCGATTGGAATCACCGTGGACGGTGGTGACACAGATGTGAATCGGCAGGCAGTCAATGCCTCGGCGATTAACCTGTCAATCACATCACGAGCCACTCCACGATGATCAGTTCAAGCCGTGTAAACACCCCCCCTGAAATGCCCGTCGATTTACCTCAGACGGGCCCTGCAAGGCTGCGGCGCGAGGCTGACGAGCCTGCCGGCATCGACACTTATGAACCCGATACCCGCACGGAAGGCGACAGCGAACTGGCGGCGCTTTATCGCAACGCGCTGGCCAAGACCATTGGGCACCCAGGGCAAGGATCCAACCTCAAACTCTATCCCATCCCGGCCAACTCGACCTTCGGGCAGTGGTGGCGGCAATTGGGTCAGGCGTTCAGGTCCCCTGACCTCCAGCAGTGGATGCAAGACAGGGACATAAAACCAGACTCGATAAAAATCAATCCGGCATCGGGCCAGATTTCTTTCACGCTTAAAACAGGCCCCGGACAAGAGGTGCATACGTTGGGGCTCGACGACCCAGGCTGGGCAGCGGTCAGCGGTCCGCTCTTGAATGCTGGTCGAGTCGTCGTATCGGGAGACATCGACACTACGGTTTCTCCGCCGTTATCAGCCACTGCCGACAGTGCACCCTTCAACCTGGTGCAGCGCTTTTATAAAGAGCCCGTGCTCTTGTCCCCCGATGCCATCAAGCAACGCGTGGCCGAACTGCAACGGGACTACGCCTTTACCGAACTGAAGCCGCAATTGTTTTCGAACCTGCTCAGTAGCCGCAGCGAGGAACGGCTTGAGGAACAGCAGGCGCAGTTGGCCGATATCCACAACCGTCACCGGGCTGCTCTCGATTTGCGGAACCTGGCCGGTTTTATCAGGGAAGGTTCCCGGGAGTTGTCGGAAATAACCCGCGAGTTGGACACCCGTGTGGTGTATGTCGACAGCGCAGGGACTTACACACCTGCGAACGCCGGCAACCACAATAGCGTGAGTCTGAGGCAATTCATCCAGGATCATGGCTGGAGCATTCCCACCTCACTTGATCAACTGGACAACTTGGTCAATGCGTTGCTGACCCCCTCTCCCAAGGCGCCCGCCAACGGCAACTATGGCGGTGCGCGCGCATGGCCCGAACCCTTGGATGCGGTGAGTGAACAACAACTGAGAACCGCTATCCTGCAGGGCAGAATCGGTGATATCGACCTGCGCCCCTCCAAGAGCCTATTGGCGTATTTGTTGGACGGCAGACAGGTGCTCCCTGCGCAAACCGCTGATCCAAGGCGTCTGATCGACAGTTTGATCGAGTCGCCCAAGGGGCAGGCATTGGGCAAGGCCATTCAGGCTCAATTCGAAGCGCGCTCGGTCAAAGGCAGCGTCAATGACTGGCTGCTGGCAGCTTTGACCCTGGACCTTTCCATCCCCGCGCAGGGCTCGCCGGCAGCGGCGCAAACTCATATAGCGGGTTACACGCTGTTATCCGCGCAAAACGCGGGCAAGACCGCTGCAACGGTTGTCAGCGAGTTAACCACCCACTTGGCACAGGCAGACGAGCGTTTCTCTCCTGAACAGGCAGCCATTCAAGCCAGACTGCTGCTTTGCAGCCGAGCACCGGAGTTCCTAGTCAAGGACATGCCGCAGGACCTGCGCCTGGGCACCCACAGTTGGGTCAGCTTCGCCACCGCGGTTGCCCGTATCGAAGCGCTCGCTCCGGGCGCGACGGCGACGATGAGCTACGCCCAAGTCATGGTTCAGGCCAGCATCGCCCCCATATCTGAAGAAGAGAAGCACACGGAGTTTGTCGCCCAGAGCGCAGCCCTCAAGGACTGGGCCGTTGCCAACGGAATGCCGTATCCGGCAACCGACGCCGCGATGACGCGCGTGCGCAACCTGTTTTCAGCGCAGATCAGCGAGCTCCAGAAGGCCTCGCACGCCTCCATGGCAGAGATGCCGACCGCCAAGGGCATGGCGCTGGAGCAGTTGAAAAAGGCCATGCCGGACCTGGATCCAAAGCTCTTCGAAGAAAAATGCATCAGCGTCGTTCCTGCCAACCGATATTTTCCGGGGCCCTACTCGATACTCGATTTGTACATCGATGGCCGGGGCGTCCCGGCAGCACCGAGTTCCGGGGATAACTGGGGGCAAACCGGTAGAGACGTTCTGCGAGCCGTCACGTTGGGCGGCGCCGATTTGCCCCCTGACGGCAGGCCGGGTGCCTGGGTCTCTTCATCGGCTGCAGTCGACATCAATGCCGTCTTGGCAAAACTCAAACAACTGCCGCCTCTGTCCGAGGCGTTCGATGCGGCATTCTCGGCTTATTCCGGTGCGGTCAAGACGGCCACCACCGCGCACATAAAACACATGGTATCGAAACTGCCATTGGTGGACCGTCAGCATTTCGAGTACGGAAAAATCACCGTCGCCAAGGAAGTCCATTACGAATGGGGCGGTATAACCGTCAGTGAACGCAACAAATCGACTGAAGGTTGCGTACAGATCAAGATCGAACGCGATGGCCAAATCTACAACTACCAACTGGACCGCCTACAGGGGAAAATCACCCAGCGCCCCGACTTGGGCGACTTCAAGACAGGTGAGCCCTATTACAAAGGGTCCCGGCCTTTCAACGAATTCAAGGTGATCACCCCGCAAGGCCAGTACCCCGCCACGGTTGCGGACGAGTCCAAGGGGTCAGCCGGTGTGCCCGACAGCTTCGGCAGCGCGAGAACCGCCTACCTGGCAGACGCCATCCTCCGGGATATGGATATGACTGGGCTGAAAAGCGCGGCCAGGGGGCAAACCACCTTTGATACTGAAGTGCCTACCCATGAAAAAGCCGCAGCGTTCGCCCTGAACCTCATTCCGTTCAGGTCGGCTGTCGTCAATTTTCAAAACGGCAAAATTGCCCAGGGCTTGGGTGATCTTTCATGGGATGTGTTCGGTTTTCTGGTCGGTTTCGGTAGCGCGCTCAAAGGCGCGAAAGCCGCGGCAACCGGCGCTGCGGCACTCGCCAGGCTCGGGCATAACCTCAAGATTGTCGGACGCGCGGCCTTGGGTGCGCTCAATCCGGTTGGCGGGCTGGATGACTTGGCGCGCGGCGTGGTGAATGGCTCGGCACGCGTGCTTGGGGCGGGGTATAAGGGCCTGCGGCAGTTGCGGGCATACCGTAGCGTCAACCTGCTTGAATTGGCTAAAAAGCCGGACATCGCCGAAGGCACTTATAAGGCCCTCAATCGCACGGTTGAAAGCAAAGCCCTGGCCCAATTCGATGAGTCCGCGGGCAAATGGTACGCCTATGATCCCCGCACCCGGCAAGCCTACGGCAAACCGCTGGAAAATTTCGTTGTTGAGGCCCCAGGCGCCAGTCGCTCAGACAGCTTGCAAGCGGTTGGCAGCGCTGACGCAGTGACGGCCGCCAGCCAGCAACACGGCCTGGCAGCCAATGGGAAGTTCAAGGTCGGGCAAGAGACGGTAGAAGGCACCGCCGTCATGTTTCAAGGCAATTGGCACCGGTACGATGCGATCAAGAAACACCCCGTGGGTCCCCCTCTGAAAGATTTCACCCCTAGTCGAGTAGCGGCCGGCGGCAAGGTGAGGCCCATCGACACGCAACTGCTGGGTTATGAAGCCAAGTACGTCGGCGCGAACGAGTTATCGAGCCAGGGCCTGCAAGCCAATGTTTATGTGGGCCGTAGCCAGAAGGAATATGTGAAGATCGACGGGGTGCTGTATGAGTCCCGGCTTAATAACGGTCAACGCGTTATCCGACACCCCAAGGGCACAGGGCCCGATATTCCGGTCAGGGACCTGGGCGCTTCGGGATGGGAGCCCACTACCCGATCCGCGCGCTTGCTGGGTGGCACAAGCGAACCCATCTCGCGCTGGAAGCTGGGGGACAGCACCTATGTCGTCCCCATGGATGACATCAAGGTCGTGGATAGCTCAACGCCGCCCTTCAAGCTCAACTACAAGGGCACGGACCATAACGTCATCTTCGACAGTGCGGCGGGCGCCTGGAAAGACGCCGACGCGCTCAATCACCAGTACTTCTGGCGCACCGGCAAAGGCAAATGGCAACGCGGGTCATTCAACGAGTTCTTGAAAGCGAAAAAGCCAGATGCGCATCGTTATGCATTTGTGGATGTGCCGGGATTGACAATCCCGAAGGATGTAAAGCCGATACCCCAAAACATTCACTACTTTTGGGCGGGCCAGGACATCCCCCCCAAGTTGATCGACACCATGGCCAAGAACGCCGCCCAGGCCCCCGGGTATAAATCCATCCTGCACGTGGATGCCGACAGCCCCGCCATTTTCCAGCAGATAAAGCAGAAACTTGAGAGCAAGGCCCCGGGTCTGGAAGTGCGCAACCTGCAGGAAGATGACGTCTTCAAGCAGTTGAAAAGCGAAGAGATGTACGATTACTTTCGGCAAGGGCAAGGAAAAAACCTGGCCGCCGCCTCGGACGTCGCGCGGTACCCGATCATCAACAAATACGGGGGGTTCTATCTGGATACGGATGATGTCATCCAGGCCAAGGTCGGGGCGGATGCGGTGAATGCCGGCGCGAGTGATGTACTGCTCAACAGGCCGGTCGCCCATAGTCTCACCGACTACACCGTGTTCTATAACACCAGCAATTTCGGCACGCAGGCGAATAACCCGGTCATTACTGACATGATCGCCGAGATGAAAAAGCGCTTCGCGGCCAACAAGGCCTACTTCCAGGCTAACCGCCCTACGGTGAGCAAGGGCCCCGGCGGTCAAGTGCAATACACACCCGAGTTCACGGCCTACGAACGCAAGATTTTTGAAACGGTCGGCCCGACATTGTTCAACGACAATCTTAAGCTGAAGCGACCTGACATGTACGACCTGGGCTTAGATGGCATCACCAGGGAGAACAAAGTGGTCGAACAAAAACTCCAATCCCACGGGCCAATAGTCCAGTTTGAAGATTCTGTGCGCCAGTCCTATAAGCGAAGCGGTATCTCTCCCCCCGACACACTACACATGCAGGTGAGAAAACAGCTGGGAAAGCTGAAGGAACATTACTTTCCGCTTCAGCATAAATTCAACGTACAGGTTGGCGCCGAGCACTCCTGGATCGATTCCTGATCCCTGCACCCGGCCGTGCTCGTCAGACGGGCACGGGCCGGGAGCGTTCTGATGCTCAGTCCTGGTCCTCTGTGTTGCCGACATCTGCCGCTTCATCCAGATCGTTCAACGGTACTTCTGCATCATCCATCAACGAACCCGGGTCTTCATTACCCGGGTCGTTGAGTTCTTCATCGAGTTCTTTTGACATGACCGTCTCCTCTAACCGCCTTGGGTATCGATATCGGCATCGGTTTCAGTCTTGGGCTCAGGCTCAGACTTGAAATCCGGACTGTAGTCGTTTTCCTTGGCCGTGGGGTCTTTGGCCGGGACCGGGTCCTTGGGCGCGTCGGCGGCTGTAGCGGGTGCCGGTCCGTTGCCACCGCTGGCCTGGGGATCGTGGCTTGTATTCATGGGTCACCTCTTCGCAGTATCGGGAAAATGCAGCCTGCGTAAACCTAAGGTCGTGCGCGGGGCCCTGAAGTTCCAATTGCTTACGACCCCGGATTATCGAACTGGATGTACACCGCATACGTGGCGAGCAGTATCCAGAACACCATGAAGATCCAGGGCGTGCGCACGGAAAACAGCAAGGATTTGCGGTAGCCCTTGTGGCTGGACTCCACCTCGGAAAACAGCGGGGATTCATCGTAGGCCAAGCCCATCACCGGTTCGCTGCGCAGCAGTTCGCTCTGCTTGAAATGCCAGTGATCAATGATGTCATAGGCGGCGCGAATGCCGGGCCAGGCGTTCAGGGAGCTGAGAATGCCCAGCAGCGCCAGGAAAAGCGGGACCACCAAAGTAAACAATTTGCCCCACTCCGGGTTGAGGTTACCCATGCCGGAAACAAAGGCTATCACCAGGAACGACTGCGCCGTCAGGTAGGCATCGGTACGGTTGGCCAGGATCGAGGTTTCGTACTGGATTTCGCGGCGGTAGAAGTCGAGGCGATCTTTGGGCGAGCCGAAGATCTTCGCGTTGTGTTCGCTGTGATCGGTCAGGCTCGATTCCGGGGTGTCGGGTGAGATGATTCTGGGCACATCGCTACTCCACGCGTGTTAGAGGCCTATTAGAAGAGTTGGCGGTGGGTGAAGTTCAAGTTTGTTCGCACCCAATTGGGGCGGGCCCTGCCCTTATGACGGGCAGGCTTGTTGTGGCGAGCGGGCTTACTGTGGCAAGCCCGCTCTCCACAACAGCCCGCCCGCTACAACATGTTCTTTTGCCGCAGGGTAAATCATCCGCGTCAAAGCGATTCGGCACAGGCATTGCTTTATCCATTCATCTGCCCGAAAACAGGAGCATTCGTTACCCCCTGACCCAGAGCCGGCCTCACGAGAAAGTAACGACCAGGCCCGCTGGCACCATCAGCCACGGGCTCATAAAAAATGCGTTTTTTGAAACGGCAGTGCCCCCCCCTGCTCCCCTCGGCACTGACAAGGTACTGGAATGGCTCGATCTTTCTTTGACGAAATGAATGATGCAGACGGCGTGTGTCGTGCGCATTATCAGGATTTCTCCCGCTGGCTGGCGAACACGCCGCCGGAACTGCTGGCCCAGCGCCGCCGTGAAGCCGATTTGCTGTTCCACCGCGCCGGGATCACCTTTACCCTGTATGGCGATGAACACGACACCGAGCGCCTGATCCCCTTCGACATCATTCCCCGCAGCATCCCCGCCAGCGAGTGGGCCGTGATCGAGCGCGGCTGTATCCAGCGCGTCAACGCACTGAACATGTTCCTGGCCGATATCTACCATGACCAGCGCATTATCAAGGCCGGGATCATTCCGGCAGAGCAGGTGCTGGGAAACGAGGGTTATCAAAAAGCCATGGTCGGCCTGGACCTGCACCGCGGCGTCTATTCGCATATTTCCGGCGTGGACCTGGTGCGCGATGGCGATGGCACCTACTACGTGCTCGAGGACAACCTGCGTACCCCCAGCGGCGTGAGCTACATGCTCGAAGACCGCAAGATGATGATGCGCCTGTTCCCCGAAGTGTTCGCCAAACAGCGCATCGCACCGGTGGACCACTACCCCAACCTGCTGCTCAAGACCTTGAAAAGCGCGAGCCGCCTGGACAACCCCAATGTGGTGGTGCTGACGCCGGGCCGCTTTAACAGTGCATTCTTCGAACACGCGTTCCTGGCGCGGGAAATGGGCGTGGAGCTGGTGGAAGGCGCCGACCTGTTCGTGCACGACCTCAAGGTATTCATGCGCACCACCGACGGCCCCAAGCCCGTGGACGTGATTTACCGGCGCATCGACGACGCCTTCCTCGACCCCCACGCCTTCAATCCCGATTCCATGCTTGGCGTGCCCGGCCTGGTGGCCGCCTACTGCGCAGGCAACGTAGTGCTGGCCAATGCCATCGGCACCGGCGTGGCCGATGACAAGTCGATCTACCCCTATGTGCCGCATATGATCCGTTTCTACCTGGATGAAGAACCGATACTGCAAAACGTGCCGACCTTCCAGTGCCGCAACCCCGATGAGCTGTCCCACGTGCTGGCCAACCTGCCGGAACTGGTGGTCAAGGAAACCCAGGGCTGCGGTGGCTACGGCATGCTGGTCGGCCCGGCCGCCACCGCCGCCGAAATCGAGGACTTCCGCCAGCGCATCAAGGCCAGGCCCCATGCCTACATCGCCCAGCCCACGCTGAGCCTGTCGACGTGCCCGACCTTTGTCGAAAGCGGTATCGCGCCTCGGCATATCGATCTGCGGCCCTTTGTGCTTTCGGGCAAGGAGACCCGCCTGGTGCCCGGCGGGCTCACCCGCGTGGCCTTGAAGGAAGGCTCGTTGATCGTCAACTCGTCGCAAGGCGGTGGAACCAAGGACACCTGGGTGGTGGAGGGCTGAGTATGCTGAGTAGAACCGCCGCAAATCTTTACTGGATGTCCCGTTACCTGGAGCGCGCCGAGAACCTGGCGCGCATGCTTGAAGTCAGTTACTCCCTGTCGCTGATGCCCCAGGCCGGGCGTAGCGATGGCCTGGATGAACTGGCCATGTCGTTGCTCAGCAGCGGCACCCTGGAGAGCTACCTGGAGCGTCATAAACAGTTGGATGCCGAGCGCATGCTGCACTTCTTCGCCCTTGACGAAGAGAACCCGGCCAGCATCTACAACTGCCTGCGCACCGCACGCGGCAACGCCCACGCGGTGCGTGGGCGCATCACCGCCGACATGTGGGAAAACCTCAACGCCACCTGGCTGGAAATACGCAGCATCGCCGCCGGCGGCCTGGCGCGGCATGGCATCAGCCATTTCTGCGACTGGGTCAAGCAGCGTTCGCACCTGTTCCGCGGCGCTACTTCGGGAACCATCATGCGCAATGACGCCTACCGGTTTATCCGTCTGGGTACCTTTGTCGAGCGCGCGGACAACACCTTACGCCTGCTGGATGCGCGCTACGAGATGTTCGGCGAAGAGTCCGAGGAAGTCAGCGATTTGTCGGCACGCGGGTATTACCAGTGGAGCGCCCTGCTCCGTGCATTGTCATCGTTCGAGGCTTATACGCAGCTGTATCCGAATGCGTTGAATGCACGCTCGGTCTCCGAACTGCTGCTGTTGCGCCGCGATGTTCCGCGCTCGTTGCATGCGTGTATCGAGGAGTTGAGTCATATCCTCGCGGATTTGCCTGGCAGTTACGGGCGCACGGCGCAGCGGCTGGCGGCGGAGTTCGAAGCACGGCTGAGGTACACCGGCATTGAAGAGATTCTGGCGGACGGGCTGCACAGTCGTCTCACGCAGTTCATCGACACAGTGCGCGAACTGGCCCAGGCGATTCACAGCTCTTACCTGGAAGTAGTCTGAAATCGTCAGGCGCCAGTCGTGGGTGCCCACCAGCTCGGCAATAACTGGCGCACCCGCGCCTCGCCGAACCGATCATCGATCAACATCACCACGCCGCGGTCCTGCTGGCTGCGGATCACCCTGCCTGCCGCCTGCACCACCTTCTGGATGCCGGGATACAGGTAGGTGTAGTCGTAGCCGGCGCCGAAGATCGCACCCATGCGCAGTTTCATCTGTTCGTTGACCGGGTTCAGCTGCGGCAAGCCCAGCGTCGCGATAAAGGCCCCGATCAAACGGGCGCCCGGCAGATCGATGCCTTCACCGAATGCGCCACCCAGCACGGCAAAGCCGATGCCCTGGCTGTGCTCGGTGAATTGGTCAAGAAAGGCTTGGCGCTCGGCCTCGGCCATGCCGCGCGACTGTTGCCATAATGCGATGTGCGGGTGTTTCTCGGCCAACAGCTGCGCCACCTGCTGCAGGTAATCAAAACTTGAGAAAAACGCCAGGTAGTTTCCGGGCTGTTGGGCGTACTGGCGGGCGATCAGTTCAACGATCGGTTCCAGCGAGGCGTGACGATGGACGAAGCGCGTGGAGATTTCATCGACGATGCGCACCTGCAGCTGTTCGGCCTTGAACGGCGACTCCACGTCGATCCAGGTCGTATCCGCCGGCAGCCCGAGCAAGTCGGCGTAATAATGACGAGGGCTGAGGGTCGCCGAAAACAGCGTGCTGCTGCGCGCTGCGGTCAACCGCGGGCGGATGAATTCGGCGGGCACCACATTGCGCAGGCACAGGGTCGAGCTGCTGCGCTTGCCCATGAGCTGGCGCTTGCTGATATCGAAAATGAAGTGTTCGTTGAACAGCTCGGCGACCTTGGCGAATTGCAGCACCTCGAAATAGAACGCCTGCAGGTCGCCACTGAGGGCTTCGGGGTGCTCGTTAAAATACTCGCCCATGGCGCTGGCGCACAGGCTCAGGGCCTGCAGCAGTTTTTCAGGCCGCGTGGCATAGGCCTGGTACGGCGCGAGCTGGTCCTTGTGCAGCGCGTTCCACTCACGGTTGAGGCGCTGCAAGGGTTTCTTCAAGGGTTCGGGGGCGGTGCCGCGCAGGATCTTGAGGCTGTACTGGTCGAGGCTGGCGCTGTACATCGAACGGGCACGCTCGACCAGGTTATGCGCCTCGTCCACCAGCACTGCCGCGCGCCACTGGTTGAGCTGGGCCAGGCCGAACAGCATGGCGCCAAAATCGAAGTAGTAATTGTAGTCGGCGACCACCAGGTCGGCCCAGCGTGCCATTTCCTGGCTCAGGTAATACGGGCACACGTCATGGGCCAGGGCCACCTCGCGCAGGTTGCGCTGGTCCAGCAGGCGCACCTTGGACGCGGCGATGCGCGCGGCGGGCAGCCGGTCGTAGAAACCCTTGGCCAAGGGGCAGGCATCGCCATGGCAGGCCTTGTCCAGGTGTTCGCAGGCTTTGTCCCGCGCCACCAGTTCCAGTACGCGCAGTTGCAAGTCGGGGCTGGCGGCATACAGCACGTGGGCGGCATCCAGGGCGAGTTTACGCCCGGGCGTCTTGGCGGTCAGGAAGAACAGCGTGTCCAGCTGCTGGGGCGCCAGGGCCTTGAGCAGCGGAAAAATCGTGCCGATGGTCTTGCCAATGCCGGTTGGCGCCTGCGCCATCAGGCAGCGACCGGTGCTGACGGCTTTGTACACCGACTCGGCGAGCGAGCGCTGGCCGGGACGGAAACCGGCATGGGGAAACGCCAAGGCTTGCGCGCTGCGGTTGCGCGCTTCGCGGTGCTGCATTTCCTGCCGGGCCCAACCCAGGAACAGCGCGCATTGCTGGTTGAAGAACGGCTCCAGTTCAGCGGCTTGAAAGCGTTGGTTCAGCAGCGTCTCGCCTTCACCGACGATATCGAAGTACACCAGCGCCAGGTCAATCTCCGACAGGCCGAGTTTCTGGCACATGAGCCAGCCGTACACTTTGACCTGGGCCCAATGCAGTTGCCGATGATTGGCCGGCTGGGCGTCGAGGTCGCCGCGATAGGTTTTCACTTCTTCGAGGCGGTTGGCGTCGGGGTCATAACCGTCCGCCCTGCCCCGTACCTTCAGTTGCTGGTATTCGCCTTCAAGCGCAACCTCACTCTGGTAATGCGCGCTGCGCCGCGAGGCGACGGTGCGGTGGCCGACAATGCCTTCCTGGGCGCTGGGGGATGGGGTAAAGCGCAGGTCCAGGTCGCCGACCTTCGCCGTGAACTCGCACAATGCGCGCACGGCAACGCTGTAGCTCAAAGGGACTGCGCCCAGCGCACATAGCAGACCGTTACGGGCATCTGGTATTCGCCGCAGAACTCCAGCCAGCGCAGCTGGTTGTCTTGCAGGCGATCGCCAGGGCCCTTGACCTCGATCATGCGGTAGGTCTTTTGCGCCGGCCAGAACTGGATCAGGTCGGGCAAGCCGGCGCGGTTGGCGCGGATATCCAGCAGCAGCCGCTCGAACCAATAACCCAGATGTGCGGCGGGCAGGCAGGCCAATGCCTGTTCCAACAGTTCTTCATTGAGCAGGTTCCAGAACACGAAAGGCGACTGGATCCCCCACTTTTCGCGGTAGCGCCGGCGGATGGTGGCTTTGTAGCGCTCGTCCTGCAACTGCTCGAAACACGCGGCGAACAGCGGCGCGCGGCGATGGTGGAAGTCTTCACTGTGCAGGTCCACGGGGCCCCGTTGGAATGGGTGGAAAAACGCCCCCGGCAACGGTGCAAAAATCGCGTCCCAGCACAACAGGCCGAACAGCGAATTGATCAGGCCGTTTTCCACATAGTGCACCGGCGCTTCGGGTTCGCTGAGGTGAGCCTGCACGCAGTACTCCACCGACATCAGCGGCTCGGGCAGCGCCAGGGCCAGGTCCAGCCGCGTGATGGGCCGTGGCTTGGCCCGGGGCACGGCCGGTTCGCCCAACTTGCGGCGCAGGCGAGGCATTACGCGCTGCAGGTGCTGCTGCTCGGCGGCGCTTTCCGGCGCCTGTTGCGCGGTGTGCACCAAGGCCATGGCCTGGGCGTAATCTTCCTGACGTTCGAGCACGCGGATCAGCCGCGAGCGGGCGCCGGGGTAGGCACACGTGCGATAAATCCGCTGCGCCAACGCCAGTTCGGCGATGCGCTCGCAATACTGCCCCACCTGGAACAACAGCTTGGCCCGACGTTTTTCCAGCCACGGGTTATCGGTATTCAGGGTGGCGATCCTGGCCAGGACGTCCTCCAACGCTTCGCCGGTGTCAAAGGCCTGCTGGCACTGATGCAGGAACAGAAACCCGTGCACATCCTCACGGCTACGCAGGCTGCGGGATGCTGCACAGAACTCGACTTTTTCGTAGGTGTAGATACCCAGGTCGGCCAGCACGAACTCCGACCAATCCTGATGCAAGTTGCCGAAGAACATCAGGCGCAGGCGATCGCACAGTTCCATCACGGTGAGGCTGTACAGGGTATCGGCAAGGTCGGGGCACCAGTTGGCAAAGCTGCGGCTGTCGCCCAATTGCGCTGCCAGGCCTACCAGCCAATCGGATTTCTTGCCCTTGGGCTGCTCGATCCAGGGCTTGAACGCGCAGAGAAGCTCGCTTTTTTGCAGCAAGGCGAACAGCTCTTCAAAAGTCAGCAAGCGGTGCGCGTCAACCCAACCCAGTGCCAGCAACGGTGCGGCAGCGGCGTGGGGGCAGCCGATCTCCTGATAGTTGAGTTTGCCCCCACGAAAATGCATACCCTTGCGCATCACCATTCGCACCAAAAGTGCCTGGGACGCCTGGGGCAACCTGTCAAATTGCTGAATGAAATGCTGTTCGTCAGGATCGAGCAGATCTGCATAGCGCTGCCCCAGCCAATGCAGGACCTGACGGAAGTTATGCAGGTAATAGTGCGGGTCTTCGAGGGGGTTGGCCATGGTGCGCGCCGATCAAATACTGGTTATGCATACAGAGTGCCGGTGCAAATGCCCTGTTGCAATCAGTAATAGATAAATGGCGCACGCAACTTTTTGTATAAAAGTAATCAGATGGGAGAGTCGATGGCGTAACATTTATACCCCGCGGCCTTTGGCGCGGGACTTTCCAGGGTTAAAGGTAAGGGTTATGAACATGAAGAATTTGGGGCTGCCACTGGTTGCACTCACTTTTCTGGTATTGGCCGGTTGCGCCACGCAAACCGTCGTGACGCTGCAAAATGGTACCCAGTATTTGACCAAGGACACACCAAACGCCAAGACCGCCGACGGTTTTTACGAATTCACCGATATCGCCGGCAAGCGTATACGCGTCAAGGCCGATGATGTGGCTACCGTGCGCAAGGAAAACTAGTCAACACCGATCAAAGCTGGGGTCGGTCAACCCGCCCCCGGATTTGATCGCATTGCATCTTCAACTGATCACGATCCCCTCCCCTGACACTCCGCTCACCCCCACCAACGTCACCGAATTCCCACCAAAACTGATCACCGTATCCCCGGCCACAACGTTGACGTGATCGCGATAATCGGCACGGCCCTGCACATCCGTAAACACTAACTTGTCCGTCGGCTGGTAACCGATGATTCGGTCCTGACCGAACGGCCCACCGAATAAAAAGGTGTTATGCCCACTGCTGTCGCGGATCGTGTCATTGCCTTTGCCGCCCTCGATAAAGTCCGCGCCTCTACCGCCCTGGATCAGGTCGTTGCCGTCACTGCCGATGATAAAGGTGTTGCCCGTGTGCGGCTCTGCGTTGCGGTTGAGATCCTGCACCCAGGTGGTGGCACGGGCCGGGTCGGACAGGTTGGCGACGATGATGGTCGAGTCGCGGGTCATCTGCTCATAGAACCCGGATTCGAGGATGCGCGTCATGCCGTCGCCATACCCGGTGGGCAGGTGCGAGACCCAGGTCGGCAGGTTGACGATGGAAAACGGCAGTACGTTCCACAGCGTCGAGGCGTAATGGTCGTTGAAGCTGACGATGTTGTCGGTGGTCGACGCGTGTGGCTGGTCATGCACGCCCAGCGACGATCCGTTGAAGGATGAGCCGTCCAGCGCGCGGAATACCGGGTCGTTTTCATAGCCGATATTGAGCACCTTGTCGCCAGCGCTCTGGGTTGGAGAGGCGTAGGCCAAGTAGCTGGCGTCTTTGTAGAATCCGCTCCATTTGCTGTCACTCAGGTCAGCCAGGCTGTTGACCGCCAGGCCACCCAGGCTGTGGCCGCTGACCACCACGTCGTGGCCGCTCAGGCCCTGGGCGCTTGCATAGTCGGCAACATGCTTGAGCAAACCGCCAAAGGCTTCGCCCGCGTAGTTTTTCGCATAGTCCTTGGGGCCCAACGCCGCGAGCACGTCACTGACCAGGTCGCCGATGGAATCGCTGATCAAGGTTTCCCTGGGGCCAGAGGTGCCACGAAAACCGATGCCGATTTCGAGCAACTTACCCGCGTCATCGTACTTGCCCAGCACCTCGACCTGGGCCGTCGTGTAGCCGGCCTTTTCGCCAAAGAAGGTACCCCGCGCGTCGACCTTGCCGGTATACCCCAGGAGGCTGGCGCTGATGGGTGTCCAACCGGCCTTTTGGACCGCCTCCAACGCGGCTTTTTCCGAGTCGGGGTTCCAGGGCACGCCCGGAATCACGCCTTGCGAATCGCTGCTGCCCAGCAACGCCGCCACCAGCGTCGCGGGTAAGCCCGACCCCAGACCGTTGTGCTGATAGCCTACGGCAAAGCCGTTATCCAGGTTGTGATAGGCATACAGCGTGATCGCCATGGCATCGGCGAACAGCGCTTTGGAACCCTCGGTTCCGAGGTTTTTATAGTCAAAGACACCCATGGTGCATCCTCTTTTTTATTGTTGGATACCGCCCCTTGCGGGGCGTTGAACCATCAGAACGCCCAGTCGAGGCTCAGCCCCACCCCGTGGACCTTTTCCTTGCCGGACAGCAAGCCGTTGTAGTCGAAATTAACCCGTGCCTCTTTGCTCAATGCCAGGCTGGCGCGTGCGCCCACCAACGCAGCATCGCGCGCCATCGGCGTACTCTGCACCGCAAAAGAGGGGCCGCCCGACGCGAACGCCAAGTGCTGCTGCGACGCGGTGCTGCTCAGCGTGTGCTGCCAGCCCAAGGTCCCCGACAGCTGCAGTTGCTGGTGGTCATTGACGTTGAAGGTTTTCAGCGCACGCGCGCCCAAGGTGCTCAACACCAGGTCACGGCGGTCATCACGGCTTTTCAGGGCAGCGGCATCGCCTTTTTCGGTCACGCCGTCGGTGTCCAGGTGGACATACGCCAAGTTGGCGAACGGTTCCAGGGCCAGGGGCTGCAGATTGACGCGATACGCCGCTTCGCCGAACACTTGGGTACTGCGTGCGTCGACCTTGGCTTTCTGTTTGCCGGCGACCTCGCCGTACTGCAGGTCACGCTTTACATCCGCGCGGTGCCAGCTATAGGTGGCGCCACCGCTCAAACGCCAGGCACCGATTTCGTGCCCGGCGTAGGCGCCGAAGTGGTAGCTGTCGACGGCGGCCCGGGAATGGGTGCCGCTGCCCATGTTCAGTGAGGTATCGCTGTAACCCGCGACCAGGCCCAGGCGCGTGTCATCGTCCAGCGCACCGTCGACCCCGGCAAGCAGGCCGCCGATGGAGGTGGTGTAGCCGGCCGTGTCGCTGCGCGCATCGGACTTGCCCCATGCGCCCAGCGCCTTGACCCACACGTTGCCCCGCGTGTCGACGGTCTGGCTGCTGGCGCCCATTTCGCCGTTTTGCAGGCGCTCGCCCACGGCTTCGCGCAGATAGCGGCTGTCATTGACCAGCGCACTCTGCAGCGCCGGGTAGATTTCCCCGCTCAACTGTTGGAACGCGCCCTGCGCCGACGCCGCATTCGGTGCCAGCAGCACGCTTTCATACACGGCATTGCCCGCCCCCAATTGCTCGGCGGCGGCCGCCACGGCGCGTTGGTTGTCGGTCGCGCCCGCACTGGCAAAACTGTTGGCATTGCGCGCGACCGCCAGTTGCACGCCGGTGGCGGCATAGTTCAGGTTGCCACCGATAAACACGTAGTCGGGCAGCACCGCACCGAAGCTGCCGGTGATACCGCCTGCCGCTTGCAGGATGTCGTATTGGCGCCCGATCAAACTCGTGGCCTGGGCGCTGCTCAATAACGTCGGGCTGTTTTCCAGGGCCAGGGTCACGGTGCCGCCATTGAGCGTGGCGGTGCCCCCGGCGACGATGCGGTCGCTGCTGGTGGGTGAGACTTCTACCGCATAAGTGGAACCTGCTTCGAACGTTACGTCTCCCGCCACATTCAGCGTGCCGATGGAATTGCCCGGCGCCACGGTGCCGCCGGATTTGGCCAGCAGCGAACCGACGCGCCCCGAGCCGCCCAGCACGCCGCTCTGGCTGACGGTGACGTCGGAAGTGATTGAGCCATTCACCGCCAGCAGCCCCTGATTGACCAGGGTCGGACCGCTGTAGGTATTGCTGCCGGTCAGTACCAGCGAACCGATGCCCAGCTTGGTCAAGCCGCCATGACCCGAGATGTCGTTGCGCCACACATCCAGGCCACAGTGCACGTCATTGCACAGGCGTTGGGTCGGCTTGCCGGCATCCACCACCGCGCCGATGCCTGGCAGGTCGGCGACGAATTGGCCACTGCCATAAGCGCCATCGATACGAAACTCGGCAGGAATATCTTCGGCAGTGATAAACATCCCCGGTCCGTCGACGGCCTTGCCCAGGTTGATCATGCCCCAGCCATACAGCGCGTCGATGCCTGGCGCGCCGAGGTCGGTGGCGGTGGTTTTGAGCAGGGTGGAAATCTGCTCGCCGCTCATATACGGGAAACGCTCCATCAACACCGCAGCACTGCCGGCCACATGCGGCGCCGCCATGGAGGTGCCGTTGAAGTTGGCCCAGTCAGTGGTGAGGTTTTCAAGGCTGGTGCCATTGATCACCGAGCTGTAGATCCGGGTCCCCGGCGCCGACACGCAAAAACTCGCCGCGTACCCGCAGCGCGAGGAAAAGGTGCTGATCACATAAGGATTGGCGCTGCTGGTGTCTGGGTTCTGCTGCAACGCGGCCACCGACAACCAGTTGGGCGCGATCTGTGGCACAAAATACGCCAGCCCTGAGATCGCATCGGGGTTGTTGCGGTTGTAGTCGTTACCGGCGGCAAAGATGGTCAGTACGCCGCTGCGGGCGGCATCGATCGCCCCCTGATAAGCGCCGCCTGCCACCGTGCCAAGGATCGGCCGGATATTGTCGAACTGGGCCTGTGCTTCTTTGAGGGTGAAGTTCGCAAACGCTGGGTCACGACCGCCTTGGGCGTACTGGTCGCCGATACCGATGCCCCAGCTGTTGTTGATGATCCGCGCGCCGCTGGCGACCAACCCATCCCAACCGGCCTTGTACACCGCCCCGTCGTTACCGAGGATGATGCCGTCTTCGGGCCCTGGGTCGCCGTTCTCGGCGCTGATGATCTGAGCGTTGAACGCCACGCCATGCATCGGTCCGCCATCGCGGTTGCCTGCGGCAATGCCGCCGACATGAGTGCCGTGGTTGCCCAGCTTGCCGTTGGAGCCCAGCGACGGCGTGCCGTCATAACGAAAGGCGTCACCGGCTTTGACCGGAATATAGGGGTCGGTGTATTGACGAATACCCTCGGTGACCACAGTCACCACTTTGCCCGGGCTGGCAAACTCGGGGTGCTGGGCATATACCGGCTGGTCGAATATCCCCAGTTTCACGCCCTTGCCGGTGTAGCCGGCGGCATACGCGGTGTCGGCGTGCACGGCGCCAAGGCCCCAGTCGGCCTTGAACTCATTGCTGCGCCAGCTGGCCGCATCGCCCGTCTTGCCGGTTTCTACGTACGGCGCGGCCTGAGCGGTTCCCAAGCTGGCCAGGCAACACAGCAGCGCGCCGTAAGGTGCGCTGCGGTTGGCCCTGGACGGATAGCCCAGGGCGGTGTGGATGGCGCTAGTTAACCCTGACTTGCGTTTGTTCACGGTGACCTTCCTTAGTTTTTTATTGCCGGTAGGTGAAACACTCTGTTCAAAACGATGCCTATCCCAGATGGGAACAGGCCTCGGGGTGTGTTCAGAACTGCCAGTTCAGGCTCAAGCCCACCCCCTGGGTTTTCGCTCGACCCCCCAACTGGCCGTTGTAATCGAGGTTGAGCCGCATGGCCGGGCTCAGCGCCAGGCTCGCCTGCGCGCCTAGCAGAGCCGCGTCGCGCTGCACCGGTGCGCTGCGCACGGTGAATGACGGGCCACCGGCGACAAACGCCAGGTGTTCTTCAGACTCGACGGCGCTCAGGCTGTGTTGCCAGCCCAGCGAACCGGACAGGTCCAGTTGCTGGTGATCGTTGAGTGCAAGGGTCTTCAGCGCGCGCAGGCCGAGGGTGCCGAGCACGGCGTCGCGCCGGTCACTGCCGCGTTGCAGGGCGGCGGCATCGCCTCTTTCATGGAATGAATCACTGTCCAGGTGCACGTAGGCCAGATTGGCGAACGGCTCCAGCGTCAGCGGTTGTAGCGGGAGGCGGTAGGCAGCTTCGGTAAACAGCTGGGCACTGCGCGCATCCAGCCTGGCCTTTTGCTTAGCGCTGACCTCGCCGTATTGCAGGTCGCGCTTCACATCGCCACGGTGCCAGCTGTACGCACCCCCCAGGCTCAGGCGCCACTCATCCAGTTCGCGGCCGGCATAAGCGCCTATGTGATAGCTGTCGACCGACGCCGAGGCATGGCTGGCGTTGCCCATACTCAGCGAACCGTCGCTATAGCCCGCGACCACGCCGACGCGGGTCTGCTCATCCAGCGCACCGTCCATGCCCAGCAGCAAGCCGCCCAGGGAGGCAGTGGAACCGGCGGTCTCGCTGCGGCTGTCGGTCTTGCCCCAGGCGCCAAGCGCCTTGAGCCACAGGTTGCTCTGCCCCGTTACAGGCTGTTCGCGCAGCCGCTCACCCACGGCGTCGCGCAGTTGGCGGCTGTCGTTGATCAGCATGGCGCCCAGCGCCGGGTAGATCTCGCCGGACAGTTGCTGCAAACCCTGCCGCGCAGCGCCCAGGGAGTCGGAGCGCAGCACGCTCTCATACACCGGGTTGCCCGCGCCGAGTTGTTCGGCGGCGTTGGCTACCGCCCGCTGATTGCGATTGGCAGCCACGCTGGCGAAGCTCGCGTCATTGCGCACCACGTCCAGCCGCACGCCATTGGCGGCATAATCGAGGCTGGCGCCAATGAACAGGTAATCGGGCAGTACCCGACCAAATTGACCCTGGATGCCACCCGCCGCCTGGAGGATGTCGTACTGGCGCCCGATCAGGCTTTGCGCCTGCGCCGCGCTGAGCAGCGTCGGGCTGTTTTCCAGGGCCAGCGTAAGGTTGCCGCCGCCGAGGATTGCCTGGCCGCCGGCGATTATTCGGTCGCTGCCGGTGGGCGTGAGTTCCACGGCATAGGTCGAGCCCGCGCCCAGATTCACATCCCCCGCCACTTGCAAGGTGCCCACGGAGTTGCCCGGCGCCACGCGGCCGCCGCTGTTCACCGACAGCGCGCCAATCCGCCCGGAGCCGCCGAGGGTGCCGCTGTCGTTCACGCTCACCGCTGAAGCCAGCGAACCGTTGACCGCCAGCAACCCGCCGTTGACGCTGGTGGCTCCACGGTAAGTGCTGTCGCCAGTGAGCACCAGCGTGCCCGCGCCGGACTTGATCAGGCTGCCTGCGTAGGCCCGGTTCGCCGCAGCCTGGTCACGTGCCGCGCCGACGGCGTAGTCTGTCTGGTCCTGCTGGCTGGCATTGGCGCCCAGGCCGTTTTGCCAACCCTTGTCTTTCAGGGTTTGCTGCCAGGCGGTGTGCTCGGCAGCATCCTCGGCCTGGCGCTGGATCAGGGCCTGGTCAGAGATGCCGTTGCTCCAGCGATCGCTCTGCCCCGCGGCCAGATTTACGTTCATTACACCGAGCAATTGCCCCGGCCCGCGCATCGCCCGCCCCAGGTCGGGCACGCCCCAGCCCACAGTGGTGTTGGGCGCCTGGGTGGTCGAACCGTCCAGCTGAGTGGAGGTGGTCAGCAGCACCTGCAAGGCCTGGTCGTTGGTCATGTAGGGGTAGCGTTGCATCACCAGCGCCAGCGCGCCCGTGGCATGGGGCGCCGACATCGAGGTGCCGGACTTCACGCCGTAACCGCCATTGGGGATGGTGCTGTTGATCAACGCACCCGGGGTGGAAATGCACCAGTACTTGGCGATACCGCACTTGTTGTATTTCTGGTTATTGGCTTGATCCAGCCCCGACACCGCCAGCCAGTGACCTTCCAGCTCCGGCTGGAAATAGGGCAGCGCCGAACGCACGCTGGCATTCGCATAGCCGCTGTTGCCGGCGCTGAACACGTTGATCACGCCAGCCTTGGCCACCTGCGCCGCTGCGTCCAGCCAAGTGCCGCGGTTGTAGTGCTGGGCATAGGCAGCGTGGAGATCGCCCAAGGTCTGGTAGCTGACGTCCTTGGGCTGGCTGCCCCAGCTGTTGTTGATGGCGCGCACGCCGGAATCCACCAGGGCGCTGTACACCGCTTTGAAATACTTGGGGTCTGGGGTCGGGCCGAACAGGAAGCTGTCGTTGGCGTTGGTATTGCCTACATAGACCTGTGCGTTATACGCCACGCCATGCATGCCCACGCCGTCGCGCGCCGCGCCCATGGTGCCGGTGACGTGAGTGCCGTGGGAATCGTTGTTGGGGTTGAGCGCGCCAGTGGTGCTGAAGGCACTGCCATCCACGTAAGTGCCGCTGGCGGTGACCGGGTGGAAGCGGTCCATGGACGCTTCTGGGTGATTGGCATCGAAACCTGAGTCCAGCGCTCCGATTTTCACACCCTTGCCGCTGATCCCGGCGGCATAGGCTTCATCCGCCTTCATGCGCCCCAGACCCCAGTCGCTCTGGTACTCGGCGGAACGCCAACTGGCTGGATTACCCGGCTGACCGGGCTCGGTGTACTGCGCCTGTGCCGCAACGGACAGCAGCAGCAACGAGCCTGCGGTGAAGGGTTTGAAACGTGGTGAATCCGTGATCATCCGTACACTCCTATTTATTGTTATCGCCGCTCCTACCGTTTTCCCTCCGGGCCGAAGGCTTCATCCACCTTGGCCAGGTCGGTCTCACGCAGGTTGCCCGCGTAGTAATGCAATTTGGTCCAGGCCATCAAATAGTCGTAACGGGCCTGGGCCAGGTCGCGACGGGTGCTGTACAGCTGTTGTTCGGCATTCAGCGCATCGAGGTTGACCCGCTCGCCGCCCAGGATGCTTTGCCGGGTCGACACCACCAGCGCTTCGGCCGAAGCCAGGGCCTTCTGGTAAGCGCGCAGCTTGCTCACGCCGGACAGGCAAGCGCTGAACTGGCGACGCAGCTCTATCAGGGTCTCGCGGGTCTTGCCCTCCAGTTCGTACTCGGCCTGCTCCATCGCGCGGCTGGCCTGGCGGGTGGAGGCCGAAATGCCGCCACCGGCATACAGCGGCACGCTCACCTCGACGCCAATGGTGTTGGTGTCATAGCGCTGGTTGTAGGTATTGCCGCTGTCGGATTCCTGCTGGCGCGAACTGGCGTAGGCCGTGACCTTGGGCAAATGCCCGGCGCGGTTGCGTTCCACCTCATAGCGCGCCACTTCCAGGGCCTGGCGCTGGGACGCGAGCGTGGGGTTGCTGCTGATCGCCAGTTGATGCCAACTGTCGTAGTTCGCCGGGCTCAGCGTAAACGCGGCAAAGCCCTGGTTGAGCGGTGCCAGATCGTGGATGTCGACGCTCTGCACGCCAATCAGCGCGCCCAGCTCTCTTAACGACGCGTCCTGCTCATCCAGCGCCTGGATCTCCTCGGCGGTGGCCAGCTCGTAACGCGACTCGGCTTCGAGGATGTCGGTGCGGGTGCCCTCGCCCTGCTGGAACAGGTGCCGGTTCTGCTGGAACTGCTGCTCGAAGGCCTTCTTCTTGGCACGGGCGATGTCGATCTGGTCCTGGGCGAACAGCGCCTGGGTGTAATAGGTCAACACTCGCACCAGCAGCGCCTGGCTCTTGTCGCGAAAGCTTTCGTCGGCAAACAGCGCCTGGGCCACGCCCTTGCGGTAGTTGGCGTAGGCCTCGTAGTCGAACAACGGCTGTTGCAGGCTGAAGGTGGAGCCGTAGCTGTTGTAGTTGCGGTCGTCGCGATAGCTGCCGCCGCGCCCGTCCGGCAAGTGCGCCTCGGAGTTGTTGCGGCCCTTGTTGTAGTTGTAGGAAAGCTTGGGCAGCAGGCCGGCGCGGCCGATGGTCCGGTTTTCCAGGCCGGCGTCGCGCTCCTTGATGGCACCGAGGAACACCGGGTCGTTGCGCAGGGCTTGCTCGTACACGTCGAACGGGCCCATGGCGGCTTGGGCGCTGGCGCAAGTCAATAGCAAGGCAATGAACACGGGCTTCATGCTCATTCCTCGGTCAACGCGGAGCCGGCGCGATCGAGCAGCGGCTTGAACAGGTAATTGAGCAGCGAGCGCTCGCCGGTGCGCACGAACATCTCGGCGGGCATGCCGGGTTTGATCACCAGGCCGTGGAGTTTTCCCAGTGCGGCGTCACTGACCGTGGTGCGCAGCACGTAGTAAGGCGCGCCGGTTTTTTCATCGAGCATCTGGTCGGCGGAGACCAGGCTGACCTCGCCCGGTACCCGCGGGGTGCGGCTCTGGTTGAAAGCGGTGAACAGAATGTCGACCGGCAGGTGCGTGCCAACCTTGTCCACCAGGTGCACCGGCAGGTGCCCTTCGACTTCCAGACGCGTGTCCTGGGGCACGATTTCCAACAGGGTTTCGCCCGCACGCACCACGGCGCCCTCGGTGTGCACGCCGAGGTTGACCGCGATGCCATCCGCCGGCGCGTTGATTTCGCTGTGCTGCAAGTCGAACCCGGCGGAAGTGAGCTGCTGTTCCAGGGTCAGGCTACGCAGTTGCGCGTCGGCCAGTTGGCTGCGCACCTCCTTCTGATATTCCTCGCGGTGCTGCTGCAACTTGAGCCGCGACTCCAGGATGCCCTGCTCTACCCGGCCGCTTTCGCCGGTGTTCTGTGCCAGGTCCTGTTGCACCTGGGACAACTGGCGCTGGTAGTCCATCAGCCGGTTGCGCGGGATGTAGCCGTTGTCGGCCAGCGGTTGCAGGTTGCTCAATTGGTCGCGCAGGGATTGCGCCTGGGCGGTCAGGTCGCTGCGGGCGCGGCGCATGCCGTTGAGCTGCGCCGTGGCGCCATCGATATTCGCGCGGATGCCCGCCTGCTCGCGGGCAAAGGCTTCGCGGCGGCTGCTGAACAGTTGGCGCTGGCCTTCGAGTACGAGCGCCAATGCCGGATCAGGTTGGGTGCTCAGCTCGGCGGGAAACGTCACACCGGGTTGGTTGTCCCGCTCGCTCTGCCAGCGCGCCACGCTGGCCCAGGCCATGCGGTACTGGGCCTGCAGCGAGTGCACATCGGCCTGACTCTGGGTCTGGTCGAGGCGAAACAGCGGCTGGCCCTGCTTCACCCGCTCGCCCTCGCGCACCAGAATGCGGCTGACCACGCCGGGGCTGAGGGTTTGCACGGCCTTGCGCTTGCCGGACACCACCACCGTGCCCTGCACCGGAATGCCTTGGTCCAGCGGCGCCAGGCCGGCCCACAGGAAAAAACCACCGGCACCGACCACGGTCAGCAGCCAGCCCATGCGCACAAAAAACCGTGCTTCGCGCTCTTTGAAACCTGGTTCAACAGTGATGCTGCTCATGCGCCTGGATTCCCTGCGGCTTGGTACTGACGACTGAAACTGACGCCGGCCTTGTCCTTCGGCGCTTCCTGCTGGCCGGACAAGGCGCGCAGCACCTCCTGGCTTGGCCCGAATGCCTGCAGGCGGCCTTCGTTGAGCACCAGCAACTTGTCCGCCTGGGCCAGCGCCGAGGAACGGTGGGTGACCAGGACCACGCTGCTGCCCTGGGCTTTCATCTGCGCGATGGCACGGGCCAGCGCCGCTTCGCCGACGGTGTCGAGGTTGGAGTTGGGCTCATCCAGCACAATCAAACGCGGCCCGCCATACAGCGCACGGGCCAGGGCGACGCGCTGCTTCTGCCCGCCGGACAGGCCGCCGCCGTTGTCGCCCAAGACGGTGTCGTAGCCCTGGGGCAAGCGCAGGATCAGCTCATGCACGCCGGCCTGCTGCGCAGCCTTCACCACGCGCTCGGGGTCGGCCTCACGAAAACGCGCGATATTGTCGGCGATGCTGCCGCTGAAGAGTTCGATGTCCTGGGGCAGATAGCCAATATGCGGGCCGAGGTCGTCGCGGTCCCAACGGTGAATATCCGCGCCGTCCAAACGCACGGTTCCGGCCAGGGTTGGCCACACGCCCACCAACACACGGGCCAAGGTGGATTTTCCGGAACCCGAGGCGCCGAGTACGCCAAGCACTTCGCCAGCGCCAAGGGTGAAGCCGACCTGATGCAAGGTCGCCAGACGCCGCCCTGGCGGGCCCGCGCTCACCTGTTCGAAACTCACCTGGCCTTTGGGCGCGGGCAAGGCCATCTGCTCATCCTCCGGCGGGAATTCGCGCAGCAATTCATCCAGGCGTTGATAGGCCAGCTTGGCCGAACTCCATTGTTTCCACACCGCAATCAACTGGTCGATGGGGCTGAGCACCCGGCCCATCAGGATGGAACCTGCGATCATCATCCCGGCGGTCATATCGCCGCGGATCACCAGCAACGCGCCCAGGCCCAGCACCAGCGATTGCAGGCACAGGCGCAAGGATTTGCTCAACGAGGTCATCACCGAACCGGTGTCACTGGCCTGGTTCTGCAACCCCAGGAACTGCCCATGCACGGCAAACCAGCGCTTGCGCAGCGCACCGAGCATGCCCATGGCCTGGATGGTCTCGGCGTTGTGCAAATGGCTGGTGGCCAACTGGGTCGATTGCTGGGAGAACGCACTGGCCTCGCCCAGGGGCTTTTTGGTCAAGTATTCGTTAAGACAAGCCAGGCCGATCAGCAACAGCGCACCGGCCGTGGCCAGCACGCCAAGCCACACGTTGAACAGAAAAATCACGAACAGGTAGATGGGAAACCACGGCGCATCGAAAAACGCGAACAGCGCCGGGCCCGTGATGAATTGGCGGATATGGGTCAGGTCGCCCAGGGATTGTCCTGCATGCCCCTGCCCGCATTGCAGGTTGCGTTCGAACGCGGCTTTGTACACGCGCAGGTTGAAACGCCGCTCCAACTGGCTGCCGATACGGATCACGACAAAACTGCGGATCACTTCCAGGGTGCCAATAAACACAAAGAAGCCCACGACCATCAGCGTCAACATCACCAGGGTGGTTTCGTTCTGGGAGGACAGTACCCGGTCATACACTTGCAGCATGTAAATCGACGGCACCAGCATTAGCAGGTTAATCAAGGCCGTGAAACAACCAATACTGATCAATATGCTCTTGTATTCACCCAGCGCCTTGAATAAGGGCGCGACGGCAGCGGGCTTGGCCATATGTTTTGATCTTCCTTGAACCGAAATGCACGCATAAGTTGCCCGAGCCAGTGGTAAGGGCCGAACAACTAATAAAGTCAGTAATAAGCTTATAACGACAACTAAGGCATTCGTTTTAATTCAACGATGGTGCCGACTGAAGTGCGCGCTTGGTAATCACCGTTCTCCTGGCGATTCAAGTGGGTGATCCCGCTGCCTTCGGCATTGAACAGCCAGATGCCGTCTGGCGTGGGCGACCAGGTCAGGGGTTTTTCTCCCAACCAGCGTGCGGCACAGGCCACGTCGCCGCCCAAGGCGTTGGCCGGCTCAAGCAGATCAAGGGCGCACGCCTGGTCCTTCTGGTGCAACTGCCAATGCCCAGCCAACTGGGCCGTGGTCGGTAATACAAGACTGCTCGCCATTGCGTGGGCTCCTGCCGACACGAACATCACCTGCAACGCGCAGATGATCACTTTGAAAATACCCTGCATCTTCACGCTCCATCGTGAAAGGCGCGACGTCGAAACGCCGCGCCCTTGTCTCACGCGACGATGTCGCTGACCGCTGCCTGGCCGACGGTGGTGACGAGGAAATCCGCCACGCCTTGCCCGGAGAAGTCTACCGCCAGGGTCCCCAGGTTGCTGCCTGCCGCGTAGCTCAGCACCGCGTCGCCGGCATGCCCGGTAAACGCGTTGACGAAGGCCAGGCCGGCGCCTTTGGTGATGCCGCTGAGGTCGATTTTGTCCGAACCCGAGGTGAAGTCAAAGATCTTGTCCGCCGCCCCTGGCCTGGAATCGGAACTGGCCCCGAACACAAAGGTGTCACTGCCCGCGCCGCCCCACAGTTGATCGGCACCGCCGCCGCCGTAGAGCAGGTCGTTGCCGGCCCCGCCCTTGATCAGGTTGGCCGCGTTGTTGCCGATGATCAGATCGTTGCCCGCGCCGCCGAAGGCGTTTTCGACCGTGACGCCCTTGGCGATGGACACGTTGCCCACCAGGCCGCCGACGTCGGAGAACGCGGTTTCATTGAGGTTGATCTTCTGGTTTTGGGTGAAACCGGAGAAGTCCAGGGTGTCATTGCCGCCACCGTCCCATACCGAGAACACCAACTTGTCGGCGTTGGAACTGGCGCTGAGGAAATCACGCCCGGTATTGGAGTTGAAACCGTAGGTGGTATCGCCAGCGCGGGTGCTGTAGTTGGCGCCGTAAAGCTTCTGGATCGCGGCGATGTCGTCGATCAACGGGCCAGAGGCATAGGCTTCGACCCCGCCTTTGCTGAAGTTCTGGTTGGTGTTGCTCTCACTCCAGTAACTCATGAGGCTGTAGCCGCGCGTGTCCTGTCCATAGGTCGCGTCTTTATAGCTTGGGGCTCCCTCGCCGGCGTTGTAGTCGCCGGGGTGAGCCAGGCCCAGGGTGTGCCCGATTTCGTGGGTCAGTGTCTGCCGGCCATAATTGTTCAGATCCGGGGTCTTGTTCGGCGTGTAGCTGTTGTTGGTCAGGTACCACGAAGTGCCGTCGTAGCCTGCGCCGGTGCCGGGCAGGTAGGCGAAGGCTGCTGCGCCATCCTGGCCGCTGCTGTAGTTGCCGAAGGTCATGTGACCGTCGCCGCCGGTGGCTTTCTCGGTGAAGGTGACCTTGGCCACGTCCGCCCAGGATTGCATGGCCAGTACAGCCTGTGCTTTCTGCTGCGCGCTGAACTGGCTGAAGCCCGAGATACCATGCTTGTTCAGGGTGCTCGAGGAGGCCAAGGTCAGGAAGGTGTAGGTCAGGTCGATCTTGCCGTTGCCGTCAAAGTCGCGGTACGCCGCGCCGTCGCGCAGCAGCTGGGTGGCTGCCTGGTCAACGGTGTAGGAGGGTTTGCCATTGACCGTGAGGTTACCGCCGCGGTCATACAGATGGCTGAAGCTATCAATTTGCGAGTAGGCGGTACTGGCTTGCGCCGCCGACACGATAGCCTTGTCTTTTACTTTTGACATATACGTACTTCCTTGTGTGCAAGTGCATCAGTCTTTGATCGATAGGAACCCCGCGGGCGAGATCGTCCTATCACTCGCCTCTTTTGAAGGCGTCATGAAACTGACACAACTACAAATCGTTCGTCTAGTCCTATTTCCAGGGTGGAAAATCCGCGACCGGTGAACTAGCGCAAGTTTTCTACCGTATTTATTGGGGTATTACGATTCGGCCGCCAAAAAACTAACCGCTCATATTTAAATATTAAATAGCGCTAAAGCGCTCAACATGAGCGGGGCACTTGGTAAATGGATCCAATAGATTGCCACAGTGGCATTGGCAACATTAAACAGCCACTACTGTTGAACTAACCTAGCGGCCGGTACGGATGGTATTCCACACTCGCGTACGCACCCGGTCGACATTCAACGGCATCGCCTCCAAGGCAAACAACTTGCCCATCATTTCCGGGCTTGGGTACACCTTGGTGTCCGCCCTGATTGCCGGGTCTACCAGGCTGTCCGCCGCGGCGTTGCCATTGGCGTAATGCACGTAGTTGGTGATGCTGGCCATCACGTCCGGGCGCAGCAGGTAGTTCATGAAGGCATAGCCGGCTTTTTCGTTTGGCGCGTCGGCGGGCATGGCGACCATGTCGAACCAGATCGCGGCGCCTTCCTTGGGAATGTTGTAGCCGATGTTCACGCCGTTTTTGGCTTCCCTGGCACGGCTTTCGGCCTGCAGGATGTCGCCCGAGAAGCCCACCGCCACGCAGATATCGCCGTTGGCCAGGTCTGCGGTGTATTTCGAGGAATGGAAGTACGCCACATACGGTCGCACTTTCATCAGCAGCTCTTCAGCCTTCTTGTAGTCCTCAGTCTTTTTGCTGTGGTGCGGCAAGCCCAGGTAGTTGAGCGCGGCCGGCAGCAGTTCCGGGCCGTTGTCGAGAATCGCCACGCCGCATTTTTGCAACTTGGCCATGTTCTCGGGCTTGAAGATCAGGTCCCAGGAGTCGACCGGTGCATTGTCGCCCAGTACCGCCTTGACCTTGTCGATGTTGTAGCCGATGCCGGTGCTGCCCCACAGGTATGGGAAACCATGGACGTTGCCCGGATCGTTGTTTTCCAGGGCCTTGAGCAACACCGGGTTGAGGTTTTTCCAATTGGGCAACTGACGCTTGTCGAGCTTCTTCAAGGCGCCGCCCTGGATCTGCCGCGCCATGAAATGGTTGGACGGGAACACCACGTCGTAGCCGGATTTCCCGGTCATCAACTTGCCGTCGAGGGTTTCATTGCTGTCGTACACGTCGTAGGTGAAACCGATACCGGTTTCTTTCTGGAAGTTTCTGGTGGTGTCCGGCGCGATATAGTCCGACCAGTTGTAGATCTTCACTGTCTCGACGGCCTGGCTGATAGAGGCCACCAACATCAAGGGCAACAGGGCAATGGCTTTCATGGTTCGATTTCCTGGCGGTTTTAGGGCTGTTGTTATGGCAGGCGATCAAGGATCAAAGGGTTACAGGATCAGTACGTACGTCTTGCGCACGGTTTCCTGGATATCCCAGATGCCCGTGCTGTTGGCCGGCAACATCAGTGCATCGCCGGCTTCTATATGGACGATTTCACCGGCGTCCGGGGTGAAGGTGCAGCGGCCCTGGATGAAGTGGCAAAACTCCTGGGATTTGATCTGCCGACGCCAGCGGCCCGGGGTGCACTCCCAGATGCCGGTTTCGACGCCGTCGCTGCGCTCGACACTCAGGGTCGAGGCCACGGCGATGGGCTCGTTCAGCGGCACCGCCACGGGCGATGAGTCCGGCAAATGGGCGTTCAACGTGTCTTTGAATTGAGTGATGCTCATGGCTTTTTCCGTGTGAATGAAACAATTCAGTGCATGAAGCTTTCCATGAACCCGGCCACGCCGGTCGCCAGCTTGCGACGCCAAGGGGCGGTGTTGGGGCTGGCCAGCACTTGGTCTTCATGGACGAAACTGCGAATGATCGCGTTGTAACCCAGCCAGCGGCACGGCTCGGGCTCCCAGGGTCTGAGCGCCTCGAGGCCGCGTTCGCGGATCACCCAGGGCTGGTGGGTCAGCGCGGTGTCACGCCCCAGGATCAGATCGGCCAGGGTGCGCCCGCCCAAGTGGGTAGCGCCTACGCCCTCCCCGCCATACCCCCCCGACAGCGCGATACCCGTTCTGTGGTCGCATAGCATGTGCGGTCGGAAGTTGCGCGACATACCCAGGTTGCCGCCCCAGGAATGGGTGATCCTTACGTTCTTGAGCTGTGGGAAAAGCTCACCGAACAGGTAGCGACGCAGTTCCACTTCGCTGTCGGTCAAGTCGAAGTTGTGGCGCAGTTTGCTGGCGAACTGATAACCGCCACGCGCGCCGAACACCAGGCGGTTATCCGCCGAACGCTGGCCGTAGGTTACCTGGCGGCTGCTTTCGCCAAATGCCTGGCCATGGCACAAGCCGATCTCATCCCAGGTACTGGCCGGCAACGGCTCGGTGGCAACGATCAGGCTTTGTACCGGCAGTTGGTAACGGCCCAGTGGCGCCAAGGTGGTGGCATAACCCTCCACCGCCGGCACCACCCAGCCGGCGCGGACACTGGCCTTAGCCGTGCGCAGGCCGCCGGACTGCCAATGGGTGACCAGGCTGTTTTCGTAGAGCGTCACGCCCATGGCTTCAACCACCCGTGCCAGGCCGCGCACCAGCTTGGCGGGGTTGATGGTTGCGACGTGTGGCGCGTAAATGCCGCCGTAGGGCTTGGCGATGCGGATCTGCTCGGCCAGTTGCTGCGGGCTGAGCCAGCGGTAGTCGGCCTCGGTCAGGCCCTGGGCGTAGAGTTTATCCAGGTAGCGGCGCAGGCTGCCTTCCTGCTCGGGGTAACGGGCTGCGCAGTACAGCGCGCCCCCCTTGCGGTAGTCACAATCGATGCCTTCACGCGCCAGCACCTGGGCCACTTCGTCGGGAATGGCGTGCAACAGGTCGAACGAGGCGCGCCGCTGTTCGGGATTCAGGCCGGCCAGCAAACGGTCTTCGCCCAACAGGTTGCCCATCAACCAGCCGCCGTTGCGACCCGACGCGCCAAAACCGGCGGTTTGCGCTTCGATAATCGCGACTTTCAGCTCGGGGGCCTGGCGTTTCAGGTAATACGCGGTCCACAGCCCGGTATAGCCGGCGCCGATGATGGCCACGTTGACGTCCAAGTCATGCTCCAGGGCTGGCCGCGCGCGCAGCGGGTCGTCCAACTGGTCCATCCATAAGCTGATGTTGCGCCATGCCGGCATGCCGGGTTCTCCCCTACCTCGTTTTGATAGGGTGGATCCTAGAGCGCGCGGTCAGGGATTGTCTTGCGCGCGTGCACGCAGGGAAATGTGTTTGACGTAGGCCTTGGGCGACTGGCCGGTGTGCTGGCGGAACGCGCTGTAGAACGCCGACAGCGAGTTGAAACCGGCCGCGAACGCCAGGTCGTCGATCTTTATCGGCGGCACGGCCTTGTCCAGCGCGGCCAGCAAATGCTGGAGCCTGGCCTGGTTGACGTAGCGATAGAAACTTTGTCCCAGCACCTGATTCAGCAGATAGGAAATCTGATTGCGGCTGTAGCCGCACTCCCTGGAAACGCGCTGCAGGTCCAGCTCCGGGTCCAGGTAGGGTTGTTTGCGTTCAAAATACTGCTGCAGGTCGTTGGCCATGTGCCCCAGTTGCTGGGGCGACAGCCCCAAGCGGCTGAACGAAGGCCGCGCGGCCTGGGCAGGTCGCTCGTGTACCAGGGACGCGTACTCGTTGACCCGCCAGATCAACCCGTCGCGCACAGTGATGGCTTCGCTGGTGCGAAACGACACCAGGCCCTGGCCGCCCCGCAAGGTAATGCGGTATTGGATAAACGCGGTATCGCCGTCGACACGGATACGGTCAGTGTGCTCAATCGCCTCGTCCGCTTCTCGCGGCATGCTGGCCTGCAGGTATTCGCGCAACTCAGCGAAACCGACCACACGGTTCTGGAAGAAATCGTGGTACTGGATGTGCGGGTGATAGTAGGACATCACGCCCTCCAGATCCCGATGGCGCCAGCACAGGTGGTGGCGCAGTACCAGCTCGCGTGTGGCTTGGGAGTGCTGGGCATCATCGTCTGCAGCGATGTCTGGCATGGCGGGCTCTGGGGCGAACAAACCGTGGAGATTGCCGAAGTTTGCCGGCGCGTACAATCGCCAGTTGGCGGCACCGGGTAATGGCCTTTTGCCCAATTACAGGTAAGACATGATCCATGTCAAGACAACTGCCGAACGGGGCCAAAAAAATCACCAGCCAATTGCGAACGAATGCTATTTTTTAAGCTCTACGACGCCACGACCATTGACGGTCCTGGCCCCCCTGCCGCGAGCTAAAGGAAGCGCTCAATGAACAAGGTGGGCAACATGAACAAAGTGACGTTTCCCAACGCCTGCCAGCTGATGCGCTGGCACTTTCATCCGATGGGTTTCGAGGGCAGCATGGACGCACCGGGCAGTATGATCGTGCGCCTGTTCGACCGCGCCAGCGGCGAAACCCTGATCGCCATTGCTGGGATCCCCTGTGCCACGGTGATGAATGCGGCAGATGTCGAGCGCATTATCGAGGCGGTGGAAGATGAGCTGGCCTCATTTGTGCCGCCGCAGTTATTGCGGGCTTGATCAACTCTCTACCAAACACTGGAGATCCCACATTTGAATTGTGTTCATCGTTAACTGCGTTGATCGTCGAAAAATGCCTTTTTACCGTCCACGCGCTCCGACGCCCTGGGCACATTTACCGCCTGGCCATCAGGCTTCTCCACATACCAGTAGCAATGGCTCACCGCCCGGGTAATGCCCACATACGCCAGGCGCAACACCTCATCCTTCTGCGCATTGTCATAGGGCTCGCTGTCGCCTTCCTTGCCCAGGCCCGCCATGCGGTACACCTGGTTTTTATAGGGTGAGCGGGTGACATGCTGGCAATCACCCAGCAGAAACACCGCGTCGGCTTGCAACCCCTTGGCACTGTGATAAGTCAACTGCTTGAGCCTGCGCGCCTCGCGCGGCAAGCTAGAATCTACATTAACTACCGCCTGAATATGCTCCTGAATCAACAACTTATCGCTGCTTCTTCGATAAAGCATCAAAATTGAATCGCCCTTTTGATAGTGCTCCAGCAATTGCTGCCCCATTGCCGCGTCGGCCCGTTCCAGCACCTTGACCGGCACCAACGCCTTGGGCGCCCCACTGGCCTTGGCCTTCTTACCAGGGATCGCCGGCGCGGCGCGTACGATGTGCTCGGCCGCGTCGATGATGTGCTGATGGCTGCGGTAGTTCTCACCCAGCATCACGCGGGTGGTGGCCGGTGACGGAAACTCTTGGTTGAAGGCCATGAAGTATTTGGGCGAGCTCCCGCGCCAGCCGTAAATCGACTGCCAGTCATCCCCCACGCACAGCAGCGATGACTGCTGTGCGCCACGCCCAACGTGCATGGCCGGACCACGGCTGCGGATCTCGCGCAGGCTGGCGCGGATCCACGAGACGATTTGCGGCGAAACGTCCTGGAATTCGTCGATCATCAGGTGCGACAACGGCCGCAACAGCGGGTCGCTGAGCAGCTTGAGGTTTTCCGGGGTGTTTTCGCCGAACAGCGAAAACATGCGGTTATACGTCATGATCGGTGGCGACTGGCCAAGCAGATGATCTTCCAAGGCCTTCCAGAAGATACTCAGGGCTTCAAAGAAGAAACGGTCCGGATCGTCCTTGGCGAAGCTCATTTGCCCGACGGCGCTCGGCACGTCGAGCCCAAGGTTCTCGATAAACCCTGCCGCCATCACGAAACTGTCCAGCAACGGCGCCGAGGACAATTCACCCTTGACCTTGTAATCAAAGCCCGGCCCCGCTGCGGCATCGCCGGCCAAGCTGCTTAACAGTCGCTTTGATGATTCATAGTTATCTAGCCATATCAACGGCTTATGACAGAAAGCTTGAAACAAGGTGCGCTTAACAGCCCACTCTGCACGCACTGACAGTTTCGCGTTCGGCCGGCTGATCTGGGGGTTTTCACGCGAGTCGAAGCCCAGCACCACCCAGGCGTCCAGCTCGGGAATATAGCCATGGCAATGAAACTGCGCGCCGTTGATCTCCACGGTCTGGCGATTGGGCTCAATGCCCCTGATCGGCCAGGCACCCGCGCGGAACCACAGGTCCTCGATCACATCGCAGAGTTCTTCATCACGCTTGGCGGCCAGCTCGGTCACGGCCACGCGTTTTTGGACGTCGGGATGATCCCTTTCCAACGCCTTGAGCTGCAGCCCGTGGCGCGCCAGTGGCGCGATGAGTTCACGGAAGCGCGCATGGTGCCCGTGCAGCCGGTGGTAACAGGCATTCATGTGCTGGCGCTGGGCTTCGTTGATGCGCAGGTCAAAGGGGTTGCTGTCGGCGTCTTCAAAGCCCGAGCTGAGGTTTTCGAACGCTTGCAGACGCTCAAAGCCCGGCAGGCTGCGTACCATCGGCAGGATGCGCGAGTGGAAGGTGCGCACCACGGCCTGGGCCTCTTTCACTCCGAGGGGCTGGCCCCAAAGGTCAAGAACCTCCATGAGCTTGCTGATAAAGTCTTTACGCGACTCCCGGGTGAAGGTCACCACCGTCATGGAGCTGAGCTCAAAGCCCAGGTAATGGGTGAGCAGCAAGATCCGCAGTACCAGCGAAGTGGATTTGCCCGCCCCGGCACCGGCAATGACCGAGGTCGACGGTGTGTCGCTGAAAATCATTTTCCATTGCGCCGTGCTCGGCTGAGCGTGGGCCGGCAGCAAGCGCGCTACATCCGCCTTGATGCGCCTCTTCAACTCGGCGGTGAGCGGCAGGCGCCAATCGTTGAAGAGATTGTCGTCGACCCCCGGCGCACGGTGCTCATCCGGGCGAAAATCGCGGATCAGCAGAACCTGCCGGCCTTCCTCGATGCCTTCGGCCTTGCCCTCGCGATAGCCGTACTCGACGCCCGCTTCATGCCCGCTGCGAAAGCCATCGGCCTGCCCGTGCAACCAGGAAAACCGGTGCTGGGCGCGCAAACGCGTAAGGCCATGGCCAAACAGGCGTGCGGCCAGGCGCTTGAGCCAAGGCATCTCTGCCAGCGGGCGCAGCTCAATGGGAAGATCAGTGGGCAAATCAGGCGGTTGTAGCGACACGCGGACTCCTGCGATGAGTGTGAGGCTGACACAGGCGCCATGGTCGCCGGAATCGACGCTCAATTCCAGCCAATTGCTTTGCGTTCATGCAGTTAGGCGATGAACTGAAAGTCAAAACGCCTGCAACCAATCTAATAGACTGATAGGAATCAGGCAGTTTTTACGCTTTTTATCGATCATGAGCTGCAGGATCATAGGCGCCATCCACAGGAGACGATCATGCTTGAACTGCCACCTTTCAACTCCCTGGGCGGCGCCCATCATGGCTGGCTTGACGCCCATCACCACTTCTCGTTTGCCGAGTATCACGACCCCCAGCGCATGCACTGGGGCAACCTGCGGGTCTGGAACGACGACATCATCGCGCCAGGCACCGGCTTCCCGCAGCATTCACATCGCGACATGGAGATCATTACTTATGTGCGTGAAGGTGCGATCAGCCATGCCGATAACCTCGGCAACAAGGGTCGCACCGAGGCAGGTGATGTCCAGGTGATGAGCGCGGGCACCGGGATCGCCCACAGCGAGTACAACCTGGAAGGCGCACCGACCAAGATTTTCCAGATCTGGATTATGCCCAACGAAGCCGGTCTGCCGCCGTCGTGGGGCGCCAAGCCGTTTCCCAAAGGCGGCCTGGAAGGCTTTGTGACCCTTGCCAGCGGCAAGGCGGGAGACAGCGAGAGCCTGCGCATCCGCGCTGATGCACGCTTGGTGGCGGCGAACCTGAAGGCTGGGGAAAGCGCCGAATATCGACTGGAGAGCGGGCGTCGCGCCTACCTCGTACCGACGACGGGAGTGATTGACGTCAATGGCGTGCGTGCGCAAGCTCGAGACGGTGTTGCGGTTGAAGATGAGCAGGTCTTGCGGGTAACAGCGCTTGAAGACAGCGAGATCGTGCTGGTCGACCTCGCCTGAACCTGTAGTGAGCGGGCTCGCCCCGCGCTGGGGGGCGAAGCCGCCCCAATAAAATACCGCTGTCTGTCAGACAGAACGCGGTGCCTGGTTTTAGGGCGGCTTTGCCCCCCAGCGCGGGGCAAGCCCGCTCACTACAGTCTTTCAGCGTTATTGGGTGATAGCACCGTCCACCAGCACCTGCGCCTCTTCCACCAACCGCTTGAGGTGATCTTCACCGATAAAGCTCTCGGCGTAGATCTTGTAGATGTCCTCGGTACCCGATGGCCGTGCGGCGAACCAGCCGTTTTCGGTCATCACCTTCAGCCCGCCGATCGCCTGGTTATTGCCCGGCGCGTGGCTGAGAATCTGCTGGATGCTTTCGCCGGCCAACTCGGTGGAGGTCACCTGGTCGGGCGACAACTTGCCGAGCAAGGCTTTCTGCGCCGGGGTGGCCTTGGCATCCACACGAATCGCGAACGGCTCGCCCAGGGCGTCGGTCAGGCCGCGGTAGATCTGGCTGGGGTCCTGGCCTTTGCGCGAGGTCATTTCCGCCGCCAGCAGCGCGGGGATCAAGCCGTCCTTGTCAGTGCTCCACACGGTCCCGTCCTTGCGCAAGAACGAAGCGCCGGCGCTTTCTTCGCCACCAAACCCCAGCGAACCTTCGAACAAACCATCGGCGAACCATTTGAAGCCCACCGGCACTTCGTACAGACGACGGCCGATACGCGCAGCCACGCGGTCAATCAGGCCGCTGCTGACGACGGTCTTGCCCACGGCCGCGTCGGCGCGCCACTCGGGGCGATTCTGGAACAGGTAGTCGATGGACACCGCCAGGTAATTGTTGGGCGCCAACAGGCCACCGGACGGGGTGACGATGCCGTGGCGGTCGTGGTCCGGGTCGCAGGCGAAGGCCACGTCAAAGCGCTCCTTGAGGCCGATGAGGCCTTGCATGGCGTAGCTGGAAGACGGGTCCATGCGGATCTGGCCGTCCCAGTCGACGCTCATGAAGCGGAACGTGGCGTCGACTTCAGTGTTCACCACCTCCAGGTTCAACCGGTAGTGCTCGGCAATCGCCGACCAGTAGCGCACACCTGCGCCACCCAATGGGTCTACGCCCAGGCGCAGGTCTGCGCTGCGGATGGCGTCCATGTCGATCACATTGACCAGGTCTGCCACGTAGCTATTGAGGTAATCATGACGATGGGTGGTGGCGGCCTTGAGTGCCTGAGCATGGGGCATGCGCTTGACCCCGGCCAATTGAGCGGCCAGCAGTTCATTGG
The DNA here is from genome assembly GCF_019145355.1 of Pseudomonas azadiae. NCBI lineage: Bacteria > Pseudomonadati > Pseudomonadota > Gammaproteobacteria > Pseudomonadales > Pseudomonadaceae > Pseudomonas > Pseudomonas azadiae. The sequence continues at coordinate 1,557,138 of NZ_JAHSTY010000002.1, read as the reverse complement.
CCTTGGCTTCGATCCACTTGGTCACATGGGTGTCGGCCGGGCCGCCATTGGGCGGGTTGTACTTGTAGCCGCCACTCTGCGGCGGGTTGTGCGACGGCGTGATCACGATGCCGTCGGCCAAGCCGCTGGTACGGCCACGGTTGTAGCAGATGATCGCGTGGGAAATGGCGGGGGTCGGCGTGTATTCATCGCCTTCGGCCAGCATCACGTGCACGCCGTTAGCGGCCAGCACCTCCAGGGCGCTGGCACCGGCAGGCGTGGACAGCGCGTGAGTGTCCAGGCCAACAAACAGGGGGCCGTTGATACCCTGGGCTTCGCGATACAGGCAGATGGCTTGGCTGATGGCCAGCACGTGCCATTCGTTAAAGCTCAAATCGAACGAGCTGCCACGGTGCCCGGAGGTACCAAAAGCGACGCGTTGGGTGGAGATAGCTGCATCAGGCCGGCCGGTGTAATAGGCCGTAACCAGTCGCGGGAGATCCACCAGCAACTGGGCTGGCGCCGGTTTGCCCGCAAAAGGACTGATTGTCATGCATGGACCTCGCAAAGAAGAATTCGGAAGTGAAGGCAGTTTACTGAGAGTTCGACTACCGCGCGACGTTATCGATCCGACAAAACTAACAGAAACTTCGCGTATTCAATCGGTCTGCGCCTGATGCAGCGCTTCGCTTATCGCAGCCAGGGCAATATCCAGGTCGGGCTGCCCGTGAAAGGTATGGCTCAGGCGCAAATATTGCTGATGCAGGCCGCTGACGCTGAATAACTCACCGGGTGCAATCACCACCTGCCGGGCGAGCAGGCGCTGGAATACCTGGCGCATATCCACAGGTCTTGTGGAACCCAGCCAGAACGTCGCCCCGGCAACCGGCGGCCGGAAGGCCACTTGATCGCCCAGATGCTGGTCCAGGCGTTGACACATCTGCTCCCCCTGCTGATGCAACAGCAGGCGCAAAGCGCGCAGGTGCTGGTCGATTCGTCCGCTCTGATACAGACGGGCGATGGCGCGCTGGCGGATCGACGACAGGCGAAAGGAACGCAGCAAAAACTGACGCTGCAACTCGCTGCTCATACGCCGAGAGAGCAGATAGCCATAGGGCGCTTCCGACCCCAATACTTTCTCGAACGAAGAAAACACCATCAATCGTTCAGGGTTCACCAACTCGTGCAGCGCCGCCTGCGGTTCCTTGAAGCCCAATTCGCCAAAAGTGTCGTTTTCCAGCAACCAGCAACCATATTGATCGAGCATTTGCGCGAGGGCCAGGCGGTCCTGGGTCGGCATGACGGTCCCGGCCGGCAGGCTGAATCGGGATGACAGCAACACCAGGTGCACAGGTTCATCGCACAACAACTGATCCAGGCTCACCAGGTCCAGACGCCCCTGGGACGTCCACGGCAATTCGATAATGCGTACCCCGGCATCCTGAAGCAGGCGCAGAACCAGCCAATCGCACGGTGATTCCACAATCACCGTGGTTCCCTTAAGACCCAGAACCTCGATGAGAATGTCCAGCACGCCCCGCAGGTCGGCACCGATGTAGACGTCATCGGCGTGCCAGCAGCGCGTGGGCGATGAGGTATACCGCGCCGCCAGCGCTGCACGCAGTTCCCAGACACCGCAGGGCTGCGCCCACGGTTGCAATTGCCGCGGGTATTGGCGCACCAGCTCGCGTTCCAGGCGCAACAGGCTGCTGTCCAGAGATGCCAGCAACGAGGGATCATCCCCACTGAGCACCACCATGCCTGGGCGACGCGCCGCTGCGTAGAGCCGGTCGAGCAGGTCCCCCCCTGCCCCCACCATCGGGTTTGCCGACAGCGGCCAGGCGTAATAACCCGACTTGGCCACCGAATAGACCCTGCCCTCCTTCTCGAGCAGCGAATAGGCGTACTGGACCGTCGAGATCGATACGTTCAAGCGCCCCGCCAACTGCCGCAGGGACGGCAGCTTTACCCGCGCATCGGTGCTGACGTCGTTGATCAGGTTGATCATGTAGCGGTAAACCGCCTGATACGCGAAATCCGCCCGCCGCTCGCCGCGCAGTGTCATCGCCCGGACAATTGACAGGCCTGCGCACTGCCATGGGCAGAGATGCCAGCACTGCGCAATTTGTTGCTTGCGTTGCCCGAGGGCCGTTTGCGGTACAGGTGCTGCAACAAAGGCAACGGCAAGCCGCTGGTGTCAGTCGCCCATTGTTGCAGCATGTCGGCGCACGGCTGGCCCTGCAGGACCTTGTGCAGCTCGGGCAGCGCAACCAGCATGCCTGGGTGGCACTGGCGCAGATAACCTTCCAGCCGCTCACCATGATGAATAAACGGTGAAAACAGCAGGCAGATCAATTGAGTTTCGTCCAGCCCAAAGAACTGCTGGGCACAGGCGCTCGATTCCATGCGCCCTTCACGGGTGCCTGCCTGCGCGAGAAACGCTTCGGGCAGGTACCGGGCCGACCGCTGGATAAAACCTTGCACTCCTTCTTCATAGGTCAGGTCTCGCAGGCATTCGGCCTGGAGCCCACGCAGATGAGCCATCAGCCGGGGGCTGGAGTAGCCTGGGTGGCTGAAGTGAAAACCCATCGGGTCATGGGCGAAGGCCATGAACTCGGTGAGCATGGTCGAGGTTCGCAGGTCTATGTCGTCAATCAAATCGGCGACGCTGATGTAGGCCAGGTGACGATGGCTGGCTTTGCTGGGGTTCGCACTCTCGACATAATGCTCGCCGTACACGTCGCGATAATAACCTGTGCTCCAGTCGTTCATTTGGGCGAACAGACCGGTGAGCGACGACGGCCACGCGTCGGGCATTGCGATACCCGCGCCGTGTGCCATGTTTTTAAGCCATGCCAGAAAATGACTTTGCTTGCGCGGTGAGTCACCGCTGACCAGTGCATGCACCCCGCCCTGCCAACAGGTGACACGCTGGTAAAAATCCCCCAGTGCCAGGTAGGTATCGCTGCACAACGTGGCGCGGCAATCACCGGAGCTCAGGTGACCCAGCATCAGACTATTGCGCTGGCTGATTTGTCGCCCAGCGATTGATGCGGGCCGCAAGTGGTTAAAAGGCAGTACTTCCTGATTCTCCACCATCAGCAGTTCGACCCTTGGATCGTCGTGCAGAAATAGACGGCCATAGCCCTGGTTGATGCCATCGAGCGTGCTCTCGGTCATTCCCCCATGCCTCAACGTTGCGACGCGCAGGTGAAAGGTGCGCGGGGCTCGGCCAGCAATGGTTAACTGCGCGGCACGCAACAGTGCCAATGTGTAGCTGCTCACTTCGCCGCCCCCATGCGCCACCAGCACTTTGTATCCGCCTACTTGCTCCATGCCTCCTGCGGCGACAATGATTCGCTGGACCAACAACTGGAGTGCCGTTCGTTCTTCGCGGGTAAAGTGCCCGATCAAACGTTGCAGAACTTGCTGGTAAACATAAGTCATCGCCTGCTCGTGAATAGTGCTCATCATTCTATTACCTGAGTTCAAATATCAATTTCAAGCAACTGCTGACAGTATTTGCTCGACCTATTACGTGTGTAAGACATGCGTGCACTACCGTGTGCGTCTTTGACTTGACACTAGCACTACGCAACAAAATGACATGCCCGCCCTCGTGCGGAGCCCTCGCCTCGAAAACGTTGAGAAACCCCTGCTTTACTGGGCCTGAATGGATCCGATCGCGGCTTTAGGATCTTTCCTACGAGCTCTTACACACCTTTAACTGACTATTAAAAGAAGCGTCTTACAAATAACCACGACATACTTTCCCACTTATTGTATTGACGCAGCCCATAGGCTCGCCTGCTTACCTGGCGCTCCGGGAACACCTCAACGTTAGTTTCAGGCACTCGCGGCGCAAGTATCAGACAATCGATCATTGCTCAGTCCTTGAGATGAAAGTGAAGGTGTAATTATCAGCGCTGGAATAATGATTAATAGATACAGAAGCTTGTCGAAAACCCATGCAGATGGATAAAGGCGAACAACCGAATCACATGCACACAAAGACGCCGCGCTGGAATTCAGGGCGGCGTCGGCGAAAAAATCAGGATTCAGGGGGGTAAAGTGCCAGCGAGGCACTGGATGGGCGCTCTAGTTAAGCCCTGTCATATGGCGCATTTGCCCCATGCGCCAACGGCGAGGAATGCTCGATTGAGAACATTCCTACACCCTAAACAGCTTCAACCTGCAACGCGACGCGCTCGCGGCACGGGCATTCATCCATGTAGCGGTGCGCTTCCACGAATTGACTGAAAGGGAACACGGTGGTTTTCAGCGGCACCAGCACGCGGTCGGCTGTCAGTTGGTTGATATCCCGCAGGGCCCGCTGCAAGGCAACTTGGTCCTGGATAATGCCAAGCTCAGGTTTGCCGGTGAAGTTACCGATGCAATGCACAAAGAACTGGATATTCTTCTGGAACGCCGCGCACGCTGGGAATGGCGTCTGGTTGCCGCCCTGCAAGCCATACAGCACGAGGCTGCCACGCGGTGCCAGTACATCGCCGAGCAACGACATTTGTGGGCCACCCAAGCCATCGAACACCACGTCGACACCGCGGTTGTCGGTGAACTTGTTGATTTGCATCAGCAGGTCCTGCTCTTCGGTGACAATGACCTTTTCCGCACCCAGCGAGAGCAGATATTCGCGCTCCGCGCTGTCCTTGGTGGCTGCAATCACTCGTACCCCCAGGGCTTTGCCCAGTTGCACAAAGGACGGGCCGGCGCAGTGGCTGGCGTCAGTCACCAGGGCAAATTGCCCGGGCTTGACCCGCGCCAGATCCATGTACGCAAAGTAGGCAATCAGTAGCGGCGTGAAATGCACGCTGGCCTCGATAGGGCTCAAGACATCCGGGTACCGGGTCAGGGCCGAACGGGGCAAGACGATCTGCTCGCCATACACCGGGTAATCATTGGGGCTCTCGGCCGGAAAACTGGCCACCTTATCGCCCACGGCCAGGTCATCCACGCCGTCGCCAACAGCAACGACTACGCCGGCCATCTCATGGCCAAGGCCGGACGGCAAACGAGCGTGGGACGACGCCAGGTTCTGGCGCCACAGAATGTCGTACCAGCTGATGCCAATCGCTTCGACACGCACCTGCACTTCGCCCGGTGCGGGCTGCGCGGCTGCATGCTCTTCGCATTTGAGCACCTCGGCCGGACCAAACTTGTGAAAACGAATCGTGCGGGACATCGCAAACCTCGTCAAAGTAACGTCTAATGCCATGAACTCTATCTGGGCTTTGCGGGTAAGACCACCGGTCGCCATTAATAGTCAACATGCCCATCATTGATTCCGCCTCTGCGGAATAGCCTTCAAGTATCGTAGGAAAACTCAATTTTCCTGTGCAGAGTAACAGCCTTTCCCCGTAAGATTCATGCCGGTCATGCTTCCAAATGGAATCTCCGGGGTTCTTATATGATCGCTTTCGTCAAGTCAGCTGACTCTTCCAGGACACAAGATGAACCGTAACGACCTGCGTCGTGTCGACCTTAACCTCTTGATCGTATTCGAAACCTTGATGCATGAGCGCAGCGTGACCCGCGCCGCCGAGAAACTGTTCCTCGGCCAGCCGGCCATCAGCGCGGCATTGTCACGCCTGCGCGGGCTGTTTGATGACCCGCTGTTCGTGCGCACCGGCCGCAGCATGGAACCGTCGGCCCGCGCGGTGGAAATCTTCGCCCTGCTCTCCCCGGCCCTGGACTCGATTTCCACCGCCGTGAGCCGCGCCGCCGAATTCGACCCGGCCACCAGCACCGCCGTGTTCCGCATCGGCCTGTCCGACGACGTCGAATTCGCCCTGCTGCCCCCACTGCTCAAGCGCTTGCGCGCCGAATCTCCCGGCATCGTACTGGTGGTGCGCCGCGTCAACTACATCCTGATGCCCGGCCTGCTCGCCTCCGGCGAAATCTCCATCGGCGTGAGCTACACCGCCGACCTGCCGGCCAACGCCAAGCGCAAAGTGCTGCGCCGCAGCCTGCCCAAACTGCTGCGCGCCGACAGCGTACCGGGCTCCCTGAGCCTGGACGACTTCTGCGCCCGCCCCCACGCATTGGTTTCGTTTGCCGGTGACTTGAGCGGGTTTATTGATGAAGAACTGGAAAAACTCGGCCGCAAACGCCACGTGGTACTGGCGGTGCCGCAGTTCAACGGCCTGGGCACACTGCTGGCGGGTACCGATATCCTGGCGACCGTGCCGGATTACGCAGCGCAGGCGCTGACCTCGGCTGGAGGTCTGCGAGCGGAAGACCCGCCGTTGCCGGTGCGCAGTTTTGAACTGCATATGGCGTGGCGTGGGTCGCAGGATAATGATCCGGGTGAGCGGTGGTTGCGGTCGCGGATTCAGATGTTTTTTGGCGACCCTGAGAGTCTTTAGGCGTCGTTGGACAGGCTGTTTAACTGATCATTTCTGGCTTTTTATGGGCATGGAGATCCATTCACTTCCCAGCCCTCCAGTTCCGTTGCTTCCCAAAATCGCCATCAACTTATTCTGGCCGAGCAAATACAACCGGACCCGGAAATAAATGGTTCGGACAACTGATGTTCGATCGGTTCAGCGAATGACTGCGTGTACAGCGTTTACTGCCAATGCGCGCACAACTTGACCAACTCGTCGACCACATACCGAACCTTGGGACGAAGGTGCGACACCTTCGGCCAGACCGCATGCACATCGACCGCTTCAGGCTCATAGGCTTGCAGCACCTCGACCAGCCTGCCGGCCTCGATGTCATTCTGGAACAGGCTGCGTGGCATCTGGCACAGGCCGGCGCCAGCCACGGCGGCAAGAATCATGACTTCGCCATCGCCGATCTGGTGCGTTGAAGGAGGGGCGTAACGGACGGTCTGACCCGCCTGCATCACTCGCCACGCCAGCGGCTGGCCGCGCCGATGGCCGACGATGCAACGATGCTGGGTCAGCTCTTCCAGCGTTTGCGGGGTGCCAAAGCGCGCAAGGTAGTCAGGGGAAGCGCAGACGGCCCAGCGTTGGCGGGTCAATCGTCGCGCTACCAGGCCGCTGGTGTCCTGCAGTTCGCCGAACCGTACCAACAAATCAATACCCTCTTCGAACGGGTCCACCAGATGATCGGAAAACGTCAGGCTCAATTGCAGCGCCGGGTATTTGTTGGCGATCTCAAACAACAGTGGCGCGACGACCCGCCGTCCGAAGGCCACCGGGACATCAACCCGCAAACGGCCAGAAGGTTCACCACCACCTGGCCCCAGACCGCTTTCAGCGGTGCCGATTTCCTCCAAGGCCGTGGAACACGCGACGAAGTAGGCCTCACCATCGGCGGTGAGAGATATCCGTCGCGTCGTGCGATGAAACAACTGCGTGCCCAGACGCTCTTCCAAACGCGCAATGGCCTTGCCAACGGCAGATTTTGACAGTCCCAAGCGATCTGCTGCCTGGGTAAAGCTGGACGAACGCGCGGCCACAACGAAGGTGATGACGCCCTGAAAGGAGTCGATAGGTACCATGATGAGCCCGCCATTGTAGAGTTTTGATCTACCAAGATTATAGTTGCAGGCCGTTTATCGCCACAGTGTTCAACAGTACGATGGATTCCAGTCAGACAACGGTGCACTTCGCGCACCTCTCCCAGTCAATGCCCTAGAAGGAATATTTCATGCCCGTCGTACGTGTGAGCTGGTTCGAAGGTAAAGAACACGCGCAGAAAGCTGCTGTTGCAGCCGATATCACCGAAAGCATCGTTAAACACACCGGTACCGATGCCAATTACATCTATGTGATTTTCGAAGACGTAGCCGCCTCGGATTGGGCCGGCGCCGGCAAGCTGTTCGGCGAAGCACCCGAAAAGTCCTGACGCTGCCCCAACCTGCACCGCATGCATCGGCTAACCCAGCGATGTGGCCGTGCAGACTTTTGTCATCCATCTGCCGGAGACCGCCACCATGCATCCCCATATTTCCTGCCTGTTCTCCCTCGCGGTCAAGCCCGCAGAGCTCGCTGAATTCAAAGCACTGATCGCCACAATCGTTGCTGCCACCAAGGCTGAGCCGGGCACACTGGTTTACGAATACAGCGTCAACGAAGACAACAGTACCGTGCACATCCTTGAGCGTTATAACGTCGATGCCGTGGTAAGCCACGTCGACACCACGTTTGCGCCTTTCGGCCAGCGTTTCCTGGAGTTGTGCACCGTCACTAGCCTGGTGGTCTACGGCACCCCCGACGCTGAAATCCGCAAGCGCCTGGACCCGTTCGGCGCCGTTTACATGACCCCATTCGATGGTTTCAGCCGCTGAATTGAAACAAGGCGCAGGTTCAACAGTGACTAACGTGCCCTGCCTATCCTTATCCCGCACAGAGATCACCATGTCCGCTATCGCTGAAGTTATTAAGTCTCGCGTCTCCGCCAACAGCTACGACACTGAACGTTCACTGACGATCGCTCAGATCACCGCGTTGGTCGACTTGGCTACGCACGCGCCGTCCGCCTTCAACCTGCAAAACTGGAAGTTCCTAGCAGTACACAGCACTCAAGCCAAAGCGCGCTTGTTGCCATTGGCATTCGGTCAGCAAAAGGTCGTGGACGCCGCTGTGACGTTTATTGTCTGCGGCACCCTGAACCCGCATCTAACTTTGCCCGATGCATTGAAGCCGACCCTGGATGCCGGAATCATTGACCAGTCCGTCTATGACATGTGGGTGGGTGCGGCTCAAGGCATGTACAAGGAAAACGCTCAATTGCAGCGCGACGAAGCCATCCGCTCTGGCTCACTAGCCGCGATGACCCTGATGTTGGCCGCCAAGGGCCAAGGCCTGGTTTCGACGCCGATGATCGGGTTCGATCAAATTGCAGTGGCCAAGGAGTTTGGGCTGTCGGATGAAGAAGTGCCGGTGATGTTGATCACGGTTGGCTACCCGGGTGTGGCCAACTGGCCCCAGAAACCGCGTAAAGAAGTAAGCAACGTATTGCAGTTCGTTTAGCGCTTGTCGCTCTTTCTAGTGATGAGCTCGGCTTACTTTATTTGCGGCGTGTTTCGGCGCTATTTATCCGAGACAAACAGTTCGATCCTCAAACGCAGTAATTGGCGCTTTCGCGCAGCGACGGAGGTGCTGCCGCTGGTAGCCGATGCCGCTTCTAAAAATTGAGGCTGCCCCCTGGCATCTGAAATGGACCTGATGTGAGCCTCGATCAAGAGGCCACTTGGCAAACGGCTTCCAGATTCACGCCATCAGGTGTCAGCACATAAGCGGCGTAGTAATTGGCGTGGTAGTGCGGCCTGATGCCCGGCGACCCGTTGTCCCGTCCGCCGGCAGCAATGCCGGCCGCGTGGAAAGCATCAACCGACTCACGACTTGGGGCGATCAGCGCTATATGCACCCCGTGACTGGCGACGGACGCGTCATGCAGCCAAAAGAACGGCTTTCCTCCAGAACCAAACCCCAGTCGTCGAGGCTTCGGCCCTGGCGGATTCGCCTCGATACTCATCACCAGGGTAATCCCTAACGGCCTGAGCACGGGTTCGTAGAAGGCTTGAGAATACGAGGTGTCCGAAACAGCGATGCCCATATGATCTATTGCCGACCCCGTAAAGTCGCTCATTAGGTACTCCTTGATGGCCGATTCATCGGCAGCGAATACAGCTTTTTAACGACAGGGGGAGGTCTGCTCCGTACCCGCCTAGACCTGAGATGCACCACCATCGGCGAACAGTTCGGCGCCATTGACGTAGCTCGACGCATCACTTGCAAGGAACAGCGCGGCCTGGCCGATCTCGTGGGCCTGACCGATACGACCAAGCGTGCTCTTCTCGCTGAGAACATCGATGATCTGCTGTGCGTTCTCGCCCAGTACATCGCGCAGAGATTGGGTGTTCACCGGGCCTGGGCTGAGCAGGTTGATACGAACGCCAGAACCCTTGATATCCAGGATCCAGCTGCGCACCAGCGCCCGTAGCGCTGCCTTGGTAGCCCCATAGACACCCAGGCCGGGGCCAGGATTGATCGATGCGGTCGAGCCAATGATGACGATACTGCTCCCCTTGCCCATTAAGGGTAGCGCCCCTTGCACCGTGAAAGTCGTGCCTTTGACGTTGGTTGTAAACAGCTTATCGAAGCCTGCGACGGTGATTGCTCCCAAGGGCTCGATTGCACCTGTCCCAGCGTTGGCAATCAGCACATCAATACGGCCATGGACTGCCTGTATGTGAGCGAATAACGCGTCAAGGTCGGCGGGGTCCGAAATGTCTGTGCATACGCTAGACGCGTGCGCACCGAGGCGGCTCACGGCATCGTCGAGCTGGGCCTGGCGACGCCCGGTGATGATCAAAGTGGCACCCTGGTTGGCGAACGCTTCTGCAATCGCGAAGCCAAGGCCCGAAGACCCGCCTGTTACCAGCACGAGTTTATTATTGAATTGCATTGGGAATACCTTCAGGAATTTATGTAGCGAACACTACATGCGTTTGCGCTCACCAACAAGTTATTTATCAACCACTACATAAACCCTGCACTCTGCGATTGATATACGCTGTAGCGGTCGCTACAGTTACGGTACCGACTCAGCGAGATGAACATGAACGAAAACAACCGGCAGCGCCGTCCCGCCTTCGACCGCGAGCAAGGGATAGCCATCGCTCAGGCACTGTTTCATCAACACGGTTTTGACGCCGTGAGCCTGTCCGACCTGACCAATGCCATGAACATCAAACCCCCGAGCTTCTATGCCGCCTACGGCAGCAAGGCGGAGCTCTTCGAGCGGGCGATGCGTCGTTACGCCGGTGAAAGCGCGCTACGTTTAGACAGACTTCTGGCGCCGGATCGACCTCCTGCTCAAGCGCTGACTGCACTATTGATTAGCGCTGCGACGCAATACGGACGAGATAAAACCTTGCGTGGATGTTTGATCACCGAGGGCATGCGGGCGGATGACCCGATTGCCCGAAACATGGCAGAGACATTGGGTGATGCCGCGATTCAGACGATCCGGGGTTATCTTGACCAGGTTTGCCCGCAACGCGCGCAAACGCTGGCCGACTACGTGCTGATTACCCTGCGAGGCCTATCCGCCGCCGCATGCAGTGGCCTGTCTCGAAAACGCTTGATCGAAGTAGCCCAAGTTGCCGGCAAAGCAATTTCCCTGGAATTGGCAGAATACGCGCCACCGCAGACTTCTGAGCCACTCAGTGCTGCGCATCTTCCAAAAAGCTTCGACTCAGGGCGTTCTTCGGCTTGAAATCTTGAACGGCCACCACCCACCTCAGAAATCGGTGATCACCGTCCCGGCAATACTCTCGGCAAACCCACCACCAAACACGTTGGCCGGCGTTGCAAAACCCGGCTGCTGCTCACCGTTCATTACTCGCCGCGCAGCTTCTACCGCCGCCAGCGGCGTATAGGAATAGCCGTTGACGGTATCAATCACCGAGCGCGCGATTGCGCCATCAGTCCCGGTGACCTCAACCACTGCCCGCGCGCGATGAGCAGCCCTTTGCTCGGGTGTGGGACCATCAGGCAACTGCGACAGATCACCTTCGGGAAACGCGTCGCCCGAGATATGCACGAACATCGCAATGTTGCGGATGCCGGTCGAATGCCATCCCGTCACTAGGTCGCCGAATGACAACGGCGCACAGGGGACCGGTCCGTGGCCAAAATCAAAGTGGCGTGGTGCGGCATCCGGCGTCGCAATAAGTTCGCCATCGACCCTGGTGAGCACGCCTGCCCCGATGATTTCGCTGACGCTCATCGCAGACCCGCGAGACATCGACCCGGGGACCTGAAGCGCGATACTCAGCGCAACCGGTTTTACTGCACGCTTGGCAACATGCACCGCCAGCGAATCGGTAGGAACGACATCCCAGTCGACCCCCGGCAACAGCATGACGTGGTTCGCAGCCGCTTCAGTACCCAGACCCTCGGCCATGCGGTAAACATTGATCTCGGCAGTGATGTCCAGATAGTGCACGCCGGCCTTTATACAAGCGTGCATCAACGTCTCGGCCGTTTGTGCAAACGGCCCGGCGAAGTTCAGCAATACTGAAATGCCAGATAAAGAGTCTTCGGCATCATGGGTATCAAACACCCGATAAGGAACGTCCAATTGCGCTGCGAGCGATTCGAGGCGCTTGGCATTACGCGCGGCGATTTCGAAATCCAGACCGAGCGCTTTTGCTCGCTCAGCCGCCATACGACCGCTATAGCCTGTAGCTCCGTAGATCAGTAGTGTACTCATTGGACGTGCTGCCATTTTTTGTAGACGAATTCGAGGCTGTACCCATCCGGGTCCAGCACATTGGCAGCGTAGTAGTCGGGATCGTAATGCAAGCGTGCCCCAGGCGGGCCGTTGTCGACCGCACCCTGATGCAGGGCGGCGGTATAAGCGGCATCAACTTCAGCCTGGCTGCTTGCGACAAAACCAACATGTACCGCGCGCCCTTCCACAACGCCTTCACGCAACCAGAAAAACATCCGGCCGTTGGCACCAAAGCCTTTCAGGTCAGGATGGCCCGGTGGGCCATCCTTGCCGTCGTAGTCCAGGCGCGCGGTGATACCCAACGGGGTCAGGGCAGCTTCGTAGAAACGGATGGACCGTTCGATATTGCTCACGGACAGAAAGATATGATCCAGCATGGCAAAACCCTCTTGATTCAGATGTTGTAGCCGCCGGCCACTTCGAGGGTCTGGGCATTGATCCAGGCGCCCTCCTCTGACAGCAACATGGCGATAATTCGCGCAACGTCTTCTGGCTCGCCGACCCGGCCGAGTGCCGTTTGCGCCGCAAGATTCGCCTCGAATTCAGCGTTTAGCCCCCCGCCCAATTCGGTGCGGATGGCGCCGGGTGATACCGCGTTGGCCCGTATGCGCCGCTCACCGAACTCTTTGGCCATGTAACGGGTGAGCACCTCGAGCCCGCCCTTGAAGGCAGCATAGGGCGCCACGCCAGCGGTGGCGACGCGGGTAGTGGCACTGGTCAGGTTGACGATACTGGCATTTTCCGCGAACAGCGGCAGTAGGGTTTGAGTGAGAAAAAACGGCCCTTTGAGGTGCACGTTGAACAAGCCGTCGAACTGCGCCTCGGTGACAGTTGCCAAGGGATTGAACAGGCCGTACCCGGCATTGTTGACCAGGCCACTCAGCAGGGTGGCGTTCCAGGTGTCCCGTAAGGTCAGTACTACTGACTTACGAAACGCTTCGAAGCTGCCGACATCAGACACGTCGAGCTTGAGAGCAACAGCCTTGCCACCGACGCGCTCGATGCGTTCCACGACTGAGGCGGCAGCCTGGGGATCATTGTTGTAGGTCAAGATGACACCCATACCGCGCCTAGCAATGTGCTCGGCTGCACTGGCACCGATTCCACGGCTGCCGCCGGTAATGACGATGACGCTCATTTGATATTCCTCTGTGGCTTATAGGTGGCCCCACAGTACTTATCACGATCGCAAGGGGCGTACCCATTCCTACTCGGAACCTGCCTGTTTCTGCTTTTCGCTTGCATGGCACAGGGTTCTGCCGTCAGCATGCCCAGCATGGACAATCAACTGAATGAACTCAGGTCGCTCGCGGCCAAGGCTGAAAATCGCCGTACCGAAACGGGTATCCCCCGCGTGGCCATGGTCAAGGGCAAGATCCCCGAACACATGCTGGCGGCGGTCTATGACCCGATGATCAATCTGATCCTGCAAGGCAGTAAAAGCATGAGTGTGGCGGATCGGACGCTTCGGTATGACCCTGCGACTTATTTCGTCATGTCCATTAATTTGCCAGCAGTGGGGTCTGTGCATCCGAGCGTATCAGGAGAACCTTACTTGGCAGTCAGCCTTACTCTTGATCCAACTGTGTTGTCGACGCTATTTGAAGACCTGCCCAAACCTGTCAGCCGCCCTGAGAACAATCTCGGGTTTTCAGTAGCGCCAGTCACAACCGATTTGATGGATGCGTGGGTACGAATGCTGCGATTGATGGGGAACCCGGACGCGATCGCAGCCCTGTCTCCGGTTTATGAACGGGAAATCATCTTCCGAGTGCTCCAGGGCCCCCATGGCTGGATGTTGCGGGAGATCGCAGCGCCGGATACGGCGATGGCCCGAGTCAACATGGCGATCCAGTGGATCCGCCGTGACTTTGCGGAGCCAATTGGGGTGGAACAATTGGCGCAAAGAGCATCAATGAGCGTCTCGGCGTTTCATCGCCACTTCAAGGCAGTCACCAGCCTGAGTCCTTTGCAGTATCAAAAACGGGTTCGCCTGCTCCAGGCTAGAACACTGATGGTGGCCCACGCCAAGAGTGTCATGGCGGCTGCCTTCGAGGTCGGTTATGAAAGTGCGACACAATTCAGCAGGGATTATTTACGGGTGTTTGGACTTCCACCTGCACAAGATGCCGGGAGGATCCTCGGGGAAACGAGCGCCATCAGACGCTAACCAGTTGGAGGGTTGGGTAACCGGCTAGAAAAGATCCATGGCCGTCAGCGAATTCCGATTTACCGGGTGGCCTCGCTGATAGCCGGTCTCTTGACGATTGTGTTCTGGCCCCTCCTTCCAGATCAAATGTGGAATTACACTGGAAGCCAGCCAAAACCACGCTGGGGTTTATCAGGATTCGCCATTCATGATCGCTAGCACAGCGGGCTGTAGGTGGGGGCACATCTGAAGACATGCTTTAAGAGGATGCCTCAGCCGGAGGCCCAACAGCCCTTTTCTCGAAGACAGGACGCTCTGCGAGTTGATAGACAGGCCTGAGGTTTTCAACGTATCGATGGGAACCCGGAGAGTTATTGAAAACCGGGAGCACCTGTCATGGCCTACTCTGATTGTCTCAGAACGTGGCGAGCTCACCATCAGAGGCTCAAGGAGCCACTCCGTCATTGGCCCTGCGCGAAGCAACCCTCGCAAACCCATCGTCAAGTGCCGCTAGTTCCTGAAAAAGCGTAAATTCGCCTTTGCTGCGGAATTCCGCATGATCGAGTGCTGGAAAGAATTTGGCCATGGATGGAAAAAACGCTATGTCAGTTGGGGCATAGTAAGGCACTGGATGCACCCGTGTCCTCTCCTCCACCAACCTATCAATGGTACCGCTCCGATCAGACCAGACCGGGCGGAAATTACCGAATCGATAGTCACGTTGAACCCTACCCACCTTGGGGTTCATCGTTCGGGAAATGGATTCGCTATCGAACACGTTGGTGACTGGTTGCAAATCGACGAGACAACGTCGTCATCAAGGCTGGAACGGGTGCGCAGCACAGAACCGATACGAATTCCTGTGGTACTACGCGCTCAAGCCACCGTTTTACACCACCTGCTGGACCTGATCCGCTTCAGGCTCTATCGCATCCACAGTAGAGACATGGTTGGTGATGCCGAAAGGAATGTGCACGGATGGAGCAACTGCGCTAGTCGATTTAAGGTGCCCTGATTGGTCATCGAAAAAGATGTGTGGTTTCAATACACCTAAAATTTTTCCTTTCTCGATGCCGCCTAGGAAGAATGCGTCATTGGCCATGACACCCCAACTCTTGAGTGTATTCATCGCACGCTCATGAGACGGAGCATTGCGGGCTGTGACGATCGAGACGCGTATGCGGTTTTCGTATTCAGGATTGAGCTTTTTGTGCTTCTCCTCGACCGACTGGATTTTGGATATCCGCACCATGAATTCCTTCAGCGGCCCAGGGTTATGGGGCTGCATGACATTCTTCACTTCGTGCGCATGGAATTCAGACAATCCAGAGGCCTGCATGATTGTTTCGGACTCATCGCCAGCGAGCACGCCGTCAAAGTCGAATGCGATGCGTAGGGTTTTATCAGTCTCGTCGTCTTCAAATTTTGAATCGAGAACCTGGCCAGCCGGGTACCCGGCCCTGATAGCCGCTTCCACGTCTTTTTTGTCACCCGACAAAAATAAAGCGATATTCAGTGCTGGTATGTATTCATAAGGAGATTTTCCCTGCATGAAAATCGCCCTTGTCATCCCAAGCCCGTAGTGCTCGATAGTCTTCAGTACGCGCAGCCCAGTGTCGGGATCATTGCGCGAAAGAAGTATCACCTCGACGAGCGGATCCGTAGGATCGACGCTCAGGTCATTCACTGACAGTAAACGCTTGATGAAGGGGAACGCTATCCCCTTAGGAAGCGGGACGTGCAGATTTTTTTGCTGAAACTTGCGGTATTCCTCCTCCCCCTGACTCTGAAACACTGCGTCCGATGACAGCAAATCAAACACAGCGCTGGAAGCGACGCCAATCACCAGGCGATTTTCTAACTCGTAGGGCATTGGAACCTCTCTTGATGCCTCTAAACGCAAATATTGATGGGCATCGAACATGCCGATCGATTTCAGGGCGGATCGAGAAGCACACATCGCGCGCCTCCTCCCACGCACAGTCAGGCATATCAATCTTCAAATCAATCTGCCGGTTGCTTTCATTATGGGAGGATGACTTTGAACCTTGCTGATTGGCGCCCAGTCAGCCGTCACCTGATCGCCGGATGTCGGCCCCAAGCTATTCTCCTGAGCGAAATTGGCATAATATGCCAACATCAAAAGTACCTGTTTGCATAGAACTGGAGCTAGTTATGGCGACGCGAAACGTTGTGCTCACCCCTCACCAGGAACAGGTTATCCATGACTTGGTGCAGTCCGGCCGTTATCAGAATGCCAGCGAAGTGATGCGAGAAGGTTTACGTTTATTGGAGCAGCGCGTCGCCGAAGACACCGCCAAAATTGAGGCACTGCGTCAGGCGACCTCGATCGGCATCATGGATCTTGAGCACGGGCGCTTTACCCAGGTGAACGAGGGTGATCTGGAGAACTACCTCGAGGGCTTGAGCCTGGAGGCAACCCTCTCCACGAGAGAGAAGCACTGAGTATGCCGCAGTATCGGATTTCTAACCCGGCGCGCACCGACATTGTCGACATCCTTAGGCTCTCCCAGACGCAGTTCGGCGATCAAGCACGCCAGCGCTACCAGGCGCTGATCCTCGCGGCGCTGCAAGCGCTTGCCGACACGCCTTATCGCATTGGCAGCCACGACCGCGATGAACTTGCACCGGGCCTTCGCAGCTATCACCTCATCTATTCACGCCAGCAGGCCAAACAAACCCATGGAACGGTCAAAAGCCCACGCCATATCGTGTTCTATCGTGTGACAAACGACGACGTGATCGAGGTCGCCAGACTCCTTCATGACGCCATGGAAGTGCAGTTGCACTTGCCTAACGACTGATCAGCGACCTGGCCCAACGGCTTAACTGGCAAGGAATAGCGAAGTCCGTCGAGATCGCCATTCGCGATCACTCGCACACTCGGTACGAATGGGGGCAAAAGTGGGGGCAAACAAAAGTGTTATCGACCTGAAAATATTGTCCCAGAGCCCAGTCAAAATGTTTTTTAGCGATCCTGAGAGTCTTTAGGCGTCGTCGGGTGGGCTGTTCAGCCTGATCATTCCACATGACCGCGGTGTAACCGCGCTACGTTCTGATCGATGCGGCCTTGAATCGTGCGCAAGGTGTCTTGAGTAATAACCTGTGGATAGAGGTTCTCTGCGATGCTCGCAAACTGGCTCGCCACATCACAAACGCCGTCAATCACTCTGCCTGCAACATCCGGGGGCACCTCGGCTTCCTCGGCAAGCCGAAGCATTTGCCTGCGGGAAATCGCCAGCGCTTCACCCATCACATCCATCTGGTGGTATCCACCTGGTCCCTCGCAGAAGGTCACGTCGTAAGCCGGTGACAGGTTCCACTGACCGTCTTGCGACATGATGTAGGCGAAGTTCTTGGGATGATCGTCTCGGTTGTTGAATGCAACATTGAAGACGGCACGTTCGAAGGCCACCGCCATCTCTCGCACGTCGTTGGTACACATCTGTGTTGCCCGCAAGAAGTTGACGTAGTCCAATACCCCCGGAGACCGGTAATTTGCCCCCGTAAAGGCCGCGAGGCTTTGCATGGGGACGCGCAGATCATCCCGGCGGTCAAATCGCTTACTGGCAAATGCAGCCAACCCATTAGGCAGACTGAAGTACTGCGTGTCAGGGGTCTCGATGCCGCACATGCGCAGGCACTCGGCGTAGACCATCTCGATAGCACACACCTCGGCATGCTCGTCTTTCGCCGGGAACTTGACCAACCAAGCTTCAAAGCCCGCCGTAACGACAGTGGTAAAACGGCCAGTTTCTGGATCGCGATAGACCAGGGCCTTGGGCCTCGCACCTTGAGGCGAGCCACCCACCAGCAGCAACGTCTGCAGGAACTCGCCGCCGTCTCCATGGAGCACTTCCTGCACTTCGGCGGCAAGCTGCTCCAGTGGGATATGGACTTCAGACACCTGCCCTTCTGGTGCCACGGGCTCAAATGTCATGGCCCCCATTGCGTTGCAACCGATGTATGCCAGCCGTTCCAGTGAGCCGATGCGCGCCGTGGTGAGCCCGCGGCGCCTGAACATACGGTCCATCAGCAACAGGCCCCACCCATCGGGCAAGGAATCGTAAACAGGCCCAGGCAAGTACAGTTGGTGGTCTGGAAAACCTTGGCGCAACTGAGCCCCCTCCAACGGGAGCGTGTAGGAGGACAGTTCCAAGCCCCTTTGCCTGGCTTCATTGCTGTACTGGAACACGATCAGCGGCCGACCGGTCAGCGCGGTAGTGGAGACGAGCGTGCCCCATTGCCATCGCTCACCCCAGCCCTCGTAGAAGACGTTCACCTGCTCAAGCATTGCCGGGCTTCCTCTTTGAACGCAGACGATTGGCGCTGTTTTCGTAGCGCCGAATGTCCTCGATGCTGTCCAGCTTTGGCAGGAACAGGCCTTCAAGTTCCTTGGTTCGACCAAGAGCCATCGCCACACGAACGACGTTCTCGAATCCAACATTGCGCCCTGCTTCAAGGTTCGACACTGTGTTTGTGCCAATGCCGGCACGTCCGGCCAAGTCGGCTTGTGTCATGTCCAGCGCCAAGCGCTCTGTACGCAAGCGATCGCAGAGGCGCCTGACGACCTCGCTCGGCTTGCTGAAGCTTAAATCCAACATAGTGTGCACCAAGACCATTCTGGGCGATTTAGTCCCCAAAATTATAGAATTAACGCTCCAGCCTATCAAGAGAGTTAATTCCCTAAACCTGTGCCTTATCGATTAATTTGCAACTTAAGCCACAATTTAATGGACTTATCTACCATAAAGCCAAAAATAGTGAGCACTGTTTGGGGACCGTTAAGATCCGTATTCTTGGTGATATCTTGCATTGCGCCCCTGAGGAGCGAACCTTCGAGTACGTAGCCAAGCAATGGTTTAAGTCTGCAGATCAGGCTACAAGCCAAGAGGCTTAACTTCTCGAATGAAATCAATCAGTAAGCGCAAACCTGTTGGCAGTTGCCGTCGGCTCGAATAGTAGATATGAAAGCCATCTTCCAGCGGGGCCCACTCCGCAAGCACCAGGCGGAGCCGCCCGTCCTTCACATAAGGCTCAACCAGAGGCTGCGGGAAATACATCAAGCCAGCACCACCGAGCACCGCGATGAGGCCCGTCTCAGCTTGGTCGACCGTGACGGACGTTGGTACGGTGATCTGGAATGCCTCACCATTGCGTTCCAGTTCCCACCGATAAACCCGATCATCTCCAAGACGGTTGCTGATGCATCGGTGATTCAACAGGTCATCCGGATGTTCGGGTGTTCCGAACCGCTCAAGGTAACTGGGTGCCCCCGCGACAACCCAGCGAATATCGGCCGAGAGGCGCCGACTCACCATGTCCTCGGGGACGGTACCACCGTAACGGATTCCGGCATCGAAGCCGGCGTCGGTCATATCCACCAAACGATTACTGGCAACGATATCGATCTCGACATCGGGATACCGATCCATGAAGGCCGGCATAATAGGCGCCAGTAAAAGATTTGCCGCCTCGACAGCAGCATTGATCCTGACCCTGCCACTGGGTGTATCTCGGAACCGGTTCAGCGTTTCCAGTGCCGTATCAATCGCCTCAAAAGGATCGCCGATCGATTGGGCAAGCGCCTCACCGGCTGCTGTCAACGTCACACTCTTTGTGGTGCGATTGAGCAGCCGAACCCCAAGTCGACTTTCCAGCCCCTTTAGCGCGTGGCTCAGCGCCGAAGCACTCACGCCGATCTCCACAGCTGCACGGCTGAAGCTGCGGTGGCGCGCGATGGCCAGAAAATAAATCAGATCGGCTACATCTGCGCGACTGGTCTGCATGTCAATTCGACCTCTCTGTTAAACGAGAGCTACCTCGCCACACGGTGATATTTATCGTGCACCTTCTCGCCCAATGCCGTGCTGCTCGGCGGGCAGCGCCATTAGTCCATAGTAATTTACGTCTCGCCTGTTTTTTCGTTGCTGATCCTGAATATTCCTCACAAGTCCATCCTACGTGCCCCTGTAACTGACCTGCGTATGCATCGTTATGCTGGATTCATCCCGCGCCTGGACAGGATGAACTTCCGGCTTGGCGCAATCACGTCACGGAGCAAGAGAATGGACTATACGCATTTGGGCCGTACTGGCCTTCAGGTTAGCCGTCTGTGCCTGGGCACCATGAATTTCGGAGACGTCACCGACGAGGCCACGAGCTTCCGGATTCTAGACGAGGCGCTTGAGGCGGGTATCAACTTCATCGACACCGCCGACGTCTACGGCACCGAGCAGTCGCCCGACATCAAGCAAGGTACAGGCCTCTGCGAGGAAATAATTGGACGCTGGCTTGAACAGGGTGACCGACGCAATCAGATCGCGCTGGCCACCAAGGTCTATCAACCGATGGGCCCGGGCCCGAACGACCGACGGCTATCGGCATACCACATCCGAAAGGCCTGCGAGGACAGCCTGCGTCGACTCAAGACCGACCACATCGATGTCTATCAGATGCACCACATTGATCGTCACACGCCTTGGGAGGAAATCTGGCAAGCCATGGAGATCCTTGTCCAGCAGGGGAAGGTCCTATATGTCGGCAGCAGCAATTTCGCAGGCTGGGACATTGCCACCGCGCAATCGGCCGCCAACGAACGGCATTTTCTCGGTCTGGTCGCCGAGCAGAGCCTGTACAACCTGGCAGCTCGCACAGTGGAGTTGGAGGTCATTCCCTCTTGCCGGCATTACGGGCTGGGTCTCATCCCCTGGAGTCCTCTGGCCGGAGGCCTGCTCGGCGGGGTCCTGAAAAAGGCGGCCAACGGTCGTCGCGCAAGGCCGGCTTTGGCCAAGCGGATCGAACAACATAGGGTTCAGCTCGAAGCCTACGAAGGTTTGTGCGAGGACCTGGGAGAGACCCCTGCTGATGTGGCGCTGGCCTGGCTTCTTCAAAACCCTATCGTTACCGCGCCCCTCATCGGTCCCCGGACTGTCGAGCAGTTGAAAGATGCCCTTCGTGCGACAACGGTCAGCCTGTCCGATGACACGGTGCGATGCCTCGAAGAAATCTGGCCGGGTCCCGGCGGCGAAGCGCCGCAAGCCTACGCTTGGTAGCGCTGGGGCGTCAGGTTCTCGCATTCAACTACATGGAGCATCCAGTCTATGAGCGATACAACGTCTGACGATCGTTTCGTTGGCGATCAAGTGTCCACTGATCGTCGCAACTTTCTCATCGCCGGGAGCGGTGTCCTGCTGGCAGCAACGTCACTTGGGAAGGCCGGACAGGCGTTGGCGCAATCGACCAACACCGCAGCAAGCAGCAGCCCATCCACTGCGACTCCCGTCAAAGAGCAGTCCATGAACATTCGAAAACTCGGCTCGCTGGAGGTTTCCGGCATGGGGCTCGGATGCCTGCCGATGGTGGGTTACTACGGCGGCGGGCCACGCGACCGTAAAGCGATGGTTTCGCTTATCCGTACCGCCTTCGAGCAAGGGGTCACCTTCTTCGATACCGCAGAGGTCTACGGACCTCATCTCAGCGAGGCGTTCGTCGGCGAAGCGCTGGCCCCCGTTCGCGACCAGGTCGTGATCGCCTCCAAATTCGGCTTTGGCGTCGAGGAAGGCCAGCCAACCGCGCTCAACAGCCATCCCGACCATATCCGTCGGGCCGTTGAAGGCTCGCTCAAGCGCCTTAAGACCGACCACATCGATCTCCTCTACCAACATCGCCCCGATCCTAAAGTGCCGATCGAGGACGTTGCAGGGGCAATCAAGGATCTGATCCAGGCAGGCAAAGTCAAACACTGGGGCCTGTCGGAAGCAAGCGCCACTACGATCCGACGTGCCCATGCCGTGCATCCCGTTGCCGCAGTCCAGAGCGAATACGCAATGTGGTGGCGTGAGCCCGAGACACGGATTTTTCCGACCCTCGAGGAGCTTGGCATCGGCTTCGTCCCTTACTGCCCGACGGCGCGTAGTTTCCTGGCAGGGGCAGTCAATCCGAGCCATCGCTTCGACCAGACGGACCGCCGGCATAACCTGCCCCGCTTCCAGCCAGATGCACTGCGCATCAACATGGCGCTGCTGGAGTTCGCCCGCGATTGGGCAAGACGCAAGAACACGACGGCTGTCCAGTTCGCCCTCGCCTGGGTCATCGCCCAGCGCCCGTGGATCGTTCCGATCCCTGGCACGACGCAGTATCCCCATCTGATCGAAAACATCGGGGCGGTAAACGTCCAACTGACCGCCAACGAGCTGCGCGAGATCGATGCGGGCCTGGCCAAAATCACCCTACGCGGCGGCCGGGCCGACCCCTTCACCGAAAGCCAGTTCGATCGCAGCTAAGCGGCGAGTGCCGCCTTCGCTCCAACCTTTCAGTTCATGCCGAGGAGATACAGATATGAAGCGCCTCGCCCCAATCATCGCAGGAGCCATCATCATGACAACCACGAGCACCGAAGCCCGGCAACCAACCAACGAGGGCCGCCGCTTTTCGCCTGAGCAGGTCCGGTCGGTCGCCCCCGCCCTCGAACAGTACACGCAGGACCGCCTTTACAGCGATGTCTGGAACCGCCCCGGCCTGAGCAGTCGCGACCGCAGCCTGGTTACCCTCGCGGCGTTGATCGCGCGCGGCGAAGCGCCGGAGCTGACCCAGTATGCCGATTTGGCAATCGAATCCGGCGTAACACCGGCAGAGATATCAGAAGTCATCACCCACCTCGCCTATTACTCGGGATGGGGCAAGGCCATGGCCGCGGTCGGACCTGTAGGCGAGGTATTCGCCAAGCGCGGTATCGAGGCAGATCAACTGCCGGCCATTCGCCCGGACCCTTTGCCCCTCGATGAAAAAGCCGAAGCCCAGCGTGCAGCACGGGTCGGTGAGCAGTTCAACACCGTGGCGCCGGGCCTTGTCCAGTACACCACCGATTACCTCTTCCGCGATCTCTGGCTTCGTCCCGACCTCAAGCCCCGCGACCGCAGCCTCGTCACTGTCGCCGCGCTGATCTCCGTCGGCCAGGTCGAGCAAATCACCTACCATCTCAACCGCGCGATGGACAGCGGCCTGACCGAAGAACAGGCTTCGGAGGTCATCACCCACCTGGCTTTCTACGCTGGCTGGCCGAACGCCATGTCGGCCCTGCCCGTCGCCAAGGGCGTTTTCGAAAAACGACGCAACTGATCGCCAGCTTTCGGTCGTCGTGCCCGAAAACAACCTCGGCGCGGCAGGCCATTCACAAAGATGGACGCATCTTCATCGCATCGGTGGGCGATATGCGACAGGGTTCCATTCGCGCCGTCGATCCCGATGGGTCGAACGCGCAGACGATCATCGCCCCCGACGCTGGCTACCTCGCCAATGACCTGGTCTTTGAAAGGTAGGTCATTTGCCGCTGCATCAGACCCCATTGACCCAAGGAGATATCACATGACGAAAAACAGAAACCGACTCCTGCCGACGGTATTTTGCGCTGGTATGGCATATAGCCTCGGAGCAGGTAAGGTGCAGGCACAAGAGGCGCCTACGACCGTTGTACGCATTGCCGAATTGGTGATCGATCCGGCACAGCTTGAAGCCTACAAGGTGGCCGTCAGGGAAGAAATGGCAGAATCCATCCGCGTTGAACCTGGCGTGCTCGCCATCTATTCAGTCGCGGAAAAGGGAAAGCCCAACAGTCTTCGTTTTTTTGAGATTTACGCTAGCGAGGAAGCCTATCGAGCACACATCGAATCCCCGCACTTCAAGAAATATGTAGCGATCACACAGCCCATGATCGTGTCGCGCAAGCTGATTGAAACACAGCCCGTCCAACTCAGCGCCAAAGCGCTACAGCCTGACTGACGGCCAAGGTCCCTTCAATCTTGCGAAGGAGCATGACCAATGAAGCTGAATGGTTTTTCTGAGAAACCGAGAACAACGCGCGTATTCAGACAGTTCGCGTCAACGACCTTCGCGATCAAGCCCGAGCCTACGCAGGGGCAGCGTCCAGAGTGGCTGCTTTCTGCCGCAACAAGTCGATAAACAACCCCAATTCCCGACTCACCGGCTCGCCCTTGCGCATCAGCAAGCCAAACGGTGCCAGCCGCACGTCCAACGCAACCGGCAGTGCCACCACCAAGCCCATCTTCAGGTAGTCACGCAGGGCGCTTTCCGATAACACCATCACCGCATCGGTCAGTTGGATCAGTTGCTGCATCGAATACACCGAGCTGCATTCGATGATATCGGCCGGGCTGGGCAGTGCCAGGTCCTGCAACGCCAAGTCAAAGCTGATACGCGCCGGGCTGGTTTGCGGTTGCAGAATCCACGGCCAGTCACGTACCAATTCCGCCAGCGATAGCTGATCGCGTTGGGCCAACGGGTGACCGGCGTGTACCACTACCATCAGGCGCTCATTGCCCAAGGGTTCGAAGCTGTAGTGCTCGTTGTCGGTGGCCGCGTTGCGGCGTGAGATCGCCAGATCGATACGGCCCTGTTCAAGCAGTTGGATCACTTGGTCGCTGGTGTCGCCCATGATGCGGATACGCAGTTGCGGGTTGAGCGACTTGATCTGCGCAATGCTGTCCATCACCAGGTCCGGCGCGGCGCCCATGATGGTACCGATGGACAGGTAGCCATAACCGCCCTGCTTACGCGCCGTTAAATCTTCGGCACAGCGGTCCAGGCCACTCAGCGCCGACTCGGCGAAGTTGATCAGTTGCTGGCCGAGTGCCGTAGGGCGCATCCCCCGAGGCAAACGTTCGAACAGATCGCAGCCGAACATGTCCTCGATCTCGTGCAGCATACGCGTGGCGGCAGGCTGCGACATGTTCAGGGCCTGTGACGCGCGGTGCAGGTTTTGGCTGGAGCTCAGCGCCACCAGCATATGCAAATGCTTGTAGCGCAGGCGGTTGAACAGGCTGGGAGAGATCGCAGGACTACGCATTTTTTCCTTTTAATCGATACCCTTAGGTTATCGCCTTTAAGCGAGATTCGATTTGTAGCGCATTGCTCGGCCGCCGTACAGTCCGGTCCATAAGAACAAAACGACGGACTCCCTTATGAAGACCCTGCCTGCGCCCCTGCTCGCCAAGATGTCCTGGCGGCTGCTGCCCTTTCTGCTGCTGATGTACATCATGGCGTTTCTCGACCGCGCCAACGTCGGGTTTGCCAAACAAGCCTTCCAGGCTGATACCGGGTTGAGCGATGCCGCCTTCGCCTTTGGCGCCGGTGTGTTCTTCGTCGGCTACGCCCTGCTGGAAGTGCCGAGCAACCTGATCCTGCACCGCGTCGGCGCCCGCCTGTGGATGTGCCGCATCATGGTCAGTTGGGGCCTGATCTCGGCGGCGATGGTGTTCGCCCATAACGAAACCAGCTTCTATGTGTTGCGCTTCCTGCTAGGCGTGGCCGAAGCCGGCTTCTTTCCCGGCGTGATCCTCTATCTCACCTATTGGTTTCCCCAAGCAGTGCGTGGCAAGGCCATGGGCTTCTTTTACTTCGGTGCCCCCCTGGCATTCATCTTCGGCAGCCCGTTGTCCGGTTTGCTGTTGGAGATGGACGGTTTCGGTGGGATTCACGGCTGGCAATGGTTGTTCGCCGTCGAAGGCTTGATGGCCACCGCCGTCGGCATCTGGGCCTACTGGTATCTGGACAATCGCCCCGCCGACGCCAAGTGGCTGAGCATCGAGGAGCGCCAGCAAATCCAGCGCTTGCTCGAATTGGAAGACCAACACAAAACCTCCCATGGCCGCAGCCTGCTGACCGTGTTGTGCCAACCCTCGGTGCTGTACTTGTGCCTGGTGTACCTGCTGATCCAGGCCAGCGTATATGGCGTGGTGTTTTACCTGCCGACGCAAGTGGGCGATCTGCTCGGCTCCAAGGTGGGCTTGATGGTGGGACTGGTCTCGGCCATCCCCTGGGTCTGCGCACTATTCGCTGCCTGGTGGATTCCGGCCTATTCCGACCGCTCCGGTTTACGTCGCCAAACAGCCTGCCTGACGTTGCTGATGGCCGCCGCCGGCATCGCCTGCTCGGTGACCTTCGCCAACCCGCTGCTGGGCATGCTCGCCCTGTGTTTCGCTGCCTCGGGTTTCATCGCCGTGCAACCGGTGTTCTGGACCTTTCCATCAAGCTATCTGGCCGGCAGCGCCGCTGCCGCCGGCATTGCCCTGATCAACTCTTTCGGTGCCCTCGGCGGCTTCATTGCCCCGGTCATCAAGCACTGGGCCGAAGGTGCCTTCCATTCCCCGGCAGCCGGTTTGTACCTGCTGTCCGCTACCACGGTACTGGCCGCATTGCTGGTGCTGGGCATCCATTCACCCGGCCGTAACGCGTCGAATACGCCGGCCACTGTTTAACGCCAGGAGTCACACTATGGGTCATCTCACCATCAAACACGTACGCGCCTTTGTACTGCGAGGCGGCGGCGCCGATTATCACGATCAAGCCGACGGCCATTGGATCGACGATCATATCTCCACGCCCATGAGCAAATATCCGGAATACCGCCAGAGCCGTCGTAGCTTCGGGATCAACGTGCTCGGCACCCTGGTGGTGGAGATCGAAGCCAGCGACGGCACCGTCGGTTTCGCCGTGACCACCGGCGGTGAACCCGCGGCTTATATCGTAGAGAAACACCTGGCGCGCTTTATCGAAGGTGCGCGCGTCACCGATATCGAAAAGATCTGGGACCAAATGTACCAGTCCACCCTTTTCTACGGCCGCAAGGGTCTGGTGATCAATACCATTTCCGGTGTCGACCTGGCCCTGTGGGACCTGCTCGGTAAGATCCGCCAGGAGCCCGTTCACCATCTGCTCGGCGGTGCGGTGCGCGATGAATTGCAATTTTACGCCACCGGCGCGCGCCCCGATCTGGCCCAGAAAATGGGCTTTATCGGCGGCAAGATGCCCCTGCACCACGGCCCCAGCGAAGGTGAAGAAGGCCTGCGCAAAAACCTCGAAGCCCTGGCGACCATGCGTGAACGGGTCGGCCCGGACTTCTGGTTGATGCTCGATTGCTGGATGAGCCTGGATGTGAACTACGCCACCAAACTGGCCATAGGCGCCCACGAACATGGGCTCAAGTGGATCGAAGAGGCCCTGTCTCCGGACGATTACTGGGGCTACGCCGCCCTGCGCAACAACGTGCCAAAAGGCATGCTGGTGACCACTGGCGAGCATGAAGCCACGCGCTGGGGTTTCCGCATGCTCCTGGAAATGGGCTGCTGCGACATTATCCAGCCCGATGTCGGTTGGTGCGGCGGCCTCACCGAGCTGGTGAAAATCTCGGCCCTGGCCGATGCCCATAACGCAATGGTCGTGCCCCACGGCTCGTCGGTCTACAGCTACCACTTTGTTGCCACCCGCCATAACAGTCCATTCGCCGAGTTCCTGATGATGGCGCCCAAGGCGGACGAAGTGGTGCCGATGTTCCACCCGCAACTGCTCGGTGAACCGGTGCCGGTGAATGGCCGCATGCGTTTGTCGGCGCTGGACAAGCCCGGCTTCGGTGTTGACCTGAACCCTGATTGCCAACTGCACCGTCCGTACAACCGCTAAGGAGCGTCGCCATGAATATGCCCCGCAATGGCTTCAAAGCCGCCCTCGCTCGGAACGCCACCCAATATGGCATCTGGGCCGGTTTCGCCACCGGCTACGCTGCCGAGATCGTCGCCGGCCTCGGCTACGACTGGATGCTGATAGACGGCGAACACGCACCTAACACCGTGCCGAGCGTGCTCAACCAGTTGCAGACCGTAGCGCCCTACACCACTGCGCCCGTCGTACGCGCAGTCAACGGTGATGCCAGCCTGATCAAGCAACTGCTCGATGTCGGCGCCCAGACCCTGATGATCCCCATGGTCGAAACCGCCGAACAGGCCCAGGCCCTGGTACGCGCCATGCGTTACCCACCCCACGGCATTCGTGGTGTCGGCGGCGGACTGACCCGTGCCACACGTTGGGATGGCGTGGCGGACTACCTCAATACCGCCCATGAAGAGTTGTGCCTGATCGTGCAGGTGGAGTCGCGCCTGGGCGTGGAAAACGTCGCGGCGATTGCCGCCGTGGAAGGCGTGGACGCGGTGTTTATCGGCCCCGCCGACCTGTCCATCGGCCTCGGCCACGCCGGCAACCCCAGCCACCCCGAGGTGCAGGAGCGTATCAGGCACGCAGTGGATGCGACCCTCGCCGCCGGCAAGGTCAGCGGCATTCTGGCGCCCAATGAAGAAGACGCCCGCCGCTACCAGGCCTGGGGTTGCCGCTTTATCGCGGTGGCCATTGATATCAGCCTGCTACGCCAGAGCGCCCTGGCCACCCTCGCCCGCTATCGCCCGGCTGCCGACACCCAAGCGCCTTCGCGCACTTACTGAGGAACCTGCCCATGTCATCCGTTCCCGTTTACCAGAACTTCATCAACGGCCGCTTTGTCTCCAGCGAAGCGCATATCGATGTGCTCAATCCGGCCACCGGCGCCTTGCTGTCCAAGGTCCCGGCCTCCAGCACCTCCGACGTCGACCAGGCCCTCGCCGCTGCCCGCAGTGCGCAAAAAAACTGGGCACGCAAACCCGCGATCGAACGCGCCGGGCACCTGCGCCGCATTGCTGCCAAGCTGCGCGAAAACGTCGCCCATCTGGCCCGCACCATTACCCTGGAGCAAGGCAAGATCACGGGCCTGGCCGAAGTCGAGGTGAATTTCACCGCTGATTACCTCGACTACATGGCCGAGTGGGCGCGGCGCATCGAAGGCGAGATCATCACCAGCGACCGCCCCAATGAAAATATCTTCCTGTTCCGCAAGCCGTTGGGCGTGGTGGCCGGCATCCTGCCATGGAACTTCCCGTTCTTCCTGATCGCCCGCAAGCTGGCCCCGGCGCTGCTCACTGGCAACACCATCGTGATCAAGCCCAGCGAAGAAACCCCGAACAATTGCTTTGAATTCGCCAAACTGGTGGCCGAAACCGACCTGCCCGCCGGCGTATTCAACGTAGTCTGCGGCGATGGCCAGGTCGGTGGTGCACTGACTGCCCACAAGGGCGTGGACATGATCAGTTTCACCGGCAGCGTCGCCACCGGCACGCGGATCATGGCCGCCGCCGCGCCGAACATTACCAAGCTCAACCTGGAGTTGGGCGGCAAGGCGCCGGCCATCGTACTCGCGGATGCCGACCTGGAGCTGGCGGTCAAAGCCATCCGCGATTCGCGCATCATCAACACCGGCCAAGTGTGCAACTGCGCCGAACGGGTATATGTGGAACGCAAGGTCGCTGACCAGTTTATCGAGCGCATCAGCGCGGCGATGGCCGCGACGCGCTACGGCGACCCCATCGCCCAGGCCGACGTGGAAATGGGCCCGCTGATCAACCGCCAGGGCCTCGACAGCGTCGACCGCAAGGTTCGCACCGCACTGAGCCAGGGAGCCACCTTGATCAGCGGCGGGCAGATCGCCGACCTGGGCGCGGGCTTCCACTTCCAGCCCACGGTATTGGCCGGCTGCCGCGCCGATATGGAGATCATGCGCGAAGAGATCTTCGGCCCGGTGTTGCCGATCCAGATTGTCGACGACCTCGACGAAGCCATCGCCCTGGCCAATGACTGCGACTACGGCCTGACCTCGTCGATCTACACCCGCGACCTGGGCAAGGCCATGCACGCGGTGCGCGAGATCGACTTTGGCGAAACCTACGTCAACCGCGAGAACTTCGAGGCCATGCAAGGCTTTCATGCCGGCGTACGAAAATCCGGGATCGGCGGTGCCGACGGCAAGCACGGCCTGTACGAATACACCCACACGCATGTGGTGTACCTGCAGGGCTGAGCTGTTTAAACCGGGCCACGCACGCTAGCGTGCTGGCCCTTCAAAATTTGCTTTTGATAAGGACTGCGCCATGCCCCTGACGCTTTATAGCGGCCCGATCATCGACAGCCACTTGCACCTGTTTGATCCGCGCCGCCCCCAGGGCATCCCCTGGCCCGAGCCGGGCAACCGGTTGTACGCCGCGCACCTGCCGGCGGACTACTGGGCCCTGGCCGGCCCACACAATGTGATCGGCGCGATTGCCGTGGAAGCCAGCCCGTGGCGCGACGATAACCGCTGGCTGCTCGACACACTGCGCAGTGAGCCGCGCATGCTGGGTTTTGTCGGCAACCTGGACCCGCTGCACCCCGACTTCGCCGCCGACCTCGAGGCGTTGGCGGATGAACCGCTGTTCCTCGGCCTGCGCTACGGCAACCTGTGGGACCGCGACCTGCTGCAAGACCAGACTCGCCCCGGCTTTATCGACGGCCTGCGCCAATTGGCCGCCTGCGGCCGTGGCCTGGACAGCGCCAATCCGAACCCGCGCTTGATCAAGGCGCTGTTGCACCTGAGCGATGCTTTGCCACAACTGCGCATCATCGTTGATCACCTGCCCAACGCCCAAGTGCCGGCGGGTGAAGAAGCCGCCTACCACGCCGACCTGCTGCGCCTCGGCGAGCGCCCGAATGTGTTCGCCAAACTGGCGGAAATCCCCCAGCTCGGACCGCACGGCTTGATCACCGACACGGCGTTCTACCACGACCGCCTGGCCGTGCTGTGGGAGGCCTTTGGCGAAGAGCGATGCTTCTTCGGCAGCGACTGGCCCAACAGCGATCACCTGGCGAATTTCGCCACCACCCTGGGGCTCGTCAAACAGTGCATGGCCGACAAACCCGAGGCGGTGCAAGCGAAGTTCTTCCTGCACAACGCGGTGCGCATCTACACGCCGACGCCGCCCCATGGAGACCAGTGATGCAGACCCGTGCCTTTCGCATGAACCTCAACCCCGGCCAGGCCGCCGAGTATCGCCGACGCCATGACCAGATCTGGCCGGAACTGGCCCAAGCCCTGCTGGACGCGGGCGTGGTGGATTACCGGATTTTCCTCGATGAGCCGGCCAACGCGCTGTTTGCCGTGCTCACCCACGAGGACTTGCATAGCCTGGATGAACTGCCCGGTACCGACTTGATGCAGCGCTGGTGGACCTACATGCAGGACATCATGCCCAGCCATGCAGACGCTTCGCCAATAAGTGTCGACCTGCTTCCCATGTTCCAACTGACGCGCCCCTGATCCAACCGACCCACAACAACAATAAAAAGGATTCAACTACGTGGAAATCATTCTCCTTGGTGTGATTCTGCACTTTATCGGCGGCTTCGCTTCCGGCAGTTTCTACATCCCTTACAAGAAGGTCCGCGGCTGGGCCTGGGAAAGCTACTGGATCACCGGCGGCCTGGTGTCCTGGCTGATCGTGCCGCTGATCGCCGCCCAACTGACGGTGCCAGGCTGGGTGGAAATCCTGCGCAACGCCGACACCAGCACCTTGCTCTGGACCTATATGTTCGGCGTGTTATGGGGTATTGGCGGGCTGACGTTCGGCCTGACCATGCGTTACCTCGGCTTGTCCCTGGGCATGTCGCTGATCATGGGCCTCACCTCGGCCCTCGGCGCCTTGATGCCGGCGCTTTACCGCGACCTGTTCACCGCTGAAACCGAAGGTACGCTGACCTCGATGCTGGCCTCCCAGGGCGGGCATTGGGTGCTGTGGGGCGTGGCGGTGTCGCTGGTCGGTATCGCGGTGTGCGGCAAAGCCGGGCTGATCAAGGAACGCGAAGTGTCCCAGGCGGTGAAGTTCGCCAGTGTCAGCGAGTTCTCCCTGGGTAAGGGCATGCTGGTGGCGGTGATTTCCGGCGTGCTCAGTGCGTGCTTCAGCTACGGCATTTCCGCCGGTCGCCCACTGGCCGCCGCAGCAGTGGAACAGGGTGCCAACAGTCTGTTCCAAAACAACGTGACCTTCATGGTGATCATGTGGGGCGGCCTCACCACCAATGGTATCTGGTGCCTGTGGCTGAACTGGCGCAACCGTACCTTCCATAACTACACCGACCGCAGCACACCGTTGCTCGGCAACTACCTGTTGGTGGCCATCGCCGGCACCCTGTGGTTCCTGCAGTTTTTCTTCTACGGCATGGGCGAAAGCCGCCTGCAGAACGACGCCAGCTCCTGGGTGCTGCACATGTCTTTCATCATCATCGTGTCCAATTGCTGGGGCCTGTATTTCCGCGAATGGCAAGGCACCAGCGCCGCCAACAAGGGCGTTTTGGTAGCGGGTATCGCGGTGATCCTCGGTGCAATCGCCATGGTCGGCTACGGCAATTATCTCGGCTGATGCCGCTTATTTTTGAAGGAGTGTTTTTATGTTGCTTGCAGACAAAACCGTGATCGTCACCGGCGCTTCCCGTGGTATCGGCCGGGCAGCCGCCCGTGAATGTGCGCGCCAGGGTGCCCGCGTGGTTATCGGCCATAGCGGTAGTAGCCAAGGCACCGAGGCGGCGTATTCGTTGATCGAAGAGATCAAGGCCTTTGGCGGCCAGGCCATTGAAGTGGGGGGCGACGCGGCAGACCCGGACACCGGCGACAAGCTGGTGGCCGCCGCAGTGCAGGCCTTCGGCAGCGTCGATGTGTTCGTCAACAACGCCGGCATCTGCCCGTTCCACTCGTTCCTCGACATGCCCCGCGAGGTCTACCTGAAAACCATCAACACCAACCTCAACGGCGCCTACTTCGCCGTGCAGGCGGCGGCCAATCAGATGAAAAACCAGGGCCGTGGTGGCGCGATCATCGCCGTCAGCTCCATCAGTGCCCTGGTTGGCGGCGGCATGCAAACCCACTACACGCCGACCAAGGCAGGACTGCATTCGTTGATGCAATCCTGCGCGATTGCCCTGGGGTCCTACGGCATTCGCTGTAACTCGGTGCTGCCGGGGACCATTGCCACCGATATCAACAAGGACGACCTGGCCGACGAGGAAAAACTCGCCTACATGACCTCACGCACGCCGCTGGGTCGCCTGGGTGAACCGGATGATGTGGCCGGGCCGATCGTATTCCTCGCCTCGGACATGGCGCGTTATGTGACCGGTGCTTCGTTGCTGGTGGATGGCGGGTTGTTCGTAAACCTGCAGTAACCACCGCTTCCCAGACATCACACTTCCAATGTGGGAGCGGGCTTGCCCGGCTCCCACAAGGATCGCGCACGCCTGAAATTTGAGCTTCACCCCAATAAAAACAACAATCCAGGAGCACCTCCATGCGCCCCACCCTCCCCCTGGCCCTGCTGTGCAGCGCCATGTCCACCTGCGCCCTCAGCGCCGGCCTGCTCGCCCCCAACTCCCCCGCCATGCTCGGCGATTGGAACGGCATGCGCCCGCAATTGGCCGAACAAGGCTATGACTTCACCCTCAAATATGTCGGCGAAGTCGGCTCCAATCTCGGCGGTGGCTACGACTCACACACCACCGCACGCTGGAGCGATCAACTGATCCTCGGTGTGAACATGGACCTGCAAAAACTGCTGGGCTGGCAGGACGCGACCTTGCGCATCGGCATCGGCGAGCGCCATGGCAAGGACATCACCAACGACCGCGTGCACCAGCCCAACGCCACTGGCCTGACCTCCACTATGGAAGTGTTCGGCGGTGGTAACGCCTGGCGGCTCTCACAGTTGTGGTACGAGCAAAAGTTCTTCGACCGCAAGTTCGCCCTCAAGCTCGGACGCTTCGGCCACGGTGAAGACTTCGATCAATTCCCCTGCGAATTCCAGAACGTCACCCTGTGCGGTTCCCAGGAGGGCAACTGGAACGGCGTATGGAACAGCTTCCCCATCAGCCAATGGGCGGTGCGCGCCAAGTACCAGTTCACCGATGAGTTCGCGGTGCAGGTCGGTGCCTATGACAAGAACCCTGGCAACGCTGAAGCCAGCAATGGCTTCAAGCCGTTTATCAGCGGCTCCCAGGGCACCAGTTTCCCCATCGAGGTCATCTGGAAAGGCCAGATCGCCGGGCTGAATTCCGAGTATCACGCCGGCTACTACTATGCCAACGCCGACACCAAGGACATGCTCAAGGACGCCGATGGCAACTATGCCGCCAGCTCGCAAAAACCTTATCGGCTGTACTCCAGCAACGACGGCTGGTGGCTGTCGGGCCAGCAGCAACTGACCACGGTGGACGGCAATAGCAAGCGCGGGCTCAATGTGTTTGCGAACCTGACCATGAACGACCCGGACAAGAGCGTGATCAAAAACCTGATCCAGGTCGGCCTGATCTACCGTGGCCCATTCGACTCACGCCCGGACGACACCTTTGGCATCGGCGCCTCGAAACTGCAGGTCAGCGACCGCTATACCCGCAACACTCAAATGCTGAATGCGGCCAATGGCGTTACCGATATCGACGACCCGCTGTACGTCCCCGAGCAACGCCGCGAGTACAGCTACGAGATCAACTACGGCGTGCAAGCAACCAAATGGCTGATGGTGCGTCCCAACCTGCAATATGTGAAATACCCCGGTGGGCTCACGCAAACCACCGGCGCGGTGGTCGGGGGGGTGCAGTTTATTGCTGATTTTTAATTAGCCTCCAAGTGCGAGTACGTCGTTTGCCGGCATTGCAAAACCATCGGCTTCAACCCCCTCAACGAACTATTGCACGCCATCGAAATCGGCAATAGTTCCGCACAGGCGAACCAGGAAGAAAACTGATCGAATGGTGACAAAAACTGACCGCCTTGCTCTGTAGATTCCAATCGGTGACTACCCCAGTCGTATGCCGGATTTTGGAGACGCATCATGAAACGCATTCAGTACAGCAGATATGGCGGGCCAGAGGTCATGCAGGTCCAGGACTTTGAGCTTCCTTCCCCAGGCGAAGGTGAGGTCGGTGTCAGCGTCAAGTTTTCAGCGATCAATCCCATTGACTGGAAGCTGCGGACTGGGCAAATGAAGATCGTTACCGGTAGGAAATTCCCTCGCGCGATGGGAATGGATTTCTCTGGCAGGGTTATATCGGTCGGTACCGGCGTCACGCGATTCAAAGTCGGGGACTCGGTGTTTGGACTTGCCCGTTTTAAAGAAAGCGGAGCGTTCGGCCAAGCCCTTATCACAAAAGAGGCGTTTTTAGCCCATAAGCCGGATGATGTGTCATTCGAGCACGCCGCCTGCCTGGGCACCCCAGGTATAACTGCCTGGAACGGGCTTATAGACAAGGCCAAGCTGCGAGCCGGCCAGCATGTCTTCGTCAATGGATGCGCCGGAGCCGTAGGCGAAGCGGCTGTACAAATAGCGCTGATGCAGGGAGCCGTCGTCTCGGGCAGCTGCAGCGACAGGGACATGCAGCGAGCAAAGTCGTTGGGGATGCACACTGTTTATGATTATCGGAACCTGCAGCTATCAAGTATTGCCACTCGATTCGACGTGGTTTACGACACCGCGGCAACGCTGTCGATATCTGAAGGCGTTGCGACGCTAAAATCGGGCGGCGTATTTCTGGATCTAAACCCCGGCCCAGGCAAGTTTGTCCGCGCTTTTTTTGATCGCAGACTCAAAATGATCATAGGCTCACCGCGCGCCGATATATTGGATCAGCTTGCCAAGGCTGCCAGTGATAAGCGCTACAACGTCCGAGTAGCGGAAACCGTTTCGATGGCCGAGGCGATTCGACTTATCACTGAGCTTGAGAAAGGCCGTAAGCTCGGCGGTAAAGGTGTCATCGCGATGGAGTAGACATGGCCAGGAGTCACCGTTTGTTTGAGCTAATGCAAGTGCTGCGCCGACACCGTAGAACGGTGTCGGGCCAGACACTTGCGCGGGAGTTGGGCGTTTCATTACGCACCATACGTCGCGATGTGGTGACCTTGCAGGGGATGGGCGCCGACATCGAGGGCGAGCCTGGCTTAGGTTATATTTTGAAACCTGGTTTTCTGTTACCCCCGCTTGCATTTACAGAAGAAGAAATACAGGCGCTTGTAGTCGGTGCCCAGTGGGTCAGTCGTCAGACAGACGATAAATTTGCCCTCGCGGTAAAGAATGCGTTGGCCAAAATCAATGCCGTGTTGCCTCTGGATATGCGTCACACCTTTGACGACGAAACGTTCTACGTGGGCGCCCACTCCAACCTTTCCACTTCAATCGACCTGAGTGAAGTCCGATTCGCATTGCGTGATCAGCGCAAACTGCTTATCA
Organism: Pseudomonas azadiae; assembly: GCF_019145355.1. Classification (NCBI taxonomy): domain Bacteria; kingdom Pseudomonadati; phylum Pseudomonadota; class Gammaproteobacteria; order Pseudomonadales; family Pseudomonadaceae; genus Pseudomonas; species Pseudomonas azadiae. Next base: position 1,520,799 of record NZ_JAHSTY010000002.1, on the reverse strand, counting down.
CCTTGTCGATATCCCACGCACCTGCAGATAAACAAATTATCTGGCCGATCATGCTGGGCTTCATAGACGCAAAGCGCTTCCTGTCGGCGTGGTGTGAAGGGGACAACCGTTTCCGCGTGATAGCGATGGATGACATCGCAAAACTGGAAGTGCTTGCCGAGCGCTACAGTCGTAACCGACGCCAGCTTATCAAGGAATGGCGAGCTCATGAGGTCTTGCCTTGTAACGGCTCTGGCAAGGAGTGCTGATCGGAGGAACAAACGACGGCGGATGATGCGCCTCAGGCGGAAATCACCAGGCGCGCGTACCATTCGCAATCGCTCGCAACCCGATGTGGATGGGGGCAAAACTGGGGGCACAATTCGTTTATTTCAGGCTGAAACCACCGTTCTAGAGACCTGTCAAAATGTTTTTCGGCGACCCTCAGAGCCTTTGAGCGTCGTCAGGAAGCCTGTTCATCCTGATCGCTTCTGTTTTTTCGTAGACCCTGGAAGTCCATCCACTTCCAGTGAATTGCTACCTTCTGGGCATAGTTGAGGGCATGCATGGGATGGCTTGAAACGGATGCTCCCAGCCTCACGTTCAGCAGTGCCCTCTCGAAAACACCTCCATTGATCTTCGCAAACACCAAAACAACTCTCCCATCAGCAGGCTGATCCAATCGAGCAGTACCGCCCACTAAGCCGTTTGTTAAAGCGAGGGGTTGCGCCTAATATCGCAAGTCTTACCTTGCGTAAAAACTGTCAAGGCTTGCTCATCACCCAGCCCGCATATTCGAAGGAGTGGCATGCAGATGAAAGAATCCAAAGAAGTGTACGAACGCATCAGTGAACAGTTCGAGGATTTCACCACCAGGGCCTCTCAACGCAAAGTCGAGGTCGACACCTTCCGTAGCATGGTCGGCAATGTCGAGGGCCTGCGTATCCTGGACCTGGCCTGTGGGCATGGTTTCTTCAGTCGCCAGTTGAAGGACTGGGGGGCGGAAAAGGTGCATGGCGTGGATATTTCCGAAAACATGATCTACCAGGCACGGCAAGCCAACGACGGTATCGCCTACGAAGTGCGGGACGTGGCGAAGATGGGCCGTATCGGCACCTACGATATGGTGACAGCGGCCTGGCTGTTCAACTATGCCAGCAGTGTCGACGAACTGAGCAAGATGTTTCAGTCGGCGGCCGACAACCTGAAGCCCGGTGGTCAATTGGTGGCCTACACCGCCAACCCGTCGTTCGAACTGCAAAAAGGCAATTTCACCCGCTATGGGATTGAGGTGTTCGATGAAACCCCGGTCGCCGGCGGGTTTCGCTGCAACGCGCAGTTCATGTCATCGCCCCCCGCACCGTTTACCTACTATCGCTGGGAGCAAGGCGTGTACGAAGAAGCCGCACGGGTAGCCGGTTTCAACCAGCTCACCTGGGTCGCCCCGCTGATCAGTGAACACAGCCGTACTACCATGGGTGCGGGGTACTGGCAACTGTTCGAGCGCAACAGCCTGCAGATCGGTTTGACCTGCCGCAAATAATCGCGCAGTGATCGTTTCCACGCGCGTGGGAACGATCACGCCAGGGCGCTGACTGGCCGCAATCGCACCCGAATGTCCGCCCCCACCAGGCATTGCTCGATGATCGACAACCGTTGCGCCTGCCCCAGATCGGTCAAGCCATCCAGCGCCAGCAACGGCCGAGCATCACTGCCCAGGAACATCGGGGCGATGTAGACCAGCCACTCATCCACCAGGCCTGCCGCCGCAAAGGCGGCACACAATACCGGGCCGGCCTCGACCTGGACCTCGTTGCACCCCTCCTCAGCCAGGACCGTCATGACCTGCCGCAGATCAAGCCCTTCGCCGTCCAGCCCGACCTGTCGGAAACGCACGCCCGCAGGTGGCGGGTGCGACGGCTGTGCGCCGGGCCCATGAAACACCAGGGTCGGTGCCGCGCCATCCAGCACATGGGCATTGGCATCGCCCTTGAGGTGCTGGTCGAGAACCACCCGCAGCGGCGCGGAAAACGCCGTGTGTGGGTCGGGCAGGCGCACCGTCAGGCGCGGGTTGTCTGCCAGCAGCGTGCCGCTGCCGGTGAGCACGGCGCAGGCCCGGGCGCGCCACACTTGCACATCGTCCCGGGCCTCGGGCGAGGTGATCCATTTGGATTGCCCGTTACCCAGGGCCGTTCGACCGTCCAGGCTCATGGCCAGTTTGATCCGCAACCACGGCCGCTTGCGCTCGGTACGCGAGAAAAACCCCTGGTTCAACTCGCGTGCCTCCGGGCACGGCAGATGTTCGACCTGCACCCCCGCCGCCTCAAGCCGCTCAACACCATGATGCTCATGCTGAGAGCGGTCGACACTGGCGATCACCACCCGCGCCACGCCGGCCTTGATCAACGCGTCGGCACAGGGCGGCGTGCGCCCATGACCGCCGCACGGCTCCAGGGTGACATAGGCGGTGGCGCCCCGCGCATCGACGCCCGCCTCGCGCAACGCATTGACTTCGGCGTGAGCCTGCCCCGCCCACTCGTGCCAGCCCTGGCCAAGCAGCAGGTCGCCGTTGGCGATCACGCAACCGACCCGGGGATTCGGCGCCGTGGTAAAGGCGCCCCGGTCAGCCAGTTTCAGGGCGAGCCGCATGAAGTGCATGTCGCGCGCCAGCGCCAGGCTCATGTGCGAACCAGCGCCAACAGGTACACCGCCTCACCGTGCTGACGCTCGATCACCACCAGGTCCTGCCAAGTGAAACCAAACGCTTCCAGGGTGTCGCGCACACCCTGTTCGGTGAAGAAATAACCTTGACGCTGGTTATCCATCTCGCGCCAGCCCGGCTCCGGGTTGCTCGCGTCGACACCGAAGACGTTGAGCCCAATCAGCGCGCCAGGGCGCGCATACTGGCGGATATTGGCCAGGTAACGGCTCCACTCATCCGGATGCTGGTGATGGAAGCAGCCATTATCGAGTACGCCGTCAAACACCTCCCCTGCCGGTGGCTGCCAATCCTGCAGGGCGCTGCACACCAGGCTGAGACGCTCGCCCCAGCGTTTGCGCAGCAGCGGCCAGCTGGAATTCTCGACGATGTCCAGGCCGGTCACCCGGTGCCCTGCCAGGATAAACTCCGAGGCATCTCGTGCACGGCCAACGCCCACGTCGAGGATGTGCTGGTCCGGCTTCGGCCCCAGTGCATCGAGGAAAACCCGGGCGGCCTTGGCCATGCCGATGTCCCAGGACCACTCATCTTCACCATGGCTGTAGCGGTGGACGAATGAGGTGTCGAGCGCCCGGCGGTACGTCGATACGTCCATGAATTGCGCTTGCTTGCTCATATCAGGCAGTCCTTGGGTCAAGAGGCGCGACGGGTGGCGATCCCGTAGATCTGGCCATCGTAGGAACTGGCCAGGAAATCATCGCTGGCCGTGCTGTGGGTGATGCAGGAGATGCCACTGGCCGTGGGACGCTGTACTTGCTGCCAGGAACGGCTGGGCAAGTCGAACAGCGCGATGGTGCCGCTGTAGTTCGCAGTGGCAATCACTTCCCCGTCGGCCGAGGCACAAATACACTTGATGGAATTGCGGTGCGGCGTGTCATACACCTCGTCACCGGACTCCAGCCACAGGCGCAGCTTCAGGTCGCGACCAATGCTGGCGAAACCGCCGTCGACCCGGCAGCAACCGTTGGAGATACGCGTGTGGGCATTTTCGATATGCCGTGCGCAACTGAAGTCGCTGATGGTGTGCAGGGCGGCGGCGGCCGAGGCGCATACGCTGAACAGGTGATGCTCGTTGGCCGCCACGCCTTTGATCGCGTTGTCGTGCATCGGGATCGACGCCACCAGCTCCAGGCTGTTATCGCCAGCGATGATAAACACCAGGCCTTCGCCGGTGTAGGTTCCGATCAGTGCATGAAGTTGGCCATTGCGCTGGAACGTCGTGCCGCAATTGAGCGGCGAGCGATGTTGATACAACAGGCGCCCGCTCAGGGCATCGAACACCTGGCCCATCTGCCCGCCGGTCAGCAGCAGCGGGCCGAACGGCAGCAGGAAGTTGCACAGGCTGCCGACACCGCTCACGGGCTGGTTATCGCGAAACAGCAAGCCCGCGTCACCAATGCTGTATTGCCCGCCGTCGGTGGTCACCACGGCATTGATGCTCACCGCCGGCTGGATGCCGTCCACCGCCCACTGATCGTTTTCATAATCCCAGGTGGCGTAGCGCGAGCCGAAGGTGGCGAACACCAAGGCATCACTGCCGACGAACGCACAGCTGCGTGGCCAGACGATGCTCGGCAAATTGGTGCTGCGCAGGCGCTCCAGCTCGGTGCCATCGAAGCGCCAGAGGATCGCCAGGCGGTCATAACTCAAGGTTACCAGCAGCTGTTTTTCATCATTCCAGACGATGCGCTTGATCCCGGCATCGTGGGCAGGGATGGAGCGGATATCGCCCCCATGGATGATCGAGATGCGCCCCTCGTCGTCACCGGCAAACACCACGCCGGCACGGGTAATGGCGACGGTATCGGTCTCGACGCCGCCGATGTCGACTTCATCGCATTGCTCGAAGGTGGTGGTGTCCCACTGGCGCACCGTGCCGTCGTCGCTGCTGGAAATCAGGCGCTTGCCATCCGGCGACCAGACCACGGAAATCACGTCGGCCTGATGCCCGCGGCAGGTGCCCTTGAGGTTGCCGTCGAGGTCGAAGAGGCGCAGTTGATGATCGCGCGAGCAGGTCGCGATTGACGCACCGTCCGGTGAGAACACCGCCATTTCCACATCGTCGTCATGCCCCGACAGCACGGCTTTGAGGCGCATGCTCGGCACTTCCCAAACGCGGGCGGTGTAGTCACTGCTGGCACTCACCAGGTACTTGCCATCGGCGCTGAACGCGCACTGGTTGGCTAAGTGGTCATGGCTGACACGGTGGATCGAATGCCCGGTATGGGCATTCCATAAAATGACTTGGTTGTCGTAACCGGCGGTGGCGATGAACTCACCAGCATGGGCGGCGACGCCGCTGATAGGGCCTATGTGTCTCATCGAAAAGTCCTTTTCCTGAGGAATGAAATCAAAGCTTGATGGTGTGGCTCGACTTACTGACTTTTGATCGCAGGTAGTTGTGGTTCTGCTTGGTCAGGAACACCCCGGTCGGCACTGAGCTGACCACGTCGATCCCGCCGTCGCGCAGTTGCTTGACCTTGTCCGGGTTGTTGGTCAGGAGCCGGCAGCGATGTACATCCAGGGCACGCAGCATGGCGACCGCCGGGGCGAAACTGCGCGAGTCTTCCGGGTGGTTGAGCTTCAGGTTGGCCTCGTAGGTGTCCATACCGGCGTCTTGCAGCAGGTAGGTTTCAAACTTCGAATACAGGCCGATACCGCGACCCTCCTGGCGCAGGTAGATCAGGTAGCCGCCTTCGGCATCAAGCGCTTTCAAGGCTTCCTGTAACTGCGGTCCGCAATCGCAGCGCTGGGAACCGAATACATCACCGGTAATGCATTCGGAATGCACGCGCACCAGGGGCACATCGGCATCGGGCTCACCGGCCTTGACGGCAAAGTGTTCATTGTTCTTGTCAAAGCCCTTGAACCCGAAGAAGTGGGCGTTGACGGAGCCGCCGAGAATGGAGATGGGAACTTGCGTATGGAGCGTTACTGGAGTGTCCATGACTAAGCCTCTATGCGTGTGGGACGTTCTGGTCAACGTTGTTTTCTACCAAACGGAATCCCATGACATAGATGGGTCTTGGATAACGTCCATGTCGGCGCTGGTTGCGCGCAAGATCCCTGAAGCGGGTGAAACTGCCTCCACGGGCTACCCGGTGCCGACCGACATCCAGCACCAGGTCATCGTTGATCTCAGGCCCGCCCGGATAGGCCCGATAATCGTCGGCAACGTACTCTTCCACGTTGCCGGCCATGTCCAGCGCGCCAAACATCGAGGCGCCTTCGAGGAACACCCCGACGGGTGTCGAAGCGAGCAACCCCAACTCAATGGTGTTGGCGTACTCGACATTGAAGGTTTCGCCCCAGGGAAACTGGGAGCGCTGCGGCCCTGCCGCGGCGTATTCCCACTGCGCCTCGCTGGGCAGTGCGAAGGCGCGCCCGGTGCGCCGGCTCAGCCATTGGGCATAGGCGTCGGCATCGACGTCACTGACGCTGTACACCGGATGGTTGGCCTGGTGCTGGGGAAAGCGCCCAAAGGCCCAGCCGGTAGGCAAGAACGGATAACCGGTATCCAGCAGGAAGGCGCGGTATTCGCTATTGGTCACCGGGTAGCGACCGATGCGAAAGCTCGCCAGGCTGACCCGATGGTTGGGGGTTTCCTTCTCGATCCAACTTCGGTCCAGGCCCAGCCCGGCGTAGGCGGTCATGACCGCGTCGACGCGCTGCGGCTCCAGGCCGATCTCGACCTGGGCAGCGGGAACGTCGCACATGGCTGGGCTGAACACGTCGATACGCGGGTCGCCCTTGCAACCCAGCACTTCACCGGCGGCGATACGCCGCACCAGGGGTTCGGCAAGCGACTCGACCACCCGCAGCAGTTGCTCGATAGGCGCGCTCATCAACTGTCCGGTGGCGTCGGCGATTTGCCGGGTCAGTTCATATTCGACGTAAGCCTGCGGGTAGCCCATCAATACCCGATCAGACACGTTCTTTGGCAAAGGGCTCGGTAGCGTCGGCCAATGCCAACCGTATTGATTCGTCATAGGTACACCTTTTTTCCGAGCGAACACGTCCACGACCGAGCGCGAAACCGCTCGGCGTGTGTGGGTCAGTCAGGTATCAGAGTCGGTCGAGCAGCAACCTTCGATTGGTCTCGATCATCTCGACTTCGGTGGAATACACCTCAACCACCAAGCCATCGGGGTCTTCGAAATACACCGCCGTGCGAACGTTGTCCGGGCCGCGGTGATAACCCGGCGCAGGGCCATTGCCCCTGACCAGGGTGATGTTGTCGTCGGCGGCCACCTTGTCGGCGATGCGCTTGACGTCGTCCGGCAGCGCACGAATGCCGATGTGGTAGCCCGGCGGGTAGACAAAGTCGGGATTGTGTTCGATGAAGAAGTCGAATCCGTTCAACTCCATCACCACTTTGCGCGGCCCCAGGTTGTAGCAATAGTGGGCGCCGAAGATTTCGCGATAGAACGCCTGGGAGGCTTCCAGGTTACGGGTGAGGATGTTGATATGGGTGAGTTGCGGGCGCTGGGATTCCAGTGCGGCAGCCTCGATGGATACACCTTCCAGGGAGCGCCACATTTTGATCGCGGCGGCGAATTTGGAAAAACCGGCCAGCCAGTTTTTCACGGTGTCCGCGGACACGCCTGCGTCAGTGATCGCCAGGCCATGGGGGTAAATGAAACAGGCCGCGTGTTGCAGCAATGTCGCGCTCAGCGGATCGCCGGCAGCTTGCCCGGCGCGGCCTTCGGTAAGGCGCACGACGCAGACGGCCTTATTGTGATAACCATCCGCCAATTGCGCGAGCCGAGTATTCAGGGTGTCGAGGCTGTCTGCCGCTGACACCAGCAGGATAAACCCATCGGCCTGCGGTAACTGTGCGCCCTCCACGGCCGCGCACACTTCAAAACCGGCCGCTTTCGCGCAGGTGTTCAACGGTTCGAGAAACCCGTTCAGACGTGTCGCCGTGTTGGGGCTGTAAAGGGTAATAAAGCGCAGCATCAGGCGACCCTCCCCTCGTTACGGCGACCCACCAACAGGCTGTAGCGCCCGATAGGCTCCTGGACCACCTCAAAGCCCTGGGAGACCATCTGCTCGGCAATCCATCGGGTGGGATGCAGTTCGCCGTGCACCGTGTTGACCATCATGTGCAAGGAGAAATCCGCCGACAGCGCCGGATGAATTTCGTCGTCTTCCAAGGTCATGCTCAGCACCAGCAGCGAACCGCCGTCGTTGACCAACTGTGCAGCCGAGCGGATCAGCGTGCTGGTTTCTTCGCGGTTAAAATAATGCAGGCAGTCATTGACCATGATTACGTCGGCGCTTTCACCTTCGTAACGGGCCAGGTCCAGCAGGTTACGTTCCTTGAACGTCAGTCGCCCCGCCAACTGGTAATTCTCGATGGTGCTTTCGGCAGACTGGCGCGTAGCGGCCAGGTCCCAGATTTCGCCCTGGACCTGGGGGTGGCGCCGAGCGATTTCAGCGATGTAGGTGCCGTGGCCACCGGCCAGGTCGATGACCTTGCTGGCCGTATCGAACACTGGCAATTCCTTGAGCACATCGACCATGGGCTGACTGAAGCGCACCATCGCATCGTTGAAGGCATCCCGCGCAGCAATGTCGTGCTTGAAGCGGTTCTCTTGCTGGAAATCCATGGACTCGGTGCTGCTCAGGATTTCCCCGAGGCGCGGCCAGTTCTGCCACTGCAAGCGCTGGTGAGCAATGATCGGGCCGATGAACTCGGCGCTGCGGCTGACCAGGAAACGCTCGGCCAAGGGCAGGTTGGTATAGGTGTCGGCGAACTTCTTCAACAGGCCCAGGGCAACCAGGCCATTGAGAAAGATCTTCGCCTTGTTGGGCACCCAGCCCAATTGCTGGCTGATTGCGTCGGCGGTAGCCGGGCGGGTGGTTTGATCGAAGAGGTGCTGCGCTACGGCGAAGTGAAGGATGGCGGATTGTCGATACTGGTCGGAGAGTTTCACCAGGTCGACCACGCTGGACAGAGCGGTTACTTCATCAGCGTGCTCATAGATGGTCGTAGGCTTTTGCGCATTCATACAGATTCTCTTCCTTGGAGGTCTTTGTGTTCACCGGCGTCGGCAAGCGATCAGTGCTTGGGACGTAGCGTGTTTTCTAACGGTCCGGAGTCGTGTGCAAATGAACGTTTACGAGCAGCTTCCAAAAAGCTAGCTACGATCCTAGTCGTAAGCCCTACAAAAGCAAGGCAAACCTTTTATAATTATTTGTTCTTTATAATTTACTATTAATTCCTTTTATTTATTATTTTCCTGAGCAGCAAAAATGACTATGCTCATGTCCAATACCCCTTACGCAATGGATGGCGCCAAAGGTCGACGAACTCCAGTGATGCCCTCACTCCCCATGGTTACACGCGATTTATGACCTCCAAACCTGCCGACGATACCCAGCCATCCACCGCTGAACGCATCCTGTTTTTGCTCAAGACCCGTGGCCCATTGAAAACCACCGAACTGGCTTCCTTGCTCGAACTCACGTTTGAGGCAGCCCGGCAACAAATTCAGAAGTTGCAGGCATCGGATTTGATCCTCGGCGTTTCTGCGCCCACTTCCGGGGCCGGCCGCCCTTCGTTGAGGTGGGCTCTGACGGACACTGCGCACAACAAATTCCCCGATTCCCACAGCGTGCTGACCCTGCACCTGATCGAATCCATCGAGGGGGTTTTCGGCAGTGACGGCATCGAGAAAATCATCACCAGCATGGAAGCGACCAATCGCCAGGAGTACGTTCAGGCGTGTTCGCAAGCCTCGTCCCTGGAAGAGAAAGTCGCCATCCTGGTGCGCATCCGCGAACTCGCCGGCTATATGGCGCATATGGAACCTGCGGGTAAAGGTTGGCTGCTGATCGAAAACCATTGCCCGATCTGTGCCGCCGCGCGCAAATGCCAGGGTTTCTGCCGCTCGGAGTTGCAGATATTTCGTGCAGCCATGGGCGAGGACGCGCTTGTCGAACGTTGCGAACACCTGATCTCCGGCGACCGGCGTTGCGTCTATAACATCCAGCCGCGCGCCTGACCGCCCCCACTCCAGCCGCCCTAAAGGAATAAGGCCATGACCCCGACCATCGACTTGCTCGCCAGCCACCGCAGCGACCGCAGCTTCCAATCCACGCCCGTCAGCGACGAACACCTGGATGCCATCTTGCGGGCCGGCCACCTGGCACCGACGTCATTCAATGCCCAGCATATTTCCGTAGTGGTCGTGCGCGATGCAAACACCCGCCAGCGCATTGCGGCGGTCGCGGGCGGCCAACCCTGGATCGTGTCGGCGCCGGTGTTTATCACGCTGGTGGTGGACTTTCACAAGACCGCCGTCGGTGCCGCGCTCAATGGTCAGCAACAGCAAATCCAGCGGCACTTGGAAGGGCTGATCGCCGCCAGCACCGATGGCGGCATTATCCTCAGCGCCCTGATGATCGCCGCGCGCTCATTGGGGTTGGGCGTGGTGCCGGTGGGCGGCATTCGTGCCAACGCCGAGGCGATGATCGAACTGCTCGGGCTGCCCGAGCAGACCTTCGCCCTGTGCGGCCTGGCCCTGGGTCATGTGCACGAGCCGGCGCCGCAGAAACCGCGCATGGGCATCGAGGCCTTCCGTCACGACGAGCGCTACAACCGGGCCGCGCTGGCACCGGCGATCAGTGCCTATGACCAGCACCTGATGCGCCATTGGCAGATCATTGGCCGTGCGGACGGCCAGTCCTGGTCAAGCACCGTGGGCCGCACGTACGCACGCAACTACCGGCCCGACCTCAAGGCTCAATTGCTAGCCAATGGTTTGTCCGCTGATTGAGCCTGAGCCGCACCGCCACTGCCCCAGCCCAGCGCCTTGTATAGCGCGATGGCGTTGAGATAGGACGCTGTCTCCGCATCGGCCACGTCCTTCTGGATCAGGAAAAACGCGCGCTGGTTTTCCAGCACCGCCATGTAGGTGCCCGAACCGCTGCGGTAGCGTTTGCTGGCGATGTCGATCGCGTGCTCGGCATGTGTGGCGGACGCCAGCAACGCGCCCAGGCGGGTCTGGTCCTGCGCCAGGCGCATCAGTGCATTTTCCACATCTTCCTGGGCCTTGAGCAGCGACTGTTGATAGCGCGCCAGGGCACCTTCGGCCTGGGCCTGGGAACCGCGCAGGCGTGCGCGCACGTTGCCCAGGCGAAACGCCGGCCAGTCCACCGACGGCGCCAGCTCATAAGCCCGCGATGCGCTGCCCAGGTCGCCGCCGCGCAGGGCGAAGAAGCCAATGAAACCGCCCAGGTTCAGGCGTGGGTACAAGTCGGCTGTGGCGACGCCGACGTCTTCGGTGCTGGCAGCCAGCAGGCGTTCGGCGCTGACCACATCCGGACGATTGCGGATCAGTTGGTCGACATCGCCCAAGGGCAGTTGCCGGGCCAGGGGCGCAAGGAAGTGCGCCTTGGCCAGGGCCTGCTGTTGACGCGGTGGTTGGCCGGTCAAAACGTCCAGGCGATAACCGGTTTCCTGGATCCGTGTCAGCAACGGTGGAATCGCCGCCTCACTGAGCAGCAGGTTGGCATGGGCGTTTTGCTGATCCTCGAATTGGCCGCTGCCGGCGCGCACCTGAGCGCTGGTCAGCGTGAGCGTTTCGCGCCAGGCACTGACCTGGGCCTGGGCCACCTCCAGGCTGCGGCTCAAGCCTTGCTGCTCGTAGTAATAACGCGCCACGTCGGCAGCGATGCTCAACTGCATCAGCGCCAGGTCCGCCTGGGCCGCCTGCGAGCGCGCCATGGCCGAGGCCGTCAGGCGCTGCAACCGCCCGAACACATCAATCTCCCATTGCACATCAAAGCCGGCGCGATAGGTCTGTGACAGCATCCGCTCGGGTGGCCCACCGTCGAACGGCAACTGCTGCTCCAGGCTGCGGCCATAGGCGGTACGGGCAGTGACGCCGGGATACTGGTCGAGCCGGCGATCATCAAACACCGCGCGGGAAGCCAGCAAGTTGGCCTGTGCCTGGCGGATGTCATGGTTATGCGCCAGCGCCGTGTCGATCAGGCGATCGAGTTCGGCGTCGTCAAAAAACGACCACCACCGGGCCTGCACCGGCGCCTGTTGGGCGAACAACGCCTTTTGTGCAGTGACCAGGCTGATCGGTGGGGTCGTGGGCGTTTCGTAATGCGGCCCGACCATGCAGCCGTTGAGCAGCGTCAGCGCCAGCACGGTGGTGCCAGTTTTGCCGGGCTTCATGGTTCGCTCCTCAGGGTTTGTGCCAGGGACTGGGCCCGTGGGGTCGAGGCCGCCACTGAATGCTTGCGGGCCAGCAGGGTGTAGACCGTCGGCAGCACGAACAGGGTGAAGCAGGTACCGATCAGCATGCCCGATACAATTACCACCCCCAGACCGTAGCGGCTGTTGGCCCCGGCTCCCGAGGCGAACAGCAACGGTACCAGGCCGACCACCATGGCCGCCGTCGTCATCAGGATCGGCCGTAAACGAATCTGCGCGGCCTTGCGTATCGCCTCGGAACGGTCGAGGTGTTCCTGGGCCTGCAGGGCGTTGGCGAACTCGACCATCAGGATGCCGTGCTTGCTGATCAGCCCGATCAGGGTCACCAGGCCAATCTGGGTGTAGATATTGATCGTGGCGTAGCCCAGCGCCAGGGGAATCAGCGCGCCGCTGATGGACAGCGGCACGGTGATCAGGATGATCAGGGGGTCCATCAGGCTTTCGTACTGCGCCGCGAGTACCAGGTAGATCACGATCACCGCCGCCAGGAACGCCAGCAGCAGCGCATTGCCTTCCTGGGTGTATTGCCGCGCATCGGATTGCCAGTCGTAGCTGAACCCCACGGGCAACTCGGCGGTGACGCCTTCCAGGAACGCCACGGCGTCGCCCAGAGTGATCCCGGCCGCCGGCACCCCCTGGAAGGTCGCGGCGTTCTGCTGGTTGAACTGGGTCAGCTTGTTGGGTTCGACGTGCTCGGACACCTGGATCACCGTCGACAGCGGAATCAGTGTGCCGTCTTCCGTGCGCACATACTGGCGGGTCAGGGCTTCGGGCGTCAGTCGCTCAGTGCCCGGGCTCTGGGCAATCACATCATAGGAACGGCCCTCCAGGCCAAAGCGGTTGAGGTAGTTTTCCCCCACCAGCACCGCCAACGATTCTCCGATGTCCTGCATGCGGATCCCCAGGCTGTTGGCCTTGGCCCGGTCCACCCGCACCTGTACCACCGGGTTGTTGTAGTCCAGGTCACTGTCGACCACGGCGAACAAACCACTGTCGCGGGCCTTCTGCTTGATCTGCTCCATGGTTTCGTACAGCACGCGGTAATCCTGGGAGCTGCGCAGCACCAGTTGCACCGGCAGGCCACCGGTGGAGCCCGGCAAGGCCGGCAGCTGGAAGGCAAAGATGCTGGTGCCTTCCACGTCGTTGGTGGCCGCTTGCAGGTCGACCTGGATCTGCGCGGCGGTGCGCTCGCGCTCGCCCCACAGCGTCAGGTTGATGCCGCCAATGCTCGAGGCGATGCCGTCGCTGCCATTGATGATCCAGGTGCTGACGGTTTCCGGCAGCCGCCCGTAGACCTCATTCAGCTTGGCGGAAAAGCGCTCGACGTATTCCAGGTTGGCATGTTGCGGCGCCTTGATCGCAGTGAGCAGCCCCGCCTGGTCCTCGGTGGGCGCCAGCTCCCGCTGCGGCAACTGGTACAACCACGGCAGGCTGATCATCACCAGCAAGGCAAACAGCCCGCTGAGCCAGCGATGCCGCAGCGACAGGTCCAGCACCTTGGCATAACGCAGTGCCAGACCGTCAAAAACGCGGTTGGCCAGGTGTGCCATGCGCCCTTCCGATTGCTTGGACTGCAGCAGGAACGAACTCATGACCGGCGACAACGTCAGCGCCACCACGCCGGACACGATCACCGCGCCGGCCAGGGTCAGGGCGAACTCACGAAACAACGCCCCCGTGAGGCCGCCCATCATGCCGATAGGCGCATACACCGCCGCCAGGGTAATGGTCATGGCGATCACCGGGCCCGCCACTTCCCGCGCACCGACCAGAGCGGCCGCCACCGGGGTCTTGCCCTCCTCGATATGCCGGTGCACGTTCTCCACCACCACAATCGCATCGTCCACCACCAGCCCCACGGCCAGCACCATCGCCAACAGCGTCAACAGGTTGAGACTGAAACCGAACGCCAGCATCAGCGCCGCGGCGCCCAGCATCGACAAGGGGATGGTCACCACCGGAATCAGTACCGTGCGCAACGACCCCAGGCACAGGTAGATGACAATCACCACGATCAGCAAGGCTTCGAGCAGGGTCTTCATCACCTCGTCGATGGAGGTCTGGATAAAGCGCGCCGTTTCAAACGCCAGCTCGGCCTTGACGTCCGGCGGCAGGGTCTTGCGCACGTCCGGCAGAAGTTTCTTGATACCGTCGACGATCACCAGCGGGTTGCCGCCGGGTGTCGGGAACAACCCCAGGTGCACGGCTGAAACGCCGTCCATGGTGGCGCTGGTTTCGCTGGACGCCGCGCCCAGCTCCACGGTGCCGACATCCTTCAGGCGCACCAGGCCGTTGCCATCGTTGCGCAGCACCAAATCGCGAAATTCATTGACGTTGGTCAGGTCGGTATTGACCCGCAGGTTGGCGACCACAAACAGGCCTTTGACCTTGCCCGGCGCCGCCTGGTAGTTGTTGCGGCGTACCGCGTCGGCCACATCGGCGGCGGTCAGGCCGCGAGCGGCCAGCCGTGCGGGGTCGATCCACAGGCGCATCGCCAGGGTTTGCCCGCCGAACACCTGGACCTTGGCCACGCCCTCGATGGTGCTCATCACCGGCTCCACCACCCGTGCCAGGTAATCGGTCAAGGCCGGGGTCGACAGGGTCGGGCTGGAGAACCCGATATAGGCCACCGCCGTCGACTCGCCGGACGAGCGCTCGATCACCGGGTCATAGGCCTGCTCCGGCAGCCGGAAACGCACCTGGTTGACCTTGGCCATGACTTCCGTGAGCGCCTGGGTCGAGTCACGGTTGAGCTCCATGCGCACCGTGACCACGCTGCGCCCCTGCACCGACGAACTCGACAGGTAATCCACGCCTTCCACCGACGACACCGCCTGGGCAATCGGTTGCGTGACGAAGCCCTGCATCAGGTCTGACGAAGCGCCGGGGTATTCAGTGGTCACGGTGATGGTGGAGCTTTCCAGCATCGGGTACTGGCGAATCGGCAACTGCAGCAAGGACATGACCCCCAGCAGCAGGATCAGAATACTGACGACGAGCGCAAGCACCGGCCGCCGAACGAAAATATCGGTGAAAGTCATGAGCGTTCTCTGGACGAAGAATCAGATGCCCGTCACAGGCGGTTTGGACGCAGGCAGGACCAGGGTGTCATCGGTCGGCTGCACCGCCATGCCGTCACTGAGCTTGAGTTGCCCGGAGGTCACCACCTGGTCACCCTCTTGCAGGCCTTCCTGGATCTGGACCCAACCGTCCTGGCGCTGGCCGATTTTCACCGCCACCCGCTTGACCACCAGCGCGGCGCCCTTATCCGGGCGGGCGAGAAAAACGGTATCGCCATAGGCGGTGTAGGCCACCGCCGTTTCCGGCACGGTCAGGACATCGGCCACTTCGGTATCGGCCACTTTGACACTGGCGTACATGCCAGGCTTGAGGGTGGCCTCCGATCTGTCCAGGGTGGCCTGTACCTGCACCGTACGCGAGCGGCCGATCATCGGGTCAACGGCACTGATCCGCGCCTTGAACACCCGGTCAGGGTAGGCGTCGATCAGCACGCCCACGGTTTGCCCGACGGCCAGGCGGCGGCTGAGCTGCTCATCCAGGGAAAAATTGACATAGAGGACCTGGGTGTTGACCAGGCTGACGATGCGGTCGCCGACATTGAGGTACTGCCCTTCGTTGACTTGGCGAATGCCGAGCACTCCGGCGAAGGGTGCGCGGATAGTCTTCTGGGCAATCAGTTCCTGGACTTTTTTCAACTCGCCCTGAGCCATGTCATGGGCGGCCCGGGCGTTGTCGAGCTGTTCCTGGGTCGCAGCGTTTTCCCTGACCAGCCCGGTCACCCGCTTGCGAATGATCTCGGCATTGCGCACCTGGGCCTGCAGCCGCAGCTGCTCGGCCTGCTCCGGACCATCGTTGAGTTTGACCAGCACCTCGCCAGCCTTGACCTGGCGGCCCGACTCGAAGTTGATCAAGGTGACCCGCCCGCCGACCTCGGCGGAAACCTGCACCTGGGAAGCCGCTTCCAGCTCACCGACGCCGGCGAAATACACATTGGCCGGGCGTAATTGCACCGCCCCCAGCGCGACTTTGGTCAACGCGCCCGCCGGGGCATCGGCAGGCTGAGCCTGGGATGGTGCGCGCGACATCATCACCACCGCAATGACCGCCACCGGAATCAACACCAGGCTGGTTATCTTCTTCTTGTTCATGGACGTCCTTATCACGATGAGAGTGTTACGCGCGGTTCACAGCCAGCTGTGGTTGAACAGGAAGAAGGCCAACACCGCCCAGATCGACAGCACCAGATGAGTCAATTGCAAACCCTCTTGGCGAATCCAGTAGCCGAACCATAAGCCCCCCAGCAGCATGGCGAAGACAAACGCCGAAAACGCGCTTAGGGCGAGGTTGAGCCAGGGCCGTGCCGACAACAGGCCGTCGCCGAGGATCAGCTGATAGCTGCCGGTCCAGGCCGCCAGAGCAGCGACCAATTGCAGGGCCAGAACTATCAGCAGGGCCAGTTGGTGCAAACGGGGTGAGCGTACGGCCCGCACCAAGATGGGAATCTCGATGGCAGGGCTCTGGCGCAACGGCTCCATGGCCATGGTCGCGCCCACCGCGCCTACCGAGCTGCGAAACGCTTGCCAGTTGTTAAGCACCGCGATGCTCAGCCACAGGCTCACGCCAACGGCCTGTACGCCCAGGAACACCGACATCGAGTAACCCAGTACCCACGCCTCCACAGTCATTCAAACCTCCGTATCTGCCTAAAGGTAAATCCAGCCTCAGGTATATACACAAGACATTGCTTGGATAATACAGCGCAGGCGCCTAAATACAAGATTTAACTTTCTACGGGAGATCGTTCAGGAAGGTTGCAAAACGCTGTCTGGCAAGTGCTCGCCGGGGTGCTTGGCGCAGTCACGCCAAGCTCGGAAGCCGGCGTGAGGGGCTGTAGGGGGTTACCCGCGAAAGACTGTCACACTGTCCTGGCGGCGGTGGTGTGTGGTTGGAAGGCCAATGCGAAAAGTGTCAGTAGCGTCGAGGCCTCATTGTTGAATATTCAGTCGGTCTCTGCGCGAAGCACCGTCAAGCCGGGCCAAACGTCGGTTGCTCGGTCTTGCTTCGAATGACCGGCCTGACCGTGACAAAGATCAGCACCGACAGCGCGGCGTATACACCAAAGAGCCAGGCCGCAGCACTGGACGCGCCGGCAAGCCCACCGGGCGAAGACAACCCGCTCAGGTTTACGATCATGCCGGCCAATGCCGCGCCGATGGCCGTGGCGATCAATTGGACAGTGGTGATCGACGCACCCGCCAATTCCTTTTCATCCTCGGACACGCTCTCCAGTACGCGAGTCAGCAAATGCGGCCACGCCAGGCCAATTCCGAGGCCAATCACCAGCATCCCGACACACACACCTGCCACGTTGATGATCGAAGGCCCCGAGCGCGGCACGAAGATAAACGCCACGATCAGCCCTGCGACGATGCAGAACGGTGCGATGCCAATCGCGCGGGTCGCTGAATCGGGCTTCAACCCAGAACTGTACAGCGCGCCCAACGTCCAGCCTGCCGCCATTAGCGCGCTGATGTAACCGGCCAGCAGCGGTGTCTGAAGATGCAGTATTTGCAGAAAATACGGCACGAAGACTTCGCTGGTCATGCCTATCACCATCAAGCTCATGGAGAAATACAGCGGCAGCAATGCATGGCGGGTCGTCATCGCGCCCTTGGGCAACAACCGCAAGGTCGCACGCACTTCCACTTGGTAGACGAAATACAGAAGCAACAGACCGACCGCCAGGCCCAGGACGCTATACAGCGCATCCGGTTTGATACTGCCTACCGAAATCGCCAGCACCACGCCACTCAACAGCACCAGCTGCGCCATCGGAACTCCGACAGGTCGAGGTGCCTCGACGCTTTTCTTCGGTAGCAGCGACCAGGCCAACAACATGAACAACGCAGTGATCGGAATGAGTGCCAAAAAGGCTGCGCGCCAAGCGTCGTACTCCGCGAAAATACCGCCCACCGCCGGCCCGATCAGCGTTGCCGCCCCCCACATGCCAGAGATCAATGCCATCGCCCGCGGCCATAATGGCTCGGCAAATACCAGGCGGATCATGGCGTAGGGCAGCGCGAACAATAGCCCCCCGCCCAGCCCTTGAATCGTCCGGCCGAGAATCATGACCGCCATGTTCGGCGACAGGCTGCACACCGCGCAGCCGATGGCGAAGATCACTCCCGCCCAGACATAGGCAGCCCTGGGGCCCAATCCTGCCAGGCACTTGGTCGACAGCACGGAACCGATGATCGAGGCCACCACGAACAACGTGGTGTTCCAGGCGTAATAGTCGAGGCCGCCGATGTCGGCGACCACTGAAGGCAGAATCGTCGTCACCAAGTAGACATTGATCGCGTGGAGCGCAACGCCTCCTGCCAATGCCGCGGAGCGCAATCCATTTTTCCCGAGGAGCAATGCTGACCAACCTGTCGAAGATGTCATCCTGATACACCCAGTCTGATTAACGTTAGGTCAGTCTATTTCAAAAGATAACACTTGCGTAATTGTTTGCCCACTATCTGACCCCTGCAGTTCTGTCGGCAACGTGGACTCGCCCATAGGGGGGACGCAAACGCAACCGCAGATCTGGTATTTCGACAATCTGATCGCAACCTGCCGGACCAGCGGCTTTTCCCCTCGGGTGCGGCATGAAGTGCGTTCCGTCGCTTCGCAAAATGTCGTGACGAGCGCAGTGGCATGGAAAAAGCATTGCAGGTATCGAAGCCCCAAGATCACCGTCCAGCCGAGCGAAGGCCCGGTCGATGTCGCCGGCCTCCAGCGCCGGGACGGCTTCGACGCTGTCGATCTCCCGCACTGAGGTGGCTATCGTCATTACCCGGCTGGCTACGTATTCACACGGTTCGATGCAAAGACGCCCCGTATGACATAGTCCGTAAGATCAAAATCTCCAACAATGTGTTCGCACGTAAATGGCATGATATGCCAATGGCCTTAAGAAACTGTTTAGCGAAGCTGGAGCTTATTATGGCGACGCGAAATGTTGTGCTCATCCCCCACCAGGGACAGGTTATCCAGGACCTGGCAACTATGAAAAATCAGGCGCCCTGCTACGTGCTGCTTACTGCGTTGCTTTCAACGCTCAGCCAACCTGTCCTGGCCTCATCGTGGCAGGTCTGCAGTATGGAGTTGCGTGTCACTGATACCGTGACAAAACCCTATCCACAGCTGCGGGCCAAGATCCTGAAAGTAAGCGCAAAGACGGCGACGGTCATTTGCCCGGAGCGAGGCGCAACGATCATGTTCACGCCGGAAACGTCGGACTATCAGGCTGTGCTTCCACGCCGAACCTGGCCCCAAGAAGGGCAAGTGGTCGGCGTCGATTACCGATACCTGGACGGCATCTGCAAAGGCGACGGCAAGGACTATCCGTGCCGCATCAAGCATTACTCGTTGCCGAGGCACTGAGCCTGTTGTATTGAGCGATGCCATTAATGGAGAGTGAGTAACACAACCAATCCGCTGTCAGGCTTTGGGCGTTCTGAACCCTCATTTCAAAAGTCGATCCCAATTGGCTACGATCCGCATTGATGCCCAATGATCGACTGCTTGGCCAGATCGACGGCACGCACTCTCGGCATGACTCGAACGGTGAGGTCATGGTGCTGATGCTGGGCTCCGACCTGCCCGGCTATCCCAGGAGCTTTATTCCGCGCCAGGGCCAATCAGCGAGCTTTCGATCCGGACGCCTGGCATCATTTGCTGCAAACCTTCGATCAGCTTGTCCCCCGCTTCCGTCAAGGCTTCAAGCGGCATCGCCGGCAAACTCTCCAGAATGAACCACATGCACTTCGCATCGGCACCGAGACGGGTCCTGACACCTTGCCGCCAATTCCAGCGGCGACACGTCACGCCCTTGTCATCGCGCCAGACGACCTCGCCGGCGTCTGGATACTCGACGGCAGGAGCGCCCTCTTTCATCGTGTCAAAAGGCTCGGTGCCCTCGGCGACTACCAGCTGTGGCGAGCCCGCATAGGCTGCCATATTCTCCCCGCCAACCGGGACGGCGTACTCGATACTGATTGCGTTGTAGAGATCGACGATGGGATCCAGGCTGGGCAAGCTGCCGTCACGTAAAACACGTTTACGCAGTGCGTCAGCTGAACAAGGCGTGCGCTGTGGCTTGGCCCCGAACTTTCGAAATGTCTCGGCCCAGCCCGCCAGATGGGCTTCTCCCCAGCTGGGGCCACCTTCTTGCACGGCCTTGCAGGCGCGGTCCAGCGCGGCCTGGGCCACCTCAGGATGGGCCAGCGGCGCAGCCTCCACCACGATACTCAGGGCCCTGAACTGCGGAGCCAATTCAGCCACGGCCTGGTCGATCAACGGCATTACGGATTGCATCAGGAATCTCCAGAAATCCACATTCATTTCATGCTAGTCAGCAATGACCGAATAAGTCAATATAATGACCAGCGTATGTGCCATCACCCATGAGCAGATTGACGGGACGATGGGTAAAAGCCGAGAATCATCACACATTTTTTTCATGATCCCGTCGATGACCACCAATACCAGCCTGTCGACTACTACCGCGGGCGCAGATGCTCAAGCCGTCAGCCTGGCCGTGGCGCGCACCCTCAAACAGGCGCGCAAAGCACAGAAGATCACGTTGGATGAACTCTCCCGCCGCGCAGGCGTAAGCAAAGGAATGGTCGTCGAAATAGAGAGATGTACGGCCAACCCCAGTATCGGCATCCTTTGCAAAATCGCCGCCGCTTTGGGAATGTCCGTCGCAGACATCGTCAATGTGACCGAAGCCCCATCGGCTCATCTCATTGACAGCCAGGACATCCCCACGCTCTGGACCGGCGACCTGGGAGGAACGGCGCGCCTTCTGGCGGGAACCTCAGGCCCTGACATGATCGAGCTGTGGCGCTGGGAAATGCATCCAGGCGAGTCCTTCGCTTCACCGGGACACCCTCAAGGCACGCTTGAACTGTTTCATGTCGAGAAAGGCACCTTGAAATGCGTGGTGGGAGAAACAGAGCTGGTCATCCCCGCCGGGAGCTCTGCAGTGGCGAGAACCGATGTTGCCCACTCCTATTCCAACGCTGGCAGATCCAAGTTGGTGTTCACCATGTCCGTAACGGAAATGCATCAGTAGACACCGGACGGACATGAGTATTTACCTAAAGGACGAGTCCGATCTTAACGGGGTCGATTTCCAGCGCCTTATTCTTTGCGCTATACAAGTCGCCGGATTTAGCCAGGGTCTGCCGGACTTACCTTTCATCAAGCTTTGACGCAAACATGCTTACAGCCTCAACAGCGTTGGCTGTACCGGCGCGAATCTGCAAAATCACTTTTTTAGCTTCATCAGCCAGCAAAACCCCTCTTTGCGCCCCGTCACGAGTACTGTGCATGCTTTCAACTGCATCGTGAGTTTCAGATATGATTTTTCCAATCATGTCGGCAATTTCAGCCGTTGATCGACTAGTGCGCCCTGCCAGTTGCCTGACCTCATCCGCCACCACGGCAAACCCTCGCCCTTGATCACCTGCTCTGGCAGCCTCGATCGCGGCATTTAAAGCAAGCAGGTTAGTTTGCTCCGCAATGCCACGAATAGTGTTAACGATGGCCGTAATCTGTTTAGACCGTTCACCCAACAATCCAACTAGCTGAGCGGAAGCCGCGATACTGCCTGCTATCGTTCGCATTTCATCCGCCGTGTTTTCAATTACAAGCGCGCCCTGCTCCGCCACTCGCTCTGTATCTGCTGAAATATGATATGCGCGAGCGGCGCCACGTGAGTCCTGTTCAGATTTCTCGACACGCTCAGTGATGTCGCTTGCGAATTTTATTATTTTAACCAGGGCCCCATCAACGCTGTATACGGGATTGTAACTGGCCTCCAGCCAGACAATCCTTCCGTTTTTCGCGACCCTCTTGAACTGACCATTCACAAACCGCCCTTCATTTAATCGATGCCAGAATGCTGGGTAGTCCGAACTTTCTAATAAGGCTTGCTCACAGAACATCCGATGATTTTTTCCTGTGAGGTCGAGCAGCTGATAACCCACGGTATCGAGAAAATTTTTATTTGCGGTGATGATATTTCCTGACAAGTCAAATTCAATGACAGCCATCACTCGGTCAAGCGCGTTCAACGTGGCCCGCATACCCTCTTCCCGCGTAATTTTTGCCGTTACGTCAAGGGCTAACATAACCACGCCTATCGTATTTCCCGCGCTGTCGATCAGCGGGTTGAAACTGGCTTCAAGCCAACCATTCTCCCCTCGGCTGTCACGGTGTGGAAACGTTCCAGTTACGACGCGTCCTGAACGCAGCTTTTCCCAAACGCCTGTGTATTCCGTACCCAAAACTTTATCAATCGACCAAAGGTCTTTATGCGATTTGCCGATAATATCTTGGGGTCGATACTGCAGCGCCGCCGCATAACGGTCGTTGGCACGAATCACATTTGCATCAACGCCAAATTCGACATAGGCCATTGACTGCTCAAGCGTTGCGATAGCGCCCCGCAACTCAATCACTTGCGCTCTTGTGTCCGCGAGCTCAGCCCTAAGCGTTCTGTTAAACATAAAACCTCCGATAGCCCGGCCAAATAGCAGGTATTCTCGATACCTGTTCCATTTACACTCCGCTTTTAATAGAAGCACAGCAGTAAACAGCTTGCGGCCACGCTAACCGCGTTCCGATGGCGGGTATAGATAGGAACTACTTATGCTCTGCGCTGGCCTCAAAATCTTCTTCGTTTTTTTATAATTTTTCGTTTTTTATTTTTCCGTTCTTTGCACTGACGCCTTGATTACGCCACAAACATAAACGAAAATCGTGGTTATGCCAGGAGTAAAAAATGGAAACTTACGGCTTTACCCAGCTCCACCTTGACGATATAGCTACGGCGTCTGAGCACTTCATAAAATATGATAATTTCATGTCACTTATGCCTGGCCTGGATGGGTCATTCGATTATTGCAAGCAATTCTGTATACTTGGCAGTTCCTTTGTCAGCCTTACGTTTAGCCGCTCTGGGTGGGGGTACGAAACCCAAAATGAAATAGATGGTTTCTTGATTACCCTTCCCCACTCAGGCTTCGTACAATGGCGGGCTTATAAGGGTAAACACAGCGTGGAACGTAACGCTCTCGCATTGACTGATCAACGAGAAGTGTTCGATTGCGTCTATGCACCCGGGACAAAATACACAACGGTATATCTTTCCAATATCGACATACACAAACTACTCACCTTAGTGCTGGGCACGCCCCCTAAAACCAGAATATTTTTTCACACGAACAGCGGCGCTGCGTGGCAGATTCAATTTGTTCAGCGATTAACCGAATCAATCATCAACTTATCTGCGAACTCATCATCGCCTATTCACTGCATAGGCAACAGCCTTAAGGAGACGCTGATAGGTTTTTTTCTCTATAATTTTCCTAATAATTTTACCCAGGCTATCTTGAGCCCTCATCGCACGCTCACGCCAACGCCGCACTCGATAAATAAGGCAGCTGATTATATGGCCTCAAACGCTGACCCACACTTAACTGTCGGCGAGGTTGCCGCGTTTGCAGGTTTAAGTGTTCGCTCTTTGCAAATGGGATTTCGGCACTTTAAAAAAACCACCCCCATCGCATTCCTACGGCAACAAAGGCTCTTAAAAGCCCAATGCCTGCTTGAAGCAGATGACACCGTCTGTTCGCCAAAAGAGGTGGCAAGCTTATGTGGATTCTACAACTACCAGACTTTTTGTAAGTATTATCTCCGCGAATTTGGCAAGCGCCCGTCCGCATTCAGTGCCCTGTGCAAAGCCAAGCTCGATTAATCGTAGGTTGCTTAACCAATAGACCTATCGAGCACGTCATTCTCAGACACCCTCTCGTCGCGTTCACGCTTTTGGCTCACGAGGACTGCGCCCAGCTCGGCCCCTTCGCAAACGAGACGGAATCTGAGTCTAGGCATCAGGCCCAAATAGCTGTCTGCGTATTGATCTCAGCCACAGAGGTGGCGTTGAACTGGCGCTGGCGGTGCAGGTCGTCCCGCATTTTCGGATAGTTGAACGTCCTCGACGCCAGCATTTTCAAGACGCTGCTCGAAATTCTATAGGTACCGCAGTCGGAACAGTCGACAAGCTCAGTGCCTTGATCCTCTCCGGATTGCTGCGCTTGCGCCTGTAACCCACAAAGATAGCAATTCATACATGACCTCCTTTTGGCTGATGCTTAGGAGATAGTTGCAGGACGGCAGAAGTTTCAATTGCCTGATCTTTCTCACATGGCTGAACTCACCGATTTGCTTGCGCACGCTTCAACGCAGGCGCTGATGTGACCGTGTATTAGTCAACCGTGTAAAAATTTTGAATTAGCCCGTTGCCCTCCCGGTCAAGCATTATGAAGGCGATAATCTGACGAGGTGACGGCAATGACTATCCAAGCAGAGACACTCGTACAACTGACCGAGGCACTCCAGGAGCGGGGGCTGTACTTGGTCTCGGACGTCCATTTCACCCGTGCGCCCTACCGGCACGACCACCTTTGGGTCTGTACCTTCGAGTAATGATCCACTCTGCCGACGGCATGGCCCACTGGCCGCCGTCGGCCCCCCTTGTCTGCGCGCCCAACGGCACACCCGGAACCGAGTAGCGTCACGTCGAGCGGAATCGGACCTTATTTTTTGAACGCAGCTACCTCCCATGAATCTCCTACATCAGAGAGCATTCAGCTCCGCGTAATGGCGTTAAGCCAGTAATACCTTGTGTGCGTTTGGAGTAAAAAATGGCCGATTTCAAAAAAGAGCTTCCTGCTTCGATCATTCGCCAGGCGGAAAAAATCATGGCGGAAATTCAGAAGTCCGGGTCGATGATCATGGCAGTCAAGGCCGGCGCAAGGGCGAACGGTTTCGTGCTGGGCTTACAGTGTTCGGCAAGCATCACGGACGATGCGGCACAGCGGCTTCAAACCGAATTTGATATCTCCACCGAAATAAAGCTCAAGGAGCTTTCGATCTGGGCCGCGCCTCAGCACTAGATGCGGGCCACTCTGGAACGACACGTCGCCCGCCCGGTATTGGCTTTGGTTATCTGTGCATGGGTATCTGTGCCAGGCAAATGTGACGGCATTCAACGCTGGCTGCGCGGCAGCGACCTGGCTATCCCTGCCCCGCCTGCGCCGGGACCCGCCGCAGCACCTCGTCGTAAGGCGCCAGGTCCAGAAACGCGGTCACTTCGACGGCCTTGCCCTCGTGCATCCGGAAGATCCAGGCATAGCTGTTGTGATAGGCCTGCCCGTCACGCGCTACGCCGGCGCCCTCCCATTGGATGATCACATGGTCACCGTCGGCCCAGACCTGCCGACTCAGCGGTTTGACCGGCGTGGCCAGGCGTGTTACCAAGGGCCGCACGGCCTTCTCGACGAACGTATCGACGCCGCGGTATACGCCCGCGCTGGGGCCCGATCCCTTGATTGTCCAGACGACGTCCGGGGCCAGCATGTCGCTGAAGAAGCGCGTGCCGCCGGCGGCCCAGTGGTCGAAGGCTTCGGTCACGCGTTGTTTGTTGCCGGCTTCGACTTGCGCCTGCGAAGCCGCACCGGCAAGGCCCGCCCATAGGCACAACAGCGCAGCCGAGGCCATGCGGTGAACCGTTGAACGCTTCATACCGAGCCCTCGCGGTGGCGCAACGACGTCCCGCCAAAGATCAACTGTTGCACCATAGGCCGCGACACGAAGCGCTCTGGAAAGATCGGCTCCGGCGCGCTGGCCTGGTCCAGCCGAGCGAGATGCTCGGCATCCAGTGGAGTGGCGAGTGCCCCAAAGTTGTCCTGAGCCTGGGCCAGGGTCCTGGCCCCCATGACCGGCGCGACGACGGCCGGGTTCTGCAGGGTCCAGGCCAGGGCAAGCTGGGACGGCGTCACGCCCATCTCACTCGCGACCGCGCCGACCACACTGGCGATGTGCAAGGCACGCTCGTTCAAATGCCCGGACGAACTGATCACACCCTTGCGCGTCGCCGACACGCCTGCTTCGCTGGCCTGGCCGAGGTCGGCGTGACTGTACTTGCCGCTCAGGATGCCGCCGCCCAACGGCGACCATGGCAGTACGCCCAGTCCCAGCGCCGCAGCCATTGGGATCAGCTCGTGCTCGACGCTGCGCTCCACCAGGCTGTACTCGATCTGCAAGGCCACCAACGGCGACCAGCCGCGCAGGTCAGCCAGGGTTTGCAGGTGCGCGACCTTCCACGCCGGGGTGTTGCAGATGCCCAGGTACAGCACCTTGCCGCTGCGTACCAAGTCATCCAACCCGCGCATCACTTCGTCGGCGCTGGTGGTGAAATCCCAGGCGTGCAGGTACAGCAGTTCGATGCGATCGGTGTCCAGTTGTTTGAGGCTCGTTTCCACCGAACGCATCAGGTTCATGCGGTGGTTGCCGCCACTGTTGGGGTCGCCCGGATCACGGGCCATGGTGTATTTGGTGGACACGACGAGGCGCTCGCGCTTGCCCTTGAGGAACTGGCCAAGCATGCGCTCGGAGGCGCCGTTGGTGTAGTTGACGGCGCTGTCGATCAGGTTGCCGCCGCGATCAACGTAAGCGTCGAAGATCTGTCGCGCCTCGGCCTCCTGCATGCCCCAGCCCCAATCGTCGCCGAAGGTCATGGTACCGAGGGCCAGGGGTGAAACGCGCATACCCGATCGTCCGAGCAGGCGGTAATGGTCGAGTGCTGTCGTTGAGGACATGATGGTCTCCTTGTGTATAGGGCGTTCAAGCCGGTAGCCTTGAGTCTGCCCCTCGCAGGTCGGCTGCCTGTAGCAGGATCGTCGCGCATCCTTGCACGATCGTCCGACCAGTCGGACCGCCCTGCCCAGCCCCATCAACGGAGCCGCCATGGATGCCCTGGCACACCTCATCGACCTGATCAGCCGTCACGCCCCCATTGACGGCATTCATTCCACGCCGGTCGCCGGCGTCAGCCTGGTGCGCTCAGCCGCGCCGACAATGCCCATGCCGGTGGTGTACGAGCCGACCCTGTGCCTGATTGCCCAGGGCCGCAAGCAAGTGGTCGCCGGCACGGCGAGCTACGTCTACGACGCAGCGACTTACCTGGTGGCGTCCGTGGACATTCCGGTGATGGGGTCGGTGATCGAGGCCAGCGCGACAACGCCTTACCTGTGCCTGGTGCTCGACCTGGACATGGCCGTGCTGAGCGAGCTGGCGATGCGTCATCCGGCGTCCCTGGAGCAACCCGCGCAGCCGGGCGCCAGCATCGAACTCAACACCACCACCGCCGAGCTGCTGGACGCGGCCGTCAGGCTGGCCCGGCTGCTGGACACACCGGCAGACATCGAGGCGTTGGCGCCGCTGACGATTCGCGAAATCCTCTATCGCCTGCTCACAGCCAGTGGTCACGGCGCACTGCGGCAAATGGCCAAGGCCGACAGCCGCCTCAACCAGATCGCCAAGGCCATCGCCTGGTTGCGCGCCCACTACCACGAGCCCTGCCGGATCGATGCCATCGCCGACATTGCCGGCATGAGCCGCTCCACCTTCCATGCACACTTCAAGGCCGTCACGTCCATGAGCCCGCTGGCGTTTCGCAGCCAGTTGCGGCTGCAGGAAGCGCGCCGGCTGATGGTCGCCGAAGCGCTGGACGCCGCGGGCGCAGGCTTTCGCGTGGGTTACGAGAGCCCTTCGCAATTCAGCCGGGATTATGTGCGCATGTTCGGCCTTCCGCCGGTCAAGGACGCCGGTCGGTTGCGCACCTGACATGGGCTAGAACGTGGGCCCATCACCGGTCGCTTCAGCAAGGGTAGCCAACGTCTCTTCCATGCTGGCGATCTCGTCCTGAAGCTTCTGGAAGACCAAACGGAACGCACCGTCCACATCCACCGTTTGATGACCACGCAGTGAACCCGCCCGTTCTTCCTCAGCCCGCTCGAGTGCGGTCACGCTCTCACGCAGCGCAAGGAGCTGGTCAAAGATCGCCGCGACCTGGTCTCGAGTGTCAGTGTCGGCTTTCATTTAGGCGTTTGCGCATCACTGGACGAAACCGGGCGTAGCGTTGTTACCAATGCGCGAAGGGTGTCCTTGTGGCCCTCAAGGCCTTCGCTCGCCAGCTCGTATTCTTTTACCGCGCCCGTTCGCCCGAAATCCTTACTGCTTTGAATCTGCCGACCGAGTAGCAGCTGCTTTTCGTGCATGGCCCGAATGGCCACCCACAGCGCTTCCTCGATCATTTCGTTCTGGCCATGAAATAACGCGACCGAGGTATAGCTGTGGCCGGTGTGGCAACGAAAGCGCGGCGGAGCAGCGCCTACCTCCCACAACGAGCCCCCGCATTCCGGGCAAGATATTCCCGAGACCTTCCCGATCGCGTCCAGAGCATAGGCCCCGCCTGAACTGAGGTCTTCAGTCAGATCGTTTTCAGTCGCGTACGGCTCGATACGCTTGGGCTCCCTGGGCGCGGGCGCTTCAGGCGCGCGCTGCGCAACAGCGCGACCCAGGGCGCGGCCCAGTTCATCGAGCGGCAAGCAAGTGTCCACCTCGACATGACGCAGTGCATTCATCGGCATGGAGGGCGCTTCGGCCGTCTCGGGATCCTGGACAAACACCCTGCCCCCATAAGCCTTGATCGCCTGGAGGCCGACCACACCGTCATCCAGTTCACCGGTGAGGATTACGCCGATCGTTCCCTCTGCGTAGCTGATCGCAGCGGAGCGAAACATCGGGTCAATCGCGGGGCGGGAGTGGTTTTCCTTAGCGCTGCGGACCAACTGCAAGGTGCCGCGCTTGATCAGCAGGTGCTGGTCCGGTGGCGCCACGTAGACACGACCGTTCTTTATGGCTTCTCCAGACAAGGCAAAATCGATGTCCAACGAGGTCGTCTTAGCCAGCAGGCTCGGCAGCAGGCTGGGTTGATCGCCGATATGCATGGTGATGAAAACCGCGGCCTGCAGATCGCTCGGGAGCTGGGCCAGCAGTGTGCGCAATGCCGTTAAACCGCCGCTGGACGCGCCGATCACGATGATTTGGTCAACCGGGTTATCTTGATGCATCAGATATGTCCTTGCTGTGACTGTGCCGCCGGTGCACATGTTGAAACTGCGGCCTCACGCTGAACATTTCGATAAGCCACGTACCTCGCGCGGTGCCGTTGGGCGACCGCCTTGTTAGTTCTGATAGGTGTGCGCCTGGGAAGGTTCGGAAAAATTCCACTGGGCGCGCAGAACGCCCGTTCGACCGGCGCCAATCCATAGTCCCGGCCGCTGTGGGGCAGCGGCCGGAACAAGGCCGGCGGGTACTTCGGATTACACAGGACAATCAGTTGTCAGGATGCTCGCTCGCGACCGAATCGGCCGCGTCCACATCGGACATGTCCTCTTCAACAGGCGCCTCGTCGTCCGGCGGCAACGGGATATTGTCCTCATCACGCTCAGGCTCATGCCCGGCTTCGTTAGCGGGGGCGTTTTCATTGCTGTGCATATTGACTCTCCTTGCTGATGCTCGGGATATCCGCGCTTACACTTGAGAGGCGGCACGCCATTCAGAGTGCCGGGCTTTAGACGAATGGCCAGATAAAAAGCGCCGCGCTGCTTCTCTGTGGGAACTGGCGTGCCTGCGATGCACATAGGTATCAACACATTTTTGTAGTGAGCGGGCTTGTCCCGCGCTGGGTGGCGAAGCCGCCCCAATAAAGACACCGCGCAATTTCAGATAACCCACATCGCCGGGTTTGGGGCCGCTTCGCGGCCCAGCGCGGGGCGAGCCTGCTCACTACAGGGAATTGTCAGTCTCTGAAAGCTGTATTGAACAAGCATAAAAAAGGGGGCCAACTGATTCCTCAGCCGCCCCCTGCTTAACCCTGCCTATACGGCAAGCTTCTTCACCCGTTCAACGTAAGCCCCGGATAACCGCGCACCGGCAGCTTGTGCCTGTGCGGTTGCTGGCGTGCAAGCTGCGTCTGGACCTGTGCAACCGCCTCCAGCACCCGCTGCGCCCATTGCGTGTCTTGCGGGTCCACCACCACGACGCGAAACCCGTGATCGACGCCCTCAAGCTGCACGCCCTCGGAGTCATCGACATGCAAGTCGATGTCGAACGCTGGCGGGAATTTCGATGGGGTGCTCGCCAGGCCACGGTCCGTGAGGGCCTGGTTGTGCCGCACGCTGTTGACCACACCGTCGACGTGGATGCCGTACAGCAACAACCAGCGGCGGATGTAGGACGGAGTGCGGCCGGACGAAGTGTAGACCCACACGCTGCAGCCCTGGCGCCGTAACTCGCGGGTCAGGGCACGGGTTCCGCTGCGCAGCGGTTCGCCCAGCCAGCGGTGCACACACGCCGGCAAGCGGCTGTGTTCGGTCGCACTGTGGTGCAGTTGGCAGGCCAGCGTGTCATCGATATCGAACGAGATACGGATGCGCTGGCGCTTGAACGCATGCTTGAGAGTGCCGAGCATATCAATAGCCACCTTGATAAACGGGTGCCGGGGTGTCGCCCAGGAAAAACTCCGTTGGATCAGGGGCGTTATCTTCCAGGAACGCGGCATATTTCTTCTTGATCTTGGGCAATTCGTACAAGGCCTTGACGCCATGCTTGGCGGAGTTGCGTATGACCGAGGATGGGTTGAAGTAGCCCTCGGCGTTGTCCAGCGTCAGTACAAACGGTGGCAGCCCCGCGCGCATCAGCAGGTAGCTGACAATCAGCGACCCGCTGCGGTGATTACCTTCAATGAACAACTGCGGCTTGCTGAGGACGCGCACATAGACACCGGCGGCGCGCTTCCACACCGATTCATCGTGGTGCTTGCAGTACCAGTTGTACAAATCCTTGATACCGCCTTCGACATTGTTGAAAAAATGCACTTCGGTCGCGGCCAGATGCTGGGCGTACTCCTGCCGCCGCTGCGGGTCTTTACCGCAGAGCACGGTGGCATTGATCTCCAGCATCAGGTTCAGTTGCTGAAGGTTGAACAGGTCGACACCGCGCGCCACATACTCGTCAATCAGGGCGTAGCCTTCAAGCACATTCTGCAGCACCTCGTCTGTCAGCGGGTCGCGTGGCTCGGTAAAGTCCCGGCTGAGCTGGGCAAAACGGCCCTGTACCTTACGCAGTGCGCGTTCGATCGCGAGCAAATCAAGACGACGTGTTGCAGTCATTGGCAATCCTGAAAAACGGTGCATGGGCGGATCAGCTGAACTTGCCGCTGATGTAGTCCCCGGTCATTTGTTCGCGCGGGTTTTCGAAGATCTGCGCGGTAGGGCCCATTTCCACCAGATAGCCGGTGCGGGTGCCCTGGGAGATATCCACCGAAAAGAACGCAGTGGTATCGGCCACGCGAATCGCCTGCTGCATGTTGTGCGTCACCAGCGCGATGGTGTAGTCCTTCTTGAGCTCGACCATCAGTTCCTCGACGCGGCGCGTGGCAATCGGGTCAAGCGCCGAGCACGGTTCATCGAGCAGCAACACTTCCGGCTCGGTGGCGATGGCACGGGCGATACACAGGCGTTGCTGCTGGCCGCCGGAAAGCGACAGGCCGCTGACCTTGAGCTTGTCCTTGACCTCATCCCACAACGCGGCGCCTTGCAGGGCGTGCTTGACGCGGTCACCCAGGTCACCCTTGTAGCGATTGAGGCGCAGGCCAAAGGCCACGTTGTCGAAAATGCTCATGGAGAACGGGTTCGGCTGTTGGAACACCATGCCGATGTAACGGCGTACGACCACCGGATCAACGCCCTTGCCGTACACGTCCTGGCCGAGGAAATGCACATGACCTTCGAAGCGAAAGCCCTTCACCAGGTCATTCATGCGGTTGAGGCTACGCAGCACGGTGGATTTGCCACAGCCGGACGGACCGATAAAGCCGGTGATCTTGTTTTTCTCGATTGGCACATGGCTATCACGCACCGCCATGAAGTTGCCGTAGAAAATCTTGTCCAGCTTGCAGTCCATGACCACAGGCGCCTGGGTGATAAACGGAGCGGCTATTTGCGCAGATGACGTGTTCAAAATTCAGTTGCTCCCGTTCTTAGTACTTGGGCTTGCCGAAAATACGGCTCACGATATTCACGACCAGCACGATCATCACCAGCACCAATGAGGCCGCCCAGGCGAGCTCGAGCTGGTTGTCAAAGGGCATGCCGGAGAAGTTGTAAATCAGCACGGCAAGGGAGGCCGTCGGATTCATCACCGCCAGGTTGCCGTCGTGGTAGATCCAGTAGTTGCTGAACAGCGCGGTGAACAACAGCGGTGCGGTTTCGCCGGCGGCGCGCGCCACGGCAAGCATGACGCCCGTGAGGATTGCCGGCATGCCGGTGGGCAGGACGATTTTCCAGATCACTTGCGAGCGGGTGCAGCCCATGCCGTAGGCGGCGTCCTTCATGACCTTGGGCACCATCTTCATCGACTCTTCAGCCGTGAGCACCACGATCGGCAGCATCAATACCGCCAGTGCGATGCCGCCGGCAGGGGCCGAGTAGGTCCCGGTGGTCATCACCACCAGGGCGTAGGCAAACACGCCCGCCAGAATCGACGGCAGGCCGGTGAGCATTTTCGCGGCAAAGCGCGAAGCGTTCGCCAGTTTGCTGTCCGGCCCCAGCTCAGCCAGGAACACGGCGGCCAGGATGCCGACCGGCACCGCGATGGCAGCCGCGATACCGACCATGACAAACGTACCCGCCATGGCGTTGCCGAAGCCACCGCCGGTCTCGAACCCGGTCGGTGGCAATTCGGTGAACACCTCCAGGCTCAGGCGAGCGCCGCCCCGGGTGATCAGCATGTAAAGCACCGAAATCAGCGGCACGCTGGCCAGCAGTGCGCCGAACCACACCAGGCTGGTCAACACCAGGCTGCGCAGGGCACGGCCTTCGAACCGGCGTTGCAGGCTCGGCATGGCGGTGATTGGGGAAGAGAGGTCAGTCATTGTTTAGTCCCCCGCTGGGCGTAGACCATGATCATCGAACCGATGATGTTCACCAAAAGCGTGATGAACATCAGGACCAGTGCGGCGTACATCAGCACCTCGATCTCGTTCGGGCCGGCTTCGGGGAAGTTCAGCGCCAGCAAGGCCGCCAGGGTATTGGCCGGTGCAAACAGCGAAAGGGAAATATTGTTCGCGTTGCCCACCAGCATGGCCAGGGCCATGGTTTCACCCAGGGCGCGGCCGAGGCCCAGCACCAGGGAACCGAAGATGCCGGTCGCGGCGGATGGCACCATTACCTTGAGAATCGCCTCCCAATGGGTGGTGCCCATGCCGTAGGCGGCTTGCTTGGTTTTCATTGGCACCGCCGTGAGCGCATCCTGGGAAACGGCGGCGATGGTCGGCAGAATCATGATGGCCAGGACCAGCGCCGCGGGCAGCAGACCCGGTCCACTCAGGGAGGTGCCGAAAAACGGGATCCAGCCAAGCTCGCTGTTCAGCCACGCCGTGAGCGGGCGAATCGCCGGGATCACCACGTAGATCCCCCACAGGCCGTAAACGACGCTGGGGATGGCGGCGAGCAACTCGACGATGGTGCGAAACACTGCAGCCAGCTTGGCCGGTAAGAAATCCTGAGTCAGGAAAATCGCCATGCTGACGCCGAAAAAGCCTGCGATCAGCAACGCGATGAAGGCACTGTACAGCGTGCCCCAAATAGCCGGCAGAATGCCGTATTTACCTTGGTTCACATCCCAGACACTGCCGAACAGCACGTCAAAACCGTGCTTTTCCATGCCGGGAAGTGCCTTGCGCCCTACTTCGAACACCAGCGCGAAAACCAGCGCCAGTATCAGCACTACGCCGATGCGTGCAAGGGCCCGGAAGGTGCGGTCAACCACAAAGTCCTTCGTGGACGGTGGCCGGCACGCAGAGTCCGGGTTAACCGGTACGACAAAAGGTGAGTTCATTGGCTGATTCCGGAACAAGGGGGGAACGCTTCCGGCATGGCGGGCAAGCCCACGCCGGGAGCGGCCTGGCAAGCCTTACTGAATGTTGGCGGAAGCTTTGCGCACCTGATCGACAACCGATTTCGGCAGCGGGATGTAGCCCATCGAATCGGCGATTTTCTGGCCTTCGGTCAGGCTGTACTCGACCATTTCACGCATGGCCTTGGCCTTGGCCGGGTTGCCGTTGTCCTTGCGGAAGATCATCCAGGTATAGGAAGTGATCGGGTAGGACTTGGCACCATCCGGATCCGGCAGCCAGGCCACCAGGCTTTCCGGCATCTTCACCGCAGCCAGCGCTTCGGCGCCGCTTTCGGCGTTCGGCACCACGTATTTGCCGGCCTTGTTCTGCAGCTGGGCAAAATCGACCTTGGCCAGCTTGGCGAAACCGTACTCGATGTAGCCGATGGCGCCTGGGGTCTGGCGTACGGTGGCGGTCACGCCGTCGTTTTTCGGCGATTTGATGAACTTGTCGCTGGCAGGCCAGTTGACGGTATTGCCTTCGCCCAGGTCCTGCTTGAACGCAGGGTTGATGGCCGACAGGTGCTTGGTGAACACCGCAGTGGTACCGCTGGAGTCTGCACGCACCACGACGGTGATCGGCATGTCAGTGAGTTTCAGCTCCGGGTTGG
The DNA here is from genome assembly GCF_019145355.1 of Pseudomonas azadiae. Classification (NCBI taxonomy): domain Bacteria; kingdom Pseudomonadati; phylum Pseudomonadota; class Gammaproteobacteria; order Pseudomonadales; family Pseudomonadaceae; genus Pseudomonas; species Pseudomonas azadiae. The sequence goes on along the minus strand of NZ_JAHSTY010000002.1, from coordinate 1,486,313 downwards.
CCGCGACGATTTGCGGGTCGTTCCACTTGGTGATCTTGCCCAGGAAGATGTTGGAGTACACCTCGCGCGGCAGCTTCAAGCCTTTTGGGCTGCCCGGCAGGTTGTACGCCAGGACGATTTCGCCCGCGGTCATCGGCAGCAGTTGCACGCCTTCGGCAACCTTGGCGATGTCTTCGTCTTTCATTGCCGAGTCACTGGCGGCGAAGTCGACGGTTTTGTTCAGGAAGTCCTGTACGCCAGCGCCGCTACCCTTGGATTGGTAGTCAACCGTGACACCTTCTGTCTTCTTGCTGAAGTCTTTGAACCAGGTGAGGTAGATCGGAGCCGGGAAACTTGCGCCAGAACCTGTCAGGCGGACGTTTTCCGCCGCAAATACCGAGGTGGCACTCAAAGAAACCGCGACGGCGATTGCAGCAGACTTCATCAGACGTTTCATTAAGGAGAATCCTAGTGATTTCGGGCTCGGCAACTCTGCAACAATCTTGTTACGGTTTTATGAACGTGCAGTGGCAAAACGCCCGGTTGCCCCCCTCTTCCCTCGCAAACATGCGATTCGGTGTAATTGGTTGGTAACAAATTGCGTCTATGACTTGGCCATCCCCACCCTGCGAGTTCCGCCCATGTCCTCTGTAGAAGACGCCTTGATGCAGCGCATTCACCGTGAACTCCTTGATCACAGTGATGAAGAGTTGGAACTGGAACTGTCCGAAGACGGGCACGACCTGAACACGCTATTTGATGAGCATGTCGGTGAAAGCAGCGAAAAAGCCGCGCGCAGGATTTATTTCAGCGAGCTGTTCCGCCTGCAGGGCGAGTTGGTGAAATTGCAAAGCTGGGTGGTCAAGACCGGCCACAAAGTGGTGATCCTGTTCGAGGGCCGCGATGCCGCCGGCAAAGGTGGCGTGATCAAGCGCATCACCCAGCGCCTCAATCCCAGGGTCTGCCGGGTGGCCGCCCTGCCGGCACCGAATGACCGCGAACAAACCCAGTGGTATTTCCAGCGCTACGTCTCGCACTTGCCGGCCGCCGGTGAAATCGTGCTGTTCGACCGCAGTTGGTACAACCGCGCCGGCGTCGAGCAAGTCATGGGGTTCTGTAATGACGACCAGTACGAAGAGTTCTTCCGCACCGTGCCGGAGTTCGAACGTATGCTCGCCCGCTCCGGTATTCAGTTGATCAAGTATTGGTTTTCGATTTCCGACCAGGAACAGCACCTGCGCTTTCTCAGCCGTATTCATGACCCGCTCAAGCAGTGGAAGCTCAGTCCCATGGACCTGGAGTCGCGCCGGCGTTGGGAAGCCTATACCAAGGCCAAGGAGATCATGCTCGAACGCACCCACATCGCCGAAGCGCCCTGGTGGGTGGTGCAGGCGGATGACAAGAAGAAAGCGCGGCTCAACTGCATCAGTCACCTGCTCGGGCAAATGCCCTATGAGGAAGTTGAGCTACCGGTGATCGAACTGCCGCAGCGCGAACGGCAGGAGGACTATTCGCGCAGCCCGACGCCACCGGAACTCATTGTGCCGCAACTTTACTGACCCAGCGCTTTTGAACGTGCTGTAGTGAGCGGGCTTGTCCCGCGCTGGGCGGCGAAGCCGCCCCAATCGGATCGCCGCGGTCTGTCAGATAGAACCGGATCGACGGGTTTTGGGGCGGCTTCGCCGCCCAGCGCGGGGCAAGCCCGCTCACTACAACGATAGTGCAGTGAGCGCTACATCGGCGCGCTGCTGACGACTCTCAGCGCCAAGCCTTCATACGGATCCAGCGTAATCGTGAACGCCCCCTCTGCGGTCAAATCCCCCTCGACCCGCTCGTTGATGATGTCCACCACCATCCCCGCAGCAATATCGGGCAGGTGCAAGGTTTCGGTAATCGGCGTGGCCCCGAAATTCAATGCGGTGATTTGCGTACCTTTGCCGGCCGGCAATTCGTGCACCATCACCAACAGCCCAGGATTCTCCACCTCCGGCACCTGGATCTGACGGCTCGCGGCGATATCGTAGGCGCGGCGTACGGCAAGAATTTTTTGCAGTTGCGAGGCGAAGGACTCGGGGTCCTGCAACTGGCTGTTCAGGCTGCCGTAGAGGCTTTTCGAGCGTGGCATGTTCCCGGCGGAAAGCTGCGCATCCGGGTTCAGCTCCACCAGGTCATAAGCGCCGCGATGAATCCAGCGCGTATCGCCGTCCTGCATCAGATGCTCGACGTCTTCGGCCGCCAGCGGCAGCGCGCCCACCAGGTCCCAACCGGACAAGGCAAACACGCCGGGCTGCATGGCGTTGTACATCACCAGCAGCAAATGGATCTGGCGGATCTGCTGGATGTCTGCCGGTGTGATCGCGTCCAGGTCACGAATGCCCAGCGCTGCGGTGATGATGCTGGCGGTGGTGCACGACACACCATTGGTCACGAATTTGAGGTTGTACGGGGCATGTTCGCCGGTCAGGCGCTCGTACATCTGTTCGCGAATGTGTTCGCGCAGGATATTGCCGGGGAAGGTCTGGCCCTGATAGAGGAACGTGTCATGAGCGTGCAGCGTCCAGAAATGCACCAGCTCCAGGGTTAATTCATCGTGGTTCTGCAATGCATGGATCAACGAACCGGGGTCGATGCCCTGGCGGTGCATCTCGCGCAGCATCAAGCGCAGGAACTCGGCATCGCCCATCAGCAGCGCGTGCTGATAGGCGGGACGGGTGATGAAGTCATAGGACAGGTCGGCGCCGCCATGGGACATCGACGCGATGTCGTCCACGGTGAGGTTCAGCTCCTGGAAGCTGAAACCGCCGGCCTTGCGGATCGCCCCGCCGAGCAACTGGTTGCCGGTGATCGACAGCGGATGGCTTTCGGACCACGCGGTGCCGTCGAGCTTGCGTTCCACGCCGAGGAAACCATTGGCGTCCAGGCGCAGGATCTTCGCACCCATCACGTCGATGGCATGCAGCGCATCACCGATGATCATCTGCTGCGCGGCGAAGGTCGGGTCCAGCCAATTCAGCGACGGCTGGCCCTCCTTGAAATAATGCAGGTACACCCAGCGACGCGGCTTGCCGTCCACGCCCACCACAACGTCGGTGGCGCTCCAGTCGGTTTCCTTGACGCCAGGCTCGAAGAAGATCACCCGCTGCAATTGGCCGACGATGTAGTGCTTGTCGCGCAACGCGTCGACCTGCAGCGGGCTGAGGTTCTGCGCATCGCGGCCTTCGGCGACCTCGGGCAGCAACGGCCAGTCTTCTTCGCGGATTTCGACCATGTGGTAGAGGCCCGGGTAGTCCTCGTACGCCATCTCGGCCAGGCGAAAGTCCGCGCCTTTGCCGGTGTGGGACGGAATCACATCGTCGATAATCACCGCGTTGTGCGCCGCCGCCATGCGTGTCAACGCCTGCAATTGCGCCTCGGTGCCCAGCTGCGGGTCGATGTCGAAACTGATGCGGTCGAAGTTACCGTCGATGGTCGGCGTGTGTCGGGTACCGTTCAGGCCGCCGGACTTTTTCAGCGGGCCATTATGGATGCCCTGGATGCCGATCTTCGACAAGGCATGCCACAGCGCTTCATCCCCCAGCGCCTCCAGTACCGTGCCGCCCTCGCGAGTCACGATCGACGCAGGGTAAGCGGTGAACCATACCGACGACAGCGCCGACGCGTCGCGCGGCCGGGTGTGCGCGTAAGGCTGCTGCCACAACCGGCCCTGCCCCGAATAGAGCTTGGCGCGCTGGCGTGCCGCATGCAGCATCGATTGTTCCACCAGCCAGTTCACATGGTTGTTTTCAGCCGCAGTCATAAGCTTGGTACCTGTCGTCGTATGCATTACTCGTGAACATATGAGGGTTGCGCGGGGCATTCGTTGCATTGCGATGTGGCTGGCCTGAAACGAACTGTAGTGAGCGGGCTTGCCCCGCGCTGGGCGGCGAAGCCGCCCTAAACCCAGGCACCTCAGTCTTTCTGAAAGACTGCGGCGGCCTTATTGGGGCGGCTTCGCCCCCCAGCGCGGGGCGAGCCCGCTCACTACAGAACAGGAGTCAGGTGTTTAGCAGGTCTCCCGATACTGCCTCGGCGTAAACCCCGTAGAGGCCTTGAACTGGCGACTGAAGGCGCTGTGATCGGTATAGCCGCACTGCAACGCGACTTCGGTAATCGGCATGCAGGTCTGCAACAACCGGTGGGCCTGCTCCAGGCGCACTTTCTGGATCATCTGCCGGGGCGTGAGATGGAACACGCGTTTGCAGTAACGCTCCAGCTGCGCCACGGAAATGCCCGCGATGCGCGTCAATTCTGCCAGCGTGACACGGCGGTTGAAGTGCGCGCGGATGTGCGCGTCCACCGCGGCCAGGCGCTGGTATGCAGGGTGGCTTTCGCTGGCGGTTTGCAGGTCGACCGAGATGCCGGCCAGGCCAATGATGGCGCCGCCACGGTTGTACAACGGCCATTTGTGGGTCAGGCACCAGCCGGGTTCGCGGGTGCCGTAGAGGTGCAGTTCCAACTGGTCTTGCAGCACGAAACCCTGCTCCAGCACGCGGCGGTCCTGTTCGGTGTAACCCGGCCCCAGTTGGGCGGGGAAGACTTCTGCACTGGTCCTGCCCAGCAGCGGTTGCAGCTGCTTGAGGCCACAACGTTGCACCAACGTGCGGTTGGCCAGGACATAACGCGCCTGGGTGTCCTTGATGAAAATCGCCGCATTCGGGATCACATCCAGCATCGGCAATAGCTGCGCGACACCGGTCAACAACTGCTCAAGGCTGTGCGGACGATTTGCCTCGCCCCCCTGGCAAAGGGTCGCAAACGCGCTCTGCATCATGACCGTGGATCCCCGCAAATTGCCTCGACGCATAGCAGATTGCCCGATGCCCAGGGCGCTGTCGAGCTGCCAAAACTGTGCTGATTTCGTCATCGATGCGCACAAAAAACATCAATCGCGCCGCCGTCCGTAAGTTCACTGTAAGCCTACCCCTTCACACACACGGAACGCGCTATGAAGCGACTGCATGTGATCGACTCCCACACCGGCGGCGAACCCACGCGCCTGGTGATGACCGGCTTTCCGGCCCTGCACGGCGCCACCCTTGCCGAGCGACTGGCGAACCTGCGCAACGAGCACGACCCCTGGCGCCGCGCTTGCCTGTTGGAACCGCGTGGCAATGACGTGCTGGTTGGCGCGCTGTACTGCGAGCCTGTCACCCCCGGCGCGGTGTGCGGCGTGATTTTCTTCAACAACGCCGGCTACCTCGGCATGTGCGGTCACGGCACCATCGGCCTGGTGGCGTCCTTACACTACCTGGGCCTCATCCAGCCCGGCGTGCACACCATCGACACGCCCGTCGGCCCGGTGGCGGCGACGCTGCACGAAGACGCCAGCGTGACCTTGCGCAATGTGCCCGCCTACCGTTTTCGCCAGCAGGTGCCGGTGGATGTGCCGGGCCATGGCGTAGTCCACGGCGACATTGCCTGGGGCGGCAACTGGTTTTTCCTGGTATCGGAGCACGGCCAGGCCTTGCAGATGGACAACGTCGACGCCCTGACCGAGTACACCTGGGCCATGCTCAGGGCGCTCGAAGCCCAAGGCATTCACGGTGAGGACGGCGCGTTGATCGACCATGTCGAACTGTTCGCCGACGACGACCTGGCCGACAGCCGCAACTTCGTGATGTGCCCCGGCAAGGCCTACGACCGCTCGCCCTGCGGCACCGGCACCAGCGCCAAGCTGGCCTGCCTGGCGGCCGACGGAAAACTTGCGCCCGGCGCAAGCTGGGTCCAGGCCAGCATCACCGGCAGCCAGTTCACCGGCCACTATGAATGGGAAGGCGAGCACGTACGGCCCTTCATCACCGGCAGCGCCTACATGACCGCCGACAGCACCTTGCTGATCGACGAACGCGACCCTTTCGCCTGGGGCATCGGCGCCCCGGCTCTGCTTAATTGACTCGAGGAGCAAGAACAATGAACGACGACATTTTCACCGGCTGCATCCCCGCCCTGATGACGCCGTGCACCCTTGATCGCAAGCCGGACTTCGATGCACTGGTCGCCAAGGGCCGCGAGTTGGTCGATATCGGCATGAACGCCGTAGTGTATTGCGGCTCCATGGGCGACTGGCCGTTGCTGACTGAAGCCCAGCGCCAGGAGGGCGTCGCGCGCCTGGTAGCGGCCGGTGTGCCGACCATCGTCGGTACGGGAGCGGTCAACAGCCGCGAAGCGATCGCCCATGCAGCCCACGCCGCCGAGGTGGGCGCCCACGGCTTGATGGTGATTCCGCGCGTGCTGTCCCGTGGCGCATCCGCCACTGCGCAAAAGGCCCACTTCTCGGCGATTCTCAAGGCCGCACCCAACCTGCCGGCGGTGATCTACAACAGCCCCTACTACGGCTTCGCCACTCGCGCCGACCTGTTCTTCGAACTGCGCCGCGAACACCCGAACCTCGTCGGCTTCAAGGAGTTCGGCGGTGGCGCAGACCTGCGCTACGCAGCGGAACACATCACCTCCCAGGATGACAGCGTGACCTTGATGGTCGGCGTCGACACCCAGGTGGTGCACGGTTTCGTCAATTGCAACGCCACGGGTGCTATCACCGGAGTCGGCAACGCACTGCCCCGGGAAGTCCTGCAACTGGTGGCGTTGAGCAAGCAAGCGGCCAAGGGCGATGTCAAGGCCCGGCGCCAGGCCCTTGAACTGGAGGCCGCGCTGGCAGTGCTGTCGTCCTTCGATGAAGGCTGCGACTTGGTGCTGTATTACAAGTACCTGATGGTGCTTAACGGCGACCAGGGCTACAGCGTGCATTTCAACGAAACCGACGTGCTCAGCGAGGCCCAGCGCCGTTACGCCCGGAGCCAGTACGCGTTGTTCCGCCAGTGGTACGCCGACTGGTCCGCGCAACAGAATTGCCAAAGAGAAGCCTAGGTCATGGCCGAGCACGATATCGTCGTGGTGGGCGCCGGCATTATTGGAGTGGCCTGCGCTTTGCAACTGGCACGCCAGGGCCGGCAAGTGGTGGTGCTCGACGCGCAGGAACCCGGGATGGGTGCGTCCTATGGCAACGCGGGGCATCTGGCGACCGAGCAAGTGTTCCCGATTGCCGACCTGTCGATCCTCAAGCGTTTGCCCGGCATGCTGCTCGACCCCTTGGGCCCGCTGCGTCTGGACTGGCGATACCTGCCGCGCGCCCTGCCCTGGTTCTTGCGCCTGCTGTTGAACCTGCGCCCGGCGAACTACCGGCGCACGGTCGCGGGGATCCGCATGCTCAATGAAGCCAGCCTGGGCGCCTGGCAGCGTTTGCTGCAGAGCATCGGGCGCCCGGACTTGCTGCGTGAGAATGGCTCGCTGCTGGTGTTTGAGCGCGCGCAGTCACGGCCGGCCGTGGATGCCTTGCAGCAACGTATGCAACAGCAGCAGGTGCCCGTGGCATTCTGGTCTGGCGATGCGATACGCAAGGCAGCGCCGCAGTTGAGCGACAACATCCAGGGCGGTCTGTTTTTCCCCGGCACCGGTCACTTCCTTGACCCTTACCAGGTGGTGCGCGAACTGGTCCGGGCAGCCGAGGCCTGTGGCGTGCAGTTCCTCAAGCGCCACGTGCTGGAGGGTCGCGTGGGAGAACACGGCGTCTCGCTCATCACCGACCAGGGCCCGCTGAGCGCACGCCAGATGCTGATCGCCTGCGGCGCCCACTCGGCCAAGCTCACCGCCGCCTTGACCGGAAGAACCGTGCCCTTGGACACCGAGCGCGGCTACCACCTCATGCTGCCCAGCGAGCCTCATCGCCTGCCGTTCGCCGTTACCTCCCTGGAGCGAAAATTCATCATGACGCCCATGACCGACGGCCTGCGCCTGGCCGGCACGGTGGAATTTGCCGGCCTTGAGCGCCCAGCGAATATGCAGCGCGCCTGGCAGTTGCACCGGCTGAGCCAGGGGCTGTTTCGCGAGGACCTGAGCGCACAAGGGGCCACGCCCTGGATGGGGTTTCGGCCGTCGTTGCCGGATTCATTGCCAGTGATTGACCGAGTGTGTGACGGCAAGGTGCTGCTGGCGTTCGGGCACCAGCACCTGGGGTTGACGCAGGCGGCGGTGACGGCGCAGTGGGTTGGCGCGTTGGCGAATGGCGGCCAGGCGCTCAGGCCGTATCGCCTGGATCGGTTCTGATAAAAACGGACCCTTGTAGTGAGCGGGCTTGTCCCGCGCTGGGTGGCGAAGCCGCCCTAACCGAGTCGCCGCCGAATGACAGATAAAACCGAGTCGCCTGGTTTGGGGCGGCTTCGCCACCGAGCGCGGGGCAAGCCCGCTCACTACAAGTTATTCGGGGTGTTGGGCGGCGGCGTTGAACAGTGCATCGGCCATTGCTTCTATGTCATCGCCCATGCACAGCTTTTCCAGCCACCCCTCGGGAATACCTTGCACGCCATAATGCGCACCGGCCAATTGACCCACGATGGCCGCCGTGGTGTCCGCGTCATCGCCCAGGTTAGCGGCCGTCAAGACGGCATCGGCGAAGCTGTCTGTGTGCTGCACGCACCACAGCGCGGCTTCCAGCGAGGCCACGGCGTAGCCGCTGCCAGTGATGTCCGCGCGGGGTTTATCGCGATACTCCCCCTGGGCAATCGCCAACACTTTGGGGGCAGTCAGGCCGGCGCATGAGACGCTCAACAGTTGCTCCTTGGTCGCCCCGCTCAAGGCATTGCCGATTGCCCGCGCCAGCACCACGCAGCATTCAATCGCCTCTTGGGCGCCGTGGGTGGTACGCGAACTCTGACGGGAAAAATCGTCGACCCGTTGAAGGTCTGGAAAGTAATACAGCACGACCGGCGCCAAGCGCATCATCGAACCATTGCCGGCGGAAAAAGGCGCCGTTGAACCTGCGAACGGATCACCGTGCGCCTCAAATTCCGCCAGCGCGGTACGAACGGTCATGCCGATATCAAAGCAATCGCCCGTGGAACTCAAGTAGCCCCACTTCCACCAGTTCAGGTAGCGCCCCATCTGGTCGGCGGCATCAAACCCACCTTTACGTATCAGGCTTTCGGCCAGACACAACGCCATCGAGGTGTCATCCGTCCATTGGCCCGGCTTCAGGCTGAACGGCCCTCCTCCGACCATATCGGTAACCGGTGTGAAGCTGCCGCGCGGCATGAATTCAACGGTGGTGCCTACCGCATCGCCACACGCCAGGCCCAGCAAGCTACCGCGATAACGATCCAACAGTGTCAGAGACATGGGTCTTCCTTGAAAAAATGAGCCAGTGGGGATATTACTTCACCAACCGCTTTTCCTTGGAGGGGCGATAACCGAAATACGAGCTGTAGCATTTGCTGAAATGGCTCGGCGAAACAAACCCGCACGCCACCAGCACCTCCACCTGGGACAACTCCGTGTGTTGCAACAGCCGCCGCGCTTCGGTGACGCGCAGTTCCATGTAGTAGCGCTGCGGCGTAGTGCCCAGTTGCTCCTTGAACAGCCGCTCGAGCTGGCGCCGGGAGCGGCCGGCATACACGGCGAGCTGGTCCAGTTCCAGGGGTTCTTCGAGGTTGGCGTCCATCAGTTTCACGACTTCACGCAGCGGCGCGCTGACGCTGACGTTTTCGGTGGGCTTGATGCGCCGGTAGCGCGATTCTTCGAAGGCCAGGATATCTTCGATCCCTTCGACCAGGGCTTTATCGTGCAAGGCCTTGATCCAATCCAATGCCATATGGAACGCGCCGGACGGGCTGGAAGCGGTGAGGCGGTCGCGGTCGATCACGTAGGGTTCGCTGGTGACGTGGGTGGCTTTTGACACCTCCGCCAGGGCCGGGCGGTGTTCGGGGTGGATGGCGCAGCGATAACCTTGCAGCAAGCCGGCGCGCCCCAGAAACCAGGCGCCGTTCCACAGGCCGGCGAGGCTGATGCCATGCTCGGCGGCGCTGCGCAGCAGGTGGATGAAGTCGTCGCTGGCCTTGAGTTCAGTGCGAAAGCCGCCGCAGATCACCAGCAAATCCAGGTCTTGCAGAGTTGCCGCATCGAGGCGTGCGTCGGGGCGGATCACCAGGCCCAGGTCGCTGGTGACTTCGCCGTCGTCCCAACCGAAAGTCCGCGAAGCGAACAGTTCGGGACGCAGCAGGTTGGCGGTGACGAGGGTGTCGAGGGTCTGGGTGAATGCGGGCAGGGAAAAGTGTTCAAGCAACAGGAAGCCGACGCGGGTGACCGACGCCGGCTGCTGGGTTTCGTTGAGGTAGCGCAGGTTCTTGCCTTTCATGCCGCCGCTGAATTGACGTCTTTCCATCGAGGGTTGGCCCACTCTTATTGTTGATGCAATGGCGCCATCTTAGGGGCAAACGCGTCGACTGTCTCAGGCGCTGAGCTGGAAAAAACCGCAACCGGGCAAAGCCCACGGCAGAACAGCGGCAGACGCATCTGATACGGTTTTTTCTTTGCTATCTGCCTCTGTATCGAAAAGCCGTCGGGGCGGACAATGGCGCCCTCCCCACCCCCTTCCTTTCGGAGGCCTTATGACCAAGATGGCACTTTTCCTGTTCGGCTTTTTGGTATTGACCATCGGCATCGGCCTGCTGGCGACCATCTCGCCGGTCTGAGGCTCAAGCCACAAACAACATGGGGTATAACGACAGCACCAGCAAGCCGGCCATGGACCAGTTGAACAGCCGCACCCAGCGCGGGTCACGCAGCACCGTGCGCAAGCCGCTGCCGCAGCCGACCCACACGCACACGCTGGGCAAGTTGACCACGGCGAACACCAGCGCAATCACCAGCACATTGGTTACATAGCCCTCGGCTGGCGTATAGGTGGTGATTGCCCCCAACGCCATGATCCAGGCCTTGGGGTTGACCCACTGGAACGCGGCCGCGCCGAGGAAGGTCATGGGCTTGCCCTGTTCATCGGGGCTGTCGGACAGGCCGCCCGCCGTCGCGATCTTCCACGCCAGGTACAACAAATACGCTGCCCCCACATAACGCAGCACCGTGTAGGCCCACGGAAACACTTTGAATACCTCACCCAGCCCCAGGCCCACCGAAATCACCAGCACCATGAAGCCGATGCTGATCCCCAGCGCATGCGGCATCGAACGGCGGAACCCGAAGTTCACCCCCGAGGCAAGCAACATAGTGTTATTGGGCCCCGGCGTGATCGAAGACACGAAGGCGAACAGCACAAAGGCTGACAGCAGGCTGGTAGACATAGACATGACGCGGCATCCAGAAGGTGTGATGTGCCTGCGACAGTAGAGCGTAATCGACCGTCCTGCCCCGTACAGCCACTGCGCGATTGAGGCATACACTTTTTTACCGAAGCTTTCACAAAGCTTTCACAGACGCCGCCCTATGGTGGACCCAGCTCCTAGTGAACATCCTTTTAGCCCGCGCTCCCCAAGCGGGCTTTTCTTTGTCCGAGGTTTAGTAAACGTTCCATACAACCCGTAGTGAGCGGGCTTGCCCCGCGCTGGGCGGCGAAGCCGCCCCAACAAAGACACCTCGGGGGTTTCAGGAAAAATCGAGCCGTCTGGTTTTGGGGCGGCTTCGCCCCCCAGCGCGGGGCGAGCCCGCTCACTACAGAAAACCGTTACCATGAAGCTTCACTCATGGAAGCTGATCGCCGGGACCCAATCGATGAGAGACCTACCGCCAACCGCCACCCTACGCGCTTTCGAAGTCGCCACCCGGCATGCCACTTTCACCTCGGCGTCAGAAGAGTTGCACGTCACCCAGAGCGCTGTCAGCCATCAGTTGAAGCACCTCGAAGAGCTCTGGGGCTTGCAGTTGTTCCAGCGTGGAAAATCGTTGCGACTGACCCCGGCCGGTGCCGCGCTGGCGCCGATCGTGCGTGAGTTTCTCACGAGCCTTGCGGCCACTCTGTCCGACCTGCGGGAACAAAAAGGCAGGGTCCGGCTCAAGGTCAGCACCACCTACTCGTTCGCACTCAAATGGCTGCTCCCCAGGTTGCCCAGCCTGTCGCAGCAGCACCCGGAGATCCTGATCACGCTGGAGACCAGCGACAAGGCGATCAAATTCTCCAGCGCGGATCCTGACGTGGCGATCCGCCTGGGTAACGGCAATTACCCGGGCCTGCACTCGGAGTTCATGCTCAGGGAACAGATTTTCCCCGTGGCCAGCCCCGACCTGCTTAGCCGTTTCGGCACCCCGCACGAACCCGCCGAGCTGCTGCGCTACCCACTGCTGACGCGTGACGGCGCGGACCTGGTGCCCAAGTGGGAAGCCTGGTTCGAGCACGTCGGCGTCGGCATTAGCGCACTGAATGAAAGCGTCAGGTTTGCCGACACCAACATGACCATCGAGGCGGCGCTGCTGGGCCAGGGCATTGCGTTGGTCCGCAGCGGCCACGTTGAAGCCCAGATCAACGACGGTCGCCTGGTCAGGCTGTTCGAGGTGCCCTTCGCATCGCCGGTCGCTTACTATTTTGTCTGCCCCAAAGGCGTCGAGTCCCAGCCTCACATCATCAACTTTCGTCACTGGCTGCTGGAAGAGTCGACGCGGGCCCAACACAGCTATCGCTGATAGAATGAGCAATAGCTCATGGCAGGATGAGGGGACTTCGCTTTCAACTGCCGATGCCGGTGCCTACTATTGCGCATGCCCTTACCTATCGTAGTACTCATCCTTTTCGCCGCGCTCCTGCATGCCAGCTGGAACGCGCTGCTGCGTGCCGGCAACGACAGGCTGTGGTCGATGACCGTGATGTGCCTGGCGGTCGCGGTCGCCAGCGCTGGCATCGCCCTATTCCTGCCGGCACCCGCCGTGGCCAGTTGGCCGTACGCCGTTCTGTCGGGCGTCTTGCACGTGGGTTACAACCTGTTCCTGGTGCGCAGCTACAAAGTCGGCGACCTCGGGCAAACCTACCCGATCGCCCGGGGCTCCTCGCCTATCCTGATCACGCTGTTCGCATTGGCGTTTGCCGGTGAGACGGTGAGCGCCAGCGCCCTGTTTGGCATCGCGTTGGTCTCGGGCGGCATTATTTCACTGGCTTTCAAGCAGCGCAGGCTGGCCGTGCCCAGCCTGCCCTATGCCTTGGGCACGGGTTGTTTCATTGCGGCCTACAGCGTCACGGATGGCATCGGCGCGAGACTCTCCGGCGCACCGCTGGCCTACACTGCGTGGATGTGCGCGCTCTGGGGCGTACTGATGCCCTTGGTGTACATCGGCCTGCGCGATGCACGCAGCCTGTTTGCCCAGCGACCGGGATTCATCACGGCCTTGGCGGGCGGGCTCGTTTCCCTGCTGGCTTACGGCATTGTTATCTATGCCATGGCAGAAGCGCCCATGGGCGCCGTTTCGGCCCTGCGCGAAACCAGCGTGGTGTTCGCGGCGTTGATCGGCTACGTCTTCCTCGGCGAATCGCTGAGCGTTCGAAAACTGCTGGCGTGCGTGGTCATTGCCAGCGGCACGATGCTGATCGGCTGACCTTCACCCCTCATAAAGGTACGAGAAATGGATACTGTCTCTTCAGCTCCCCTGATTCTGATCACCGGCGGAAGCCGAGGCGTGGGCGCGGCCACGGCGCGACTTGCGGCTGCGCAAGGCTACGACGTGGCGATCAGCTACGTGAGCAACGAGGCCGCCGCACTGGGCGTGGTGGCTGATGTAACAGCACTCGGCCGCCGCGCCCTGGCCGTACGTGCCGACAGTGCCGACCCGGACCAGGTCGCACAGCTGTTCGCCGCCATTGACCAGACATTTGGCCGACTCGACGTGCTGGTCAACAACGCCGCCGTCCTCGGGCTGCAATCGCGCTTCGAAGACCTCGACTTCCCCCGCATGCAACGCATCTTCGCGATCAATGCCATCGGCCCGATGCTCTGCGCACAGCAGGCGGTCAAACGCATGTCGTTTCGTCACAACGGCAAGGGCGGCAGCGTGATCAATATATCCTCGGGCGCCGCCCGCCTCGGCAGCCCGAACGAATACGTCGACTACGCCGCGTCCAAAGGCGCTCTGGAGACCTTCACCATCGGCCTGTCCAAGGAAGTCGCGCGCGAAGGCATACGCGTCAACTGCATACGCCCCGGACACATCTACACCGACATGCACGCCAGCGGCGGCGAACCCGGCCGCGTGGACCGCGTCAAGGACAGCATCCCGATGGGCCGCGGCGGCCAACCCGAAGAAGTGGCACGCGCGGTGCTCTGGCTGGCCGGTGCAGAGGCGTCGTTTATTACCGGGACCTTTCTGGATGTGACTGGGGGCAAGTGAGAAGACGGTCAAGGCAGATTCGAGCACGAGCGAACGAATCTGCCGCAAACCAACCCTGCCCTAGCCTTTACGTAAATAAGCAAACATATGCGGTACATAGTCCGCCTTGCCCAACGGCACGCCGTTATGTCGCAGGATGCTATACGCCGTCATCAGGTGAAAATAGAACTGTGGCGTCGCCCAGTTGACGGCGTATTCATTACCCGTCATTTCAAACACGATCCCGCCTGGGAGCTCGATAACAATCAACACATCTGCCCGCTCCTCGATCAGTTCACGATCCGCACCGACCAGTGCCTGCAGCGTCTTGTCGATCAGCGCGATGGCCTCGTCCATTGACGCCGGGGTTTCCAATGCCGATGCAGGCTGCCCACTAAGCCGACTGACAGCGTCCTGGGCCTGGGTACAGGCGAAACGGACTTGAGTCGCCAGATGATGCATATCCGGCGCGAGGCGCGAATCGAGCAGGTTCTGCGGATCGTAGCCGAGCGCGCTGGCGTGCTCATTGCCCTTGGCCAACAGGCCTTTGAGCGTATTCAACATCTGGGAAAAACACGGAATGGTAGCGGCGTAGATCAGCATCGTATTCCCTCGGGTTCAGCATCAGGATCGACTCAACAATCGCCGCCAGTACAGCACATCGCCCAGGTATTTGTTATGAATATGCCTGCGCATCTGGCCGACCGCGGCATTTACACCCGCCGGGCGCGTGCGCCACACTTGCTCGTCGAAAGCGCAACACGGGGATGCCTGTGTTCAACGTTCGGCAAGCGACTCTGATGGATATCAGGGGATAAAAACCTAAGCGGCCAGGAAGACAGGATGGACGAGTTGATACAAGGCCTTGACGGCCCCAGGACCGCTCAGCAGGAGTTGTTCTATGACCTGGAGGACGCAGCGGCGGTGATCGGCTGGTCGGTGGTTGAATTGACCGCGATGGCGGCCGGCGCCAGAACGCCGAGTGAAGCCGCAGCACTGATGAAAATCTGCGCGTTGCTGACGGCGCAGCAGGGGAAAATCGGTGGGTATGCGGGTGAGGTGAAAGAGCAGCGCATCGTCAGATCTTCAGTGATATAGACAGATAAAGTGCAGGGGGTGTGGCGGGGTCGAAAACGAAGAAACCCGGCGCACTGGCCGGGTTTTCGTGAAGCTCTACGTGTTCGGATTGAGCCTAACGGGCTCCGCCATTGTCACGGTCGGTCTGGGCGTCCTGATCCGATCCCGGGTTGCCAGGCGGCGGGTTCCAATCTGACGGCTTTTCGCCCGTACCCTGCTTGGGCTCGGACTCGGCTTGATCAAGACCGGATTCATGACCCTCGCCAGCATCAGGCACTTCTTTTTTAGGTCCAGGGTATGGCGCTGCAGGACCGTTGTTGTCGTCCACCATGAATCACCTCCTATCGGTAGCGCAGGGTTGCGCATAGGGTTGAGAGGGTTTACGTGGACGGAAAGTGCTGTTGCCTCGACGAGTGGCTTAAGCACTGCAATTTGAATAACAAACCACTGGCCTGCCGAGCTTCGGACATTTCCCACAACTTGCCGAGGTTGAGCCATAGGAAGCAACCTGGCTAGGATGCGCCGTCGCAGTAAATCCTGTGGTCGGGTGTCGCAACCTGAAGTAGTCTGAGGCGCGGTAGCGCCATAGCTCTGTAGCAGGCGCTTTTTTTATGCCTGCTTACCGCATCTATGGTAGACCGTGTGAGGCGGGCTTTTGCCCGGCCGGTACCCTCGGACACCGGTTTGCGACCCTCGCACGGTCCACCACCCAACCGTGTCGCAACGGCGGTGGTGGCCTCTTAACTTTCCGAGGGTATAGAGGATGTTTTCTACAAATCGAAGCTGCCAGGTTCCAAACGCAACTTTTAAAACACCCCATCAGTATTCAGCGCTGGTGATTCGATCCATGTGCGGTGCACTGGAGCGCCACTCATGAAAATACACCCAATTGATGATGAATTTGCAACCAGCGTGTTCAGCGTGAAGCCAGGCTTGAGCTCCGAGGAAGCACTAGTGAACGCGAGTGAGCTATTGGCTTCAGCGTCAGCGATAGCGAACGAACAAGCGTTCGCGGCAAGTGGAACGCATCGTCTTCAAACCTTCGGGTTGGCGCAGATTATTGAGAACGCAGGGCTTCTCGTGAATGCGGCACTTGATAAGATCGATCCAGCCAGCACTCGACCCGTTTAAATTGCGCTGAAATCGAAGGGGCAGACCAAGGGTCCTTGGTCCGATATTGTGGTCTGACCCCGTTTTACGCCAATGCCTGAGGTAATTGTTCAGAAAGCGTGGTGGAAGTTGTGGTAGCGCCCCCATACAAGCAACAAGAGAAATCGACGCCCGTGCCCCAACCGACGACAGTAAATAGCATCATCGGCCCTTGGAAAGGCGTGGCAATGACAACCTTACAAGAGCGATGTCGAGACGCCTGGATACGCCGTTTGATCAGCTTTCAGACCTCGCGGTCGCCACGTTTCTCAATCAGCGGATCGCTGTTCCTCAATTGCTGGTCGAGGCTAAGCGGCGATTGAGGTCAGAGTCGCGCGATGACACAGAACATTTCGATGGGCAGCTAGAGGAGGCAGTTCTCCGTGCTGATAACTGAAAAATTTCTACCCAAAGCAGACGTTTCTTGGCTCGCAGATCCTCCGCTGTCAGTATGTCCACGTGTCGGATCTGAGCATCGGATCGACGTCACAGTCTGGAGCCAGTCCAAATTTGAACGTGCTTTTCATCTGCGGCAAAAACCGTCTGCGTAGCCCGACCGCCGAGCAATTATTCGCTGATTGGTCGGGGGTCGAGACAGCATCGGCTGGGGTTAATAACGATGCGGATGTGCCCGTAAGCCAAGAACTTCTAGAGTGGGCCGATCTCGTGTTTGTGATGGAGCAAAGCCATCGGAAGAAACTGTCGGTTCGCTTTGCCTCGGAATTGGCCAATAAACGTATCGTCTGCCTGCATATTCCTGATAATTATGGATACATGGCGCCTGCTCTGACGAAGCTGTTGGAAGAGAAAGTCGGACGTTATTTATCCACGTGATGATATGTCCGCTTCTGGCCGAAAACGCTGTCAGAGCGCAACGGATGTGATTGAGAGATTCGTGACCGGTTCGTAAATTTGAGTCCCTTCACTGATGGCTGCCTGAAGATGAAAAACAATTTTCCGCTGCTGATCGAATGCGCAGCCTATGACGAGTTCATCCGGCTGTGGGTCAAGGAAGCTTCAAGCAACAGCGGTTGGGCCAAACCTTCTATAATCACTGCAACCTACACAAACTCAACGATCAAGATTCATTGCGCAAACTGTATGACGCTGATGGTGAAAAAGCCTCGGGGTTGCCTTTTCCATCTTCACTGACCCACAGCTTTTGGTCCAGAGAGTGTAAACGCTTCGTCAAAACTAAGGCTCGCGCCGCTATACGAAATCTGAAAATTATCGGCTGCTCAGCCTATCTAAATTTTGCGTAGAAACACGACTTTCAGTCCCATACAGGGCTCCAATCGCGCTGAGAAACGTTTTTACACAGCCTTGGCCGTTAGTGCTCAGTCTTGAGCACAATCCCCCCGCCCAATCGAGGAGAGACTTACCGATAACGGCGCCTCAATTTTTCCCGACAAAAAGATAGGATTGCGCAAACCATCAGAAAAATCGCGGAAGCGACGACCAAATCCCAGACAATAAAAAACCCCGCAGACGCTAATCTACGGGGTTTCCAAGAGTGGAGGCCGAGGTCGGAATCGAACCGGCGTAGGCGGATTTGCAATCCGCTGCATAACCATTTTGCTACTCGGCCTCAAACGTCAAATGCCTCAACTACCGGCACTCATCGCATAAAAACTTGAGCGGGCCATAAAGCCACGCCTCTACTCTAACTCATTGAATACATTGAGGTTTTTAATGCCTCGTTGCGTTCGATGGGCGCCATTATGTACGTATTTACCATACCGTGCAACCCCTTGATTTCAAAAATATTTCGTATTGGCATCAAGGGTTTGCGTGCCCGCCCTACTCCTTGATGTGCAGCTGTTGGTAGTGCGGGTCGGCCTTGATCTGGGCTTCGGTGAAGGGCAGCGGGTGCAGTTGTTTGCGCGAGAAGGCTTGGGTCTGGTCTTTGGCGTAGGGGGAAGCCGGGTTGCCGGACTCGGAGAAGGCGAGCACGCCGGTGGCATGGGGGCCTTGGTCGTCGAAGGTGACGATTTGCAGGTAGCTGCTGCCGCTGACCACTTCGCGCTTGCCGTCGGCGCGGGGCACGGTTTGCATGGCGTTGTAGATGCCCAGTTCTTGCGGGCCGCCGTGGATCGGGGTTTGGCCGCTGACCTGCACGTCGCCCCAGGTGCTGTCGGCGCTCAAGCCGAGTTTGGCGACCTCGGCGCTGGAGGCCAGCATGGCTTCGCGCAGGGCGTTGGCCACTGCAGCGCGGTCGATGGCCAGGCCGCGTGGGGTGGTGATGGGCTGCGCCGGGTCGAAGGCGACGCGCCAGGCATCGGGGGTCTGCTGCAGCGATTGAATCAGGTTGATGAAGTGCACCAGGCCCAGGCCGCTGTCGAGGTTGGCGCGCCGGTCCCAACTTTTCAGGCTGGTGCACAGGGCTGTGATGTCGGCGCCGAGGTGTTTGGCGCAGAACGCGAGCAGGTCTGGCATGACTTGCCCTGCCAGGTACACCTCGTTGTCCATCACCATGTTTTGCAGGTCGGCAACGCTGATGGGTTTATGCAGCGATTGCAGGCGTTGCAGGGCGAAACGCGCGCGCGGGCCGAGGCCGATGTGGTCCTGGCTGATCACCGGGGAGAACCCGGTGAGTGGCGCCTTGGGGTTGGCCAGCCATGCCGAGTCGTTGGAATGCTGCACGTAGTCGCTGCGTTGCAGTTGCGGCAGTTGGTCGGCCGGGAAGATGCCGGGCTGGGCCGCGCGCGGGTCGATGTCCCAGGCGCAGGCGCTGTGGGCGCCGTCGAGCATGATCATTTGCAGGCCGGCGCGCGGGTCGCTGCATTGCGCCAGTTTGGCCGCGCTGACGTTGGGCACCACCGACTGGTTCATGTACAGGCTCTGGCCCTGGTCGTCGGCGGCCAGGGTGTTCACCCACGGGATGCCTTGCAGGGTGTGCACCGAGGTTTTCAGCGTTTCGAGGCTGTCGGCGCGGTTCATCGCGTACCACTGTTGCAGCACGCGGTCGTTGCCGAGGTTGGCGTCACGCAGGCTGAAGGCGTAGTGATTGTCCCAGTCGAGCTTGCCCGGCCATTGCACCACCGGGCCGAATTGCGAGCTATAGACCGTGTGCGATTGGTTCTTGAGGCTGCCATCGGCCTGCTTGACCTGCACACTCAGCGTAGTTTTATCCAAGGGGACGGACTTGCCATCGAGCATATAGCGCGTGGCGTCCTTGGGGTCCAGGGTCAGGCGGTACAGGGTGAAGTGCTTGGAGGTGTCCACCGTATGAGTCCACGCCAGATGCCGGTTAAAACCGATATTGATCACCGGCAGACCCGGCAACGCGGCACCCATGACATCCAGTTGGCCGGGAATGGTCAGGTGCATCTGATAGAAACGCATGCCGCCCACCCACGGAAAGTGCGGATTGGCCAGCAACATGCCGCGCCCGTTGAATGACCGATCGCGCCCCACCGCCACCGCGTTACTGCCGCGATCAAAGGCGAAACGCTCGCGGTTCGCGGCGGCCAGCTCAAAGGCCTTGGCTGTGGACGCTACGCTGACGGCGGCTTGGGGCGGTGTCGCGCCGACCAGGGCTTCGGCGAATTGGCCCACACCGCCCTCGACCAACAGCCTACGGGTCAATTTGACCACATCTTCAGCCACCAGCGGCCGCACCCAGGCCGCCTGGCATTGCGCCGGAGCGCCCTGCTCTTTCAGGAAACGGTTATAGCCGGCCACATAGCCGTCAATGCGCTGCTGGATCTGCGGGCTCTGCGCTTTCCAGAACGCGGCGACCGCTTCCGGCGTATTCAGCCAGCTGAAGAACAGGTCGCTGGCCAGGTTGTTGCGCTCTTCCAGGGTTGCCTGCTCGGGGCCAAAGAACCGGGCGCGCTGGCCATTCACGGTGACGACTTCGTTGGCCAGCAGGCACAGGTTGTCCTGTGCATAGGCGTAGCCGATGCCGAAGCCCAGGCCACGCTCATCGGTGGCGCGAATGTGCGGTACCCCGTAACTGGTGCGACGGATATCCGCCGACGCCTGCCCCACCTGCTCCCGAGCCGAGACGGCCAGGCTCAACCCCAGCAGCACCCCGGCCACGCCCACCCTGGACAACCCATTGGAAATAATCACGCACACTCCACCGTCAGATTTAACCGTCTTACACGGGGCAATCACCCCACCGTAAGAACGCAAACCAGGGGGAATAATTTAGCGGGGGACGAGGTTTATTGAAGGCCGCGTGAATGTGACAGAACCGATACTGACGAAATTTCTACATCCAGGACTTCATGATTTCGCTCGCTCGTTCGTCTTACTAACCAAGAGCGCTCATTTTTTCCTGATCAGGCTCTGATAAGGAGTTTTTGCATGTATAACCCGCAAGTGCCCACGGACGGACATTCACCGGCTGCCGAGGCCAATTTCGCCAACGGCACACAAACATTCGGCAAGGCGCCCGAACAGCAAGGCAACCAGCGTATCCGCCACCTGCTCAAGTGTTTTGGCTTGCGCACCAGCCTGATCCGGCTGAAGGTCATCGATGCCCTGCTCACTGCCGCCGACAACAGGCGCACCCTGGGCGTGCGCGGCGTGCACAGCCACTTGCTGGAACTGGGCATCCCGTTGTCGTTTCTCAGCGTGCGCGAAGTGCTCAAGCGCTTGTGCAGCGAGGGCGTGATCACCCTTAATGCGGACAAAAGCTACAGCCTCCATGAAGAGGCTGCGAAGGTACTCGAAGGTCGCGCCTGATTCGCGCCCCGTGGTCTAGAGCTTGACCTTGCGGCGCATGACGCCGTTGATCACCACCACGACCACCGCGACGGCAATGGCGATGGTCTGGAATGTCTTCTCGCTGATCACCCCGGTGTTCTGCAGGTAGGACAGGCCAAACATCGTTGCCAGGACGGCCAGGGCAATCAGAATCGAATATTTCAAACGCTGCTTTTGTGTCATGACGGGTTCCTGAACCTGAAAAAATGTAGCCAGTGTGAATCGCCGACCGGGTACGACAGCGCTCATGTTACAGGCGATGCCTGCCGCTGCAAACCGGTGCCCGGCCGAGCACAGAGCTCAACCAGCCAATCGACGAATACTCGCACCCGTTGGGATAGTTGACGGTGCGGCGGATACAGCGCTGTCAGGGCCATTTTCGGCACGGTCAACCACGGCAGTACCTGCACCAGGGACCCCTCGGCCAATTGCCGCATCGCATGGTAATGCGGCGCCTGGATCAGGCCGAACCCGGCCTCGCACGCGGCGAAGTAGCCGTCGGAGCTGTTCACCGTCAAGCCTTTCGAAAGGTTGACC
This sequence comes from Pseudomonas azadiae, assembly GCF_019145355.1. NCBI lineage: Bacteria > Pseudomonadati > Pseudomonadota > Gammaproteobacteria > Pseudomonadales > Pseudomonadaceae > Pseudomonas > Pseudomonas azadiae. The sequence goes on along the minus strand of NZ_JAHSTY010000002.1, from coordinate 1,464,683 downwards.
GTTCGCAGTTCACCGCCAACCTGGAACTCAAGGCCGAACCGTTTGCCACTGACACCGGACACATACTCGACCATTTGGTGATTAGCCAAATCTTCCAGCGATGTAGGGACACCCCTGCGGGTCAGGTACTCCGGACTCGCCAGGGTCAGTTGATCCATCATCGCCAAAGGCCGCGCCACCAGCGATTCATCCAGCGTCAGGCCTGCGCGCAGCACGCAATCCACACCTTCGCGGATAAGGTCCACCGGGCGATCGTTAAGGCCGATTTCCAGGTCGATCTGCGGGTAGCGCGCGGCGAATGCCGGCAACGCAGGGATCACGATCAAGCGCCCGATACCCGACGGCATATCCAGGCTCAATGTGCCGCGCGGGTTCTGTCGCCGGGAGGAAAACACCGCTTCGGTTTCCTCAAGGTCCGACAGCAATTGCACGCAGCGCTTGTAGTACGCGGCGCCATCCAACGTGGGGCTGACTTGCCGCGTGGTGCGTTGCAGCAGCTGCACGCCCAGGTGCGTTTCCAACTGCTTGATCAACACCGTCACCGAGGCGCGCGGCAGCTGCAGGCTGTCGGCTGCCTTGGCAAAGCCGCGCAGTTCGACGATCCGGGTAAACACGCGCATCGCGTTGAAACGGTCCACGGCGCAGCTCCTCAAGCAGATTGTTTAGATAATACGAATAGTGATAGTGCTTTTAGCCGGTTTATCCAGGATTTGTCGAGCGTAACAATAGGCGCCTACTCACACAGGAGCTCAACCGATGCACACTCGTCAACTCGGCACCAACGGCCCGCTCGTCTCCGCCATCGGCCTCGGCTGCATGGGCATGAGCGATTTCTACGCGCCCGGCAGCGACACCCGGGAAGCCGTCGCGACCCTGCACCGTGCGCTGGAGCTGGGCATCAACTTTCTCGACACCGCCGACATGTATGGCCCGCACACCAACGAACAGCTGATCGGCAAGGCCATCGCCGGCAAACGTGAGCAGGTGTTCCTGGCGAGCAAGTTCGGCATCGTGCGTGACCCGGCCCAGCCCACGTCGCGTGGGGTGGACGGCCGCCCCGAATATGTGCGCCAAGCCATCGATGGCACGCTGCGGCGCCTGGGTGTGGACACGCTGGACCTTTACTACCAGCACCGCATCGACCCGGACGTGGCCATCGAAGAAACCGTCGGCGCGATGGCCGAGCTGGTGCAACAGGGCAAGGTGCGTTATCTGGGCTTGAGCGAAGCCAGCGCCGCTACCCTGGAACGCGCGCACAAGGTGCACCCGATCAGTGCCCTGCAAAGCGAATACTCGCTGTGGAGCCGCGACCAGGAACACAACGGCTGCCTCGCCGCCTGCCAACGCCTAGGCATTGCTTTCGTGCCCTACAGCCCGCTGGGCCGTGGCTTCCTGACCGGCGCGTTGCAAAGCCCGGATGACTTCGGCGCCGATGACTACCGCCGCTTCAGCCCGCGCTTCCAGGGCGAGAACTTCGCCAGGAACCTGCAACTGGTCAAGCAGGTGCAGGCAATGGCGGCCGACAAGGGCGTCAGCGCCGGGCAACTCGCGCTGGCCTGGGTGTTGGCACAGGGCGACTTCATCATTCCGATCCCCGGCACCAAGCAGCGCACGTACCTGGAAGAAAACGCGGCGGCCGTCGCGATCCGCCTCAGCCCGGCGGACCTGGCAGCCCTGGACGCGATTTTCCCGAGCGATGCGGCAGCCGGCCACCGCTACCCCAAGGAGGTGATGGCGATGCTGGATATCTGACAAGCCTCAGGACGGTCGAACGCCGGGCGCCGGCTGGACATATCGCGCATCAGTCCGCGCCTGGCAGGTTGGGAACGCTTTCATTGAATGCTCCACGTACTGGGCAGCCTGAGAAGCAATCAGGTTTCTACTGCCGACCCACGTAAGGATGTGTCCATGCTGCCAACCCTCGCTCATTCGACAACCAGCCACCGCGTCACTGCGCCAACACTCCCCGATATGCCTGCACCTTCGCCCTATGACCCGCCCAACGACCTGATGCCTGGAATCGTGAACGTCAGAATGCACACGCTGCATGCCAGGGGAGACATCAGGATCAGTCGGGAAATTTGCTGGGTCCCCAACCCCCCCAAACAGCCAGAGATTCTGCAAAGCCGGATTGTCGTGGAGACCGGTGACAAGGCAGACCGCGTACACGTGCGCAATTGGCCTGGCGACAAGCTGCAGATTATCGTTAACGGCGAGCCGTACCTGTTCGATGCCAAGGAGGAACAAGGCCCGGAACAGCATCTCTGGATCAATGCCAAGGGCGGCGATGACACGGTCGTCATCGACGATGACGTCATGATCCGCGTCGATGTGGATGCCGGCGATGGGGACGACCACATCCAGGCGGGAGGTGGCCGGAGCCGGCTGTATGGGCAACGCGGCAACGATTGCCTGCGGCTTGGCAGTGGCCTGGGTTATGCGGAAGGCAACGACGGCGACGACCTCCTGATCGGTGGTCGCGGCAACGCTGTGATGTATGGCAACAAGGGCAACGACCGTCTTTATGCCGGGCACGGCGCAGCGACCAAACAAAGCTATCTGGACGGTGGCGATGGCAAGGACACGCTATATGCCGGAGGCGGGCACAGTGTCTTGCATGGTGGCAACGACGATGATCACTTGGTGGGTAACGACCGCACGACCTTCTATACCGGCAAAGGCTACGATCGCGTCTGGAACAACCAGCGCAACGACCGTATCTACGCGGGCGCCAATGATCGTTTCGACCCTACCAAAGGGTCCGCTTTCACGGAGGTGAAACCGAGCGATGCCGGCCGCCAGGGTTTCGTCGTGGACACTGAGGGAGACGATGAGGATTTCCGACAGCGCGTAGCCGACGACTTCGAGTTCTTGCGCAGTTCCCCCACAGGCCAACAAGCCCTTACTCGTATGGATGAACTCGCGGTGGAGGCTGGCGGCAAGGTCACTATCAGGCCCATCGGCTTTGGAGGGACCGATTACAGGCCTGGCAGCACCGAACTGGACAGCGAGGCGGTGGAGGTAAGCGAAGACACCTACGACCCCAAATTTGGCTACATCAAGGATGGCGTTCCCGGCTCCCGCATGGATCGCGCCACGATCCATTTTGACCCACCGTCTATCATCGAGAACTCCAGCCGTACCGAGACAATGGTTCCTGTCACCTCGCTCTTCCATGAGATGGTCCATGCCTATAACGGTGCTACCGGCACGTTCCTGCCTGGTGAGAGCCTTGAGCGCCCGAAACACGGCGAGCCCTATTACGTCGACAACGACGAACGTCAGGCCGTTGGCTTGCACAGCGACGCACAACCCCAGGACCTTGATGACGATCCTTCCACCCCGCCCAACACCCTGAATCCATGGCCCTTTACTGAAAACGCGCTGAATGAAGAAATGGGCAGACCCTTGAAAACAACTTACGCACTTAAACCCAGTGCCCAGGGTGATGGCCTCTGAGTCGACAAGCGACGGGGGCGCCATCACCGGCGCCCGGTTTTTCTTGCACGTGCGTACCTAAAGCTGCGCCTTCCCGAGCCGATAGCCCTACGAAGCTCTAACAAAGCCGCGTCGACAATAAACGCTTCGTAAGGACGACCCCATGCCCCCACTGCGCTCCATCCAAGCCCGCTACACCCTGTTCCTGGTGCTGTTTGTCCTGGTGTTATTTGTGTTGACCGTGGTGGGTATCGGCCAGTTGGTCGCGCCCACGTTGCGCCATACCGAAGAACAAGTAGTGCTCAACCGCATCGCGGAGGTCGCCGTACAGATCCAGGGCGAGTTGAACAAGGTTCAATCCCAGCAACGCACCATCACCCAGACCATCCCGTTGCTCGACAGCGATGCCATCGACAAGGTCCTGCCGGGGCTGGTCGATCAATACGGCGAACTGAAGGTCTTCGGCGGCGGCATCTGGCCGTTGCCCAACCAGCGCACACCTGGCCGCAATAAGCACAGCACGTTCTGGCACCGTGATGCCTCGGGCAAGCTGGCGGTGAATACCTTCTGGAACAGCGACCCTGCGCCCAACTACTACGACCAGAGCTGGTACAAGGGCGGCCTGGCCTCGCCACGCGGCCAATGCGCGTGGGCGGCCGCCTACAAGGACGACGCCAGCCAGGAGCCGCGCACCAACTGCGCCATGGCGATCCAGCGCGACGGCGCGCCGTACGGTGTCGCCACCATCGACGTGACCCTGGGCTTCTTCAATGACTTGGTCGCCAGCAAAGAGAAAGACATCGGCGGGCAAATGCTGATCGTCGAAGGCGACGGCAAGATCATCAGCAACAGCACGCGCATCAGCAGCCCGGTGGTCTTGAAGAACATCAGCGAGCTCACCGGCACCTCGGCGTTCGCCGCCGAGGTCAGCAAGGCCCTGGCCCACCGCGACCAGGCGCTGCAACGCAGCGAGTTCGACAACCAAGGCGTGGCCAGCACCTTTTACATGCGCCCGATCGCCGGCACGCCGTGGTTCCTCGCCACCGCCCTGCCCACCTCGCTGATCACCGCCCAGCGCGATGACGTGCTGGGTACCCTGGCGTTGCTGCAAATCCCGATGGTATTGCTGCTGGTGCTGCTCGCGGTGTATGCGATCCGCCAGCTGGTGCAGCGCATGACCACTCTGAAAAGCAATATCGACGCGCTGTCCGCCGGCGACGCCGACCTTACCCGGCGCATCACCATCCGCGCCGAAGACGAACTGGGCGCCATCGGCCACTCGGTGAATCGCTTTATCGTTTACCTGCAAAACATGATCGGCGAAATCACCCAAGCCACCGGCGCCATGTCGTCGAGCCTTGAGCAACTGCAACGGACCTCGGCGCACACCAACCAGATCCTGGTGCGGCATGCTTCGGAAACCGACCAGACGGTCACCGCCATCACCGAAATGAGCTCCACCGCCGACACCGTTGCGCAGAACGCTGCCGAAACCGCGGCGTTTACCCAGCGCGCCAACGAGCACGCCGACCGCTCCCGCGTGGTCGTGGGTGAAGCGTCCAACAGCGTCAGCGCCTTGATCGGCGAAGTGTCCAGCGCCACCCACAGTGTGGAAAACATGCGCCAGGACGCCGCGCGCATCACCGAAACCCTCGGCGTGATCGGCGCGATTGCCGGCCAGACCAACCTGCTGGCGCTCAATGCCGCTATCGAAGCGGCGCGTGCCGGCGAACAAGGCCGTGGTTTTGCGGTGGTCGCCGATGAAGTCCGCGCGCTCGCCGCACGTACCCAGGCCAGCACCTCGCAGATCAATGAAATGCTCACGCGCCTGACCGCCGGGGTCAGTTCGTCGGTGGCGGCCATGGAAAACACCCAGGCCAGTTGCCAGTCGGCGGCGGACGCCACGGCGCGGGTGAACACCGGCCTGGATGAGATGGCCGGCTCCGTCAGCCATATCAATAACCTCAGCACCCAGATCGCCACGGCCGCCGAGCAGCAAAGTGCGGTGACCGAGGAGATCAACCGCAGCATGGTGCAGATCCGACAGATGGTCGAAGAGCTGGTGCAGAGCGGCCATGCCACTGAAACCAATACCCAGAGCCTGCTGGAGGCGAACGGTCGCGTGATTGCCTTGATGGGCCGATTCAAGGTGCGGTGATAAACGGATGAAACACTCCCGTGCAATGTGCGGGAGTGGGACTATTCTGAGAGTTCGACGTACTCAGTACCGCCACACAGGAGGTGTGCCATGCGCGCAGCCGAGCAGTCGGTCCGCTTGGAGCGGATCAGTCAGGAACGCTTTATCCAGGCCCCTATCGAGACCACCTACGACTACGTGACCCAACCGGATCGCTGGCACGAATGGCACCCCACGTCGCTGAGTGCCGACACCGGCACCCGCGGATCACTGGCGGCCGGTGCACGCTTTACCGAGTTCATCGACTTGCTGGGTGTGCGGGTTCCCTTGAGTTACCGCGTACAAATCGACCGCCGCCCTGGCGAATTCAAGGCGGTGTTCACCTCAGTGGCCGTGGATGGCTCGATTCACTTTTTCCTGTTGCCCCATCAAGGCGGCACACTGTTCAAGCGCGTGCTCACCTATGAAACCCAATTGCAACTGGCGACCTTGCAAGCGCGCATGGTCGAACTGTCGACCATCGCCCTGGGCCAACTCAAGCACCGCTTGGAAAACCCGCCTCTCGTAGAATCTCGTATAATTTAGAAACATTACCAGCGCCGCCGTTTACCCGTGGGAGCTGGCTTGCCTGCGATGACGTCGTCATGATCGCCGCCATCCCAACGGCCACCTCCTGCACGCGAGCCCTCCCATGAAAACCCCAATGCGCCTGGCCCTGCTGTCTGCCCTGTTTTTCACCACCCTGGCCCAAGCCGCCGAACCGGTCCTGATCGACGTACACCGCGACGCCAACTGCGGCTGCTGCAAAAAGTGGATCAGCCACCTGGAAAGCAACGGTTTCAAGGTCAATGACCACGTGGAAGCCGACATGAGCGGCGTCAAGAAACGCCTCGGTGTAGCTCCGCGCCTGGGCTCATGCCATACGGCCGTGATCGACGGCAAGTTCGTCGAAGGCCACGTGCCCGCCGAACAGGTGCTGGCCTTGCGCAAACGCAACGACCTGCTGGGCATCGCCGCACCCGGCATGCCCCTGGGCTCGCCCGGCATGGAAGTGGAAGGCCGCGGCGAGGCCTATCAGGTCATCGGCCTCACCCGTGAGGGTAAAGATGTGGTGGTGGCCGACTACCCGGCGCGATGATCGCGGCTTACCTGGGGTTATTCTTCGCGGCGTTTGGCGCCGCGACCTTGCTGCCGCTGCAATCGGAGGCCGTGCTGGTGGGCCTGCTCGTCAGCGGGCATTTCGACCTGTGGTTGCTGCTGGCCATTGCCACCCTGGGCAATGTACTCGGCTCGGTGGTGAACTGGTGGCTGGGACGCTGGGTTGAACACTTCAAGGCGCGGCGCTGGTTTCCGGTCAGCGACCGGCAGCTGGGCAAAGCGCGCACGCACTACGAGCGCTGGGGGCATTGGACACTCCTGCTCAGTTGGCTGCCGATCATCGGTGATCCGCTGACCTTGGTCGCCGGGGTAATGCGCGAGCCCTTGTGGCGATTCCTGCTGCTGGTGACCCTGGCCAAAAGCGTTCGATACGGCGTGCTCGCGGCCGTGACCTTGCAGTGGGCGTTAATCCCCACTTAATCTCCTCGCAACAGCATCCGATCACCTTTCCCGGAGCCCTGCCCATGCCTCTGATCCGCGCTTTCTGTATCGCCGGCCTGCTCACGGCCATCGCCGCCCCGGTGCTTGCCGCAACCTATGGCCCTGAACTTCAAGGGTTCACCTACCCCTACCCGCTCAAGCATTTCCAATTCCAATCCCAAGGCAAGTCCTTGCAGATGGGTTACATGGACGTCGCGCCCGCAGGCCAGGCCAACGCTCGCACCGTGGTGCTGATGCACGGCAAGAACTTCTGCGGTGCCACCTGGGAAGGCTCGATCAAGGCGTTGAGCGACGCCGGATACCGAGTGATTGCGCCGGACCAGATCGGCTTCTGCAGTTCCAGCAAGCCCGATCACTATCAATACAGCTTCCAGCAACTGGCAACCAACACCCACCAACTCCTGGAAAAGCTTGGGATTCAAAAGGCCACCTTCCTCGGCCACTCCACGGGCGGCATGCTCGCCACGCGTTATGCGCTGATGTACCCCGAGCAAACCGAGCAGCTTGCACTGGTGAACCCCATCGGCCTGGAAGACTGGAAGGCACTGGGCGTGCCTTCGCTCACCGTCGACCAGTGGAACGCGCGTGAACTCAAGGTCAACGCCGAAGGGATCCGCAACTACCAGCTCAACACCTATTACGTGGGCCGCTGGAAACCGGAGTACGAACGCTGGGTCGACATGTACGCCGGGCTGGCCAACGGCCCAGGGCGTACGCTGGTCGCCTGGAACTCGGCCTTGATTTACGACATGATCTTCACCCAGCCGGTCTACTACGAGTTCAAGAACCTGCAGATGCCTACGCTGCTGCTGATCGGCACGTCCGATAACACCGCCATCGGCAAGGACGTTGCGCCGCCGGCAGTCAAGGCCAAGCTCGGCAACTATGCGGTGCTGGGCAAGCACGTGGCCGAACTGATTCCCCACGCGACCCTGGTGGAATTCCCCGGGCTGGGGCATGCACCGCAAATGGAGGAACCGGCCCGGTTCCACAAAGCGCTGTTGCAGGGATTGAACGCCCTCTAACCCCATCTTTTCGAGGCACTGGTGAATGTCGGTACAGATCGCGGTCATTGATGATTGGCAGAACGTCGCCAGCGGCGTGGTGGACTGGTCGGTTCTGGACACTGTGGGCCAGGTGCATTTCCTGCACGATTACCCGGCGGACACCGCGACCCTGATCGAGCGTTTGAAGAGCTTCGAGGTGATTTGCCTGATGCGCGAACGCACCCGCTTCGACAAAGCCCTGATGCAAGGTTTGCCGGCGCTGAAACTGCTGGTGACCGGCGGCATGCGCAACGCCGCCATCGACATCCCCGCAGCCAAGGCCCTGGGCATCCAGGTTTGCGGCACCGACAGCTATAAACAAGCGGCGCCGGAACTGACCTGGGCGCTGATCATGGCTTCGACCCGCAACCTGGTGGCCGAAGCCAACGCGTTGCGTGCCGGCAACTGGCAGGTTGGCCTGGGCGGTGACCTGTATGGCAAGACCCTGGGCATTCTCGGCCTGGGCAGCATTGGCCAGAAAGTCGCGCAGTTCGCCCAGGTGTTCGGCATGCGGGTGATTGCCTGGAGTGAAAACCTCACGCCGCAACGGGCGGCCGAGTCGGGCGTGACGTGGGTCAGCAAGAAGGCGCTGTTCGAACAGGCAGACATCCTCACCATTCACTTGGTGCTCAGCGAGCGCAGCCGCGGGCTGGTGGATGCCCAGGCGCTGGGCTGGATGAAACCCGGCGCCCGCCTGGTCAACACCGCACGCGGGCCGATCGTGGATGAGGCGGCGCTGGTGCAGGCACTGCAAAGCGGACGCTTGGCTGCAGCGGCGCTGGATGTATTTGCCGAGGAGCCACTGCCGTTGGACCACCCGTTCCGCCGCTTGCCGAATGTACTGGCCACGCCGCATGTGGGTTACGTGAGCGAACAGAATTATCGGCAGTTCTATGGGCAGATGATCGAAGACATCCAGGCATGGGCCAATGGCGCACCCATTCGCCTGCTCGGCTGACGCACCACGCTGGTGCAAAACCCTTGACATCTGCCTGCTCCGCTAACGCACTACCCCGGTGCAACGCCATTGCCATCTCCCGATGCCGGCGATTCCTTGTAGTGAGCGGGCTTGCCCCGCGCTGGGTGGCGAAGCCGCCCCAAACCGGGCGACCGGAGTTTTCCTGGAACGCGGCGGTGTCTCTTGTTGGGGCGGCTTCGCCACCCAGCGCGGGGCAAGCCCGCTCACTACATCCACGCGCACACACCCACGACAGAATCGTGAGATCACCGCAATGGGCATATCGTTAAAAGTTTTTCGTCCTACAAAATTCGTCTGAAAACCCTACAGGCTCTGGGATCTGTCCTAGACTCCTGACCGATGGGTCCCTTCCAAAACAAAAACCCCGCAAAAAAACTAAACTTTTCAACTCGGCCCTTGGTCAAGTTTTAAGGCAAGGCGAGCACTCCGCGATTCACGCTACATGCCCGTCCATCCAATCTTTTTCAGTTAACCGTGCAACTGGCATACGCCTTGCCAGATTGTCGTGCGCTTGTGCGCTTGGCCGCAGGAAGCGGTCATCGAGCTAATGGCAGCGGGCCATTAGCTAACCAACACGTTGGAGAGAACTATGATCAGTGCCGCAGCAAGTATTCAGGGAGAGCGTGTTAGTCAGCCAGTTGGCGGGTCGACCTCTTTGGTAGTCGACCTCAATACGGTGCGGCCGGTGTCCAGTCATAACCCCAATCGAAAGAAGGTGCTGTTTGTTACCTCCGAGTTTGCCGACCTGGTGAAAACCGGCGGCCTGGGCGATGTGTCGGCGGCCCTGCCCCGCGCCATGGCTCACTTGCACGATGTGCGCGTGTTGATCCCCGGCTACCCGCAGGTGATGGAAAGCGACAACCCGATTCACATCATCGGCGAGCTGGGTGGCCACGCCGCGCTGCCGCCGTGCAAGATCGGGCGCATGGACCTCAAGGACGGCCTGGTCATCTATGTGCTGATCTGCCCTGAACTCTACGAGCGCGAAGGCACCCCTTACGGCGCCAACAACGGCCGCGACTGGCCGGACAACCATATTCGTTTCGCCCGCCTGGGTCTGGCCGCCGCCGACATGGCCGCCAACCTGGCGCAGATCCACTGGTGCCCGGACCTGGTGCACGCCCACGACTGGCCGGCCGGCCTGGCGCCGGCGTACATGCACTGGCGTGGTTCACGCACCCCGACGCTGTTCACCATCCACAACCTGGCGTACCAGGGCGTGGTGAGCCTGGGTTGCACGCCTGAGCTGGGCATCCCGCCCCACGCCTTGCAACAGGAAGGCATGGAGTTCTACGGCAAGATGTCGTTCCTCAAGGCCGGCATGGCCTATTCCAGCCACATCACCACGGTAAGCGCCACTTACGCCCAGGAAATCACCACCCCTGAATTCGGTTGCGGCCTTGACGGCTTCCTGGCCAGCAAGACCCAGCAAGGTTTGCTCAGCGGCATCCCCAACGGCATCGAAGACAGCTGGGAAACCTCGACTGACCCGCACCTGACCCACAACTTCAACGTGGGCGACTGGGAAGGCAAGGCCATCAACGCTGCGCAAGTACGCGAGCTGTTTGGCTTGAATGAGTCCACTGGCCCGCTGTTCGCTGTGGTGTCCCGCCTGGTGTTCCAGAAAGGCCTGGACCTCACCGAAGCCGTTGCCAGCTTTATCGTCGAGCAAGGTGGGCAGATCGCGATCATCGGTCGCGGCGAGCCCGAGGAAGAGAACGCCATGCGTGAACTGGCGCTGCGCTTCCCAGGCCAGATCGGCGTGCGCATCGGCTTCAACGAGACCGATGCCCGTCGCATGTTCGCCGGCAGCGACTTCCTGTTGATGCCGTCGCGCTACGAGCCCTGCGGCCTGAGCCAGATGTATGCGCAGCGCTTCGGTTCGCTGCCCGTTGCACGTAACACCGGGGGCTTGGCCGACACCATCGAAAACGGTGTGACGGGCTTCCTGTTCAATGAATCCACCGTCGACAGCTACAAGGAAGCCCTGAGCCGCGCGTTCAAGGTGTTCGCCTTCCCTGACCTGCTCAACGCCATGCGTTGCCGGGCAATGACCCGCCCCTTCAACTGGAGCCAGGCGGTGGAACCCTACGCCGAACTGTACGAACAGCTTGTCGCCAAGGCCTTGGGGAAATCAGTCAAATAATCAAAGAGAGGTTTTTATAGATGCCTTTACGGACTCTGGAAACCTGGCCCCACGGCGCAATCATGCTGGACGCGCAACACACGCGTTTCGCCTTGTGGGCGCCAGATGCGTTTTATGTCAGCGTTGAATTGGAAGGGGGCAAATCGGTCGCCATGCTGCCCCAGGCCGAGGGCTGGTTTGAAACCGAAATAGCGTGCCCGGCGGGCACGCGCTACCGCTTCAATATCGACGGCGAAAAAGATGTCCCCGACCCTGCGTCCCGGGCCCAGGCCTCGGACGTGCATGGCTGGAGCGTGGTGGTCGACCCGCTCGCCTACCAATGGCGCAACGCCAACTGGCAGGGCCGCCCCTGGCACGAAGCCGTCATCTATGAGCTGCACGTCGGCGCGATGGGTGGCTACGCCGGCGTCGAGAAGCACCTGCCACGCCTGGCCGAGCTGGGCGTCACCGCGATCGAATTGATGCCTTTGGCGCAATTTCCCGGTGAGCGCAACTGGGGCTATGACGGGGTTCTGCCCTACGCGCCCCAAGCCTCCTACGGGACACCCGAACAGCTCAAGCACCTGATCGACAGCGCCCATGAACAGGGCCTGGCGGTGATCCTTGACGTGGTCTACAACCACTTCGGCCCCGATGGTAATTACCTGGGCCAGTATGCCAAGGGCTTCTTCCAGGAAGACGTCCACACGCCATGGGGCGCCGGCATCGACTTCAATCGTCGCCAGGTTCGGGATTTCTTCCTGGATAACGCGCTGATGTGGCTGCTTGAATACCGCTTCGACGGCCTGCGCCTGGACGCGGTGCATGCCATCGACAACCCGGATTTTCTCAGGGAGCTGGCCCACCGGGTCCGCGAGCAAGTGGACGCCGGCCGACACGTGTGGCTGATGCTGGAAAACGAGCTTAACCAGGCCAGCCTGCTGCAGGACGACTTGGACTTCGACGCGCAATGGAACGACGACTTCCACAACGTGCTGCACGTGTTGCTGACCGGCGAAACCGACGCCTATTACAGCGATTTTGCCGAGGAGCCTACGGCCAAGCTCGCACGCTGCCTGGGTGAAGGCTTCATCTACCAGGGCCACACCACACGACATGGCCATGAGCGTGGCGAACCCAGTGGGCATCTGCCACCGAGCGCCTTTGTGGCGTTCTTGCAGAACCACGACCAGATCGGCAATCGTGCCCTGGGCGAGCGCCTGCACCAGCTCTGCCCGCCCCAGGCCTTGCAGGCGGCGACCGCCTTGCTGCTGTTGTCGCCGATGATTCCGCTGATGTTCATGGGCGATGAAACCAACGCCAGCGAGCCTTTCCTGTTTTTCACCGACCACCATGGCGAACTGGCCGAAGCGGTGCGTGAGGGCCGGCGCAACGAATTTGCCGATTTTGCCGCCTTCAAGGACCCGCAGCGACGCGAGCGCATCCCTGATCCGAATGCCTTGGCGACGTTCCTGCAGACCACGCCCAGCTTTACCGAGAACGCGCACACCCAGTTCTATCGCCAACTGCTGAGCCTGCGCCACCAGCACATTGTGCCGAACCTGCCCGGCAGCGTGACGCTGGGCGCCGAGGTGCTGGCCGACGGCGCGGTGAGTGCGCGTTGGCGCCTGGGCAACGGCAGCCTGTTGCAGATTGATCTGAACCTCAGCGCTACGCCCCTGGATCGTCCCGCGACGGAACATGTCCTGTTCGAAACGCCTGTCAACGATGGCGCACACCTGCCGCCGTTCAGCGCCCGCGTCACCTTATTCCCTGTTGGAGAGCACCCTTGAGCGAAGCGAACCTGGAAATCCTCGCCAGCCGAGCGGGACTGGCCGTCGATTGGATCGACGCAAACGGCCGCCCGCAACGAGTGAAACCCGACGCCTTGCGCGCCGTTCTCAAAGGCCTGGGCCATCCGGCCGACACGGACGCCGAGATCGACGCCAGCCTGCGCGAACTGGAGCAGGAGCAGCAGAACAAAGTCCTGCCACCGTTGATGACCATCGACAGCGGCGAAAGCCTGGACCTGGCGCGCTACTTTGAACCCGACACCCTGTGCCGTGTCAGCCTTGAAGAGGGCGAAACCCTGGAACTGCGGCTCGATGGCGATGCCGTGCTGCCCGGCATCATCGCGCTGGGGTATCACCAGGTGCATATCGCCGACCAGACCTTCACCCTCGCTGTGGCCCCTGCCCACTGCTACAGCGTGGCCGAAGCCGTCGACACCCAACCCGCCCGTGCCTGGGGCCTCAGCGCCCAGCTCTATGCCCTTCGCCGCCTGGGCGATGGCGGCTTTGGCGACACCCTGGCGCTGGAACACCTGGCCCGCTCGGCCGCCGAGCGCGGCGCGGATGCGTTGGCGATCAGCCCAATGCACGCGATGTTCAGCGCCGACACCGGCCGGTTCAGCCCGTATTCGCCCTCGAGTCGGTTGTTCCTCAACAGTTTGTACGCCTCGCCGGGCTGCATTCTGGGCGAGCGCGAAGTGCGCAACGCCATCGAAGCCATCGGCCTGACCGATGAGCTGCACGACTTGGAACAGCACAGCCTGATCGACTGGCCCACCGCCGCCAACGCCAAGCAGCGCCTGTTGCGCGCACTGTATGAGGACTTCCGCCACGGCCATCACCCGCAACATGCCGATTTCCTGAGCTTCCGCCAGGTCGGTGGCGAGGCCCTGGAAAACCACTGCCGCTTCGAAGCTGTACAAGCAGCGCGTGCCGCCGCCGGTGAAAGCCTGGATTGGCGCCACTGGCCCGAGGAGTGGCGTAGCCCGCAGAGCCCGGCACTGGCCAGGTTCGCCGAAGAACATCCCGATGAAATCGGTTACTACGCGTTCAGCCAATGGCTGATCGCCCGCTGCCTGGCGCGCGCGCAACAAGCCGCGCGTGGCAGCGGCATGGGCGTGGGCCTGATCGCCGACCTGGCCGTAGGCGCCGACGGCGGCGGCAGCCAGGCGTGGAGCCGCCAGGATGAATTGCTCGCCGACCTGACCGTGGGCGCGCCACCCGACATTCTCAACCGTGCCGGCCAAGGCTGGGGCATTTCCGCCTTCTCCCCCGAAGGCCTCAAGCGCAATGGCTTTCGCGCATTCATCGAAATGCTGCGCGCCAATTTCGCCCATGCCGGCGGCCTGCGTATCGACCATGTCATGGGCTTGCAGCGTTTGTGGGTGATGCCCATGGACGCTTCGCCGCAGGACGGTGCGTACCTGTATTTCCCGGTGGATGACCTGTTGCGCCTGCTCGCACTGGAATCGCATCGCCACCAAGCCATTGTGCTCGGCGAAGACCTGGGCACCGTGCCGGACGGCCTGCGTGAAAAGCTCATCGCCCGCTCGATCCTGGGCATGCGTGTGCTGCTGTTCGAACAAGACCACGAAGGCCAATTCAAGCCGATCCTCGACTGGCCCGACAATGCGCTGGCCACCACCAGCACCCACGACCTGCCGACCCTCAACGGTTGGTGGCACAGCCGCGATATCGACTGGAACGTCCAGCTCGGCCTGATCGACGCCCCCACCGTGGAACAATGGAGTGAGCACCGCCTGCGCGAACGCCAGGCACTGCGCCAGGCCTTGAGCCAGGACCCGCAGAACTTCGTCGAAGAGATCCGCAATGAAACCGACCACATGATCGACGCCAGCGTGCGCTACCTCGGCCACACCCGTGCGCCCCTGGTATTGCTGCCGCTGGAAGATGCGCTGGGCATCGAGGAACAAGCCAACCTGCCCGGCACCACCGACACCCACCCCAATTGGCGCCGCCGCCTGCCGGGTGAGGCCTCCAGCCTGCTCGACAATGCCGGCGCTGCCCGTCGCCTCGAGCTGCTGGCCGTCGCGCGTAACCAAGCCTATGAGCGTGACCGATGAAAGCACTGCCCCTGCGCGCTACCCAGCGCCTGCAATTCCATAAAGGTTTTACCCTCGATGACGCGGTGCCGCTGGTGCCGTATTTCGCCCAGCTCGGCATCAGCCACCTGTACGCCTCGCCGCTGCTCAGCGCCCGCGCCGGTTCCATGCACGGCTACGACGTAGTCGACCCGACCACCGTCAACCCGGAGCTTGGCGGCGAAGCGGCCTTGCGCCGCCTGGTGGCTGCACTGCGTGAGCACGAGATGGGGCTGATCCTCGATATCGTCTCCAACCATATGGCCGTGGGCGGTGCCGATAACCCCTGGTGGCTGGACCTGCTGGAGTGGGGCCGACTGAGCCCCTACAGTGAGTTCTTCGATATCCAGTGGCATTCGCCCGACCCTTTGCTCAAGGGTCAACTGCTGATGCCGTTCCTGGGCAGCGACTACGGCGAAGCCTTGCAGAACGGCACGCTGACCTTGCACTTCGATGCCAGCCACGGTGCGTTCTACGTCGAGCATTACGAACACCGTTTCCCGATCTGCCCCAAGGATTACGCAGCGATTCTAGGCACTGGCGAACAGCTCAAGCCCCTCGCCGACCGCTTCAGCGCCCTCGCCTACCAGGACGACGCCTACCACGAGGCGGCGTGGCTCAAACAAGCCCTGGCGGAACGCGCCACCGAAGTATTGCCCGCCATCGAGCAGCGCCTGAGCGAGTTCGACGGCCGCCAGCCGGAGGGCTTCGAACGTCTGCATCAGTTGCTCGAACAACAGGCCTACCGCCTCGCCAGCTGGCGCACTGCGGCGGACGATATCAACTGGCGGCGCTTCTTTGATGTCAACGAACTGGGCGGCCTGCGGGTCGAACGTACCGCTGTGTTCGAAGCCACCCATGGCAAGATTTTCGAACTGATCAGCGAAGGCCTGGTGGATGGCCTGCGCATCGACCATATCGACGGCCTGGCTGACCCGCGTGGCTACTGCCGCAAGCTGCGCCGCCGTGTCGATTCATTGTCGCCGCAGCGGCATTTGCCGATCTTCGTCGAGAAAATCCTCGGCGAAGGCGAAACCCTGCGCAAAGACTGGCAAGTGGACGGCACCACCGGCTACGAATTCATGAACCAGCTCTCACTGCTGCAACATGACCCGAGCGGCTTTGCGCCGTTGGCCGAGCTGTGGACGCGCCACAGCGAACGGCCTTCAGCGTTTATGGAAGAGGCACGGCTGGCGCGACAGCAGATCCTCAACGGTTCCCTCGGCGGCGACTTTGAAAGCGTGGCCCAGGCCCTGTTGCAAGTGGCACGCGATGATGTGATGACTCGCGACATGACCCTGGGCGCCATCCGCCGGGCCTTGCAGGAATTGATCGTGCACTTCCCGGTGTACCGCACCTACATCAGCGCCCGTGGCCGCAGCGCGGAAGACGACAAGATCTTCCGCCAGGCCATGGAAGGCGCGCGCACGACCTTGAGCGAAGGCGATTGGCCGGTGCTCGATCACCTGGAAAAATGGCTCGGCGGCCAGCCCTGGCGCAAGCGCCCGCTGGGCCGAGAGCGCAAGATCCTCAAGCATGCCTGCGTGCGGTTCCAGCAACTGACCTCGCCCGCCGCTGCCAAAGCAGTGGAAGACACTGCGTTCTATCGCTCGGCGGTCTTGCTGTCGCGCAACGACGTGGGCTTCAGTACCGAGCAGTTCAGCGCGCCGTTGGCCGAGTTTCATCAGGTCAACACTGAGCGTCTGCAGGCGTTCCCGGACAACCTGCTGGCCACCGCCACCCACGACCACAAGCGCGGCGAAGACACCCGTGCACGCCTGGCCGTGCTCAGTGAGTGCGCGCCGTGGTACGTCGAGCAGGTCGAACAGTGGCGTACCCTCGCCGCCCCGTTGCGTACCGATGCCAATGCGCCGTCGGCCGGTGATGAACTGATCCTCTACCAGGCGTTGCTGGGCAGTTGGCCGCTGGATCAAGACGCTGACTTTGACGGTTATAAACAACGCTTGTGGCAATGGCAGCAAAAGGCGCTGCGCGAAGCGAAATTGCAGAGCAGTTGGAGCGCGCCCAACGAGGCCTATGAACAGGGCGTCGAGGCCTTCCTGTCACGGCTGTTGCTCAGTGACGAAGGCCAGGTGCTGCGCACCGCCATCGGCGACGCCGCGCAGGCCATTGCGCCGGCCGGTGCGCTCAATGGCCTGGCGCAATCCTTGCTTCGCATCACCGTGCCGGGCGTGCCGGACCTGTACCAGGGCGACGAATTCTGGGACTTTAGCCTGGTGGACCCGGACAACCGCCGCCCGGTGGATTTCAGCGCACGGCAGCAGGCACTGAATACGCCACCGGACGTTGGCGAACTGCTGTTCAACTGGCGCGACGGGCGTATCAAACAGGCGCTGATCGCCGAGGCCCTGGCCCTGCGCACGGCCCATCCCGAGCTATTCCGCGACGGCGCCTATACCCCGTTGGAAGTGGTAGGCAAGCACGCCGAGCGCGTGGTCGCGTTCTGTCGCGAACATGAGGGCAAACAGCTGTTGGTGCTGGTACCGCGCTGGTCGCATCAACTGCTTGAAAACGGTGTGCACCCGCAGATCAATGCGCAGGTTTGGGGCGATACGCGGGTCAAATTACCGTTCGCCGTGCCAAACCAACACTGGAAGGGACTTTTTCACACAGGCGCAGTCACACCAGACAAGGAGCTGTTGGTCAGCACAGCGCTGGGGGATTTCCCGGTCAATGTCTTTATCAATTCTGATGATCAAGAAAGCTGAAAAATTCTGCGAGGAGCATTGTGATGAGTACTGAAGACAAACGCATACGCGAGCTGGCGCATCAGATCTGGGAGTCTGAGGGCAAACCCCATGGTGAAGATGCTCGCCACTGGGAGATGGCGCGCAAACTGGCCGAAGCCGAAGCGCTGACGCCAAACAAGCCAAAAGCTGCGGCCAAGCCGAAGACGGCGCCCAAGTCGCCTGCCGCCAAAGCGCCGGCCGCCAAAGCCAAGCCGGCGCCTGCGAGCAAACCGACACCGGCGCCGGCCGCTAAAAAGCCGGCGGCGCCGAAAAAGCCCAAACCCTGACCCTCGTCATTCGATAACCCTCCTCCCGGCGGCGTCGGCAGGAGGGGATTCTGTTTTTGATACCGATCAGCTGACTTTCCGTCGGCAGGGCCCCGTTCGGCCCAAAGTATTTCCCCTTCCAGGAGCAACCTACATGAGCAAACCCCATAAGACCCCAGCGACGCCGGGCGGTGAACCGTCACGGGTTCGTGAAGGTTTACCGTTCCCCCTCGGTGCCACCTGGGACGGCCTGGGTGTCAACTTTGCGCTGTTCTCGGCCAATGCCACCAAGGTCGAGCTGTGCTTGTTCGACGACACCGGCGAAGTCGAGCTGGAGCGTATAGAGCTGCCGGAATACACCGACGAGATCTTCCACGGCTACCTGCCCGACGCCCACCCCGGGCTGATTTACGGCTATCGCGTGTACGGTCCGTATGACCCGGCCAACGGGCACCGTTTCAACCACAACAAATTGCTGATCGACCCCTACGCCAAGCAGTTGGTGGGCGAACTCAAATGGTCCGAAGCGCTGTTCGGCTACACCATCGGCCACCCGGACGACGACCTGAGTTTCGATGAACGCGACAGCGCGCCCTTCGTGCCCAAATGCAAAGTCATCGACCCCGCGCACACCTGGGGCAACGACCAGCCAGTGCGGGTGCCGTGGGACCGTACGATCATTTACGAAACCCACTTGCGTGGCATCAGCATGCGTCACCCTTCGGTCGACGAGGCGGTGCGCGGCACCTGTGCCGGGCTGATGGAAGACGACGTGCTCAAGCACATCCGCCAGTTGGGGGTGTCTTCGGTTGAGCTGCTGCCGGTGCACGCCTTCGTCAACGACCAGCATCTGCTGGAAAAAGGCATGACCAACTACTGGGGCTACAACAGCATCGCGTTTTTTGCCCCGGACCCGCGCTACCTCGCCAGCGGCAAGATCGCCGAGTTCAAGGAAATGGTCGCGCACCTGCATGAGCAGAAGCTCGAAGTGATCCTCGACGTGGTCTACAACCACACCGCCGAGGGCAACGAGCGCGGCCCGACCCTGTCCATGCGCGGTATCGACAACGCCTCGTACTACCGCCTGATGCCGGACGAGAAGCGCTTCTATATCAACGATTCCGGCACCGGCAACACGTTGGACCTGAGCCACCCGTGCGTTTTGCAGATGGTCACTGACTCGCTGCGCTACTGGGCCACGGAAATGCATGTCGATGGCTTCCGCTTCGACCTGGCGACCATTCTTGGCCGCTACCGTGACGGCTTTGACGAGCGTCACAGCTTCCTCGTCGCCTGCCGCCAGGACCCGGTGTTGCGTCAGCTGAAAATGATCGCCGAGCCTTGGGATTGCGGTCCTGGCGGCTATCAAGTGGGGAATTTCCCGCCAGGTTGGGTGGAATGGAACGACCGTTTCCGCGACACCGTGCGGGCGTTCTGGAAAGGCGATGACGCTCAGCTGGCCGATTTCGCCGCGCGCATGACGGCTTCCGGCGAGATGTTCAACCATCGTGGGCGCCGTCCGTACAGCTCGGTGAATTTCATCACCGCGCATGACGGGTTCACCCTGCACGACCTGGTGTCTTACAACGATAAGCACAACGAAGCCAACGACGAAAACAACCAGGACGGCAGCAACAACAACCTGTCCTGGAACCACGGTGTCGAAGGGCCTACCGACGATCCGGAAATCAACGCGTTGCGCCTGCGTCAAATGCGCAACTTCTTTGCCACGCTGCTGCTGTCCCAGGGCACGCCGATGCTGGTGGCCGGTGACGAATTCGCGCGTACCCAGCACGGCAATAACAACGCGTATTGCCAAGACAGCGAAATCGGCTGGATCAATTGGGATCTGGACGAAGACGGCAAGGATTTGCTCAAGTTTGTGAAGCGCTTGATCAAGCTGCGCCTGGCCTACCCGATCCTGCGTCGTGGCCGCTTCCTGGTGGGCGACTACAACGAAGATATCGGCGTGAAGGACGTCACTTGGCTGTCGCCGGACGGCTCGGAGATGAGCACTGAACAGTGGGAAGACAGCAACGGTCGCTGCCTGGGCATGTTGATGGATGGTCGCGCCCAGGAAACCGGGATTCGCCGTCCCGGCGCCGATGCCACGCTGCTGCTGGTGGTCAACGCCCACCATGACGTGGTCAATTTCCGCTTGCCGCCGGTGCCCGAGGGTGAGTTCTGGACCTGCATGCTCGACACCAACGAGCCCGCGGTGCGCGGCCAGGAACGCTTCGATTTCGAACATGAGTACGGCGTCACCGGCCGCTCGCTGTTGCTGTTCGAACTGCAGCGCGAAGACGAGGCGTGACATAAAGCGGTGTGGCGATGACCTGAAGGCATGCCGTCTGAAAAACGGCGTGCCTGAATGTTAAAGCCCCCATCCTTGTCTATGCTGAGGACGTCTTGCTGGCACTCCACGATTGGAAGTGCCAGGCCACCACTACGGCGGAGCCCGTGGTGAATACAAGCGAGTCGTGGCGCCCACGCGGCACGGCCCAGCGCTAACCGACAAGGATGTGCCCCCCATGAAGCTTGCTTCCCCAAGCGACGGCCGTAGCGGCTCCGCACAGATCTGGAACAGCGCCCCCCAGCTGGCGCAGATTCCCCCCATCACCCCTTCCTCGCTGGTGCCCCCTGGCGCCCGCGTGGTCATCATCGCGCCTCATCCCGGTGACGAAGTCCTGGCCTGCGGCGGCCTGCTGCAATTGCTCAGCAACCTGGAACACCCGCTGAAACTGATCTCCCTCACCGATGGCAGTGCCAGCCATCCGGGCTCCAATGTCTGGCCGGCGAGCCGCTTGAGCGTCGTGCGCCCCCAGGAAAGCGTCGAAGCCCTGCGCCGCCTGGGCATGCCGTTGCACAGCCTGAAGTGGATCCGTGGCGGATTCTGCGATAACGCCCTGGCCGCGCGGGAAGCGCAACTGAGCCAATTCATTGCACGCTACCTGCAGCCTGGCGATGTGGTGTTCAGCCCCTGGCGCAATGACGGCAACGACGACCATGACAGCGTCGGCCGCGCCAGTGCCAGTGCCTGCAGCCTGGTGGGCGCGCAACTGCATGAACTGCCGATCCGAGCCTGGCACTGGCCCGCCCGTGAAGCGGCGATCATCCCCTGGCACCGAGCGCGCAAGGTGCGCCTGGACGCCTGGAGCGTGGCGCGCAAACTCCACGCCGCCCATGCGTATGCCAGCCAGTTGGCCGGTGACCCGCAGATCGGCCTGGCGCCCATGCTGGCTCAGGTACTGCTGGAGCGCATGCGCGAGCCTTATGAGATTGTGCTGTCTTAATACCAGACTCGTTTTGTACCTGTTATTTCTGACAGTAGCGGCCTGGGCAATGGCTGGCTATGGTGGAAAAAGTACTGCACGGATTCAGGTGCAGTCGAGAAAGCCATGCCAACCCTTTGCATTGGCCGGTGTTTTCAGAAACGGGTAACCCGCTGTCCCCTGATCCGTATCGCGCATCACGTTGTCATGGCCTGGCCGCACCTGCCATTGCAGGTGCAGGGCAATCTTTCCCTGGATGAGGACGGATCATGCGCATGCGGATATCACACCTGTTGTTTTTGGGCATCACCTGCTCGGCGGCTCTTGTCACATGGTCATCGCTCACACACGGCGCCTGTGCCATCGTACCCACTGCCGGTAACGACACCTTCATCTGCGATAGCGGGATCAGCGCAGCCTTCACCGATACCGGCGGCGACAATACCTTGACCATGAGCGGAACCGGCACCATCGCCGGGAATGCCACCTTTGGTGCTGGTATCGATATCGTCACCCTTCTCGACGCCTCCAGCACAGGGATGCAGATCAACGGTTCGCTCAATCAGGGCGACGGCGACAATATCCTCCAGATGAACAACGGCACCATCACGGGCTCGGTTATCCAGGGCGCCGGCAGGGATATTGTGCAATTCAGTGGCGGTAGCATAGGCGAGGTGCTCCAAGGGGCCGGTGTCGATATCTACACCATGAGCGCCGGCACAGTCACCGGAGATGTTGATCAGGGTGACGGGCTGGACGACTTCGTCATGAACGCCGGCACAATCGTCGGCGCATTTTTATCGGGTGACCGCGCGACCATGACTGGCGGTAGCATCGGCCGGGTCAATATGCTGCTCGATGACAATGTGTTCGACATGAAAGGGGGAACCATTGTCGCCAACCTTGTGACGGGGTTTGGCAACGACACCATTCGGGTGTCGGGGCCCAGTTATATCGGGGGCAATATCAGCCTCAGCGGCGGTACGGATCGCGTCACGATCACCGGCGGTACCGTGAACGGACAGATCCTTACCAGCCTCGGCGAGGATAGGCTCGAATGGGTCGGTGGCGGTCAGGTCAACTCCTTCATCTTGATGGGTGGCGACAACGACACCGCACTGTTACAGAACCTGACCGAAACCATCGTAGCGTCTACCCCCTTGATCGATGGCGGCCTCGGGGTTGATACCCTGACCTTGGACAACAGCCAACTCAGTACGCCGGAACGGTACATGAGCTGGGAAACCGTGAATCTGGACAACAACGCAACGCTCAATCTCGGCGGTACATTTACCCTGGGCGATGCCGGCACAGGCACCGGCACCATGAACGTCAATGGCAGCAGCGTTCTGGTGGTCAGCACTGGGGTCCTCGCTTCCTTTGACCCGGCCCAACTGGCGACGTTGAACAACCGCGGAATGATCGACATGGTCAGGGGTAGTTCCACCGCGTCCGACACGTTTACGGTAAACGGAAACTACACCGGCACGGACGGCCAGCTCAACCTGCAAACAGTGTTGGGTGACGAGACTTCGCTCAGCGATAAACTGGTGATCAGCGGTGGCGCAATCCAGGGCACTACCGATCTGTTCGTCACCAACCTGGGCGGCGCGGGCGCAGCGACCCTGCAGGACGGTATTCAGGTAGTCCAGGCGATCAACGGGGCAACCGGGCCTGGCACCGCGTTCACCTTGGGGAACGCAGTGTCAGCTGGAGCATTTGACTACTACCTGTTTAAAGGTGGGGCCACTGCCGGCACCGAGCAGAGTTACTACCTGCGTTCCACCCTTCCTGTCACGCCGCTGCCGACACCCGAGGATCCACCCGTACAGTTGCCGATTCCCGTGGACGGCACCCCGCCGCTACCGCCCAATCCCGGTGGCAAGGAAATCCCGCTCTATCGCCCCGAGGTGCCTGTTTACTCAGCGCAGCTTCCGGCTGCCGACCAGATGGTGCGTGCAACGATGGGGACTTATCACGAACGCATGGGCGACCAAAGTGCACAACAGACGGGCGGTACTCGGGGAGGCTGGGGCCGTGTCTATGGCAACCGTAGTCGGCAACAGTTTGAGGGCACTGTAAGCCCGACGCTGGACAGTTCCGTCAAAGGCTTCCAAGTGGGCACTGATGTTTATGCCCACACCGACGACAGCGGCCGAACTCAGCATGCCGGTCTGTTCGTGGGCCACAGCACACTCAAAGGCAATGTAAAGGGCTTTAACGGTGGCTGGGAGGACAAGGACGCCGGCAAGACCACGTTGCGCGGTGACAGCGTGGGGGGTTACTGGACGCTGATCGGTGCGAATCAGGCTTATGTAGACCTGGTGGTGATGGGAACCCGCTTGTATGGCAACAACGAATCAGACCGGGGGGTGAAAATGAAAACCCGTGGGCGCAATTTGACAGGCTCCGCCGAAGTCGGCTGGCCGTTCCCGGTGAGCGAGCGCTGGGTGATTGAGCCCCAGGCTCAACTCATCGTTGGCAAGACCCGACTCGACAGCCAGAACGATCGGATTTCCGAAGTTGAATTTAAAGCCGACACCCACGTCACCACTCGCCTGGGTGCGCGGCTACGCGGTGATTTCCTGGCCAGCAACATGCCATTCCGACCGTATCTGCGCGCGAACGTCTGGCATGCCAGCGCCGGGGACAATAGCGTGATTTTCAACGATGCCACCCGTATCGATACCGAACAAAAATCCACCACGCTGCAGGTCAGCCTGGGGGCGACGTTGCAGGTCGCTGATGGGGTGAACCTGTACGGCGAAATGGGCTACAACCGCAATCTGGACAGCAACAGCTACAACGGCCAAGAAGCCGGAGTGGGACTAAGGGTGAACTTTTAGATTCCACGCGTGCATCGCACAAATTGCGACGGGTGCGCGCCAACACATCAAGCCGGCCTGCTGGACGCGGGTCAGCTGTGATGTGAAAAATTCGTTAACTAATTATCCCAAAAGGCTTTTTCCCCAAGACACAATCTGCCAGACTTATGCGAATAATTATCAACATCTTTATTATTCGCCAAGGACGGCATTTGGGGAGTGTCAGTTTCATGTCTGCGCAATATCACGGTCGTACAGGTTTTGCACCCAGCTTTGTGGCGCTGGCTGTCTGTCTCGCAAGCTCGCAAGCGGTATTCGCCGCCGATACGCAAGCGCCGACGGCCACCCTGGAACTGGGTGCCACGCAAATTTCCGGCGAAGAACAACTGGGCGAAACCACCGAAGGTACGCAGTCCTACACCACGGGGGCGATGAAAACCGCGACCAAGCTGCCGTTGACCATGCGTGAGACACCGCAGGCCGTGACCGTGATCACCCGCCAACGTATGGATGACCAGGCGATGACCAGCATCAACGATGTAGTCAAGGCTACGCCGGGACTGTTCCTGAACTTCTCCAGCGGTCCTGGCCGACAGTCTTACACTTCGCGCGGTTTCGACATCGACAACCTCATGTATGACGGCATCCCGAGCGGCTATAACGGTGTTTCGGTGGGTGCACAGCCGAACCTGGCGATGTTCGATCGGGTCGAAGTCGTGCGCGGTGCTACCGGCTTGGTGACCGGCGCGGGTAACCCTTCGGCTGCCATTAATCTAGTACGCAAACGGCCACTGAACGAGCAGAAAGTCACCCTCACCGGCGCCGCCGGCAGTTGGGACGACTATCGCGGCGAGCTGGACGCGTCCAGCCCGCTCAATGACAGCGGCACGTGGCGCGGGCGCGTCGTGACCTCTTATCGCGATGCCAACAGCTTCATCGACAACGCCGAGGAATATCACGGCCTGTTCTATGCTGTTACCGAAGCCGACCTGAGCGAAGACACCACCCTGACCCTTGGCTTCTCGAACCAGAAGGACAAGACCAATTACTTCTGGGGTTCATCGATGGTCGGCCAGGACGGCCATCACCTGAACCTGCCGCGCTCCTACAACCCCGGCACCGACTGGGAAAACAAAGACCAGGAAATCAACACGGTGTTCGCAGAATTGCGTCAACGCCTGGCCAATGACTGGAAGCTACAAGTCAACGCCAATTACGCCGAACAAAACGCATTGTTCTCCGGCTCCTACCAGTCCCGCTGGGTTGCCAACACACCGGCACGCACGGTCTACCAGGCGGCCTACGATGAAAACCAGGCGGGTGTCGACGCGTTTGCCAGCGGGCCCTTCCAAGCGTTCGGGCGTACCCATGAGGTGGTGGTGGGCGCCAGCCGGCGCATCTACGACATGACCACCCACAACTACAGCCCGTACAACCTCAACTGGCCACTCACTGCTGGCAAGCCGGATTTCACCCACACCACCAATGACCGCGACGTCACGACCCAGGACGGCCTCTATGTCACTACGCGCCTGAGTTTGGCAGATCCGTTGAAGCTGATCCTCGGCGCGCGTCTGGACTGGTATGACTACGATGCCCATGGCAGCGACACCGGCGACTATAAGGTCACCCGCAATCTCACCCGTTACGCGGGCCTGATCTACGACCTGGACGACTATCATTCGGTCTATGTCAGCTACAGCGACATCTTCACGCCACAAAGCGAAAAGGATACCTCCGGTACTCCGCTCAAGCCCATCATCGGCAAAAACTACGAGGTGGGTATCAAGGGCGAATACCTGGGGGGCGCGCTGAATGCGAGCGTGGCGCTGTTCCGCGTCGACCAGGAAAACCGTGCCGTGGGGGTGACCGTGCCCAACTGTCCGCAGGCATCTTGCTCGCAAGCCTCGGGCGAGATCCGCAGCCAGGGCATCGACTTCGAACTGCAAGGCGCCTTGACCGAGCATTGGCAGGTCGGCGGCGGCTACACCTATGCGCGTACGCACACCATAAAAGATGAAGCCAACCCGCAGAACGTCAACAAGCAATTCGATACAGATACCCCGGAGCACTTGTTCAAGCTGACCACCAGCTACCACTTTCAGGGCCCGTTGGAAAAACTCCGCGTAGGCGGCAACGTCTCATGGCAGAGCCGCATGTACAACGACCTCGATCTGGCCAACGGCGGCAGCTACCGTATCAAGCAAGGCGCCTATGCCGTCACCGACCTGATGGCAGGCTACAAGGTCAACGACCACCTGGACCTGCAGCTCAACGCCAACAACATCTTCGACCGTCGGTACTATTCGACCATTGCCAACTCCGTGAGCTATGGCGGCGACGCTTATGGCAACCCGCGCAACATGATGCTCACCGCAAAATACAGCTTCTGACCCCAGCCCCATCAACGGCTACCCTCCCAGGTAGCCGCCTCTAAAGTCCTGCCCTCTGATGCCGATATACGGTTGGCATCCATGATTCCAATAAAAAAACCAAAAACACCGATTCGCTCCACCCTGCCCTCGCTTTGTTTCGGCCAGCCCCCATGGAGTAAGTGTGAATGCCCACCCCCACGCGTTTTTTCGAACACTACCGCAAAGCCGACCGCATCATGCTGGCGTTGATCTGGCTGATGTTCCTGTTTTCCTTGGGGCTGGGGTTCTGGCATGACACGCTGATGCAGGCCGTCATGGTGGGCGGCGGCACCAGCCTGGTGCTGACCGCGCTCTACCGCGCCATCGGTGGAACCCGTGTGATGCGTTGCGTCCTCGGCGCCGGCCTGATGGTCATGGCGGCGCTGCATATCAACCAGGCCCAGGGTGTGATCGAAGCCCACTTCGGTATTTTCGCGCTGTTGGCGGTGCTGACGTTTTATCGCGACTGGCTGCCGATCCTGGTCGCGGCGGCCACCATCGCCGTGCACCACGTGGTATTCCATGCTCTGCAACATCAGGGATTCCCGGTGTTTGTGATGGAGCACCATGGCGGCTGGACCATGGTCTTCGTCCACGCGTTCTACGTGGTCATGGAAACCGTCGCCCTGCTCTACCTCGCCGTGCACAGCCAGGCCGAAGCGGTCGAGAGCCAGGAAATGCTCGAGAAAATGCTCGCGGTCACCTCCCAGGTCAGCGCGCAAACCAACCAAGGCGAAGGCAAGGCGCATGTGTCGCTGGCCAAGCGTTTTGATCACTTCCTGCAGCAGATCACCCACCTGATCGATGGCGTCGCCCGCGACTCCCAGGGCCTTGGCGAGCTCGGTCGAGAGCTGGCCAGCGCCAGCGGCACATTGGAACAAGGCGCGCGCCATCAACTGGTGGAAATCACCCAGATGACCGGCTCGATGCAGCGCATGGAAGACGCCATGGGCCACATATCCGTGCACGTCGAGCAAGCGGTGGATCGCGCCGACAGGGCCAGCGCGCAGATCCTGCGTGGCCAGGAAAGCGTCGGCCGCGCCCAGCAGGAAATCACTCAGTTGGCGTCACGCCTGAACGGCACCCACGCGACCGTGCAAGGCCTGGCCGCGCAGGCCGAACAGATCGGCAGCGTGCTTGAAGTGATCAGCAGCATCGCCAGCCAGACCAACCTGCTCGCCCTCAACGCCGCCATCGAAGCCGCCCGCGCCGGCGAGCAAGGCCGCGGCTTTGCCGTGGTTGCCGACGAAGTGCGCAGCCTGGCGCAACGCACGGCGGTGTCCACCCAGGAAATCAAAACCATCATTGAAGGCTTGCAGCAAGGCAGCCGTGAAGCCGTCGACGCCATGCACGATAGCCGCCAGGGCGTGGAGCGCTGCGTGGAAGATAGCCAGATGGCGGTGGACATGCTGCGAGCAGTAGGCGACGACATCACGCACATCAACGACCTGAATGGACGGATCGTGACCACTACGCGCGAGCAGACCTCGGCCAACCTGGAGATTGTCGGGCGGTTGCAGTCGGTGCAGAGCATCGCCCAAAGCACGGCCGATGACGTCGAAACCCTTGCCCGCAGCAGCGAGCGCTTGCCGCCGATTGCCGTGCGGCTGGATGCGCTGGGCAAGCACTTTCATCAAGCGTGATGCGCCCTGCTTATCCTGCCTCAAGCAACAAGAGTGTCTTGCGATCCGGTTCACCGTCGAAAAACTGATCCAGTGCCGTTTGGTACACAGTGGACTCGGTCTGGACGCTCATGAACAACGTCAGGCAAGAGCGAAACTTCAAGTCATCGGGCGTGCCGAATAGCTGCCCGGTGCTTGTTCCGCGGTGTTGCAGAACCGCCTTGACGCAGCTTTCGAGCCTTGGGCCGAGCACCTCGTGCTCTAGATAAGCGCGTGCCTCGGCCACGCCAGAGATAGCGAAATGCTGGGCCATCTCGGAACGACCGAGCCCCTGCACTTGCGGAAAGACGAACCACATCCAGTGACTCGTCTTGCGCCCCGCGTGCAGTTCGGCCATGACGCGACTGAACACCGGGCGCTGGGCCTCGACAAAACGCGACAGATTGAACCGGTCGGGCATGGCTGGTTCTCCTCCTGGCTAAGCCACCTGGGTGGCAAACCTGCCCACTGCGTCGACGACTTTCTTTGCGCCGTCCTGAATTTCGACAATGACCTGGCCGGCTTGCGTGGCCAGTTCAAGGCCTTGCTCGGCCTGGGACTTGCTGTTGGCCATCTCGGCGACGGTCTCGTCCACCAGCTTCTGGTTCTGCAGCACAACCGAAGCGATTTCTTCCGTCGCCGTGCTGGTGCGCCCGGCCAGTTGTCGAACCTCATCCGCCACCACCGCGAAACCTCGGCCCTGCTCGCCCGCGCGGGCCGCTTCAATCGCGGCATTCAGTGCCAACAGGTTGGTTTGTTGGGCGATGCTGCTGATGGTCTGAATGATCGAGCTGATCAACAAGGACTGCTTGCCGAGCGCCTCAACCCCACCGGAGGCCGCCTGCATGTCCACCGCGATTTTACGCATGGTGTGCATCGTGTCGTTGACGACCACCGCGCCACGCTGGGCAGTGACATCGGTCTGCTGGGATATTTCAAACGCCGTGTGGGCGGCCCCACTGACCTCTTGTTCGCGGGCAACCTGGTCGCTGACCACCGTCGCGAACTTGACCACCTTGCACAGGTTGCCTTCGGTGTCGTAAACCGGGTTGTACGTCGCTTCCAGCCATACGGTCTGGCCGCGACTGTCAACGCGTTCGAATCGGCCGGCGACAAATTCGCCTCTGTTCAAGGTTGCCCAGAAATCCTTGTATCGCTGCGACGACGTTTCCTCTGGCGTGCAGAAGATACGGTGATGACTGCCTCTGGCCTGCTCCAGGCTGTAACCCATCGCTTGTAGAAACTGGTCATTGGCCTTGAGGACATGCCCTGAAAGATCGAACTCGATCACCGCCGTCGAACGCAGCAGTGCGTCGATAAAGGAGGCATTTTCCGATGATTTTTCCACGCGGGAAGTGATATTCGTCGCATAGCAAGTGACATGGCTCAACTTGCCGGTCGCATCCGTTATGGGCCGCCAATGGGCATGCAGCCACACCAGTGAACCATCGGCGTGCAGGTACCTGTATTCGTCAGTGATTGATTTGCCAGCGGCGACCGCAGCGCGAAAGTTATGAAAGCACGGCAGCTTGGACACGTATTGCGGAACAATCTGGGCCATGGCACGGCCCAGAAGCTGATCCTTTGTATAGCCCAAGGCTTGGGCAAAATTGTCGTTGCAGGCAATGATTTCGAACACCGGATCGATACTCAACATGAGCATTTCACGGTCCAGGCCATCGCGCAGTTGGCGCAACTCCGACAGCTCGGCTGACTGCGATTGAAGCTGGTTCTTGATTTTGGTATTGAACATGGAAAGCCGCCTCTTGGGTCATATCAAGTCTATCGGCATGCCATGTTGCATATTGAGGCCGTCCGATGGTCAAAAAGCTCCTTTAACGCTCAAAGCATAGTTGAGCAAAAATATTCCGGTGGGCGAAACTGGGGCGGTCGAATTGCCCCAGGCTATGGACGCGGAATGGCCTCGACCAGTCATACGATCTCTATTCCGTTACCGGTTTTAATCGATTTACTCGACTCGGCGGAACGGCTTACGCGAACCGAATCAGAACATGTAAATACAAGGTCTTAAGCAACTTCCAGAAAGTACTTCCTTGCCCCTTCGATTAAAACGCGCTACAAATCCCTCGCAATGTTGTACGACAACTAAAAATAATCTGCCATCCTCGACGGTGGCGCCAACTGCTCGAGCCCGCCATGACGCCCCCTGCCCCCACTCCTTTCTCCCGCCACATCGCCGTGTTGATCCTGCTGTGCATGGGCTGTGCCTTTGCAGGCAACCACATCGCCGCGCGCGTCGCCTTCGATGATGGTGCCGGCGTGCTATTGGCCATCCTGTTGCGCTCAGGCGGCACCTTGTTGGTGCTGGCCGTGCTGGTGCTGTGGCAGCGCCAAAGCCTGCGCCTGCCGCCAGGTGCGTGGCGCTGGCAAGGGCTGTTGGGCGTACTCATCGCCACCCAAAGCCTGTGCCTTTATTCCGCCGTGGCACGTGTACCGGTCGCGCTGGCGCTGCTGTTGGGTAACGTGTTCCCGATCTTGCTGGCACTGCTCACTTGGGCCTGCGGCGGCCCGCGTCCTACCGCTCGCACCGCCTTGCTGATGGGCCTGATCCTGGTGGGCCTGGTGTTCGTCCTTGACGTACCAGGCCGCCTCTCAAGCAGCACCGAACTCGGCCCGCAATGGCTGCTCGGTGTAAGCCTGGCCTTCTGCGCCGCCTGTGCATTCGCCTGCGCGCTGTGGATCACCGATCACAAGTTGTCCCAGGTACGCGGTTCGGTGCGCAGCCTGCTGACGATTTTCATCGTGTTCAGCAGCGTCAACCTCGCAGGCTTGACTGGCGCCCTGCCGGGCGGCCTGAACCCGCCGGCGACCAGCACCGGCTGGCTGGCACTGGCCACGTTGGTGGTGCTGTATGGGACCGGGTTTATCGTGCTGTTCATCTCAGTACCGCGCCTGGATATGCCGCGCAACGCACCGGTGATGAACATTGAGCCGCTGGCGACATTGCTGATGGGCTGGATCGTGCTCGATCAAATGCTCAGCGCCGGGCAGCTGGCGGGAGGTGTGATTGTCGTGACGGGGATTGTGCTGCTGACGTATCGCAAGGCGCCTCGGCCTGCGCCTCGGTAACCGTCATCCCTGCGCCTGACTTGGCCCATTTCGTGCGTGCTCCATTGCCAGCAAGTCGCTGCTGACTATGCGGACGACTCTTTTGGGCCCCGTCGCCCGCGCGCCTGCCCGGATAATCGGTCATCCCCCGCCACACCGAGGCCTTCCCCCATGACGAGCCCATCCACCGAACAGGTCAGCCCCCAAACCCTGCGAAAAGTCATCATCGCCGCCGGCATCGGTAACTTCGTCGAGTGGTTTGACTTCGCCGTCTACGGCTTCCTCGCCACCACCATCGCGCAACAGTTTTTCCCCAGTGGCGATGCCAGCGCCGCGCTGCTGAAGACCTTTGCGGTGTTTGCCGTGGCCTTTGCGTTCCGGCCCTTGGGCGGTATTTTCTTCGGCATGCTTGGCGACCGGATCGGCCGCAAACGCACCCTGGCCATGACGATCCTGTTGATGGCCGCCGCCACCACCTTGATCGGCCTGCTCCCCACTTACGCCGCCATCGGCGTCGCGGCGCCGATCCTATTGTCGCTGATCCGCTGCGCGCAAGGTTTCTCGGCCGGGGGCGAATACGCCGGAGCCTGCGCCTACCTGATGGAGCACGCGCCCAGTGATAAACGCGCCTGGTACGGCAGCTTCGTGCCGGTGTCGACGTTTTCCGCCTTCGCCGCCGCAGCCGTGGTGGCGTACGCCCTGGAAGCGTCATTGTCCGCCGAGGCAATGGGCAGTTGGGGTTGGCGCCTGCCGTTCCTGATCGCCGCACCGCTGGGCCTGGTGGGGCTCTACCTGCGCTGGAAGCTGGATGAAACGCCGGCCTTCGAGGCCGTGAAACAGGAACACGCGGTGGCCCACTCCCCACTCAAGGACACCTTGCGCAACCATGGTGCGGCGATCTGCTGCCTGGGCGCTTTTGTGTCGCTGACGGCGCTGTCGTTTTATATGTTCACCACCTACTTTGCGACGTACCTGCAAGTGGCGGGCGGGCTGAGCCGGGCGTTGGCCTTGCTGGTGTCGCTGCTTGCATTGATCTTTGCCGCGGTGATCTGCCCGCTGGCGGGGCTGTATTCGGACCGCGTGGGGCGTCGGGTCACGGTGATGACCGCGTGCGTGTTGTTGATCGTCGTGGTGTATCCATCGTTCCTGATGGCCAGTTCCGGTTCGTTCGCGGCGTCTATTGTCGGCGTGATGTTGCTGGCGGTGGGGGCAGTGCTGTGTGGCGTAGTCACGGCGGCGCTGTTATCGGAAACGTTCCCGACCCGCACGCGCTACACAGCCTCGGCGATCACCTACAACATGGCCTATACCCTCTTCGGCGGCACCGCGCCGCTGGTCGCGACCTGGCTGATCAGCGCCACGGGCAGCAATCTGTCCCCTGCGTTCTACCTGATTGCGGTGGCGTTACTGGCACTGGCAGGCGGGTTGGCGTTGCCGGAAACCTCGCGGATCTCCTTGCATGACGTGGGCACAGAGGAACAAAGCGCAGCGGCGTTGGTTTCGCGGTAGGTTCATGAATCGGCTGCAAGATTGAGCACCGATCCCCTGTGGGAGCTCCCGAGTTTCAGCGAGGCTGCGATAGCGGTGGGCCAGGCGATAAAAATGCCAGCAATACCGCCGCCTTCGCAGCCTCGCCGGGGCTCGACAGCTCCCACAGTTGGGCTACGCTGCGGCAGAGATTGTGTTCGCAGGCACAACGAGATCCAGCCGACAAAGCAGGTCCCCTGTGGGAGCTCCTGAGCTTTAGCGAGGCTGCGATAGCGGTGGGTCAGGCGAAAAAAGTGCCAGCAGTACCGCCGCCTTCGCAGCCTCGCCGGGGCTCGACAGCTCCCACATTTGACCTGCTTCGCTGCAGAGATTGTGTTCGCAGGCACAACGAGATTCCGCCGATAACGCAAATCCCCTGTGGGAGCTGCCGAGCTTTAGCGAGGCTGCGAAAGCGGTGGGTCAGGCGAAGAAAACGTCAGCCGTACCGCCGCCTTCGCAGCCTCGCCGGGGCTCGACAGCTCCCACAGTTGGGCTACGCTGCGGCAGAGATTGTGTTCGCAGGCATAACCGAGATTCCGCCGGCAACGCAAATCCCCTGTGGGAGCTGTCGAGCTTTAGCGAGGCTGCGAAAGCGGTGGGTCAGGCGCAGAAAATCCCAGCAATACCGCCGCCTTCCAGTCTCGCCAAGGCTCGACAGCGCCCACGAATCGTGCAGAACCCGGGTATGATCCAGGCTAAATCGACCGCACTGGACCCACGCTCATGGCCACCACCCAAACCCGCCCTTCCCCCGCGCCTTTGCTTCAGCCCGGCGAGACCGTGGTGTTATTCGACGGTGTGTGCAAGCTGTGCAACGGTTGGGCAAGGTTCCTGATTCGCCATGACCACCAACGGCGCCTAAGGCTGGCAGCCGTGCAATCCCCCGAGGGGCAATCCTTGCTGGCCTGGGCGGGGTTGCCACTGGATCAGTTCGACACCTTGGCGGTCGTCCGCGACCACCACTATTGGGTGCGCTCGGACGCGGTGTTCGAAATCATCGCGCAACTGCCCGCCGCTTGGCGTCCCTTGCTGCTGTTGCGCGCCATCCCACGCAGGCTTCGGGATTGGGCTTACGATCGCATCGCACGCAACCGCTATCGGCTCTTTGGCCGATACGACACCTGCCTGTTGCCACACCCGGATCATAAACAGCGCTTTTTGAAGGGGCCGCTGTGAACGCCTTGGCGCGGATCAACTGGATCGCCCGAGGCGGCCTGGCGTTCGTGTTCGCTTACCACGGGCTGGTGCCGAAGCTGCTGTGGCTCAGCGCGGATGAGCAGTCGATGATGCAGGCGCATGGGATCGAGCAGGTGCAGTTGTTCGCGACGCTGGCGGGCGTTGGGGAGATTGCCCTGGCGTTATGGATCGTGCTTTCGCCGCGCAGCCCCTGGCCGATCGCGGTGGCGGCGATGGCATTGACGGGGCTGCTGGTGGATGTGGCGTTGGTCAGCCCAGCGATGCTCAGGGCGGCGTTTAACCCTGTATCGCTCAATGTGGCCGGGCTGGCGTTGTGTGCAGTGGCGTGGCATGCGCGTCAGAGAAACGCACGTCCAGGCTAAGGTTCGCCGGGTCGTTGATGGCTGTCAGGTACTCATCGACGGTGACTTCGCCGACGCACGGCCGCGCGCCGGGTTCCGGCGAGTAGCCTTGGGCGATTTTGATCGCCAGTGCGACAGCGGCGCAACTGGGGATTTGCGGGCCTTTATCATTCAAGGCGGTCAGTTGCACCGCCAACGACAAGGGAAGGCCATCGGCACCCAAGCCCTGAACATCGATGTACATCGCGCTCTTGCCGTCGCCCAATCGTTCGAACCAGGTGCCCAGCCGATGCAACCGTGCAGCCCAGGCCTGATAATCACGCACGATCCCCACCCGCAGCGCGTGGGCCAACACGCAGTTGGCGACGCCACCCAGCTTGAGCCCCGCGCCCGCTTTGAAACTCAAGGTGCGGGCGCCATACCGGCTGGCGAATATATCCATGTCGGGCACGTCCACATTGGCCAGCACCCGCGTGCCGAGCTGAGGCAACTTGCGCAGCGTCAGGTCTTGCCAACCCACCACTTCATGCACCTGGCCATTGCGCAGTTGCTTGATCGGTTTACCCGCATAGGCGAGCACACCTTCGACCGTCGACAGGCCCGGCATCTTGGCCGAGGAAGAAATGCCGTGCTCGATCGAGTCGATGCGCGAGAAGCGATACCGGTACTGATCGAGGATCGCGGACGACAGCGTCGGCACTGAACTGCAACCACTGAGTATCGCCACGCCCGCCTGCTTGGCCTGCGTATCCAAGACGCCCACGCCATTGACGAAGGTGCGGCAGTCGGACAGGTCGCAGTAGTTCACGCCCGCCTCGATGCAGTGCTGGGCAACGGCATAGGGCTGCCCCTGAAAAGGGCCACCGGTATGAATCACCAACCCAATGCCGTTCGACCGCAGAACGCCAGCGAACCCGGCCCCCAAGGCATCGCCACACCAGCCTTCGTAAACGGTATCGAACTGCGCGTTCAACTCATCGAGTTTGCGCTGCAGCTTATGGGGGTCGCGTCCCGAAATCACCAGTTCGATGCCCGTCGCTTGCGCCAAATGCCGGCAAACGATGCTGCCGAAGTTGCCGTAGCCACCGATCACCATCACCCTGAGTGTCATTCCATGCTTCCCTGAACAATCGATTGTGCATTGAGTCTGAGGCAGACCGACGGCGCAAGGCAATGCACTACGCTGCCGCCTTAGTTCCCGCATTCATCAAGAAATAAACTTACGTTACACTTGCCGCTCTACACATCAGCCAGGAAGGCAAGCATGAGCGTCCGCGGTAAAGACCGGCAAATCGACAACATCGAGTTCAACGTCAGCGACATTGCCCGCAGCAAAGCATTCTACGGCCAGGCGTTCGGCTGGACATTCGTCGACTACGGCCCCAGCTATAGCGAATTCAGCGATGGCCGCCTCACCGGTGGCTTGACCACCGGAGAGCCGGTAAGACCAGGTGG
The DNA here is from genome assembly GCF_019145355.1 of Pseudomonas azadiae. NCBI lineage: Bacteria > Pseudomonadati > Pseudomonadota > Gammaproteobacteria > Pseudomonadales > Pseudomonadaceae > Pseudomonas > Pseudomonas azadiae. Next base: position 1,428,690 of record NZ_JAHSTY010000002.1, on the reverse strand, counting down.
CCCTCTGGTCATCTTGTACGCCGATGACCTCGACGCCACGCAGCAGCGGCTCAAAGGCCTGGGCGCTGTCATCACCCGCGAGACATTTTCGTTCCCCGGAGGCAGCAGGTTCCACTTCACCGATCCTGACGGGTATGAACTGGCGGTCTGGACCGTGCAGGAGTAGCGTTGCGAATGCGTGAGCACTCTTCGAGCAGATTGAACGGTGATCCATGAGCCCAACCCTTCACACCGCAGCCAATGGTCATCTGACTCTGGACCTCAACGAGGTGCCTGACGCGTTTTGGCACTCGCTGGCCGACAGACTCGTCAATCAACACGGATTCCAACGAGTCGGATCGCCAGGCTTCGGCTTGGATGAACAGATTCACCCCGACTTCCAGTGCGCCGATTTCAGCCTCGCGGCTGGCTGGGACATTTGGTCTGGGCATTATTTGCTTTCAGACTCCACGGCGGGTGACGCATTCCTGCAACAATTGTTCGATCGGCTCCACACCTGACATCCTGACTTCGAATCAGCAAAGGACACCTCAGTGGAACCCCTCAAAAACTCCATCATTGGCGAATTCCAGGAACACGGGTTTGTTGAAGCACTGGTTCCCGGCAACAGCTCCAGCTTGCGTGTTTGCGTTCGTGTGCCCATCGGCGCCGATTACCCGGCGCGTTTACGCAGTGCAGATGCGCTGTTGCCTGCCTTGATCGCAGATTTGAGTGCAGTAGAAGTCATGGCTGCCAGAGCGGTTGAAAGTGCCGCCCCTTCAAAAGTGTTTGATATCTGGATTGAGCCCGACGGTACCGCCTCGTATACCTGTGGCTTCTTTGCTGGCGAGATGGAAGATGAGCTAGTGGACGTGCGTCGCAATCAAGAGGGTGTTTTGAGCATGGGTGGCTAGGTGTCTGGCATCACGACACTCAGCGGCAAATTGATAGCCAGAATGACAAATGGAGGAAAAATGCGGCTCTACATCACCGGCGCCTCATGCGCAGGCGTGACCACCCTGGGTCGAAACCTCGCAACGCAGCTTGATATACGCCAGGTCGATGTCGATCACTTCTACTGGATACCAACGGACCCACCGTTTACAACCAAACGTCCACCCCGTGATCGTGTGTCATTGATGCAGCAAGCACTCGGTAGCGGCGATTGGGTGCTGAGCGGTTCCTGCATGGGTTGGGGAGATGCGTTGATTGGCGATGCGGATCTGATTGTATTCGTTGTGACCCCGACCACTGTTCGCCTTGAACGGCTCGCTGCACGTGAAAACGCGCAGTTTGGAGACCGGATCGCACCGGGTGGTGACATGCATGAAATACATGTGGCCTTTCGGGAATGGGCTTCGCAGTATGACGACCCGAACTTTCCAGAACGCAACCGAGCGCGGCACGAGGCGTGGCTATCACGCCAGACGGTCCCGATCATACGCGTTGACGGGATGAGCAGTGCGGAGCAGATGGCGGCGGATGTGATTCGTGCAGCGTCGCAAACGGCGCAGTAGCTCGAAATCGGGACAACCCGCAAAGCTTCATGTGACCGCCGATTCCCGATACAGCAATGCGAGCACCTCAACATGATGGGTCATGAGTGGTTGACAGGCGTCGGTCTGGTTCTCCTCGGAATAATAACGGGGTTCGTTGGGACCAACACGGGAGGGAGTGTTTTTTTAACCGTCCCGGTGATGATCTGGCTGGGAATTCCGGCCCAGTCGTCGATCGCTACCGCGCGCCTGGCTTCGGTAGGGACCATGGTTGCCGGACTGCGACACTTTCATACTCAAGGAAAGGTCGATTATGCGTTGGCCGTTCCGGCTGCGGCATTGGGGCTGGCCGGCGCTCTGGGAGGAGCGAGCCTGCTCCTTCAAATAGATCCAGCACTGCTGCACAAAGTCATTGGCGCGCTGACATTGCTGCTCGTCGCACTGTCCCTGATAAGAAAACCTTCTGCCAGCGAAACACCTTCCTCAGCGATCAGGCGTCTGTTTGGCTATATCCTCTTCATTCCGGTAGGAATGATCGGCGGGTTATTCGGTGGACAAGCCAAACTTTCGACGTATCTATTCATTATCTTCTTCAGAAAAACCATCAGCGAATCGGTGGGTACCCGCAAAGTCGGCGGGCTCATCCTCTCGGCGGGCTCACTTATAATCTTCGGCGTAAATGGCATCATTAACTGGCCGTACGGAGCTTGCCTGGTTATTGGCACGCTATTGGGTGCGGATGCCGGCGCGAAGTTCGCGCTAAAGAAGGGCGACCAATGGATGGAGTCAGTTTTCAATACAATCGTGATCGCTTTGGCATTGAGGATGTTGTTCTGGTGAGCAGAAAGCGTCGGAATCTGAAAACTGCTTCGATTCTGCGGTCCGCTCGCGTTGGTGTCATCGCAGCAGGGGTATTTACACAACTTTTTAGCGATCTGTGGAGAGACGGCTTGCTCTCCCGGCGGCCGTAAGGCCGACCGGTATTGCGTGTCGAACTCAGTCAAAATTGTGGGAGCGGGCTTGCTCGCGAAAGCGGGTCAATGACAGATTTAGCCGCTGACACACCGCCTTAACGAGCAAGTCGAATCGTCGCACCGCCCCTCCTATCCATATCGCTTACAACCTTCCAGTTGCCCCCCAAACCCAATGCCGCTTATAGTCCGCCCCGTCGCCCATATGGCGATCAGGTTTGGCGACCTGTCTATCGGATGCAAAAGCACTGCGCTTTTTTGTGGATGCTGTTGCACGCCTGCAAAGCTGCCTTGATGGTGGCTGTGCGCGGGAGACCTTCGGGTCTGCCGGGTTCTCCGATACCGGTTCGCCAACCTGCGTACAGCTGCCACCCCATCGTTTGGCGACGACTGAGTGGCGGTTAACCACTGCACTTATCGGAGTTTCAAAATGGAAAGATACGTCCCCCTCACTGGAATCGACCTGATTCCCGCCTCTCTGCTGATTGACTCAGAAGCCCCACTCGATGTCCTGCAAGCGATGGCGGATTACCGCATACGCACCGTGACTCAGGTATTGGAAAATATTGCCTTTCGAAGCGAATTGGAAGCTGACACCGTCGTGCTTTCCGACTTCGCGCAATTGTTGGCAATCCCATTGCGTGACGGCTGTGACCTGATGGACATTATCGGTCAACGTTTACGTGCCGAAGTTTCAACGACCCAAGAAGCGCCGCCAAGCGAGAGCTAAGCACATCAGCGCGCGTTGGCGTCATTGCAGACCCAACGCGCACGTTGTCCAACCGCCTCCATTGCCCTTATCCTCGCATCTCCCGCCCACGCGAACCCGGAGCCGCCATGGACCTCGCCACCCTCGCCCTCTTCCTCCCCGCCTGCTTCGCCCTGAACATGGCGCCCGGGCCGAACAATCTGTTGTCCGTCAGCAACGCCACCCGCTACGGTTACCGCACCTCATGCCTGGCCGGTATCGGCCGCCTGCTGGCCTTCGCCGGCATGATCGCCCTCGCCTCGGCGGGCTTGGCGGTGGTGTTGCAAACCTCGGAGTTGTTGTTCTTCGGGATCAAGATTTTGGGCGCGGCGTATTTGTTCTACTTGGCGTACCAGCTGTGGCGGGCCAATCCGGAAGCGCAAGAGCAATCGCCTGACGCCACGGTGGGCGTGTGGGCGTTGGCGCGTCAGGAGTTTCTGGTGGCGGCGGGCAACCCGAAGGCGATCCTGATCTTCACCGCCTTCCTGCCGCAATTCGTGGTACCTGGCGAGCCGATTGCCGCGCAATTCGCCCTGTTGGGCGCGTTGTTCCTGCTGTTGGAATGGGTCGCCATCAGCGCGTACGCCTACATGGGCCTGCATATGCGCCGCTGGTTTGCCGAGCCCCGTGGCAAGCGGCTGTTCAATCGCTGCTGCGCGGGGTTGTTGTCGGCGGCGGCGACGGTGTTGTTGACGGCGCGCCGTGCATGAGGGCTGCGCCGCCGCGCATCCCTCAGGGTAAAGCCCGGGTCAGGCTTACATGCGGAACTGCTTGACCATCCGATTCAGCTCGACGGCCAGGTTGGTCAGTTCAGACGTGGCGATCGCAGTCTGGCTCGCGCCTTCGGAGGTCTGGTTGGACAGATCGCGGATGCTCACCAGATTGCGGTCGACCTCCCTGGCGACCTGAGCCTGCTCTTCCGACGCGGTCGCGATCAGCACGTTGCGCTCGGTGATGTTGTCGATGGATTCGGTGATGTCCACCAGCGCGGTGCCGGCGCCCTGGGCGGTGTCCAGGGTTTTCTGGGCTTGGGCGTTGGTGCTGGTCATGGCCGAAACGGCGGCGCCCGTGCCTTTTTGAATCGAGCTGATCATTTGCTCGATTTCGCTGGTCGACTGCTGGGTACGATGCGCCAGGGCCCGTACCTCATCGGCCACCACGGCGAACCCTCGGCCCGCCTCGCCTGCGCGGGCGGCTTCGATGGCGGCGTTCAGCGCGAGCAGGTTGGTCTGTTCAGCGATGGCGCGGATCACGTCCAGCACTTTGCTGATGTCGGTGGCCATGACCGCCAGCCCCTGCACTTCCTGGGAAGCGTTTTCCACATTGGCGACCATCAGGCTGATCGCGGCCACGGTCTCGTCCACCCGTGCGCGCCCTGCCAGTGCCGCGCTGTTGGAGCGATTGGCGGCTTCGGAGGCCGCCGAGGCATTCCTGGCGACTTCTTCGACCGCTGCGCTCATCTCGGTAACGGCGGTGGCTGCCATTTCGACTTCGTTATTCTGGCGCTGTATGCCTTTGTTCGCGTCCTCGGTGACCGCGTGCATCTGCTCGGAGGTCGAAGCCAGTTGGTTGGACGAATCGGAGATCAGCGTCAGGGTGTTGCGCAGGCCCTGTTGCATGGCTTTCAAGGCCTGCATGAGCCTGGCGACTTCGTCATGCCCCTGCACGTCGATGGCTTCGCTGAGGTCGTTTTCAGCGATGCGCTCGGCGATCGCCAGCGACCGGCCCAAGGGATGGGTAATGCTGCGGGTGTACATCAGCGCCAGCACGATGGCCATCAACGTGCTGACCAGGATAAATCCACCGACCGTGAGCTTTGCCTGGTTGTAGGTGTGTGTGGCGTCTTCGCCTGCTTTTTTGGCCTTGTTGTTATTGAGTTCGATCATCGTCTTGATGCCGCTCTCTACGGCATCGGCCGACTGTTTCATCGTCTCACTGGAAAATTTGACCGCCGCCTCCAGATTGCCGGCGGTGATAAGCGCCAGGTACTGATCCTGTACCTGCTGAAAACTGCCATAGGTTTGGGTCAGCTCGGCGAAGTTCTGCTTGCCCATGGGCGTCACGATCAGGGCCTGCAGTTGGGACAGCAGTTCCTGCAGATGGGCCCTCGATTTCCTTACCTCCTCAAGCGACTGCACCTTACGATCCGCCGGTTCGATCGGGTTACGCAAGCGTGCGTTGCTGCCCCTGATGCTGACGAACTCCCTGTCGATCTGACCCAACAGCGACATGCTGGGCACGACGTTGGTCTCCACGAACTTTTCGGAAGCGTTCAGACTGGAAGCCTGCATGAGTGCGATACCGCCCAGCGCGATGATCAGCACGCAGAAGAAGCCAAAGCAGAAAGCGGATCGGGGCGCCAGGTCAAGTTTACGCAGTAACATGGGGAAAACTCCTTATTGGTTCTCCTGTGTCGCCACTGATCTGGCTGCCTGTAGGACCGTCCGTCGCCCCCGGCAGCGCGGAGCAATGAACCCTGGGTTTGGTCAGTGAATAGTTTATTACTGAATGTAACCTTCGCGACACCGCGCTTGGCGGCCTGATGCGCCAAATCCAGACAACCAAAGGACTGTCCGGTTGCGACCGGCCCGATCCCGGCCTATCGTCGAACCCACGCTGTTATCTTTTTGCTGTCCATCCCATCCGTATTCAGGTGACGACATGCCCAGCCTACCCCGCCCCGCCGTCCTCGAACTGATCGGCAACACACCGCTGGTTCGGGTCAGCCGGTTCGATACCGGCCCGTGCACGCTGTTTCTCAAGCTGGAATCGCAAAACCCCGGTGGCTCCATCAAGGACCGCATCGGCCTGGCCATGATCGACGCCGCCGAACGCGACGGCCGCCTGCGCCCCGGCGGCACGATTATCGAAGCCACCGCCGGCAACACCGGCCTGGGCCTGGCGCTGGTCGGCCGGGCCAAGGGCTACCGCGTCGTCCTGGTGGTACCCGATAAAATGTCCACGGAGAAGGTGTTGCACCTCAAGGCCATGGGCGCCGAGGTGCATATCACCCGCTCGGACGTGGGCAAGGGCCATCCCGAGTATTACCAGGATGTCGCCACGCGACTGGCCAAGGATACGCCCGGTTCGTTTTTCGCCGACCAGTTCAACAACCCGGCCAACCCGCTGGCCCATGAGACCGGCACCGCGCCGGAAATCTGGGCACAAACCCAGCATGACCTGGACGCGATCGTGGTGGGCGTCGGCTCGGCCGGCACGCTCACAGGCCTGAGCCGTTTTTTCAAACGCGTGCAGCCCGAACTGGCCATGGTGCTCGCCGATCCCGTCGGCTCGGTGATGGCTGAATACAGCCGCAGCGGCCGCTTGGAAACGCCCGGTTCATGGGCGGTGGAAGGCATCGGCGAGGATTTCGTCCCGTCGATTGCCGACTTGTCCAGCGTGCGCCACGCCTATTCCATCAGCGATGAGGAAAGCTTCGATCACGCCCGCCAGTTGCTCAAGGCCGAGGGCATTCTGGGCGGTTCCTCCACCGGCACCCTGCTGGCCGCCGCCCTGCGCTATTGCCGCGAACAGACCGAGCCCAAACGCGTGGTCACCTTTGTCTGCGATACCGGCACGCGCTACCTGTCCAAGGTGTACAACGACCAATGGATGAACGACGCGGGCCTGCTGCGCTACAAGCACTACGGCGACCTGCGCGACCTGATCGCGCGGCGCTTCGAAGACGGCCGCGTGATCAGCGTGAGCCCCGACGACACGCTGCTCACCGCGTTCCAGCGCATGCGCCTGGCGGACGTCTCACAGCTGCCGGTGCTGGTGGACGGCAAGCGATTGGTCGGTGTGATCGATGAATCCGACATCCTGCTGGGCCTGCATCAAGACGCCGCGCATTTTTCCATGATCGTCGCCAGCGCCATGACCGACACCCTGCACACCCTGCCCCCCAGCGCCAGCCTGGGCGAGCTGCAGGCGGAGTTGGATCGCGGCCTGGTCGCCATTATCGCCGACGCCTCGGGCTTCCACGGCCTGATCACCCGCGTCGACCTGCTCAACCATCTACGGAGGTCCCTTGCATGAGCCAGCCCGATAAAAGCGCATTTGCTACCCGTGTGATCCACGCCGGTCAATCTCCCGACCCGACCACGGGCGCGCTGATGCCGCCGATCTACGCCAACTCCACCTACCTGCAAGACAGCCCCGGTGTGCACAAGGGGTTCGACTACGGGCGTTCCCACAACCCCACGCGCTTTGCCCTGGAGCGCTGCGTGGCGGATCTGGAAGGCGGCAGCCAGGCGTTCGCGTTTGCCTCCGGGCTGGCGGCGATTTCGACGGTGCTGGAATTACTCGATGCCGGTGCCCACGTGGTGTCCGGCAATGACCTGTATGGCGGCACCTTCCGCCTGTTCGACAAGGTGCGCCAACGCAGCGCCGGGCACCGCTTCAGCTATGTCGACCTGAGTGATCTGTCGGCGTTTGAAGCCAGCGTGCAGGACGACACCCGCATGGTCTGGGTCGAGACGCCAAGCAACCCGCTGTTGAGCCTCTCCGACCTCAGCGCCATCGCGCGCATCTGCCGCGACCGCGGCATCCTCTGCGTCGCCGACAACACCTTCGCCAGCCCCTGGGTCCAGCGCCCGTTGGAGCTGGGCTTTGACGTGGTGGTGCACTCCACCACCAAATACCTCAACGGCCACTCCGATGTGATCGGCGGCATCGCCATCGTCGGCGACAACCCCGAACTGGCGGAACGCCTGGGTTTCCTGCAGAACTCGGTCGGCGCCATCGCCGGCCCTTTCGATGCCTTCCTGACCCTGCGCGGCGTGAAAACCCTGGCGCTGCGCATGGAGCGCCATTGCAGCAACGCCCTGCAACTGGCCACCTGGCTGGAACAGCAACCGCAAGTGGCGCGGGTTTACTACCCAGGGTTGGCAACACACCCGCAGCACGAACTGGCACTCAGGCAAATGCACGGGTTTGGCGGGATGATTTCCATCGACCTGAACAGCGATCTGGCCGGCGCGAGGCGCTTCCTGGAAAACGTCAAGCTCTTCGCCCTGGCCGAAAGCCTCGGCGGCGTGGAAAGCCTGATCGAACACCCGGCGATCATGACCCACGCAAGCATCCCGGCGGCCACGCGGGCGCAGTTGGGGATTGGGGATGGTTTGGTGCGGCTGTCGGTGGGGGTTGAGGATGTGGAAGATCTGCGTGCCGATCTGGCGCAGGCCTTGGCTCATATATAAACAGCGCAGACAGCGGAGATCCAAATGTGGGAGCGGGCTTGCTCGCGAATGCGGTGGGTCAGTCGATTAATCTGTCGACTGACACTCAGCATTCGCGAGCAAGCCCGCTCCCACAGGGGATTTGCGTTAGCTTGAGGCCAGGTTGGCGCGCGCCGCGTGCAGCTTCTTGTAGCTCTCTATCAAGCGCTGATGCCGCTCCAGTCCTTCCAGTTTCAAGCTGGTCGGCGTCAAGCCATGAAAACGCACACTGCCGTTGACCGAACCAATCACCGCGTCCATGCGCTCGTTACCAAACATGCGCCGGAAATTGGCTTCGTAGTCCGCCAGGTCCAGGTCGTCGTCCAGTTCCATCTCCAGCACCGCATTCATCGCCTGGTAGAACAGGCCGCGGTCGGCGGTGTTGTCGTTGTACTGCAAGAACATTTCCACGCATTCCTTAGCCTCTTCGTATTGCTTCAAGGCCAGGAAGATCAGCAGCTTCAACTCCAGGATGGTGAGCTGGCCCCAGACGGTGTTGTCGTCGAACTCGATGCCGATCAAGGTGGTGATGTCGGTGTAGTCGTCCAGCTCGCTTTCGATCAGGCGCTCGACCAGCGCGTGCAACTCGGCGTCATCCAGGCTGTGCAGGTTGAGGATGTCGGCGCGGAAAAACAGCGCCTTGTTGGTGTTGTCCCAGATCAGGTCATCCACCGGGTAGATCTCCGAGTAGTCCGGCACCAGGATCCGGCACGCGGTGGCACCCAGATGCTCGTACACCGCCATATAGGATTCTTTACCCATGCCTTCGAGAATGCCGAACAGGGTGGCGGCTTCCTGGGCATTGGAGTCTTCGCCTTCGCCCGAAAAATCCCACTCGACGAACTCATAGTCCGACTGGGCACTGAAGAAGCGCCACGACACCACGCCGCTGGAGTCGATGAAGTGCTCGACGAAGTTGTTCGGCTCGGTCACCGCCTGGCCTTCGAAGGTTGGCTGCGGCAGGTCGTTCAAGCCTTCGAAACTGCGGCCTTGCAGCAGTTCGGTAAGGCTGCGCTCCAGCGCCACTTCCAGGCTTGGGTGCGCGCCGAAGGAGGCGAACACGCCGCCAGTGCGCGGGTTCATCAAGGTCACGCACATCACCGGGAACTCGCCGCCCAGGGATGCATCCTTGACCAGCACCGGGAAACCCTGGGCTTCCAGGCCCTGGATACCGGCGAGAATCCCCGGGTACTTGGCCAGCACCTCGGCCGGCACGTCCGGCAAGGCGAACTCACCTTCGATGATTTCACGCTTCACTGCGCGCTCGAAGATCTCCGACAGGCACTGCACCTGGGCTTCGGCCAAGGTATTGCCGGCGCTCATGCCGTTGCTGAGGTAGAGGTTTTCGATCAGGTTGGACGGGAAGTACACCACCTCGCCGTCCGATTGGCGCACGAACGGCAGCGAGACGATGCCGCGCGCTTCGTTGCCGGAATTGGTGTCGAACAAGTGCGAGCCGCGCAGTTCACCTTCGCGGTTGTAGATCTTCAGGCAGTACGCGTCGAGGATTTCGCTGGGCAGCTCATCATTGGGGCCTGGCTGGAACCAGCGCTCGTCCGGGTAATGCACGAACGGCGCATTGGCCAACTCCTCACCCCAGAACTGATCGTTATAGAAGAAGTTGCAGTTGAGCCGCTCGATAAACTCGCCCAGTGCCGACGCCAGGGCGCCCTCCTTGGTCGCGCCCTTGCCGTTGGTGAAGCACATCGGTGAATGCGCGTCGCGGATGTGCAACGACCACACGTTGGGCACGATGTTGCGCCACGAGGCGATTTCGATCTTCATGCCCAGGCCGGCCAGGATCGCCGACATGTTGGCAATGGTCTGTTCCAGCGGCAGGTCCTTGCCGGCGATGTAGGTAGGCGTCGCGCCGGCAGCAGCCGGCATCAACAGTGCCTGGGCATCGGCGTCGAGGTTGTCGACTTCTTCGATCACGAACTCAGGCCCGGCCTGCACCACTTTCTTCACGGTACAGCGGTCGATGGAACGCAGGATGCCCTGGCGATCCTTGTCGCTGATGTCCGCCGGCAACTCCACCTGGATCTTGAAGATCTGGTTGTAACGGTTTTCCGGGTCGACGATGTTGTTCTGCGACAGGCGGATATTGTCCGTGGGAATGTTGCGCGTGCTGCAGTAGAGCTTGACGAAGTACGCCGCACACAACGCCGACGACGCCAGGAAGTAATCGAAAGGTCCCGGTGCCGAGCCATCGCCTTTGTAGCGAATGGGCTGGTCGGCAATCACCGTGAAGTCATCGAACTTGGCTTCGAGCCGGAGGTTGTCGAGAAAGTTGACCTTGATTTCCATGGGGGCACACCAGAATAACGGCTAGACAAAAATGGCCGCCATTATGAGGGGTTTGCGCGCAAAGTTCAGGCTTTTGCACTACGCGCAGCACTGCGCGAAAAATCGAACCCCAACACCGCAGCGCACTCCAAGCCACGTGATGTCACTCAAGCTGATATCCCATCACCCCGTTTTGATTGGAGAACAGCCCCATGCGACCGCACACTTCATTTATCTTCGACCTCGACGGCACCCTGACCGACAGCGTCTATCAAAACGTCGCCGCCTGGAAAGAAGCGCTGGACGCCGAACGCATCCCCTTGGCGATGTGGCGCGTTCACCGCAGGATCGGCATGAGCGGCGGCCTGATGTTGAAGTCCTTGTCCCGTGAAACCGGGCTGGACATCAGCGAGCCGCAGGCCCGGCGTCTCGAAGACTTGCATGCCGAGGCCTACGCACGCTTGCAGGGCCAGATCATTGCGCTGCCCGGTGCGCTGCAGCTGCTCGAGACCCTCAGCGAGGCCGGCCTCAACTGGTGCATCGCCACCAGCGGCGGTGTCGATACCGCGAAGATCAACCTCAAGGCGCTGCAACTGGACATTGAGCAGGTCAACATCATTACCCGTGACGATGTGAAGTACGGCAAGCCTGACCCGGACCTGTTCCTCGCCGCCGCCGAGCGCATGCAGGTGCCGATCGACGAGTGCCTGGTGATCGGCGACGCGGTCTGGGACATGCTCGCCGCGCGTCGCGCAAAAGCCACCGGCATTGGCTTGCTGTCCGGCGGCTATGACATCGGTGAGCTTGAGCGCGCCGGTGCGCTGCGCGTCTACGAAGACCCGCTGGATATGTTGCAGCACCTGGATGAGATTGCTTCGCGTCCTTGAGCCCATGCGTCGCTCCCTGAATACCGTCCGACAATCAGTCATCAACTTATCCCAGGTGGTGCCGATGACCTTCAGGTAATTCAGGGAGCCGTCGAATGCGCAACAACCAGCCCGTAACACAGCGCGAGATTTCCCTCGCGCCTCAGCAAAAACTGATTTCCGCCACGGATGTCCGAGGCAACATCACCTATTGCAACGATGCCTTTGTCGATATCAGCGGTTTTGAACGCGACGACCTGATCGGTGCTCCGCAGAACATCGTGCGCCATCCCGATGTGCCGCCGGCGGTGTTTGCGCACATGTGGAGTGCGCTCAAGCAGGGCCTGCCGTGGATGGGCATCGTCAAGAACCGTTCGAAAAATGGCGACCACTATTGGGTCAACGCCTACGTCACGCCGATCTACGAAGGCAGCAGCGTGGTGGGCTTCGAATCAGTGCGGGTCAAGCCCAGCGCCGATGAAGTTCGCCGTGCCCAGGCGCTGTACCGCCGCATCAGCCAGGGCAAGCCGGGCGTGCCGCGCCAGGATGCCTGGCTGCCGGCCGTCATGAGCTGCGTGCCCTATGCGGCCACCGGGCTGGCCGGCAGCCTCGCCGGGCTGTTCCTCAGTGCACCGGTGGCCATTGCCGTGGCCGTCGCGGTGGCGCTGCCGGTGGGTCTGCTCTGCTCGCACTGGCGTCAAGGCAGTACCTTGCGCTTGTTGCAGGGTGTCGAGCCGTCGACGTCGGATGCATTGATCGCGCAAATGTACAGCGACGCCCGCGGCCCCCAGGGACGCCTGGAAACCGCCTTTCTCAGCCAGACCTCGCGCCTGAAAACCTGCCTCACCCGCTTGCAGGACAGTGCCGAACAACTCAGCGCCCTGGCCGCGCAGTCCGACACGCTGGCCACCGCCAGCTCCAAGGGCCTGGACCGCCAGCGCGTCGAAACCGAACAAGTCTCGGCCGCCGTCAACCAGATGGCCGCGACCACCCAGGAAGTCGCCAGCCACGTGCAACGCACGGCCGATGCCACCCAGCAAGCCAACGTGCTGACCAGCCGTGGCCGTGAAGTGGCGCGCGATACGCGTGAAGCCATCGAGCGCCTGTCCGCCGTGGTGGGCGAGACCGGCGCCACCGTGGCGCAATTGGCCAAGGACAGCGACGAAATCGGCAGCGTAGTGGATGTAATCAAAGGCATTGCCGACCAGACCAACCTGCTCGCGCTTAACGCCGCGATTGAAGCCGCGCGTGCCGGCGAACAAGGCCGGGGCTTTGCGGTGGTGGCGGACGAAGTGCGCCAACTGGCCCAGCGTACCTCGCAATCCACCACTCAGATCCATGGGCTGATCACCCAACTGCAAACGTCGTCCAACAACGCCGTGCACAGCATGCAAAACGGCCAGCGCCAAGCCCAGGAAGGCGTGGCCTGGGTACTGGAAGCCGACCAGGCGCTGGTGGGCATCAGCGAGGCCGTGTCGCACATCACCGACATGACCACCCAGATCGCCGCCGCCACCGAAGAACAGAGCGCCGTCGCCGAGGAGATCAGCCGCAACATCACCACCATTGCCGAACTGGCCGACCAGACCTCGATACAGGCCCATCAATCCACCGACCTGAGCAAGGAACTGACCAATACCGCGGCCACCCAATATGCGTTGGTTGAGCGGTTCAATCGCTGACCGGCACCATTGCGGCGCCCGTCATGATGAGGGACGGGCGCCAACGATTGTGGGCAGGACACAGCTGAGGTATCTACACAACTTTCAGAGGCTGACAAATCTCCCTATGGGAGCTGTCGAGCTTTAGCGAGGCTGCGAAAACGGTGGGTCAGGCGAAAAAATGCCAGCAGTGCCGCCGCCTTCGCAGCCTCGCTGGGGCTCGACAGCTCCCACATTTTGAATCTTGATCTGAGGCGCCCCGTCAACCACGCTGGCCGCAATTCGATATCGATTTGAGGGGTAAACCGGCAGGACGCCGGTTTAGCCGCACCGCGTCATCAATCCTGATTCAGGCCCACCCGATACAACACACCGTTATCCTCATCCGTCAGCACGTACAAAAAGCCATCCGGCCCCTGGCGTACATCGCGGATCCGCGCGTTCAAGCCGCCCAGCAAACGCTCTTCGTGGACTACCTTGTCGCCGTCAAACTGCAGCCGAATCAACTCCTGGCTGACCAGCGCGCCGATAAACACGTTGTGCTGCCAGGGCTTGAAGCGATCCGCATCGTAGAACGCCATGCCGCTGATACCCGGTGATTTCTCCCAGACATGATGGGGCTGCACCGTGCCTGCCACTGTCTTGCCCTGCGCTTCGGGAATCGGTGTCAGCGAATAGTTGATGCCGTGGGTTGCCAATGGCCAGCCGTAGTTCTTGCCGCGCTCGATGATGTTGACCTCATCACCGCCGCGCGGGCCGTGCTCGTTTTCCCAGACCGTGCCGCTCCAGGGGTTCAACGCCAGCCCCTGGGGATTGCGCTGGCCGTAGGACCAGATCTCCGGGCGCACGCCGGGCTGGCCGACGAAGGGGTTATCATCCGGGACGCGGCCGTCCGGGTAGATGCGCACGACCTTGCCTTGCAATTTGTCCAGGTCCTGGGCTGTCGGGCGGTCGTTGTTTTCTCCCAGGCTCACGAACAGGTAACCATCGCGGTCGAAGGCCAGGCGCGAGCCGAAGTGATTGCCGGTGGACAGCTTCGGCTCCTGGCGCAGGATCACTTGGAAATCGCTCAAGCCACTGAAGTCAGCCGCCAAGCGACCACGGCCTACGGCAGTGCCGGCCGTACCGCCCTTGCCGCCACCTTCAGCGTAGGAAAGGTAGACCATGCGGTCCTGTTTGAAGTCGGGCGACAGCACCACATCCAGCAAGCCACCCTGCCCTTTGGCCCACACCTCGGGCACGCCTGTCAGCGGGGCAGAAAGCTTGCCGTCCGGGCTGACGAAGCGCAGGTGGCCGGGTCGCTCGGTGACCAGGAAGCCTTGCTTGTCCGGCAGAAAGGCCACCGCCCATGGATGGTCCAGGCCTTTGGCAATCGGGGTGGCGGTAATGCTGCCTTGTTCGCTGGGGAACTGCTGGGCGTCAGCGGCGAAAGCGGCGGTCATCGGCAGCAGTGTGGTTGCACACAGGGCGGCTAGCAGGGTTTTGCGTAGGAACATAAGGCTGGGTCCTTACCGGCGATTGCCGCTGGCGTCATAGGTGGGGGTTCTGGGTTGGGGGGCCGGACGGCTGGGTGCGGTATCCCGCTGGGGGTAACCGTTGCCGATGCCGCGGTTCTCCAGGGTCGGCCTGGGTGTGGTCGGCCCGGTCTGGATCCCGCGAATGGCCGGCGCGTTGGGCTGGGTGCCCTGCATGCTGTTGGGGTTGGCCCGGTGAATCGGGCCATTGTTGGCATTGTTGCTGGTGTTGCCGGGCAGGTTCTGTGCCCCTGCCACCGGCACCAGGGCCAGGCCCAACAGCAGCGCTGCAATGTGACGCCTGCAACTGTTCATGACAAAGTCTCTCTGGGGCGAGGAGTACGTGCTTTCGATAACACGCTACGCCCTGGGTTCGGCTTGCGACACTAAATAGTTTCTCATCAGGTGTAACACGATCTGTCCGCGCATCTGCCCGGCGAAACTTTTCCCGCAACGTCCGAGTCACCAGAACACAGCCCCTACTCAAGGAATCGCACATATGCCTCGAGCAATCTGGAAAGGCGCCATCAGTTTTGGCTTGGTGCATATCCCGGTATCGCTGGTTTCGGCCACCTCCTCCCAAGGTGTCGACTTCGACTGGCTGGACAAGCGCAGCATGGACCCGGTGGGCTACAAGCGCATCAACAAGACCACCGGCAAGGAGATCACCAAGGAAAACATCGTCAAAGGCGTGGCCTTCGAAAAAGGCCGCTATGTGGTGATCAGCGAGGAGGAAATTCGCGCGGCTCACCCCAAGTCGACCCAGACCATCGAAATCATCGGGTTCGTCGCCAGCGATCAGATCCCGTTGCAGAACATCGATACGCCCTACTTTCTGGCTCCGGATAAACGCGGCGGTAAGGTCTACGCGTTGCTAAGAGAAACCCTCAAGAAAACCGACAAGGTCGCGCTGGCCAACGTAGTGCTGCACACCAAGCAGCACCTGGCGGCATTGATGCCCCTGGAATCGGCGCTGATCCTGGTGATGCTGCGCTGGCCGGCCGAAGTGCGCAGTCTGGACGAACTGGAACTGGGCGACGACGTGACCAAGCCCAGCCTGGCCAAAGGTGAGTTGGACATGGCCAAGCGCCTGGTGGAAGACATGAGCGCCGACTGGCAGCCCGACGAATACCGTGACAGCTTCCAGGAAAAAATCATGGCGCTGGTGGCCAGGAAGGCCAAGGCCGGCAAGATCGAGGACGTTGAAACCGGCAATGACACTGAGGAGCGCAAGTCGGCCGATGTGATCGACCTGACGGAATTGCTCAAGCGCAGCCTGGCGGGAAAACCGAGCAAAAAGCCCGCCGCGAAGAAATCCAACAAGGCCTCATAAGTCATGCCAAAACTCGATGACCAGAGTGCCCAGGCCAGCAAGCCCAGACCCCGGGCCAAAGCCCGGAAAAACGCGGCTACCCTGCCCGAGCAATTCACCCCGCAATTGGCCACGCTGGTTGACCGCGCACCGGAAGGCGCCTGGCAATATGAGGTCAAATACGACGGTTACCGCATGCTCGCGCGCATTCGCGACGGCGAGGTGCGCCTGTTTACGCGCAACGGCCACGATTGGACCGAACGCCTGCCGCGTCAAACCAAGGCCTTGCAGGCCCTCAAGCTCAAGGACAGCTGGCTCGACGGCGAGGTTGTCAGCCTCAACGGCGACGGGCTGCCGGACTTCCAGGCGCTGCAAAATGCGTTTGATATCGGGCGCAGCCTGGACATCGTCTACTACCTGTTCGATGCACCGTTCCTCAATGGCCAGGACCAACGCCAGGCGCCTGTCGAGACGCGGCGCGCCGCGCTCAAGGCTGCCTTGGGCACCAACAAAAACAAATTGCTGCGCTTCTCCGAAGCCTTTACCGCCCACCACCGGGACATTATAGAAAGCGCCTTCGACCTGGCCCTGGAGGGCGTGATCGGCAAACGCCTGGGCAGTCCGTACGTGTCCAGCCGCAGTGCCGATTGGGTCAAGCTCAAGTGCCGCTTGCGCCAGGAGTTCGTGATCGTCGGCTACACCCGGCCGAAGGGTTCGCGCAGTGGTTTCGGCGCGCTGTTGCTGGCGGTGAATGATGATTCCGGGCTGGTGTACGCCGGGCGCGTGGGCACCGGTTTCGATCACGCGGCGCTGACGTCGATCTACGCGCTGCTCACGCCACTTGAACGCAAGGCTTCGCCCCTGGCGACGCAGCTGACCAGCGCCCAGGCGCGTGGCGTGCATTGGGTGGAACCGACGTTGGTGGGCGAAGTGCAATTCGCCGAGTGGACCCGCGAAGGTGTCATCCGCCAGGCGGCGTTTGTCGCGCTGCGCACCGACAAACCGGCCGCGCAGATCATCCATGAGCAACCGCGAACGGCCAAATCCATGAAAGCAGCCAAGCCACCCAACGCCGATGTGAAGATCACTCATCCGGACCGCGTGATCGACCCGCAAAGCGGCACGCAGAAACAGCAACTGGCGCAGTTCTACGACAGCATCAGCCAATGGCTCCTGCCCTTCCTGGTGCATCGCCCCGTTGCACTGCTCAGGGCGCCGGAAGGCATCGAAGGCGAGCAATTCTTCCAGAAGCACTCGGAACGCCTGGCCATTCCAAACATTAAACAACTGGACCCGGCGCTTGATCCCGGCCATGCGCGCCTGATGGAAATCGACAGCCCCCGTGCGTTGATCGGCGCCGTGCAGATGGGCACCGTGGAATTCCACACTTGGGGCGCCACCACCGACAAAATCGAAACCCCGGACCTGTTTGTGCTGGACCTCGACCCGGACCCGGCATTGCCCTGGGAAGCCATGGTGGAAGCGGCGCAACTGACCCTGTCGGTGCTGGACGAACTGGGGCTGCAGACGTTCGTCAAAACCAGCGGCGGCAAAGGCCTGCACCTGGTCGTGCCCTTGGCGCGCCGAGATCATTGGGACACGGTCAAGGCCTTCGCCAAGGCCGTCTCCCAGTTCATGGCCGAGCGACTGCCCGAGCGCTTTACCGCCACGTCGGGGCCGAAAAACCGAGTCGGCAAGATCTTTATCGACTACCTGCGCAATGCAAGGGGCGCCAGCACCGTAGCGGCGTACTCGGTGCGCGCACGCCCGGGATTGCCGGTGTCGGTGCCGGTCAGTCGCGAGGAACTCAAAGGGCTGAGCGGTGCCCAGCAGTGGACCGTCGCCAACCTGCACGAGCGTTTGAATGGGTTGAAGGCTGATCCCTGGGCCGGGTATGCCAACCGCCAAAGGATCAGCCGGAAGATGTGGGACAAGCTGGGCGCTCAACCGCCTGAGTAAACGGCACCTTGGCTGAGGCTCAGATCAGTAGGAAGATCGCCAGCAACCCGGCGAAGACGGCCCATTGTTCCAGGTAATAACGGGTGCGGTTGCGCTTTTTGAGCGCTTTGCCGCGCAAACGGATTTTGTACAAGCGCGTGAAAGCGCGGTTGAGCCCGCCAGTCTTGTCGCCGGCATCGTTGGGCGAACCGGCCGCTGCCATCACGGTACGGCTGAACCAGCGATTGAACGCGGCCGCCCAGCGGTACTTCATCGGGCGCTCGATATCACAAAACAGGATGATACGGTTGTGCTGCGTGGTGTTCTCGGCGTAGTGGATGTAGGTCTCGTCGAACATCACCGGTTCGCCATCGCGCCAGTAGTAGCTCTCACCATCCACATTGATGTAGCAGCCAGGGTCGTTGGGTGTGTCCAGGCCCAGGTGATAGCGGTACGAGCCTGCATAGGGATCACGATGGCGCACCAGCCTGGCGCCCGGCGGCAGCTCGGCGAACATCGCGGCCTTGATCGAACCGATACGCTGGACCAGCTCAGTGGTGCGCGGGCACAGCTTCATCGCTGATGGGTGGCTGTCGCCATACCATTTCAGATAGAAACGCTTCCAACCGGACTTGAAGAACGAGTTGAACCCTACGTCGTTGTATTGCTCCGAACGCTTGATCTCGCCGGCACGCATCAGGTTCTGGCCTTCCAGGCGGATCTCTTCCCAATGCGCCTGGAGCGGGCTCAGGTCCGGGAAGTCGCTGGGCGATAGATAAGGTCGACTCGGCAGTTTGGAGAACAGGTAGAGAAAACAGTTGATCGGCGCGAGGAAGGTCGAATGATCACTGAGTTGGCGGCCCAGCGGGTGCCGCACTCGGCCACGCAGGTGCACATACGTAATCGAGGCAAGGTAGAGAACAACGATGATGAGCTTCAAGAGATGTCGTCACACGTCAGAAGAAAGCAGGCTGCTCCTGCGTGCCCACAACGGCACAGGTTTGAATAGCAGCACCTGAAATCACAATTCACACAATCGGCACGGCCGGCTGAGTGACAACCCGGCGCGTGGCCATGTGCAGTTATTTAGCCACAAGTTGTAACCAAAAGTTAACCAAGAATTGTGAAAAGCTGTCTTGTACGTGTGTTCGCCGGGCAAAAAATCCTAATGCCGCTCGGAGGGTACGCGGTAGTGAAGGGGCTTAGCCGTTCACTACAGGTCTGGGTTGGGCCGCTCTTATCGGGGCATGGGTATCTACACAACTTTCAAAGCTGACAAATCCCTGTAGTGAGCGGGCTTGCCCCGCGCTGGGCGGCGAAGCCGCCCCAAACCAGACGATCTGGTTTCATCTGGAACACTACGGGGTCCTTATTGGGGCGGCTTCGCAGCCCAGCGCGGGACAAGCCCGCTCACTACAAAAAGGCTTATCGGGGTGGCAACCGACGCTCATCCAGCGTGGACGTCGGCACGGTTTGGCGCCGCACTTGCACGAAATGCCAGATTAACGCCATCAATACCCCCAGCATCAGCCCCACCACCAGGCTCACGGCGATGACCAAGGCTTTCTTCGGCTTGATCGGGCTCGACGGTTCCTGTGCCTGCCTGTCGACGGTCACAAGTTTCAAGGCACTCATGTCGATATTAAGGCTGCGCAGCCGCGCTTGCTCCGCCCAGAGGGGCTCAACGTCTTGCAAGAACATGTCTTCGCTCTTGCGACTCTTGAGTACTTCCACCTCGCGATTGGCGTCAAGCATGCGCAACTCCTTGCCAATCTCAGCAATGCGAGTGTTGGAGAAGTCATCATTGGTACGTCGCGCCAGCGCAGCCCGCTCGGCTTCCAGCGCCTGGGTACCCATGAAGTACAACGGGATCGCCTGGTTGGTCACTTCAGTACGCATCACCTGGCCGCCGCCCGGGCTAGCCTCAGCCCCCATTGCAGAAGGCGTGGTGGGATGTTTGATGCCGATGGACCTGGCAATGGCGATGGCCTCGTCCAGTTCGGCCAGGCGACTGGTGCGTTGCGTTTTCATCTGCAGACGCAAGGCGCCGAGTTCGTCTTGCAATTGGGCACGCTTGACTTTGTCCGCCTCCAACAACCTGGCGATTTTCGATTCCTTGCCGGTTTCATAGTTGGCGCGCGCCGCATCGATCTTGCCTTTGAGCTCGTTGAGGCGGTTATTGACGATGACCTTGAGATCCGCCCCTACCTGATTGCGTTGCTGCGCGATAGCGTATGCCACAAACCCATTGAGAATTGCCACCCCGTCAGCACCACTGGGGTATTGCATTTCCAGGCGGATGTAGTTGTTGAGCGCATCGGGGTTCTTGGGGTCGGGAAGTGACAGGCGAACGGCGTCGTTGTTGAACGCCTCAAAACTCTGTTCCAGGCTGCGCCCAGGCTGTTGGAAGGCCTCGAACAATGCGGGGTTGGCCCTGAAGAAGCCCAATCGGGTCTCGTATGAGTCCAACTGCGCAGCCACTTTGGTCAACGCGTCAGCGGGCGGCAACTTGTAGACTTCGGAGCGGTTGAGAGCGTCCAGTTCATTGATTGCCGCAGGCCGCAGCACGCTGCTGACCTGATAAACCCTGGGCGCAAGATACGCATAGCCGACTCCCAGAAGGCCAGCCAGGAGTGTACAACCCAAGACCAGTTTTTTTTGCTTCCAGACGGCGCCAAACAGTTCAAAAAGATCGATTTCATCCGAAGGTAACGATTGACGAGGCTGAGGAGCGTTACTCAAAGTTCATACACCCTGATGAGTTGATAACCAACGTTTAAAAAGCAAACACAACAATAACGACCGAATAAACAGGGGAAACGTTCCGCGCACAGGACATTCGGTAGAAGAACCACCCAAACCGACAGCACGCTTGATTAAATGACACGGGTTCATTTCCACCCGATAATCAGCGCATCCAGAGGCCGTTACAAAACGTTTCCCCAGATCATGCAAAATAGCATCAATCGTTTGTAATTAAAGGAAAATTGCACAGTAAGTGGAAAACAGCCTACACCTGAAGCCGCAATGACCGTCAACCAAAAAGGAATTTGTATGTCATCCAATTCAGACCCCGATGTTCAAGCCCTGCAAGGCGCCTGGGAGCAAACCTCACTTGAGGACAGCGGCGTGCTCAATCCGGTCGATGCCCACAGTGCCCCTGGCGCAATCACGACTATTACCGGCGACCGCTTCGAAGTGAAGACCATCAATGGCGAGGTGTTGCTCGCCGGCCGGTTTTACCTGGACAGCAGCGCCGTGCCCAAGCGCATTACCTGGGTCGACACTATGGGCGATGATGCCGGCAAGCACTTGCCCGCCAGTTATCGCCTCGATGGCGACGCGTTCGTGTTCATTGCCGCCGATGAAGGTATGCCCCGGCCGCTCGCATTCAGCACTGGCCCAGGTCAAACAATGCGCTCCTTTGTGCGTCGCAGCTGATCGGCGCGCCATCCGAACTTGCGACAGTATTTTCACAAAGCCTTCACTTTCGGCTCTATAGGGTGAAGCCTACCTACTCCAGTGGATCCCTTAGCCCGCCTCTCCTCGCGGGCTTTTTTTTGCCTGAAAAAAAGCCGTCTCAATCAGGGCGCTTGGTGGCGGTCAACGTGAAACACATCGGCAGTTGCGCAGGCTGGTGCTCGTAGCGGTCGTACAGCTCCTCGCGGTTGGAATGGGGATATTCCTGCAGGTGGCTGATCTGCAACTGCGCGCCGATGGCGGCATTTATCACCTCACCCAGGGTGTGCACGTACCAATAGGAAGTGGGACCGGCTACTTCGCCCTCGCCTTCGTAGACAATCGACTCTTGCAGCACGAAGGGCTCGCGCTGAAAGTACGAGCTGGCCGGCAGGAACGGGTCTGGCGCGCGAGGATCGAACACTTCCAGGAACGGGTGGGTTTCGTATATCACCAGCGTACCGCCGGGTTTCAAGGTGCTCGCAACATGACGCATGAACTGGGCCACATCCGGCATCCAACCCAGCACGCCGATGGTCACCAAGGCGATATCGAAGCGTTCGTGCAAA
This sequence comes from Pseudomonas azadiae, assembly GCF_019145355.1. Lineage (NCBI taxonomy): Bacteria > Pseudomonadati > Pseudomonadota > Gammaproteobacteria > Pseudomonadales > Pseudomonadaceae > Pseudomonas > Pseudomonas azadiae. Next base: position 1,406,672 of record NZ_JAHSTY010000002.1, on the reverse strand, counting down.
TCCGGCGGCAATGGGTGGATATCACTTTCGATGAACTGCGCATCGTGAGGCGAAAGCGCGGCCAGTTCACGGGCCTGCTCAAGAAATCCCTGGGATTGGTCCACACCCACCGCAGTTCGCGCGCCCAGGCCGAACAGCGAGAGGGTTTCACGGCCATTGTTGCAACACAGTTGCACCACGTCCTTGCCGGCCACGCCGATGGCTTGCAGCAAGCCGGTAAGGGTCGGATCCAGGCATGAAAAACCAGGATCACTCACGCTGTTGCGCAGTGCGTGCCAGGTGTCGGTGGCGGTGTGCAGGTGGGCGGATTGGTCCCAGGCGTCCTTGTTGCTGGCAATCGCCTGTCGGGCTGAGGGCATGTCCATTGCGTCTCCGGATATTCAATAAAGCGGGGATCAGAAAATAAGCCAAGTGCCCGCCGATTAAAACCCCATGGCGCGCGGGAAACTTAATCCAGAGCGTGCGGGTCATTAACGCACTGAGTGTTCAGCCCCTGAACGCTGCTTTCTGAAGAGCTCGCCGTGGCCAGACACTCCGACCTGCGTAACGCGTTGTCGTTGGACAGCTTGAATTTCTTCCTGGCGGATGTGCGCGACGGCCTCGGCCCCTACCTCGCCATCTACCTGCTGGCCGTGCACCAATGGGACCCGGCGAGTATCGGCGTGGTCATGACCCTGGCGGGTATCGCCGCGTTGCTGACCCAGGGGCCGGCGGGCGCGCTGATCGACCGCACGCGCAGCAAGCGCGCGGTGATTGCGCTGGCCGCCATGGCAGTAACCGGCAGTTGCTTGTTGCTGCCCTTCGTCAGTTCGTTCAGCCTGGTGGCGTTGACCCAGGCCGCCAGCGCCGTCGCCGCGTCTGTGTTCGCGCCGGCGATCAGTGCGATCTCCCTGGGCATTACCGGCCCACGCGCCTTCACCCGCCGGACCGGGCGCAACGAAACCTTCAACCATGCCGGCAACGCCGTGGCGGCGCTGTTGGCCGGCGGCCTGGCTTACCTGTTCGGTCCCGTGGTGGTGTTCTACCTGATGGCGTTCATGGCGCTGGCCAGTATCGTCGCGATCAGTTGTGTGTCGGCGCACGCCATCGACCATGACGTGGCCCGAGGCTTCGACCCGGCGCATCACACCGACCATGAACAACCTTCCGGCATCGGCGTGTTACTGGCAAACCGTCCCCTGTTGTTGTTTGCCATCTGCTGCGCCTTGTTCCACCTGGCCAATGCCGCCATGTTGCCGCTGGTCAGCCAGAAGCTGGCGCAGATCAACCTGCAGATGGCGACGCCGCTGACGTCCGCCTGCATCGTCGCCGCGCAGTTGGTGATGGTGCCCATGGCCTGGCTGGTCGGGCTCAAGGCCGACACCTGGGGGCGCAAACCCTTGCTGCTGGCGGGCTTCATCATCCTGCCGCTGCGCGGCGTGCTCTATACCCTGTCCAGCGAACCGTACTGGCTGGTGGCCGTGCAACTGCTCGATGGCGTCGGCGCAGGCCTCTTCGGTGCGCTGTTCCCGGTGATCGTCAAGGACCTGACCCAAGGCACCGGCCGCTTCAACGTCAGCCTGGGCGCCCTCTCCACCGTGTTTGGCCTGGGCGCGGCGTTGAGCAACAGCCTGGCCGGTTTCGTGGTGCAACAGGCGGGATACAACGCGGCCTTCCTGACCCTGGCCGGCGTTGCGGCGCTGGCCCTGGCGCTGTTATGGCTGGCGATGCCGGAGACCTTGGCGAAACCTTCCTTCGCTCGACATACAACTGTCGCCTGACATATGCGACAATGCGCGCCAAATTCCAACACACATCCAAAATTTTCTGCTCAGCGACCGGGTTTCGCGCCTTGATGTCGCTGTTGACGCATGCCTGAAGGCTCCTGCCGCCACGCTCGCAACCCATTGATAGGTAAAGTAATTGATCTCCACAGCTAACATCACCATGCAGTTCGGCGCCAAGCCGCTCTTCGAGAACGTCTCGGTCAAGTTCGGCGCCGGCAACCGGTATGGTTTGATCGGTGCCAATGGTTGCGGCAAGTCGACCTTCATGAAAATCCTCGGCGGCGACCTTGATCCGTCCGGTGGCCAGGTCATGCTGGAGCCGAACGTACGCCTGGGTAAACTGCGCCAGGACCAGTTCGCCTACGAAGAATTCACCGTGCTCGACACCGTGATCATGGGTCACGAAGAACTGTGGAAGGTCAAGGCCGAGCGCGACCGCATCTACTCGCTGCCGGAAATGAGCGAAGACGACGGCATGGCCGTGGCCGAGCTGGAAACCGAATTCGCCGAAATGGACGGCTACACCGCCGAATCCCGCGCCGGTGAGCTGCTGCTGGGCCTGGGCATTCCCCTGGAACAACACTTCGGCCCGATGAGCGAAGTGTCCCCCGGCTGGAAGCTGCGCGTATTGCTGGCCCAGGCGCTGTTCTCCGACCCTGAAGTGCTGCTGCTCGACGAACCGACCAACCACCTGGACATCAACACCATCCGCTGGCTGGAAAACATCCTGACCCAGCGCTCCAGCCTGATGATCATCATCTCTCACGACCGTCACTTCCTGAACAGCGTGTGCACCCACATGGCTGACCTGGACTACGGCGAGCTGCGCCTGTTCCCGGGCAACTACGACGAGTACATGACCGTGGCGACCCAGTCCCGCGAGCAATTGCTGTCGGACAACGCCAAGAAGAAAGCGCAGATCTCCGAACTGCAATCCTTCGTCAGCCGCTTCTCGGCCAACGCCTCGAAAGCCAAGCAGGCCACTTCCCGTGCCAAGGCGATCGACAAGATCCAGCTGGCCGAGGTCAAGCCTTCGAGCCGCGTGAGCCCGTTCATCCGTTTCGAACAGACCAAGAAGCTGCACCGCCAGGCGGTCATCGTCGATCGCATGGCCAAGGGCTTTGACGGCAAGCCGTTGTTCAAGGACTTCAGCTTCCAGGTCGAAGCCGGCGAGCGCGTGGCGATCATCGGCCCGAACGGTATCGGCAAGACCACCCTGCTGCGCACCCTGGTCAACGAACTGACGCCGGATGCCGGTAGCATCAAGTGGACCGACGCCGCCGAACTGGGCTACTACGCCCAGGACCACGCCTCCGACTTCGAAGACGACATGAGCCTGTTCGACTGGATGGGCCAGTGGACCCAGGGCGAGCAAGTGATCCGTGGCACGCTGGGCCGCATGCTGTTCTCCAACGACGAGATCCTCAAGTCGGTCAAGGTCATCTCCGGCGGCGAGCAAGGCCGCATGCTGTTCGGCAAGCTGATCCTGCAAAAGCCGAACGTGCTGATCATGGACGAACCGACCAACCACTTGGACATGGAATCCATCGAGGCGTTGAACCTGGCGCTGGAGAACTACCCGGGTACGCTGATCTTCGTCAGCCACGACCGCGAGTTCGTATCGTCCCTGGCCACCCGCATCATCGAGCTGAGCCCAAGTGGCGTGATCGACTTCAGCGGCACTTATGACGACTACCTGCGCAGCCAAGGCGTGGTGTTCTAAAGAACCTGTAGTGAGCAGGCTTGCCCTGCGCTGGGCTGCGCAGCAGTCCTAAAACCAGACACCGCGTTTTGCCAGGCAGAACGCGGTGTTTTTTTTGGGGCCGCTGCGCAGCCCAGCGCGGGACAAGCCCGCTCACTACAGTAGATAGCCTGCTTTCATTTCACCCATACCCTTGCCATGATGCCCGTACCGCCCGCCCGCGAACGAATGCCCATGCCTGCCGCCGCCCCCAGTTCACTGTCTATCACCCTGCAGATCGTCTCCATCGTCTTCTACACCTTCATCGCGTTCATCTGCATCGGCCTGCCGATTGCGGTGATCCCAGGCTATGTGCATGAGCAACTGGGCTTCAGCGCCGTCGTCGCCGGGGTCACCATCGGCTGCCAATACCTGGCGACCCTGCTCAGCCGGCCGATGGCCGGGAGGATGTCGGATAACGTCGGCACCAAGCGTGCGATTGTGTTGGGGTTGGCCGGGATCCTGGTGAGTGGCGTGCTGACGTTTTTCGCCACGCTGGTGCACAGCCTGCCGTCGTTGAGCCTGGGCATCCTGATCGTTGCACGCCTGTTGCTGGGTGTGGCCCAAGGGTTGATCGGCGTCGGCACCATCAGTTGGTGCATGGGCCAGGTCGGTGCCGAGCACACCGCGCGTTCGATTTCGTGGAACGGCATCGCGTCCTACGGCGCCATCGCCATGGGTGCGCCCTTGGGCGTAGTCATGGTCGCGCAGTACGGCTACAACAGCCTTGGCATTGCGCTCTCGGTGCTGGCGGCGCTGGGCCTGGTGCTGATCCGCCACAAACCGTCGGTGCCGGTGGTGCGCGGCGAGCGCTTGCCGTTTTGGGCGGTGTTCGGGCGTATCGCGCCGTTTGGCGCCAGCCTGTGCCTGGCCTCGATTGGCTACGGCACACTCACCACCTTTATCACGCTGTACTACCTCAATCGCGGCTGGACCGGCGCGGCGTACTGCCTGACGGTATTTGGCGTGTGCTTCATCCTGTCGCGGCTGGTGTTTATCTCCGCGATCAGTCGTTTCGGTGGTTTCCGCGCGGCGATTGCGTGCATGAGCATCGAGACCCTCGGCCTCGCCCTGCTCTGGCTGGCGCCGTCGACCGGCGTTGCATTGATCGGCGCAGGGCTGACCGGCTTTGGCCTGTCGCTGGTGTACCCGGCGCTGGGTGTGGAAGCCATCAAGCAGGTACCCAACAGCAGTCGTGGCGCGGGGCTGAGTGCGTACGCGGTGTTCTTTGACCTGGCCCTGGCGATTGCCGGACCGTTGATGGGCGCCGTGGCCCTGAACCTCGGCTACGGCTGGATCTTCTTCTGCGCAGCGCTGCTGTCGGTCACCGCCTTGGGCGTGACCCTGTTGCTCAAGCGTCGCGCTTACTGATCGGCCGTCTGCAGGCCGGCGCGGGTGGCTTGCCCGAGGGTCTGGCTGAAAAAACGCCCGGCCTCGGAGATCAAGTCACGGTGAATGCCTTCGCGGTCGACTCCATCGGCATCGGTGCAGATCGCCGGCATTGCCGCCAGTTGATCGCTGTCGCACGGCGCCATGAACACAAAGTGCCCTGCCCCGGCCAGCAATTTGAAGTCCGGCGGCTCGGGCAGCTTGCGCGCCAGGGCGGCGGCGTTCTTGTCCACGGCCACCAGTTTGTCGCCATCCCCGCTGTAGAGCAGCACCGGTACATGCACATCGGCCAGGGTGTGACGGCCGAACATCAGGCTCAGCGGCGCCATCAGCATCAAGGCATGAATACGCGGGTCGGGTTGCGGCTGCAGATCATCGCGATCCACGATCAGTTCGCCCTTGGTGGTGCAGGCGTCGCGATCTTCCGGGCGCTCCTGGCAGTAACGGCGCAGGCGGTTGAAATCCGGCTTGGCACCGGCCAGGATCAACGCGGTTTCGCCGCCGGCGGAATAGCCGATGACCCCCACCTGGTTGACGTTGACGAAGGGCGACAGCATCGGGTCGCCCAAGGTGGCGGTGATCGCTTCGGAAATCTGGATCGGCCGGCCATACAGGTTGCTCACCGTGCCCAGGCGGCTGTGGTCCTTGTAGTTGTCGCCAGGGTGCAGCACGGCCACCACCACAAAGCCCTTGCGCGCCAATGACGTGGCGAGGTCATGCAAGGCCAGGGGCGTACCGGTGTTGCCATGGGACAGCATCAGCATCGGGAAACGGCCGATGGCGATCTTGGCGTCTTCGCTGGCGGCCACATGATAAGCCCCCAGTTGCGTGGTGTGCTCAAGGCCGGTTGAGGGGTAAAACGCCACGGCTTTCATCGGCTGCAGGTCCAGCGGATCAAGAAACGTCATGCGATGGAACCCCACGCTCCAATGCGGGTGCGGTGCGGGCGCGGCGTGCACTGAAACCAGGCCGCCGAGCAGGGAAAGAAGCATGACTGCACAAAGACGCATCATGAGGATGTCCACCTTTGCTGCGTGATAACCAGCCGATCGAAAGAAAAGCCCCAGGTGTCCACCCCTATCTGCATAACCTGGGCCACTTTAAACAAGACCGCGGGCAAACGAAAAAACTCCGTACGCCGCTCGCGTTCAGGCGAGCAGAATACAGAGTTTAGGCGCTCGGCTTCAGATTGAAACCGAGGGAGGGGCGAATTTACACAAGCCTTACGCGGCGGCGAACAATTGTTCGTTGATCAGTGCGTTGGCGTCGCTCAAGGATTTGCTGCGCACTTCGTCACCGTAGGCCAGGCCTTCGGCGCGCACGATTTCGATATCGGTGATGCCGAGGAAGCCAAACAGCAGTTTCAGGTAGCCTTCATGGGCGGCGCCGGTTGCTTGCCCGGCATGCAGCCCGCCGGAGGTGGAGACAATGATGACCTTCTTGTTGCCGCACAGGCCTTCCGGGCCGGCTTCGGTGTAGCGGAAAGTCTGGCCGGCCACGGCAATGCGGTCGATCCAGGCTTTGAGCTGGGTCGGGATGGTGAAGTTGTACATCGGAGCACCCACCACAATGGCATCGGCGGCGAGGAATTCGGCCAGCGACGATGCGCTCAGCTGCGCTTCATGCTGTTGCGCGGCGTCACGCAACTCAGCAGCGGTGCCCAATGCGCCCAGGGACGCGCCGGAAAAGTGGCTGATGCCTTCACTGGCGAGGTCACGGTAAGTCACTTCCACGCCCGGCTGCGCCGCTTGCCAGGCCTTGACCACGCCGGCGCTGAGCTGACGGGAAGCCGAGTTGTCGCCGAGGATGCTGGAATCGATGTGCAACAGTTTCATGAGCAGGTCTCCGAGGTGGGATCGACAGTAGCGATCAGATGCTGGTGATGCTACGCATGAAACCAATGGTCGATAAGCTGCCTGCAATGCGATAGTTTGTCCCACTCACAGGACAATAGGCCGAGCATGCAAGACCTCAACGACCTCTACTATTTCGCCAAAGTCGTCGAAGCCGGCGGTTTCGCCGCCGCCGGCCGGCTGCTGGGGATTCCCAAGTCGCGGCTGTCGCGGCGCATCGCCGAGCTGGAAGAACGCCTGGGCGCGCGCCTGCTGCAACGCACCACCCGCCAGTTGACCCTCACCGCCGTGGGCGAGCGCTACCTGCGCCATTGCCAGGCCATGCTGCTGGAGGCGGAAATGGCCGATGAGGCCGTGGCGAGCATGTCCAGCGAACCCCGTGGGCGGCTGCGCGTGAGTTGCCCGGTGGGCTTGACCCAGCACATCCTGCCGGAGCTGGTGGCCGGGTTTCTGGCGGCACACCCGCTGGTGCAACTGGAAATGACCCTGGTCAATCGCCGCGTGGACTTGGTCGCCGAAGGTATCGACGTAGCGCTGCGGGTGCGTGATCTGGGCGATGAAGACCCGTTGCTGGTGACCAAGCGCCTGCGCCAGGCCCAGACGGTGCTGGTCGCCAGCCCCGAATTCATGCGCGATCGTCGCGTCGAGAGCCTCGACGACCTCAAGCAATTGCCGATCCTCGGCGCGCTGGAAGCCGACCGCATGGTCCACGTGCGCCTGCTCGACCCACAAGGCAAACCCCATGACCTGGCGATGGAGGCCCGCCTGGGCATTGATGATTTCATCGTACGCAAGGCCAGCGCAATCATGGGCCTGGGGTTTACGGTGCTGCCAATGATGTATTGCGAAGAGGAACTGGCCAGCGGCCGCCTGGTGCAACTGCTGCCCGAGTGGTCATTGCCGGGCGGCTGGCTCCAGGCGGTGTACCCGCATCGACGCGGTGTGCTGCCGGCGATTCGCGCCTGGATCGATTACCTGGAAGAAGGCTTCAAAAGCTGTGGAGACCGCCAGTTATGACCATGAGCGAAGCGCAAGTCGCCACTTTCTGCCTCAGCCTGCCCGGCGCGCGGGAAGACTACAAATGGGGCGGCGTGCGGGTGTTCTCGATAGCCGGCAACAAAATGTTCGCCCTGCAAAACCTGCGGGGTGACTCGCTGGCGTTCAAGGTCGACAAGGACCTGTTCCTCGGCCACGTCGACCGACCGGGCATCCACCCGGCGCCGTACCTGGCCCGCGCGCAATGGATCATCATGAACACGCCCTACCCGCTGGGCGCCGAGGAATTGCGTGGCTTGTTGCAGCGTTCTCATCAGCTCGTGGTGCGCAAACTGCCCAAGCGCACGCAGGTCGGGTTATTGCTAGAGGACGGATAACAAGGTGCCGCCCAGGAACAGCTGGTCGAGCCAGAACACCTGATGCAGCAACACGACCACCCAGAACAGCACTTGGTAAGACACCTTGCGCGTCTTATGCCGGAACACCTGCTGGGCAATCAACGCCCCCGGCCAGCCGCCCGCCAGTTCAACGGCGTGCAGGATGTTTTCCGGGGTGCGCCAACTGTCGGTGCGGGCCTTGCGCTTGTCGCTCCAGTAAAGGAAGAACGCGACCAGGCTGACCACTCCATAAGCCGCCAGCGGGATCAGGGTCTCGCCGCGTTGCCACACCAACACCGATCCCACCAACGGCGCCGCGCACAGCAGCACAAAGATCAGCGCTTTGAGGCGCGGGTGCTGGATCGTCATGCCTTGGCTGCCGCCCAATCGATCCAGCCGAACTGCCAGGTGGCCAGGATCAGCAGGCCAAACGCAATGCGGTACCAGGCAAATGCTGCGTAACTGTGGCTGGCAATGAACTTGAGCAAGCCCTTGACCGCAATCATTGCGAAAATGAACGAGGTCACAAACCCGATGACGAACACCGGCAGGTCCGCCGGCTGGAACAGCTCACGGTACTTGTAGCCCGAATACACCGCCGCGCCGACCATGGTTGGCATCGCCAGGAAGAACGAGAACTCGGTGGCCGTCTTGCGTGACAGCCCGAACAACAGGCCGCCGATAATGGTCGAGCCCGAACGCGAGGTGCCCGGGATCATTGCCAGGCATTGGGCCAGGCCGACCTTGAGCGCGTCTTTCCAGGTGATGTCATCGACGGTTTCGGCGTGCACTTCATGCACGCGCCGCTCGGCCCACAACATGATCACGCCGCCCACGACCAGGGCGGTGGCGACGGTGATCGGGTTGAACAGGTAATGGTGAATCACGTCGGCGAAAATCACCCCCAGCACCACCGCCGGCATAAAGGCGATCAGCAGGTTGGCGGTGAACCGCTGGGCCTTGCGCTGGGTCGGCAGGCCCTTGACCACTTCGAAAATCTTGCCGCGAAACTCCCACACCACCGCCAGGATGGCGCCCAGCTGAATGATGATATTGAACGCGTTGAAGCGGTCGCCGGTAAAGTCGAGCAAATCGGCGACGATGATCTGGTGGCCGGTGCTGGAAATCGGCAGGAACTCGGTAAGTCCCTCCACAACGCCAAGAATCACTGCCTGAATGGCGGTCCAAAAATCCATGCTTCCCCCAAAGGCCTTGCGCTACGGCAAGCCTCGTTAATCTTTTTAATGGTTCACTGACGACGACACGCGTGTGAGGGTACAACCCCGACCAGCCAAAATCTCGTGAAAAATCAGACAGTACTCAGGTTTTCCGAATACGGGCCGAAAGCCTATCAGACAAGGCGGAAAAGTCGATGCAGCGCCCACAATTATAAAAAGCACGGAGTGACAGGACGATGAACAGTTTGCGCAACATGTCGATCAGCCGGCGCCTCTGGCTGATCCTGATAGTCGCCGTGCTGATGCTGCTGGCCCTGGGTTTGCTGATGCTCAAGCAGATCCACGATGACCTTTACCAGGCCAAGCGCCAGCAGACCCAATACGTGGTCGAGACCGCCAGCGGGATCCTGACGTTTTACCACGGCCTCGAAACCACCGGCGTGTTGACCCGCGACGCCGCCCAGAAGCAAGCTCTGAGCGCGGTGCGTGGCTTGCGCTACGACCATGATGACTATTTCTGGATCAACGACCTCACGCCCGTGATGATCATGCATCCGGCCAACCCCAAGCTCGACGGCCAGAACCTTTCGGCGATCCGCGACCCCGACGGGTTTGCGGTGTTCAACGAGTTCGTGAGCCTGGCCAAGGCCAAGGGCGCCGGCATCGTCAACTACCGCTGGCCGAAACCGGGCGCCGAAGCCCCGGTGGCGAAGACCTCGTATATCCACCTGTTCGCGCCGTGGGATTGGATCATCGGCTCCGGCGTTTACGTCGATGATGTGCAGGCCGAGTTCAGCGCGCAGGTATGGAAAGCCTCGTTTATCGGCCTGGGCATCGCGCTGGCGATGGCCTTGCTGGTGTCGCTGATCGCGCGCAGCATCGTGCGGCCGTTGCAGGCTGCGGTCAGCGCCATGGGTAATATCGCCAGCGGCGAAAGCGACCTGACCCGTAGCCTCGACACCCACGGCCAGGACGAAGTCACCCAGCTGTCGCAGCACTTCAACAGCTTCACCGCCAAGCTGCGCCAGGTGGTCAGCCAGTTGCAGATATGCGCCAACGCCCTGGGCCAGTCCTCCCAGGAATTGGGCAACAACGCGACCCAGGCCCACGACCGCAGTCAGCAGCAGTCCCAGCAGATGGAACTGGTGGCCACCGCAATCAACGAAGTCACCTACGGCGTGCAGGACGTGGCCAAGAATGCCGAACATGCCGCCAGCGAAATGCGCGATGCCCAGGCCCAGGCGCAACAAGGCCAGGTCAATATCGACGGCAGCCTGCAGCAGATCGACCAGCTTTCCGGCACCATCAGCAACGCGGTGGACGTGATCCGTACGCTGTCCGCTGAAAGTACCCAGATCGGCAGCGTGCTTGAAGTCATTCGCTCCATTGCCGACCAGACCAACCTGCTGGCCCTCAATGCGGCGATTGAAGCGGCACGCGCCGGCGAACAAGGCCGTGGCTTTGCCGTGGTCGCCGATGAAGTAAGGCTGCTGGCCCAACGCACGCAAAAGTCCACCGCCGAGATCCAGGGCATGATCGAGCGCCTGCAAGGTCACTCGGAAGCGGCGGTCAAGGTGATCAGCGACAGCCACAGCGCATCGCAACTGACCATTGAACAGGCCGGCCAGGCCGGGGCCAGCCTCACCGCCATCGGCCAGGCCTTGCGCAATCTCAATGGCCTCAACGCCTCGATTGCCAGCGCCACCCTGCAGCAGGCCCACGTGGTGGAAGACATCAACCAGAACGTCACCCAGGCGGCCAGTCTGTCCCACAGCACGGCGTTGGCGGCGCAGCAGTCGAGCGTGGCCAGCGCGCAGTTGCGTGGCCTGAGCGAACAGCTGGATGGGCTCTTGCGCCAGTTCAAAGTCTGACTGTAGTGAGCGGGCTTGCCCCGCGCTGGGCTGCGTAGCGGCCCCGATAAAAACACCGCGTTTCTGTCTGGCAGAGCGCGGTGTCTGGTTTTAGGGCCGCTACGCAGCCCAGCGCGGGGCAAGCCCGCTCACTACAAGAGCCAATTCCTGCCTCCACCTTTCTTTGGTTACAATCTGCGCCCTCTGCCACTGTCCTAAGGAACCACCATGTCCGGGCTTGAACTCTTCGCCGCTGCCCTGGGGGTGATCGCCGTGTGGCTGACCGTCAAACAAAACCCCTGGTGCTGGCCCATCGGCCTGGTGATGGTGCTGCTCTACACCTGGGTGTTCTTTGACGTGAAACTCTATTCCGACATGCTGTTGCAGGTGGTCTACGCCGCGCTGCAAGTTTACGGTTGGTGGCAATGGACCCGCGCCGGCGAGGTCAGGCAGGGGCGCGAGGTCACCAGCCTCGGCGTGCCGGCGATCATCGCCAGCCTGGCGGCTGGCGCCCTGGGCAGCCTGTTGCTCGGCGCCGCCATGGCCCACTGGACGGACGCCGCCCAGCCGTGGCTTGACGCCGCCCTCACCGGCTTCAGCCTGGTAGCGCAGATGTGGATGGCGCAGAAGCGCGTGCAATGTTGGCCATTATGGATTGCCGTGGACGTGATTTTCGTCGGCCTGTTCCTCTACAAAGGCCTCTACCTCACCGCCGCGCTCTACGCGCTGTTCACCGTGATCGCCGTGCAGGGCTGGCGTGAATGGCGCGCCGACCCGGCGTTGCGCGCATGAAGGTGGTGGTACTGGCCGGCCCCGAATCCAGCGGTAAAAGCTGGCTGGCGGCGCAATTGCACGCGCAGTTCGGCGGGTTGATGGTCGGTGAATACGTGCGGCATTTCATCGATCATCATCGTCGTGACACCACCCTGGCCGACATTCCCGCCATCGCCCGTGGCCAACTGGCCTGGGAAGACACGGCCCGCGCCGCACACCCCGACCTGTTGATCCTCGACACGCATCTGCTGGCCAACAGGCTCTGGAGCCAGACCCTGTTCGGCGACTGCCCCGCATGGCTCGACAGCGAACTGCTGGCGCGCCGCTACGACCTGCACCTTTTGTTGTCGCCGGAAGATGTGGAATGGACGGCCGATGGCCAACGCTGCCAACCCGAACTGGCGGACCGCCGCGCGTTTTTCCAGGACAGCCTGGCGTGGCTGCAGCAGCACCGGCAAGCGGTGCTGGTTATCGGAGGAAATTGGGAAGAGCGCCGCGCCATGGCGTTTTCAGCGGTAAAACGACTACTTGAGCCCTGACACGGCGCTACCTGTGGGAGCTGGCTTGCCTGCGATGGCCATAAGTATCCACACAACTCTCCAAGGCTGACAAATCTCCTGTAGTGAGCGGGCTTGCCCCGCGCTGGGTGGCGAAGCCGCCCCAAACCAGGCGACTCGGTTTTGCGCGTAACTCAGCGGTAACTGTATTAGGGCGGCTTCGCAGCCCAGCGCGGGACAAGCCCGCTCACTACAAAAATGTGTAGATACCCATGCTGCGATAGCGGCGCATCAATCACACCTGTGTTGCTGACCCGCCGCCATCGCAGGCAAGCCAGCTCCCACATTTTAAATCGCGTCAGGCGTTAGTAACCCAGCGACAGGCCGGTGTTGCGACGCGGGTCGTTCGCGCCATAGAAACGGTTGTTACCCACCGGCTTGCCACCCAGCGAAGGCGCGCCTACCAGGATCGCCGCCAGGTGGTTGGCATCCTGGGGACCGGCAAACTTGTGGCCCCAGCTTTCCAGGATCTTCTGGGTGTCCGGGCTGACCGCGAAGGTTTCAAGGTTAGTGGTGTCCGGCATCCATTGCTGATGGAAACGCGGCGCGTCCACCGCTTCCTGGATGTTCATCTTGTAGTCGATCACATTCAGGATGGTCAGCAAGGTCGCGGTAATAATCCGGCTGCCTCCTGGCGTACCGACCACCATCACGGCCTTGCCATCCTTGGTCACGATGGTCGGGCTCATCGACGACAGCGGCGCCTTGCCCGGCGCAATCGCGTTGGCTTCGCCCTGGACCAGGCCATACATGTTCGGCACACCGACCTTGACGGTGAAGTCATCCATTTCATCGTTGAGGATCACCCCGGTCTTGCTCGCCATCACGCCGGCGCCGAACCAGTCGTTGAGGGTGTAGGTGACCGAGACCGCGTTACCCCACTTGTCGACGATGGAATAGTGGGTGGTGTTGTTGCCTTCATGGGGCGACACACCCGGCTTGATTGCCTGGGAATCACCGGCCTTTTTCGGGTCGATGGCGTCGCGCAATTTCGCCGCGTAGTTTTTGTCCAGCAGGTGCTCGATCGGGTTCTTCACGAAGTCCGGATCGCCGAGGTAGCTGTTACGGTCCACATAGGCGTGGCGCATCGCTTCGATCTGGTAGTGCAGGCCTTGGGCCGAGTGATAACCCAGGTCGGCCATCGGGTAGCCTTCGAGGATGTTCATGATCTGGCAGATCACCACACCGCCCGAGCTCGGTGGCGGCGCGGAAACCACGTGGTAGCCCCGGTAGTCACACTCGATGGGCGCCAGCTCGCGGGTCTTGTATTTGTCCAGGTCAGCCTGGGTGATGATGCCTTTGCCGGCCTGGCTGGAATCCACCAGGGCCTTGGCGACCCACCCTTTATAGAAGCCATCGCTGCCCTTGGCCGAGATTTCCTTGAGGGTCCTGGCCAGGTCCTTCTGCACCAGCTTCTGGCCGACCTGCATCGGCTGGCCGTTGTGCAGGAAGATCCCGCGCATGTCCTGGTCTTTCTCGAACTCGCCGGTGGCGGTGTGCAGCAGGTCGATATCACCCTGCTCCAGGGCAAAGCCGTTTTCCGCAAGCTTGATGGCCGGGGCGATGACTTGGGCGCGCTTGAGCGTGCCGTATTTACTCAGGGCCAGCTCCATCCCCGACACGGTGCCCGGAACGCCGACGGCCAGGTGGCCCTTGGCGCTGAGGCCTTCGACGACGTTGCCGTCCTTGTCCAGGTACATATCGGCGGTGGCGGCCAGCGGCGCTTTTTCGCGGAAGTCGAGGAAGGTCTTGCGCCCGTCCGCCAGTTGCACGGTCATGAAACCGCCACCGCCCAGGTTACCCGCTGCCGGGTACACCACCGCGAGCGCATAGCCCACGGCCACGGCCGCATCGACGGCGTTGCCGCCAGCCTTGAGCACGTCGACACCCACATGAGTGGCCAGGTGCTGGGCCGTCACCACCATGCCGTTTTCACCGGCGACCGGAGCCTGAGAGGCGGCTTGCACACCACTGGCCGTCAACACCAGGGCTGTGGCAATCAAGGTACGGCTGAAGGGTTGGTATTTCATCCATGGCTACTCTAGTTATTGGGATGCACCAAAATAGCCCGTTGCGAATCCAATCCCCAGCGCAATGGCGTTTTTATTACAGAACTTGTCGGTCACAGAACGGCGTCGAAAACCCCCATGCTATATTTCGCGCCCAGACTGTTCGTGCAAGGCACTTTGACATGGCCCTCAAAAAGACCGGCATCCGTGCCCAACAGGCTGACCAGACCCGCGCGCGCATCCTCCAGGCGGCGGTCAAGGTGTTCACCCGCGACGGGTATTCCGGCGGGCGCGTCGATACCATTTCCAAGGAAGCCGGCTCCAACGACCGCATGCTTTATTACTATTTCGGTAGCAAGGAACACCTGTTCGTCTGCGTGCTGGAACATACCTACGAACAATTCAACAAGGCCGAAAGCACACTCAAGCTGGACCTGGACGCTCCCGTGCAGGCGTTGCGCGAGTTGGTGGCGTTTATCTGGAATTACTATGTCCAACACCCGGAGTTCGTCGCGATCCTGAGCATCGAGAACCTGCATCAGGGCAAACACGCCAAACAATCCGGCGAGATGCGCAGGCTGTCGGGAGAAGCGGTCGGCGTGCTGCGGCCGATCATCGAGGCGGGCCAGGCCCGGGGGGTGTTTCGCCAGGATGTCGACCTCAAACACGTGTACCTGATGATCGCCTCGCTGTGCTACTTCTATAACTCCAACCGCCACACGCTGAGTTCGTTTCTCGGTGAGGACTTGTCGAGCACCGGGCAGCAACGGGATTGGCTGGGGTTTATCAGCGACCTGGTTGTGCAAGGCGTAGCCCCGATCACCCGGTAACAAGGAGATCCAGCTTTTTCAGTGGGTACCGGGGTTGGCCCGCAAGTGGGCGATCTTTTGTTCCAGGCCATTCCACCCCGGCGCATTCGGTGCAAAACGTGCACGCAGGTACGCCACCAGCTCCGCCACCTGGCGATCGGACAAGCTGTCCTTGAACCCCGGCATATACCCCAGGTCCCGAGTCGCCGGCGTGCTGATGCCTTGCAGGATTACCTTGATCAAATTATCCGGCTGAACGCTGTGCACGCTGGTATTGGGGGCAAGCGACGGACTGACGCCAAACAGTTTCGGCCCCAGGCCATCGGCATGACAGGCCTTGCATGAACCTTCGAACACCCGCCGGCCATTCGGGTTCGGCACGCCGGCCACCTCAACCTGCTGCGCCTCAGCCACCCCTTGATCATTCAGCGACGCGAGGTACACCGCCATGGCGCGGATATCCGTCTTGGGCAATTTCGACAACTCACTCACCACCGGCCCCATCGGGCCTGCCGCCACGCCGTGAGCCTCGGAATAGCCGGTGCTCAAATATGTGAACAGCTGATCTTCGGTCCAGGGTGTCGGTGCCTTGGACAACCCCGTAAGCGCCGGCGCCTCCCATCCGTCGACCACACCGCCGGCGAGAAACGCCTTGCCCCCCTTCTCTGCCCCCATCAGGTTGCGCGGCGAATGGCAGGCGGCGCAGTGACCCAGACCGTTGACTAGATAATTGCCGCGATTCCATTGCTCACCACGCTCAGGTTGCAGGGTAATCTCGCCGCGCCTTAGATTCACCGCGTTCCACCCTGCCATCAACGGCCGGAAATTGAATGGAAAGCGCATGGCATTCGGCGTCGGCGCCTGACTCACCGGCGCCTGGGACATCAAGTAGGCATACAGCGCCTGCATGTCCGCATCGCTGATATTACGAAACGCCGTGTAGGGAAACGCCGGGTACAGGTTGCGCCCGTCGCGGCCAATGCCGTCGCGCATGGCCCGCTCGAACGCCGGGTACGACCAGGCGCCGATACCGGTCTTCACATCCGGAGTGATATTGCTGCTGTACAGGGTGCCAAACGGCGTCTGCATCGCCAGCCCGCCGGCATTGGTCGCGCCACCAGGCGCCGTATGGCACACCGCGCAATCGCCCACTGCCGCCAGCAACCGGCCGCGCTCCAGCGTGGCTTTCGACCAAGTGTCGGCGCCGGGCGGTGCAATCGGTGCAATGTCAGGATGGAACGGCCAGGCCGTCGCCAGCAGCGCGCCCAAGGTGGCGAACAGCGCACCGAACCACCATTTGCGGCGCTTTTGCGGTGACTTGGCCGGTTCGCCCAAGGTGGCTGCATTCAGTGCCGCCAGCACCCGTTCCGGGGTAATTGGCAACTCACGGAAACGAATGCCGGTGGCGTCGTAGATCGCGTTGGCAATCGCCGCCGCGCTGGGCACCGACGCCGACTCACCGGCGCCCATGGGCGGCTGGTCCTGGCGCGGCATCATCATTACGTCGATCTGCGGCACCTCGGCAAAAGTCAGGATGGGATAGCCGCCCCACTCCTTGCTCGCCACCGTCGACTCTTCAAACGTGACCCGCTCCTTCAGCACACGGCTGGTGGATTGGATAACGTTGCCATGGATCTGATGCTGCACCCCGGCCGGGTTGATCATCATTCCCGAGTCATGGCCGATCACAACGCGGGTAACCGCAACGTCACCGGTCTGCCTGTCGATGGCGACGTCTGCCACCCAGGCTGCCCACGCCGCGCCGAAACCGGGGAACTTGCTGTGAATGTAGCGCGCGTAGGCAAAGCCGCGGCCGCGCAACAGGTGGTCATCGCTGGGGGTTTGCATCGGCGCCGTGCGCGCTGACCAGTTGGCGCGTTCGGCGGTGGATTTGACCAGTTCGATGGCGCGCTCGTCCTTGAGGTAGCGCAGGCGGTATTCCACCGGGTCCACACCGGCGGCGAAAGCCAGCTCATCAATGTAGGACTCGTGGGCAAAGGTGTTGGGCAGGGCCGATACACCACGCATCCATGAGGCGCGCACGATCGGCGCCATGTCGTTGATGGTCACGCGCAGGTTGTCGATGTCATACGGCGGGATCGAGGTGCGGTCGCCCATTTCGAACATTGCCGCCGCCGGCTCCACACGACCGGTCAGCAACAACGCCAGGGTTGGCGCGCCGTTGGAGGGGTAGCTGGTTTCAAAGTCGTAGCCGGCGATGCTGCCGTCAGCGTTCAAGCCGCCGTCCACTTCCATCAGTTGCGCGGTGCCCTTGGGCTCCCACACGTGTTCCTGTTCGCGGGTCAGTTGCACACGCACAGGCTTGCCCACCGCACGGGACAACAGCAGGGCATCGGCGCAGACGTCGTCGGCGCAGTTGCGCCCATAACAGCCGGACGCCTCCATGCGGATCACCTCGATCAGCGCTTCATCGCACTCGAGCAACCACGCCAGGTCGGCGCGCAGCAGGTGCGGATTCTGGCTGCCGGACCATACGCGGCTGCCGCTTTGCTGATAATCGGCCACGCCGCAGGACGGGCCGATAGAACCATGCATCTGGTATGGCCATAAGTAGCTGCGCGGCATGCGCTGGCTGGCTTTGCCCAAGGCTGCACCGACATCGCCCTGGTCGAGCACCGTGCGGCGCACGCGGGGGTTGTCGCGGATGGCCTGCTCGACATCGCTCATGTCCGGCAAGCCGTAGTTCCAGGGTTTCCACTGCACCTGCAATGCGCTGGCGGCTTTGACCGCCTGCTCTTCACGCACCGCCACAACGCCGACAAAATCGCGGATCACCACCACCGCGACAATACCGGGGATATGCGCGATAGACGACTCGTCCACACTCAGCAGGCTGGTGCCGACGAAATCCCCGCAATCGAGCCCGGCATACGGCGGGCGCACCACGCGGCCATGGAGCATGCCGGGTACGCGCATGTCATGTACGTAGGTCAACTCACCGGTGGCTTTGCCGGGGATATCCACCCGCGCGGCGTCCTTGCCCACCAGGCGGTAGTCTTCGACAGCCTTCAATGGCGCATCGCCACTGATGCGCACCTGATCGTGCTGGCCGCACACCAGCTCGGCGTAAGTAGCGCTGCGCCCGTCTGCGGCCTGGATCACGCCCGCTGCAACCTTGAGGCCGGCCGTGCTTACGCCCCAGCGCCCCGCCGCTCGGTTCAATAGAAATCGCCGTGCTTCAGCGGCTGCGTTACGCAGGGGCACCGCTGAAATCTGCAAGGTCGCGCTGGCGATGGTCGCCCCCTGGTTCGGCACGCGCTCAGTATCGCCGAGCACCATTTGCACCTGCGCCATCTCCAGGTCCAGTTCTTCGGCCACGATTTGCGCCAGCGACGTGCGAATGCCGGTGCCCAGGTCCACATGGCCGTTGAACGCATACACCAGGCCGTCATCGTTGACCGCGATGAACAGCGCCAATTCCTTGGGTTTCACAGTGGGCACACCGCCCTTGGCCACCGGTCCGGAGGGCGGCAGCACGTCGTCGACGATCAACAAGACGCCTGCCTTGGCCAGCCACTGATCACGGGAAAGCGGGGTGTCTGTCATGGTCATCAATCCACAGTCATCAGGCGGGCGGCACGCAACACGGCGCGCAGGATTTCGAGATGGGTACCGCAGCGGCAGAGGTTGCCCGACAGCTCGTTGCGCACCTCGGTTTCACTGGGGTTGGGGTTACGGTCGAGCAAGGCCTTGGTGGCCATGATCATGCCGTTGAGGCAATAACCACATTGCGCGGCCTGCTCGTCGATAAAGGCTTGTTGCACCGGGTGCGGCGCCTGGCGCGTGCCGAGGCCCTCGAGCGTGAGGATCTTGCGCCCCGCCGCCCCCGACAACGGAAAGACACAGGAGCGCGCCGCCACCCCATCGATGATCACGGTACAAGCACCGCATTCGCCCAGGCCGCAGCCGTATTTGGGGCCGTTGAGCTCCAGGTCATTGCGCAGCACCAGCAACAGCGGTGTGTCCGCCATGGCGCTGACTTCGCTGACGCGGCCGTTAACCTCAAGCGCTACCGTGATGTGCTGGCTGATCATTCGCTTCGCCCGTAACCGTTGGTGAAGTGATTACTTCATGAAACAGTCAAAAAAAAGCGTCACGCACCTGAGGTCTCGCGACACACTTGACTGATGAAGTGCCCACTACATCAATGCACAGCAAAATTGGTGCCAGCAGCTGCTATTGCTGTGGGTCGTCGATCATTTTGCGCAGCAGAAACAGCACTGCAACCCGTTCGGCGGGGTTGAGATTGCTCATGGTCAGTTCGCTGATCTGCGCGGCGCGGGGGGTGGTCTGGGCGACCAGCGCAGCACCCTCCGGGGAAAGATCGACCACCACTTTGCGCTTGTCCTGGGGGTCCGGCTCCAGGCTGATGAGGGCCTTGGCCTTGAGCCGCTCGACAATACCGCGAATAGTCGCCTGGTCGACGGCGGTGGCCTTGACCAGTTCGGTAAGGGAACTTGCACCGTGATCGCGCAAGGCGCACAAGGTCACGAACTGCACGGCGGTAAGCTGGGAATCGCCGACATTCTGCTGAAAGATCGCCAAGTGGCGCTGGTAGGCTTTGCGCAGCAGGTGGCCAACTTGTTCAGAGAAAACGTAGGAATCGGGCACGGCGCAGCTCGGTGGGTAATTAACAATGGGAAAGCATGATGGCGGGCTTGCAGGGCTGACTCAAGGGAATCCCTGAAGAAACCTGGTCAAAAAGTGGGAGCTGGCTTGCCTGCGATGGCGGTGGATCAACATCCAGGATGTGACAGGCCTACCGCAATCGCAGGCAAGCCAGCTCCCACATTTAGATATCAGCGCGCCAGAGACGCTTGTGGTGCGACCACATCCCCGCCGATAACCACCGCCTCATCATCCAGATACACATCGCAATGACGCAGCGGAATATCCAAGTGGCACGGCGTCTTGCGCGTCCCGCCCACTTCGGTATTCGGCCCGGTGGAAAACAGGAAGTTGCCATAGAACGCCCGCGCATCCATGCACATGCCATCGTTCTTGTCGTGCAGGCCCATGGCCGTCCATTGCGCCCGGGGTTGCAGGCCCCAGCCGATATGCGAGATGCCGTACACCTCGGGATCTTTGAAGTACTTCATGTAGTCGCGCAGGTACTCGGCTTCGAAACCTCCGTGGATCCCGGTGATGAAGCCCTTCTCGATCTCCAGCGTGATTCTTTCGCGGGTGTAGGTCTTGAACGGCAGCAGGATGTCGCCGATATCCAGCACCAGTACGCCCTCGGCGGTTTCCTCGTTCGGCCAGGAAAACAGGAACCCGCTGGGCCAATGGTCCCAACGCCCCGGCTCGTCGGCAAAACCGTACTCGGTCACCGACGGGTATTGACCCAGCGCCGCGCGAAAGTCACTGCCGGCGCGGGATTTCACCTGGATCGAGCGCGCCTTCTTCAGCATTTGCTCGGCGGCCAGTACGCGGACCTTGTCTTGCTCGGTCGGCAGCATGCGCGCCAGCACTTCCGGCGGTTCTACGGCGAGCAGAATGCGCGTACCGGTCTTGAGGATCTGCTCCTGCTCCGGTGAATGCAGCAGCATCATGGTGTCGACGATCAGGTCGGCTGCTTCCAAAGCGCGCTGGGCGGCGATATTGCCGGTGAGCGCGGTGTCGCCACAGTAGGCGGTCATGTCGTTGCCCATCGCCGTGGGGTGGTTGAACGATGGCAACTCCACCGCATACACCTTGGCCCCCAGGCGCTGCGCTGCATCCAGCGCCGCACGCACGGTGCGCGGGTTGGAGTAATGGCTCTTGAGCACGGCCACGCTCTGAGTCGGGTCGACCCTGGACAGCTTCAACACGTGCTCGAACATCTGGGTCAATTCGCAATCGCTTACGGGCATTTTCCGATCTCCTCCAGGGCTGCACCAGGATCAGGCGTCACGCCCCACTCCGGTGCAATTATATAGCGTATACGCCAGTTATCGACGATAAGACCTGAATTACTGAAGGACTGCAAGCGCGATACCCCAACGTTACCAATCCACACATATCCAGTATTTGTTGAATGCATGCGTTACACGCGTCAACCTTTACGAAAGAATTAATTTTCAACCTCGGTCTTCCCATTTGAAAAAATGAGCGTATACACTTTAAAAACTTGCGAGCAGACGTCGCCACAAAATCCAGAAGAGAGAGGATCACGCCCCATGGGAAGCACTCAGAAAATCGCCATTGTCGGCGCCGGCCTCGGCGGTGCCGCCGCCGCCACGCTGTTGCAGCAAGCCGGTTTCGACGTGGACATCTACGAGCAGGCGCCGGCGTTTTCCCGGCTGGGCGCGGGGATTCACATGGGGCCCAACATCATGAAAATCTTCCGCCGCATGGGCATCGAAAAACAGCTGGACCTGATGGGCTCGCACCCCGAGCACTGGTTCAGCCGTTGCGGCGAAAGCGGCGACTACCTGTCGCGCATCCCCCTCTCCGGCTACGGCGCGTCGTACATCACGGTGCACCGTGGCGACCTGCATGCGCTGCAGATGTCGACCCTCAAGCCCGGCACCCTGCACTTCAACAAACGCCTGGAAACCCTTGAAGAAACCGACACCCAGGTGCGCCTGACCTTCGCCGATGGCGAGGTTACCCATGCCGACATCGTGATCGGCGCCGACGGCATCAATTCCAGGATCCGCGAAGAATTGCTGGGCGTGGAAAAACCGCTGTACAGCGGCTGGGTCGCGCACCGCGCGCTGATTCGTGGCGACCAGTTGGCCAAGTACGATTTGAAATTCGAGGACTGCATCAAGTGGTGGACCGAAGACCGTCACATGATGGTCTACTACACCACCGGCAAACGCGACGAGTACTACTACGTGACGGGCGTACCGCATGCGGAATGGGACTTCCAGGGCGCATTCGTCGACAGCAGCCGCGAAGAGATGTTCGACGCTTTCAAGGGCTACCACCCCACCGTCCAGGCCCTGATCGAATCCACCGAAAGCGTGACCAAATGGCCGCTGCGCAACCGCAACCCGCTGCCGTTGTGGAGCCGCGGCCGCCTGGTGCTGCTCGGCGACGCCTGCCACCCGATGAAACCGCACATGGCCCAGGGCGCCGGCATGGCCATCGAAGATGCGGCGATGCTGACCCGCTGCCTGCAGGAAACCGGCATCGGCGACTACCGGACCGCATTCGAACTCTACGAAGCCAACCGTAAGGAACGCGCGTCCCGCGTCCAGGCCGTGTCCAACGCCAACACTTGGCTGCGCACCCAGGAAGACCCGGCGTGGGTCTACGGTTATGACCTCTACGCCCAGGAACTGAAATCGGGGGTGGCCGCGTGAGCACCTTCCTCTACGGCGGCAACGTCCAGGCCAACGGCATCCGCCAGCACTACCTGCGCTATGGCGGCAAGGGACCGGCGCTGATTCTGATCCCCGGCATCACCAGCCCGGCGATCACCTGGGGGTTTGTCGCGCAACGCTTTGGCGAGCAGTTCGACACCTACGTGCTCGACGTGCGCGGTCGCGGCTTGTCCTCGACCGGCCCGGAGCTGGACTACAGCGCCGAGAGTTGCGCCGAGGACATTGGCGCCTTTGCCGATGCGCTGAACCTGCACCGCTACCATCTGGTTGGCCATTCCATGGGCGCACGTTTCGCCGTGCGCAGCGCCGTCAAACATCCCCAGGGCGTCAATCGCGTCGTGCTGATCGACCCGCCAGTGTCCGGCCCCGGTCGCCGCGAATACCCGAGCAAACTGCCGTGGTACGTGGACTCGATCCGCCAATCGCTGGTCGGCATGGACGCGCAGGCGATGCGCGCCTTCTGCGCCACCTGGACCGACGAGCAACTGCAACTGCGCGCCGAATGGCTGCACACCTGCTACGAACCGGCCATCGTGCGCGCTTTCAATGACTTCCACAGCGTTGATTTCCACCAGGACCTGCCGCAGCTCAAGGCGCCTGCCCTGCTGATGGTGGCCGGGCGTGGCGGCGTGATCCTCGATGAGGACATCGCCGAGATCCAGGGCCTGCAGCCGACCCTCCGGGTGGCGCGGGTCGCGAACGCCGGGCACATGATTCCCTGGGATGACCTTGAGGGATTCTTCCACGCCCTCGGCGACTTCCTCACCCGACAATAAGAAGGACATGCACATGCACAAGCCCTACCGCATTGGCCAGATCGTGCCGAGCTCCAACACCACCATGGAAACCGAGATCCCGGCGATGCTCACCGCGCGCCAGGCGATCCGGCCCGAGCGCTTTACCTTCCACTCCAGCCGGATGCGCATGAAACAAGTGCGCAAGGAAGAACTGGCGGCGATGGACGGTGAGTCCGACCGCTGCGCCATCGAACTGTCGGATGCCAAGGTCGACGTGCTGGGTTATGCGTGCCTGGTGGCGATCATGGCCATGGGCTTGGGCTACCACCGCACGTCCGAACAGCGCCTGCGCAAAGCCACCGCCGACAACGACGCCAACGCGCCGGTAATCACCAGCGCCGGCGCGCTGATCGAAGGCTTGAACGTGATGGGCGCCAAACGCATTGCCATCGTCGCGCCCTACATGAAACCGCTGACCGAACTGGTGGTGAACTATATCCGCGAAGAAGGCTTTGAAGTGGTGGACTGGCGCGCCCTGGAGATCCCCGACAACCTCGAAGTGGCCCGCCACGACCCGGCCAACCTGCCGGCCATCGTCGCCGGCATGAACCTGGAAGGCGTCGACGTGATCGTGCTGTCGGCCTGCGTGCAAATGCAGTCGCTGCCGGTGGTGGCCATGGTCGAGGCACAAACCGGCAAGCCGGTGCTGACCGCTGCCATCGCTACCACCTACGCCATGCTCAAGGCCCTGGACCTGGAGCCCATCGTGCCGGGTGCCGGCGCCCTGCTCTCTGGCGCTTACTGAAGGAGTGACCGGATGAACGAACAATCCGCCGACGCCAATTACCAGGGTGTCTGGGGCAACCGCATCGGCTTCGGCAAAAAAGCCGCACTGTTGATGATCGACTTCATGCAAGGCTACACCACCGAAGGCGCACCGCTGTTCGCTCCGGGCGTGGTCACGGCCGTCGCGCAAAGCGTCGAGCTGTTGGCCACTGCGCGCCAACACGGGATTGCGGTGGTGCACACCAATATCCGCTACCATCCCGGCCATTTCGTCGATGGCGGCATCTGGGTCAAGAAGGCCCCGGTGATGAAGGACATGGTCGAAGGCAACCCGCTCGCGGCGTTCTGCGCCGAGGTGCTGCCGCTGGCCGAGGAAGTGGTGATCACCAAGCAATACGCCAGTGCGTTTTTCGGCAGCAGCCTGGCGCCGATGCTGCATGCCCAGGGCATCGACACCGTGGTGTTGGCGGGTTGCTCCACCAGCGGCTGCATCCGCGCCACAGCGGTGGATGCGGTGCAACATGGGTTTCGCACCATCGTCGTGCGCGAATGCGTCGGTGACCGGCACCCGGCGCCCCATGAAGCCAATCTGTTCGATATCGACAGCAAGTATGGCGATGTGGTGAGCAAGCAGGAGGCGATGCGCAAGTTCAGGGAGCAATAACGATTTGCCAGGAACCACGACAAAGAGCGTGGCCTGGAAAAAACTGAGTGTCCCTTTGGAATGCAATCGGATGTGGGAGCGGGCTTGCTCGCGAAAGCGGTATATCAGGTGTCCTCTCTGTGGCTGACACATCGCTTTCGCGAGCAAGCCCGCTCCCACACTTGATCACCTCCAGCAGGACGATCTCAGTCTTCTGACACTGCCTTTGGACGTCGCTTCTACAGCACGCCGAAGTGCTGGAACAAAGCGGCAGCATAAAAACCATAAGTCACCGCCAGGAGACACCCCGATGCCCATTGCGAATGCAGCGCCCGCGACCACCGTCGCCGATCCGGTCAACACGCTTTACCACAAGATCACCTGGAAGCTGATTCCCTTCCTGTGCTTCTGCTACCTGGCCGCGTACCTGGACCGGATCAACATCGGTTTCGCCAAATTGCAGATGCTCGATCAGTTGCAGTTCAGCGAAACCGCGTTCGGCCTCGGTGCCGGGCTGTTTTTCGTCGGCTACATCATCTTTGAAGTGCCGAGCAACCTGGTGCTGGAACGAGTCGGCGCAAAAATCTGGATCGCGCGCATCATGATCACCTGGGGCCTGCTGTCGGCCTGCACCATGCTGGTCACTTCCACCACCCAGTTCTACATCCTGCGGTTTTTGCTCGGCGCCGCTGAAGCGGGCTTTCTGCCGGGCGTCCTGTACTATCTGACCACCTGGTTCCCCACCCACCGACGCGGACGCATCATTGCGCTGTTCATGATCGGCCTGCCGCTGTCCAGCGTGATCGGCGGCCCGCTGTCCGGCTGGATCATGGGCCACTTCGACCATGTGGGCGGCCTGCGGGGCTGGCAGTGGCTGTTCCTGATTGAAGCGGTGC
This sequence comes from Pseudomonas azadiae, assembly GCF_019145355.1. NCBI lineage: Bacteria > Pseudomonadati > Pseudomonadota > Gammaproteobacteria > Pseudomonadales > Pseudomonadaceae > Pseudomonas > Pseudomonas azadiae. The sequence continues at coordinate 1,380,977 of NZ_JAHSTY010000002.1, read as the reverse complement.
CCAGCGTGTTGCTCGGCGTGCTGACCTTCTGGGCGCTGCCCAACACCTACCAGCAAGCCAAATGGCTCTCGGACGATGAAAAAGCCCTGCTGCAAAGCGAACTGCGCAAGGATGATGCCGACGGCGCGGGCAGCAAGCACAGCTTTCGCGACGGGTTTTTCAACCTCAAGGTGTGGATGCTGGGCGGCATCGACTTCTCGATCCTGCTCAGTGCCTACGCGATGGGCTTCTGGATGCCGACTTTCATCCGCAACGCAGGGGTCACCGACACCTTTCATATCGGCGTGCTTACGGCGCTGCCGAGCGTCGCCGCGCTGCTGGGCATGCTGCTGATCGGCGCCAGCTCCGACAAACACCGCGAGCGCCGCTGGCACATCATCGTGCCGTTTTTCATTGGCGCGGCGGCGATGGCCGCCAGTACGTTCTTTACCCACAACGTGGCGGCCACTGTGGCGCTGTTCGCGATTGCCTCGGCAGCGATCATTGGCGCCGTGCCGGTGTTCTTCAGCCTGCCGGCGACCTTTCTCAAAGGCACCGCCGCCGCCACGGGTTTTGCCCTGGCGTGCTCGGTAGCGAACATCGCAGGCTTGGTCAGCAACTCGTTGATGGGGGTGGCGATCGACGTCACCGGCAGCAGCGCGGGCGCCTTGTGGTTTTTTGCCGGCTGCCTGATCCTCAGCAGCTTCCTGGTGATTGCCCTGCCGGCGAAACTGGTGAACCGCTGACATGAATGGCGCTAGAATCAGCGCCATTCCTCGACTGCCTCCCTTGATACGAGCCCCCCATGAGCTTTGATTTCGACACGATCCACTCGCGCTTCGGCACCGGCAGCACCAAGTGGAACCGCTACCCGCAGGACGTCTTGCCCATGTGGATCGCGGACATGGACATCGCCGCGCCACCCGCCGTGCTCCAGGCCTTGCATGCACGCCTCGACCAGCAGGTCCTCGGCTATAGCGTCGCCGGCGCGGATGTGCGTGAGGCGATTGTCGCTGACCTGTGGGCCAAGTACGCCTGGCGTGTGCAGCCCGATGAGCTGCTGTTCCTGCCGGGCGTCGAGCCGGGTTTCAATATGGCGCTGCACGCGTTTGTACAGCCGGGCCAACCGGTGGTGCTGCAGACGCCCAACTACCGGCCGATCCGCCTGGCGCCGGGAAACTGGAACCTGCCGCGCATTGAAGTACCGTTCCAGTTGAGCAACGGCGAATACCTCACGCCGCTGCCGGCCCTGCGCCAGGCGCTGGCTGGCGCGGGCGCGCTGCTGTTGAGCAACCCGCACAATCCCATCGGCAAGGTCTTCCCCCGCGAAGAACTGCTGGCGGTGGCCAATGCCTGCCTGGAAAACGGCGCGCTGATCATCTCCGATGAAATCCACGCCGAGCTGTGCTTCGACGGTCGCCGCCACATCCCCACGGCCAGCCTCAGCGATGAAATCGCCCAGCGCACCATCACCCTGATGTCGGCGAGCAAGGCCTATAACGTGGCCGGCTTGAAGACCTGCTTTGCGGTGGTGCAGAACGCCGAGGTCCGCGAGCGCTTCAACGCGGCCCGTTGCGGCATGGTCGACAGCGTCAGCCCCCTGGGCCTGGAAGCCACCCGTGCGGCGTACAGCGAATGCGGCGAATGGCTCGATGCGTTGAAGGCGTACCTGCAAGCCAACCGCGACTACCTGTTCGATGCCGTGCAAAACCGCCTGCCCGGCGTGGTGACGCATGCACCGCAAGGCACCTACCTGGCCTGGTTGGATTGCAGCGCCCTGGAGCTCGCCGATCCGCAGCAGTTCTTTTTGGAACAGGCCAAGGTCGGGTTGAGCGCCGGTATCGAGTTCGGCGATGACAGCCAGCAGTTCGTGCGCCTGAACTTCGGCTGCCCGCGGGCGATGCTTGAAGAAGGCTTGCAACGCATGGAGCGCGCGCTGCGTCAGGCTTGATGACGGCCTGACAGTTGCACCTATCAATGTGGGAGCTGGCTCCCACAGTTAGAGGGTATTCACAGCTTGGCGATGGATACTTCGGTCGACTTCACAAAAGCAATCACTTCACTGCCGATTTTCAATTCCAAGTCACGCACCGAGCGGGTGGTGATCACAGACGTAACGATACCGGACGCGGTTTGCACGTCGATTTCCGACACCACTTCCCCCAGCAGGATCTCCTTGATCACGCCCTTGAACTGGTTGCGCACGTTGATCGCTTTAATGGTCATGTCGGCTTTCCTCTTGGCTGTTGGGTCAATCCGCACGAATGCGCAGGCGTTCAACATGCGCTATCGAGGACAGCGTTAAAAGGAATATATAACTCTTTATTTATATTATTTAGATATATGCAAGCTATTGCTACACCCATCGACCGGCCCAGCAGTATTCGCCAGGAACTCGCCGTGGGTGTGCCGCACCCCAGGGATAGGCGGGATCCGGTGCTGGCGCAGCTCAAGGCACTGGCGCTGACCGAGCTGCAACGTGCCCACGTGATCTGAAAGCACAATACTTTTTTCAAACCAAGGCAGGATCATTGTGGGAGCGGGCAAGCCCGCGAATGCAGTGTGTAGTGAGCGGGCTTGCCCCGCGCTGGGCTGCAAAGCGGCCCCAATAAAGACACCGCCGACCTCCAGGTAGAACCGAGTCGCCTGGTCTGGGGCGGCTTCGCCACCCAGCGCGGGGCAAGCCCGCTCACTACAGGCCGCATTCGCGAGCAAGCCCGCTCCCACATTTTGATCTTGGGCACCTCAGGAAAGTGTGACCCAATACCGGGTACGCGCTTGTACACGGAACCCCAGGCTTGAGGCCAGCAAGTCGAGAATGCGATCGGTGTCGTCCAAGCGAAAACTACCGGTAACCCGCAGGGCCTCCAGGCTGGGCTCCCAGCGGAGCACGCCCGGCCGATAGCGTTGCAGCTCCCGCAGGAAATCCCCCAGCGGTTGGTTCTGCGCGGTCAGCACGCCGTCGCGCCAGCCCAGTTGCAGCACGTCGAACGGTACCCAGGCCCCTAGCCCGCCAGTTTTCAACCGCGCTTGCTGACCTCCTTGCAAGGTCGCCGTTTGCCCGCCCAGATCGCGCACCTGCACCGTGCCCTTGAGCACAGACACCCGACAACCCGCGGCCAGTTGCCGTACACACACCTCAGCCTGGCTGACCTTCAACTCGCCGTAGCGGGTTTGCACAGTCATCGGCGCTGCACCAGGCACATCAAGCGCCAACTCACCGTCCACCAACGTGATGCGCCGCTGCGCCAAGTCCACGTCCACCGCCGTCGCGGTATTGAGTTGCAGGCTGCCACCGTCGGCCAGTGCCACGCGTTTGCGCTCGCCGGTCGAGGTATGCAGGTCGGCGCGCCATGCTTCGATGGGCAATTGACGGCTGATCAGCCAGGCGGTCGGCACCAATGCCGCGAGACCCAAGGCACGCTTGAGCACGGCGCGGCGCCCCGGTTGCGGGCGGTCGAGGCTGGCCATCGCCAGGGCTTGGGGCAAGTCACTGAAACGTTGGCGCAAGGTCTGGGCTTTCTGCCAGGTCTGTTCGTGTTGCGGGTGGCTGTCACGCCAGTGTTGCAGCGCTGCATGATCACGCTCGGTCGCCGCGCCGGATTCGAGCAGCGCCAGCCACTGGGCGGCGGCGCGGGCGACGTCACGGCTCACAGGTCCACCAGCAGGCAATGCTCGTAGGCTTGGGCCATATAGCGTTTGACCGTGCGTTCGGACACCTCCAGGCGTTCGGCGATCTGCCGATAGCCCAGGCCCTCCAGTTGGCTCCAGAGAAACGCGCGACGGACCAGCACCGGCAAGCCATCGAGCAGTTCATCCAGGGCTTGCAGGGTTTCCAGCACCAGCCAGCGTTGTTCGGGCGACGGTACACAGGCGTCCGGCAGGTTTGCCAAGGCATTCAGGTAGGCCTGTTCGAGGCTGCGCCGCTGATGGAAATTCACCAGCAGGCGCTTGCCTACCGTCACCAGGTACGCCCGCGGCTCCTGCATCTGCGTAATCGGCTGCGCGCTGGCGAGTACACGCAGGAACGTGTCCTGGCTCAGGTCGGCGGCATCCCAGGCATTGCCCAGGCGCCGGCGCAGCCAGCTTTCGAGCCAGCTGCGATGGTCGCGGTACAGACTCGACAACGTCAGTTCGGGGACGTGGGTCGGAACAACAGCATCATTCATGGCAAGCGACCTGCGCGGCGCGATTGGGTCTCAAATGAGATTCATTCTATTTAATATAGCGCCGGCACACCATGATCTTTTCAACGTTGTGTTTAGAGTATCGCAGCCGTCCGCCGCAACAAGTCAATAAACCAGCCCACTTCTGGGATAACGCCCTGCCCGAACGCGAGCTTTGCAGGCGCTGAACACACAAGACGTTTTCAGCGCTGCGCCGGGGTCGATGATGCGATGCTCATTCAGCCAGCAACCGCTCCTTACTTTGGGTACATGCCCAATTCAGCCTTAGCGTGCTCACACGCCACGCTTGCGTAGCCACTGCAGGAAACCCTTCTTCACCGGCACCACCGGCGTTTCCTCGGTCAGGGCCTGCGCGGCGTGCAGGCGGAAATCCAGCAGGGTTTTCATCGCATCGCCGATGTCGTGGCGCGCATCCAGGCACGGCGTCAGGTACTCCTTTTCGATGCGGTACAAGGTGCAGAAGGTCTTGGCGCAAAAGTCGGCCAGCGCGGCCTGGTCGGTCAGGATGCCCGCCTCGCCAATGACCTCGCCCGGCCCCATGCGCCCGGCCTCGAATTTATGCCCGCCCTTGGTCAGCATCACCGAGACCACGCCAGACTCCACGATGAACAAATGATCGCTGACCTCTCCGGCCGGCAAAATCATCTCGCCGGCACGGTAGGTGTGCAGGGTCATGTTCTGGCTGAACGTGTCTTTTTCCTCCTGGCGCAAGGTGGAAAAAATCGTCGAATTATCCAACAGCGCCCGCGCCCGTGATGTTTGCGCCGGAGTAGCGCTTTCGGCGGCCGACAACAGACTCACGCCCGCCGCCTGCAGGTGCCGGAAGGCCAGGTCATACAGCTGGTTACGGACTTCGCGCTTGAGCGGCATGGCCGGAACGAACCCGCTGATCTCGTATTCGACACCGCCACTGGCGGAGGTCTTGAACGCCACGCTCGGCGCGGGCTTGCTCAGCAGCGGCCGGCAACCTTGCATGGCCCGCTCCAGCGCCTCGATCACCGTTTGCGGACGCGCATGGGGGCTGACTTGCACGCTCACCGCCAAGCCGAACATATCCGCCGGCCGCGAGAAATTGATGATCTTGGCCTTGGCCGCCAGCGAATTGGGGATCACCGCCATGCTGCCCTGGGAGGTTTGCAGGCGCGTGGCGCGCCAGTCGATATCGGTCACCCGGCCTTCGGTGCCGTCGATGGAAATCCAGTCATCCAGCTGATAGGGCTTGGTGGTGTTGAGCACGATCCCGGAAAACACATCGCTCAAGGTGCTCTGCAACGCCAGGCCGACGATGATCGCCACGGCGCCGGACGTCGCGAGCACGCCCTTGACCGGCAGGTCGAGCACATAAGCCATGGCGGCAATGATCGCAATCAGGAAGATCACCGCCCCCATCAGGTCTTGCAGCAAGCGCCCGGTATGCCCGACCCGCTGCATCATCAGCGCACCCAGCAACACCGTCAGCGTACGCGCCGCAAACAGCCACCAGCCAATCTGCAAGGCGGTCGCCGCCAGGTGCAGCGCCGTGTCGTCCGCATAGGGCGCAAGCTGCATGGGGTTCATGCCGTCGTTGAACAGCACGGCGCTGAACACGGCAAAAATCACCAACCGCGCCGCCAGCTTCCAGTTGGCGAGGTCGGCGGAAATAAGGCGCCACACGGCAATGTCGATAAAAATCAGCGCCAGGGCGCACAGCATCGGGTGATCAGCGATAAATGAGGGCATCCAGGCGACTCCAGGGCGAATGACGGGAAGATCGCATGAAACGGGAACGCTGGAAACAAAATGTGGGAGCTGGCTTGCCTGCGATGCGCACGCCTCGGTGGATCAGTCACACCGCGCTGATGCTATCGCAGGCAAGCCAGCTCCCACTGGGTTTTGCACCGAACCGTCAACCGTGCATTTGCCCGAATTTACCGGCATGAAAGTCGGCAAACGCCTGATGAATCTCCTCCTCGGTATTCATCACAAACGGCCCGTGACCGACGACAGGCTCGTCGATAGGTTCACCGCTCAATAGCAACACCTTGGCATCTTCGTTGGGCGCCAGGGTCAGTTGGGTGCCGTCGCGCTCGAACAAAGCCAGTTGCCCCTGGCGTGCGACCTCCTCACCGTTGACCAGCACTGTTCCCCTCAGGATCACCAGGGCGGTGTTGCGTCCCGGGTGCAGGTCGAGGGTCACCGATTGGCCGGCATTGAGGCGCATGTCCCATACGTCAATGGGAGTAAACGTACGGGCCGGCCCGCGGGTACCGGCGAACTCGCCGGCGATCAGGCGCAGGTGCCCGGCGTCGTTGGGCAACGGCAACACCGGGATATCGCGGTCGACGAGGGTCTGGTAGCCCGCCTCGGCCATTTTGTCCTTGGCCGGCAGGTTGACCCACAGTTGCACCATTTCCATGACCCCGCCGCTACGGGCGAAGGCTTCGGAGTGGAATTCCTCATGGAGGATGCCTTTGGCGGCGGTCATCCATTGCACGTCGCCAGGGCCGATTTTGCCGCCGGCGCCGGTGGAGTCGCGGTGTTCGACTTCACCGTCGTAGACGATGGTCACGGTTTCAAAGCCGCGATGGGGGTGCTGGCCGACACCGCGACGTTGCTCGGTCGGGGTGAAATCTACGGGGCCGGCGTGGTCCAGCAACAGGAATGGGCTGATGTGCTTGCCCATCGAGTCGTAGGAAAACAGCGTGCGTACCGGGAAACCGTCGCCGACCCAGTGGGCGCGAGGGCTGGTGTAGATGCCGATGATTTTTTTCATGGTGTACCTCCAAAGTGCATACACCTTAAGATTGTCAGCGGCTGAGTACTAGAAGGGAAAAACAGCCCTCTTCGTTCTACGTATAGAACGTGATCGCGAACGACTCAGGAATGGTTCAGGGTCGTGTGAACTGACACCGCAAGTCTTCAATGTGCGGCCGACACGCGCAGCCTTCCAGGTGATCATTGACCATCCCCACCGCCTGCATCAGCGCATACATCGTGGTCGGACCCACGAACGTCCAGCCGCGCTTCTTCAGCGCCTTGGATAAACGCACCGACGCCGGCGATGTGGGGTTTTGCGTCCAGTAAGCCAGGTCCACTACAGTTGGGCGTTCATCATCACCGGGCTCGAAGGCCCACAGCCAGCGCGCCAGCGAACCCGTCTCCTCCACCAGCTCACAGGCCCTGCGTGCGTTATTGAGGGTCGACACGATCTTTGCCCGATTGCGCACGATGCCTGGGTCCTGCATCAACCGCTCGATGTCCGCCTCGTCGTACTGCGCCACCCGGTGAAAATCAAACCCATCAAAAGCCGCGCGGAACTGCTCACGCTTGCGCAAAATGGTGATCCAGGCCATGCCCGCCTGGAAGCCCTCCAGGCAGATCTTCTCGTACAGCGCGATATCACCCGCCACCGGCACGCCCCACTCATGATCGTGGTAGCGCGGATATTCCGGCGCGGCCGTGCGCCAGGTGCAGTGGGTTCGCCCGGTTTCGTCGGTAGTCAGTCCTGATTCTTCCATCCATCACCTCATGAGCCGAGCGATGGATGATAAGCGAAAATTTTTCCACCCCGCCAACCGCTCAAGCACCGCCCTCGCCAAGCAACTGGTCAGACCGGGATCCGTCAACCGGAAAATAATGAGTTGTTATTTCAAAAATACCTGGCCTAGACTGGCCACGCACTGGACTTACCGGTATGACCACAACAATTAAGCCCTGGAACCACCAGGGCACCGAATAGAGATCCCTCCCATGCTCAGATGGTGCTCGCGTTCGATTTTCCTGCAAGTCGTGATTGGCCTGATGCTCGGCGTCATTTGCGGCCTGGCCCTTCCCGAATTCTCTTCGCAACTCAAACCCCTGGGTGACGGCTTTATCAAGCTGATCAAGATGCTGATCGGCCTGATCGTGTTCTGCGTGGTGGTCAGCGGCATCTCCGGCGCCGGCGACTTGAAGAAAGTCGGACGCATCGGCCTCAAGTCGGTGATCTACTTTGAAATACTCACCACCATCGCCCTGGTGATCGGCCTGGTGATGGCCTTCAGCACCGGCATCGGCACCGGCGCCAATATTCATCTGGAGCAACTGTCGTCTGCGGGCCTCAATGAACTGGCCGACAAGGGCCAGCACATCAAGGGCACCAGCCAGTTCCTGATGGACCTGATCCCCAACTCGGTGATCGGTGCCTTTGCCGACAACAACGTGCTGCAAGTGCTGCTGTTCTCAGTGCTGTTCGGCAGTGCGTTGAACCTGGTGGGCGAAGCGGCCTCGGGCATCACGCGGCTGATCAATGAACTGAGCCACGTGATTTTCCGCATCATGGGCATGATCGTGCGCCTGGCGCCCATCGGCGTGTTCGGCGCGATCGCCTTCACCACCAGCACCTACGGGCTGGACTCCCTGCAACACTTGGGCAGCCTGGTGGGCTTGTTCTACCTGACCTGCTTCGCGTTCGTCGGCCTGATCCTCGGCCTGGTGATGCGCGTGTCGGGCCTGCGCATGTTGCCGCTGCTCAAGTACCTGCGTGAAGAGCTGCTGATCGTGATGGGTACCGCCTCTTCCGACGCCGTGCTGCCGCAGGTCATGCGTAAACTCGAGCACCTGGGAATTGGCAGCTCCACCGTCGGCCTGGTGATTCCGACCGGGTATTCGTTCAACCTCGACGGTTTCTCGATCTACCTGACCCTGGCCATCGTCTTTATCGCCAACGCCACCGGCACGCCGCTGTCGATGACCGACCTGATGACCATTCTGCTGGTGTCGTTGATTACCTCCAAGGGCGCCCACGGCATACCCGGTTCGGCGCTGGTGATCCTGGCGGCGACACTCACCGCCATCCCGGCGATTCCGGTGGTGGGCCTGGTGCTGGTGCTGGCGGTGGATTGGTTCATGGGCATCGGTCGCGCCTTGACCAACCTGATCGGCAACTGCGTCGCCACCGTGGCCATTGCGCGCTGGGAGAAAGACATCGATATCCAGCGCGCCAACAAGGTGTTGGATGGCCAGCAAGGTTACGCCTTCCAGGCCAAGAAACCGGTGTTGCCGGCGCATCAGGAGTTCTAACCCGCTTTCAAGGACGACATCGTTCAAATGTGGGAGCTGGCTTGCCTGCGATAGGGGTGGGTCAGCCGACACAACTGTGCCTGATACACCGCTATCGCAGGCAAGCCAGCTCCCACACTGGGTTTTGTGTTCGCAACAGAAGGAGACATCGACGTGATCAGCACCTCAACCGTCGTCAATTCAGTGGTAGAAAAGCTGCGCGCCGCCCTCGCGCGGGGCCAGTGGCGCCGGGGCGAAATGCTCCCCGGCCAGCGTGAACTGGCCGAACAGCTGGGCATCAGCCGCCCCAGCCTGCGCGAAGCGGTGATCGTGCTGGAAACCCTCGGCCTGGTGCGCTCCATGCCCGGCAAAGGCGTGGTGGTACTTGAAACCAGCATCAGCGGGCCGCCATCGAGCGACGCAGTAGCGCACGCCAGCCTGGAAGATATCCTGCAACTGCGCTACACCCTCGAACCCTTCATCGTCGGCCTGGTGGCCCAGTCCATCAGCAGCAAGGAAGTCGGCCAACTGCGCCTGACGCTGATGGACATGCGCGAAGCCCTCGACGCAGGCGACGCCGAAGCCGGCATGAATGCCTACATCGGTTTTCACGAAGAACTGTTTGCCCTCACGTCCAACCCGATCTTCCAGAACGTGGTGCAGCAGACCAGCAATGCCCTCAAGCAAAGCGCCCAGATGCTGCGCAACTCGCCGGAACATCTGGCCGAACGCCTGCAGGAAAACGAAGCCGTGGTGCGCGCCATCCGCAACAAGAACAGCGCCCTGGCCAGTGCCGAAATGCGCCGGCATATCCTCCAGGAAGGCCTGCGCATGGGCATTGCCCTGAACATCCCGGACGACCATCTGGGCAGCTGATTTTTGGAGATTGGCCATGACCGCTCATGCACTGCAACGCGACCCGATCTTCCCTGCCCTGCGCCTGATCGCCGGTAAAAAGCCTTCAGTGGACGATATCTACCCACGCCTGTTCGACGCCATTCTGGAACAACGCATCGCCCCGGCCAGTCGTTTTACCGAAGAGAGCCTGGGCGAAACCTTTGGCGTGAGCCGCAGCGTGATCCGCCGCGTTCTGGCAAAGCTGTCGCACCAGCAGGTGGTCATCCTGCGCCCCAACCAACGCGCTCAGGTGGCTGCGCCGGATGCCCAGCAAACCCGGCAGATCCTCGAAGCACGACGCCTGACCGAGATCACCGTGGTGCAATTGGCCTGTGCCCAGGCAACGCCCCAGCAGGTGCGCCAACTGCGCGACGTGATCGCCCGCGAGCGTGAGTGTATTGAGCGCGACCAACGCGGGCCGGCGATCCGTTTATCCGGGGAGTTTCATCTGCAACTGGCGCAGATGGCCGGCAACGCGCCGTTGGCGCAGTTCCTCAACAGCCTGGTGCCGCTGACCTCGCTGATCATTGCTCAGTATGAGGCGCAAGCCTGCACGTACTGCGCGTGGCAGGAGCATGTGGCGATTGTCGAGGCGATTGAACAGCGCGATGTGGGTGCGGCGGTAAGCCTGATGACCCGGCATCTTGATCACCTGGAAGCGAAGCTGTTGCCAGGCAACAGGGCTGACCTTTGATGTCGTAGTTATGTAGCGCCAGCGATCTCATGCATTGCCACATTCTGTACTCGCACGACTTGAGTGCGTTTATAGGAATCAATCATGAGCAAGGATTCAAAGGTAATACCTGAGTTGTTCGAACTGCTTTCCCTGATGAACGAGAACCGGCAATCGCTGGCTCCGCAAGTGCAGACCTCATTGGATGCGCTGAACAATGCGGCATCGGAAACTGGAGCAAATCTATTTGTACTCAATAGATTTGAAGAAGCGGAGCACTACCTGAGCATAGGGGCCGCAGCAGGATCCGGTTGGTCCGCGTTCGCCATGGCCACCTGCAGTGCCCAACGTGACGGCATCTGGTACACGCCTGACGGCAGGTTGGCCTCCCGCGCAAGCGACGATACAAAAAGATGGCTCAAGCTCGCGGCAGATCGCAACTACATTCCTGCACTCATACAGTTGGGCGATACCGAATCCATAGAAAAGGCTAAAGACCTGCTCAATCAAGGCGTCGTAGAGCCTTCGTTGGCCGGTTACTACATGTACCTCATCACTGACGATGTAATGTACCTTCAGCAGGCCGCCACCGAAGGCTCGGGCTCGGGCCTGGCCAAGTTCAAACTCGCCCAGCTCTACCAACGAGCCCCTGGAATCATCGAGAACGCAGCGCTACGCACAGCGAGAATCGAAGAACTCTTGCAAGAGTCCGCCGACGCCGGTCTGCCATTGGCTTTGTACGCGCGGGTGTTTTCTGCTGATTCGACTGCCAGCGTCCGCGAAAAACAGGAACGCCTTGCTAAATTGGCGTGGGTGGGACAGGTAGACGCAATGCTGGAATATGGCTACGCACTCGCCAATATGCCCCGCAGTCGACAACTCTCACCTGGCCAATACGAGGACGGACACCAGATACCGCACACCTATGGCCTGGCAAGGGACCTCGGTGTCGCTCACGCCCTGTTGAAATTTGTACTCAAAAACACCCCTCAGGCCTCGACCCTGGCGGCGGACGTCCACTTCATCCAAACGCGCATGACGGACACGGATCGGGAAAGGTCGGATGCGACCGATCGCCAGCTTGCCGAAAAACAAGTCGGTCCGTTCTATCGCCTCGAAGAATTGATCATTCCAGGCACCGCCAATTGACCGTTCAATCATTTAGCCGTTGATTTGGCCACCGCAAAAAAAATCCCCGAATCGTAAGATTCGGGGATTCTTTTTGTTACGCCGGCACCTGCATTACAGCACCGACTGACCACTCAACGCCAAGTCCAGCAACTCACGGTTGGCCACCGCGTACATGGCGTAGTCCGTACCCACGGCGGCACGGATTTCCACCATCATTGCGCGCCAGCGATCGGCCATGTCCTGGTGCTGCTCAAGCCACAGGGCCACGCGGGCTTCCATGTCTTGTGGCGCATCGGCCATTTGCAGAACCGAGATGGTAATCGCCCGCTGCTGCCAATCCACATCGTCGCGGAAGGCTTCACGGGCCTGGGCCTGCCAGTTGTTGGCCACCGGCAGATCGCTGATCTGCTGCAGGTACCACGGCAAGTCCAGCGCGCTGCCGACGGCGAAGTAGGCCTTGGCCACTTCGGCGGCATCATGCCCGGTGACGTCGGCGGCTTCGATGATCGGCAGCAAGGTGTACAGGTGCGTGGTGCCTGCCACCATGCGCGCCAACAACTCCGGCACGCCGGCTTCGGTGTAGGCCTGGTAGCGGGTCTGCCAGCCTTCACGGGTCGGGCCTTCCAGCAGTTCGTCGAGCTTGAGGCCCAACGCCGCCAGGTGCGGACCGAAGTGCGCGGTGTCACGGCCAGCGTCCTGCTCGTTGCGACGGCTGCGCAGGAACCAGCGCGTGGCGCGACGGCCCAGGCGCATCAGCTCGTCCATCAACTGCAATTGCACGTCGGCCGAGACCTGGTGATCCAGGGCTTCGATCTGACGGAACCAGTGCGGGAGATGGAAGATGTCGCGCACGATCACATAAGCGCCCGCCACGTTCGCCGGGCTCATGCCGGTCGACTCTTTGAGTCGTTGAACAAAGGTGATGCCCATGTGGTTGACCAGGTCGTTGGCGATCTGGGTGCTGACGATCTCGCGCTTGAGGCGGTGACGGCGCATGGCTTCGCCAAACTTGGCCACCAGGCTTGGCGGGAACGCGGTTTCCATGTCACGGGTCAGGTACTCGTCATCCGGCACCTGGGACTTGAGCAGCGCTTCCTTGAGGTCGATCTTGCTGTAGGAAATCAGCACCGACAGCTCCGGACGGGTCAGGCCCTTGCCATTCGCGGCGCGCTCGACGAGCTGCTCCTCGGTCGGCAGGTACTCGATGGCGCGGTCCAGCTTGCCACGGCCTTCCAGGTCGCTCATCAGGCGCTTGTACTCGGCGGCACGCTCGTAGGCACGGCGCGCCGACAGGGACAGGGCCTGGGTCTGCTTGTAGTTGTTGCCCAACACCAGGTGGCCGACTTCGTCGGTCATGCTCGCCAGCAACTGGTTGCGTTGCTTGTCGGTCATGTCACCGGCCTGCACCACTTCGTTGAGCAGGATCTTGATGTTCACTTCGTGGTCGGAGCAGTCCACGCCGCCGGCGTTGTCGATGAAGTCGGTGTTGGAACCGCCGCCATTGAGGCCGAACTCCACACGACCCAGTTGGGTCATGCCGAGGTTGCCGCCCTCGCCCACTACCTTGCAGCGCAGCTCGTTGCCGTTGACGCGCAGCGCGTCGTTGGCCTTGTCGCCCACGTCGGCGTGGCTCTCGGTGCTGGCCTTGACGTAGGTGCCGATGCCGCCGTTCCACAACAGGTCCACCGGCGCCTTGAGCAAGGCGTTCAGCAGTTCGGTCGGGGTCAGCTTGTCGGCCTTGATGTCGAAGCGTTCTTTCATCTGTGGCGAGATGGCGATGCTTTTGGCGCTGCGCGAGAAGATACCGCCGCCTTCGGACATGATGCTGGTGTCGTAGTCGGTCCAGGCCGAGCGCGGCAAGTCGAACAGGCGCTGACGCTCGACGAAGCTGGTCGCCGGGTTCGGGTTCGGGTCGATGAAGATGTGCATGTGGTTGAAGGCTGCAACCAGTTGCAGCTTGTCGGACATGAGCAAGCCGTTACCGAACACGTCGCCGGCCATGTCGCCGACGCCCACCACGGTGATGCTGTCTTCCTGCACGTTGATGCCGCGCTCACGGAAGTGACGCTGCACACCGACCCACGCGCCCTTGGCGGTGATGCCCATTTTCTTGTGGTCGTAACCGGCGGAACCACCGGAAGCGAACGCATCGCCCAGCCAGAAGCCGTAGTCGATGGCGATACCGTTGGCGATGTCGGAGAAGGTCGCAGTGCCCTTGTCCGCCGCCACCACCAGGTACGGGTCATCGTCGTCATGCCGCACGACGTTGGCCGGCGGCACCAGGGCGCCGTCTTTCAGGTTGTCGGTGATGTCCAGCAGGCCGGAAATGAAGATGCGGTAGCAGGCGATGCCCTCGGCCGCGATCTCGTCACGGCTGCCGCCCAATGGCAGGCGACGCGGCAGGAAGCCGCCTTTGGCGCCCACGGGCACGATGACCGAGTTCTTCACTTGCTGGGCTTTTACCAGGCCGAGCACTTCGGTACGGAAGTCTTCTTCACGGTCGGACCAGCGCAGGCCGCCGCGGGCCACGTTGCCAAAGCGCAGGTGCACGCCTTCGACGCGCGGCGAGTACACGAAGATTTCAAACTTCGGCACCGGCTTGGGCAGCTCGGGGATCGCGTGCGGGTTGAACTTGAAGCTGAAGTACGACTTGTTCTGGCCGTTGGCGTCGGTCTGGTAGAAGTTGGTGCGCAGGGTCGCCTTGATCAGGTCCAGGTAGCGACGCAGGATGCGGTCTTCGTTGAGCACCTGGACGTCGTCCAGCGCGGTGAGGATCGCTTGTTCCAGGCGTTGCTGCTTGTCTTCCAGGTCGTCGGCGGTGAGCTTGCGCGCCAGGTAGAAGCGGGTCTTGAACAACCGGGTCAACTCGCGGGCGATGTCGGTGTGGTTGTTCAGGGTGCTGGCGATGTAACCCAGGTCGAAGCCCAGGCGGATCTGCTTCAGGTAACGGGCGTAGGCACGCAGCAAGGCCACATCGCGCCAAGGCAGGCCGGCGGTCAATACCAGGCGGTTGAACGCATCATTCTCGGCGTCGCCATGCACGATGTGCACGAAGGCATCCTGCAGGGTGTCGTTGAGCTGCTGGATATCCAGGTTCACGCCTTCGGCGGCGATGAACGCGAAGTCATGGATCCAGAACTCACGGCCATTGGCATGCCGCAGGCGGTAAGGGAATTCACCCAGCACGCGCAGGCCGAGGTTTTCCAGGATCGGCAGCACGTCGGACAACGCCAGCGGGGTGTCCGCATGGTAGAGCTTGCAATGCAGCTCGCGCTGGCCGGAGACCTGGCCCAGCGGCTGATAGAAGCTCATCACCAGCGGGTTGGCTTCGGTCAGGCTGTTGAGGTGCTGCATATCGACCACGGCCGAATGCGCGGCAAACCGCTCGCGGTAGCCGGCCGGGAAGCCTTTGGGGAAATCCGCCAGCACATTGGTGCCGTGGGCTTCGCCGAAACTTTCCACCACCAGGCTGGCGTAGTCGTCCTGCCAGCTACGGCAGGCCTGCACCACCTCTTTTTCCAGTTGCAGCGGGTCGATGTCCAGGCGGTTCTTCGGGTCGACCCGCAGAATCAGTTGCACACGGGCCAGTACGGACTCAGAGAAGAAGGTCCAGAATTCGCAATCCGAGGCTTTCAGGCGATCCATCAGCACTTGCTGGATCTTCTGGCGCACTTCAGTGGAGTAGATGTCGCGTGGCACATAGGCCAGGCAGTAGCAGAAACGTCCGTACGGGTCTTTGCGCAGGAACACGCGGATCTTGTTGCGTTCCTGGATCTGCACGATCGACATCACGGTGCTGAACAGCTCATCGACCGGGGTCTGGAACAGGTCATCGCGCGGCAGCACTTCAACCACTTGAGCCAACTCTTTGCCCAGGTGAGCCTTGGCCTGGAAGCCGGAGCGGCGTTCGATTTCGGCGACCTTGCGGCGGATGTAAGGAATCACCCGCACGCTTTCGCCGTACACCGAGGAAGTGTACAGGCCCATGAAACGGTGTTCCTTGATGACCTTGCCGTCGGCGCTGATCTCACGGATCGACACGTAGTCCGGGTAAGCCGGCCGGTGCACGCGGCTCGGGTGCGCGGCCTTGGCAAACGACAGCACGGTCGGCTCGCGCAGGTAGGCCACGGCGTAGTCTTCGATGCGCAGGTCATCGGCGGTGAGGCCGGCGCGCAGCAACTTGGTCAGACCGAGGAACGAGCTGGCGTCATATTCGAGATGACCGCCGTCCGCCTCGTCACGTACCACGAACTCCTCATAGCCGAGGAAGGTGAAGTGGTTGCCCACCAGCCATTCGAGGAAGTTCTTGATCTCGGCTTTTTCTTCGCCGTCGATGCTGAACGGGCTGGCGTCGATACCGGCGAGCAGGTCCTGGACCTTGGCTTTCATCGGTTCGAAATCGGCCACGGCCACGCGCACTTCGCCCAACACCTGCTCAAGCTCTTTGCTCAGCACGTTCAGTTCGGCGGCGTTGGCGCAACGGTCGATTTCCAGGTACATCAGCGATTCTTGCTGGATGCCTTCGCCCTGGGTGCCCTTGGGCAGAATTTCCAGCAGTTCGCCCCTGCCGCCACGACGCGTACTGAGCACGGTGGTCTGCAGGGTGTGGATGCTGTAGCCACGGCGGTTCAGCTCGGTACGGACCGAATCCACCAGGAATGGCAGGTCGTGGTGCAGCACTTCGACCGCGGTGTGGGTCGATTGCCAGCCATGACGTTCATAATCGGGGTTGTAGACCCGCACTTGCGGTTGGGTGTGGTCAAAGCGCTCAAGCAGGCGCCAGGCAGACAGGGTGCAACCGGCCAGGTCGGACAGGCGACGCTGGGTCAGTTCATCCAGGGAAATAATGCCGAAGAATTGCTCAGCGAACAGCGCCACTTGTGGCAGTGCCTGTTCACTGATGTGCTGCGCCAGTGCCGCTTGCAGTTGGTGCTGGAAGTCGGCCTTGCTGGCTGCGGTGAAGAACGCCATCTGTGGTACTCCGCTTGGGCTTGTTATTGATGGAAGCGTCGCGTGTTATCCCCTTGCGGGGAGACCGTCAGCTCTGATTCGCAGGTAAGCATAGGGCAGCTTAACGGATCGGAGTGACAGGTGGGTGAAGCTGGACAAGACGGTCAGGTCACATCCGATGCGCCACACAGCAGGTGACGGGATGACGGGCAGGTCAACAACCTGACGGTGGCGCATCCACTGCGCAGCTTAACGATTATAAGAAGACGCTTGCTTGCCGCACTGCGACATATTCGGTCAAGGGCAGGCAGCCGCACGTGCGGCACAAGCTCTTGCAGCCACGTGAGGCATCAATAGATTTTGTTGCGCCATCCAATAGATATTCTTGATGAAATCATTATTCGCTAATTACCAATAGGTAAAGGTCACGGCGCAACGAACTCAGCACACCGTTCACTATTTTTATTTGCGCTGAAATGACAATAAATTCCACGTCAGGGATGACGCGTTTTCATATGAGCGAAACGAACGATGAACATCTCTGATTCGAATCTAAACTTTATTCCTCAGCCATCCCCAGCCGAACGATTTGCCCCAAAGCTTACGCCCAAAACACCTCCGACCAAACCGACGGAGCTTCCAGACGCGCCCGTAAAACCAAAGGCGAGCCCGAACGACCCAGTATGGCGCCTTCAATATGAGAAATGGAAAAAAGACAACATCGGGAAATCCAACGAGTGGAAAGATCAGAATATACCCGAGTACCTGAAAGTATTTCGCGAGCATGAGAACGCTGTCCAAGCCGAGCTTGGCATAAAAAATTTCGCCGTCAGTCAGTATGTCGCTACGCCTGACCCAAGAGAAACGACCCGCGCTCAAATAAAAGCCCACTACAAACAGTACGGTCTTGACATAGACCCGGATAAAACCTATCTAGTCACAGTGGCTTATAATAAACGTGGCAATAAAGAGCCTTACCCCGGCACGATCGTCAGCAAAATTTCGCTGACGGACGCTGCCATTAAAAACATACAACATACGCCCGGCCACAGCGACTTGCCCAAGACATCATTCAACCCATTCCAAAGCGTCCCGCCTTCGGTGAAAATCGTCGACGACTTGACCATTGGCCATACGAGTCACTCTGGCCGTCATGGCTACATGCGGAACAAAGACGCCATTAACACTCAACAGTATGAGGGCATTTATGTCGACCCCAAACCAGGCACCAATACTTACGACCGTTCCAATCAACTGTCGATCGTTTCCCCGAAATCCTTCCGCAAATACGTGTGGGACACCAATTTCAGCAAACCACACATCGAAGAATTAAAGAAGTACTGGAACACCCATCGAGACACGTACACCACGTTGACCAAGATGGCGTTTGCCACTTCAGCCCATCAACAATATGCCGAGGGCTCGCTGAGCAAAGAAGAGAGAGACATGGCCCTGAATGTCGCTAACGTCGCCACGGGCAAATCAATTGGCGCGCTGAAGGCAGGAGACTTCCAGCGGCCCTACAATCAAGATCCAAATCTGAAAATTAAAGAACTTACTTTTCTAGGGAAGCCCGCTTCAGGCATCTTTTATGTCACGAATGAGACGACAAAAAAAACCCTGCTCTACATGACTGGCAACTCATCGCCGATCCTCCCGTTCGACAGCCCTGAAGCCATGCGTAAGTGGCTGTCCAACCAGATGACAGACGAAAACAAACGTAAGCAATTTGCGCAATACTTCAAACATGGCGATCGAGAAAACAAAATACTCGAGGCGGGCGTCGATAAAAAGCTTGAAATGGAAGCCAGGTTTGCAAAAGACCGTGAGGGGCTGCTCGATTGGCCTTTTGGCGGCAACGATATTGTTGACCCGTTCAAAGCCATGCAAGCCCGCGCGGAACAATTCAGCTACGACAACACCGATTTCGACTATGTCACAAATGACGACATCAACAAAACAGCAGTTCTCGATACCTTAAAAGCCGTTGGCAAGGCCTTGATTATACTTGGCCCGCTGGCGGCGGCTTTTCCGCCAGTCGGGTACGCGATCTTGGCTTTCAATCTTGGCGTGGCTGCCACAGAAGTAGGTTTTGGTATTGATGACCAAGCGAGAGGACGACCGGGAGGATCTGACCGGATAGTCTATGGACTATTTAACGCAGCGGCGGTCGCAACCAAAGAGGTTGCTCTTGGTGCGGCGGGCGGCGTTATAAAGAATAAATTTATACCGTCATTTGATCCGAAATAATCCGTCCTGCACCCAGCGGCAGATGACATCCTCTTGACCTGTGCGAGAGCGCCATCTGCAATCCAGCAGCAAAAAAGTCATGATAGTGTATTAATACCCATGAACATGCTTCCTAAGGCTCGGCTATGAAACTCTCCACCCCCCACCTGATCGTCAACCCCTGCGACGAAGAAGAAGACAACATGGCCATGCTCTGCTGCCACGGCCAGAACGGTGAGATGTTCATGCTCAGCCGCTACCCGGATGAAGCGGAAGTCGAGCTTACCTGGGACTACGAACCATCGACCCTGGACGGGCTGAAGATCACCCTGGGCGCCACGACCTTGCTGGTTGAGCTGGCCGCCGGCGATGCCGATGCGCTGGGTGGCAAGGACCAACTGCAGATCACCCACAAAACGGCCGCATCGGATCTGGCGGAGGTTGAAGAAACCTTGCGCAACATCCTCAACGGCACCGGTACTTTCGTCCGGATCTAGGCCAGCACTTTGATGCTCCGAAGATCAAATGTGGGAGCGGGCTTGCTCGCGAAGAGGCCGTGTCAGCCACTGCATCAGGTGACTGACACACCGCTTTCGCGAGCAAGCCCGCTCCCACACTGACCGCGTTCACTACAGTACGTATGCGATCTACACAAAAATCCTACAAGTTTTGCCAAAAATACCCGTTACGTCGTTAGTCGCCACCCCCTCCCATGCATTAAAGTAGGCGCCCCAGCCCGGCGCACGTGTCATGACGCCCCAGGCTCATCTTTCCAGGAACCGTCATCGATGGAACATCGTGAAGCGCTGCTTGCGCTGCGAACCTTTCTTTCTACGCAGATTCTCGGCCAGGAAAAACTCATCGATCGCCTGCTGATCGCCTTGCTCGCCGACGGCCATATGCTGGTCGAAGGCGCGCCGGGCCTGGCCAAGACCAAGGCCATCAAAGAGCTGGCCGAAGGCATCGAAGCGCAGTTCCATCGTATCCAGTTCACCCCCGACCTGTTGCCCGCCGACATTACCGGCACCGAGATCTACCGTCCGGAAACCGGCAGCTTCGTGTTCCAGCAGGGGCCGATCTTCCACAACCTGGTGCTGGCCGACGAAATCAACCGTGCGCCGGCCAAGGTGCAGTCGGCGCTGCTGGAAGCCATGGCCGAGCGCCAGGTCAGCGTCGGGCGCAGCACCTATGACCTGTCGCCGCTGTTCCTGGTGATGGCCACGCAAAACCCCATCGAGCAGGAAGGCACTTACCCGCTGCCCGAGGCGCAGCTCGACCGTTTCCTGATGCACGTCAAGATCGGCTTCCCCGATGCCGCCGTCGAACGGCGTATCCTGCAACAGGCCCGTGGCGAAGCGCTCAACGGCGAAACCAAGCCCGAACGCCGTGTCAGCCAGCAAGCGATCTTCGCCGCGCGCAAGGAAATCCTCGGCCTGTACATGGCCGATGCGGTGGAGGAATACCTGGTGCAACTGGTGATGGCCACCCGCACCCCGGCCAAGTTCGACCCGGAGATGGCCGAGTGGATCGCCTACGGCGCCAGCCCACGCGGCTCCATTGCGCTGGACCGCTGCGCCCGCGCCCATGCCTGGCTGGCCGGGCGTGATTTCGTCAGCCCCGAGGACATCCAGGCCGTGTTGTTCGACGTACTGCGCCATCGCATCATTCTGTCGTTCGAAGCCGAAGCCGCCGGTATTGACCAGGACCGCGTGGTGCAGCGCATTCTCGACGTCGTTGCCGTCGCTTGAACCCGATGAACGCAAGCGATGGGATCCGCGTCACGCTCAGCGAATTGATCGAGATGCGCCATCGCGTGCGCGAAGTGCAATTATTCTCCACGCCAAGCCAGCGCAGCCCATTGACCGGCCTGCACCATTCCAAGCTGCGCGGGCGCGGCGTCGACTTCGACCAGGTGCGCGTGTACCAGGCCGGCGATGATGTACGCACCATCGATTGGCGCGTGACCGCACGCACTCAGGAGCCGCACACCAAACTGTTCCATGAGGAGCGCGAACGGCCGATCTTCATCATGGTGGAACAAAGCTGCCGGCTGTTCTTCGGCTCTGGGCAAATGTTCAAGTCGGTGCTGGCCGCCCAGGCGGCGAGCCTGATCGGCTGGGCCGCGCTGGGGCACAACGACCGCGTGGGCGGGCTGGTGTTCGGCGACAACGAGCACTACGAAATCAAGCCGCGCCGCAGCAAGCAAAGCCTGCTGCAACTGCTCAACCGCCTGGTGCGCGTCAACCAGAGCCTGAGCACCGAAAGCCGCCCGGAAGCCGACGCCCTTGGCATGGCCCTGCGCCGTGGCCGCGAAGTGTTGCGCCCCGGCAGCCTGGTGATCGTGATCTGCGACGAACGCGCGCTCACCGAAGGTGCCGAGCAACAGCTGAGCCTTTTGTCACGCCATTGCGATCTGCTGCTGTTACCGATCTCCGACCCCCTGGACCACGCCCTGCCCGCCGCCGGACTGCTGCGCTTTGCCGAACGCGGCGCGCAACTGGAACTGGACACACTGAACTTCGATTTGCGCCAGGCCTACAAGGCCCAGGCCGAAGCGCGGATCGCCCGCTGGGAGCTGCTGGCCCAGAAACTGCGGATTTTGCTGATGCCCTTGAGCACCCAGGGCGAAATGGTCGAGCAACTGCGCGACTACCTCAACCCGCAACGCCCGGCTAAAAAACAATGAGCAGCCTTGACCAACTGCAACCGCTGATCGCGCCGCCGGCCATCGGCTTCTGGCCGCCCGCGCCCGGCTGGTGGCTGTTGCTGCTGGTGATCCCACTGCTGGGTTGGGGCCTGTGGTCACTGCGACGGTTCCTGCCGACCCGCCGCCCCATCGCCCGTGCCGAACAACCCTTGGACCCGTTGCGCATTGCCGCCCTGGCGGAGCTGGCACTGATGCCCAAACCCTACGACGGCGCCCCGGCCGGCGCCTGGCTGCAGCAGCTCAATGGCCTGCTCAAGCGCCTGTGCCGCAACGACTATCCCTACAGCCAAAGCCACACGCTCAACGGTCGCAAGTGGCTGGCGTTCCTCGACAACCGCTGCCCCGCCGCCGGCCTGACCCGCTGGATGGTGTTGGTGGAGGGCGCGTACAAACCTGAATGCAAGCTCGACGACAAGGCTATCGCCGGCCTGACCCAAGCCGTCGACACCTGGATTCGCAAACATGTTTGAGTTCGCCTGGCCGTGGATCTTCGCCCTGTTGCCGTTGCCGTGGCTGATGCGCCTCGTGTTGCCGGCGGCCGACAGCGGCGAACCCGCCCTGAAAGTCAGCTACCTCAGCGACCTTGAAGGCCTGGCCCGCCGCCGTGCCCGCGTCAACCTGCCCGGTTGGCGCCAGCAAGCGCCCTTCGTGGTGCTGTGGCTGCTGCTGTTGAGCGCCGCTGCGCGCCCGGAATGGCTCGGCGAGCCGCTGCCGATTGCCGCCAGTGGTCGTGACCTGCTGGTGGCGGTGGACGTGTCCGGTTCCATGGATTTCCCGGACATGCACTGGCGAGACGAGGAGGTAAGCCGCTTGAGCCTGGTCAAACACCTGCTCGGCGATTTCCTGGAGGGCCGTGAAGGCGACCGCGTCGGCCTGATCCTGTTCGGCAGCCAGGCCTACCTGCAGGCGCCGCTGACCTTTGATCGGCGCACCGTGCGCACCTGGCTGGATGAAGCGCGCATCGGCATCGCCGGCAAGAATAGCGCGATTGGTGACGCCATCGGCCTGGCCCTCAAACGCCTGCGCCAGCGCCCGGCGCAGAGCCGTGTGCTGATCCTGGTCACCGACGGGGCCAATAACGCCGGGCAGATCGACCCGCTGACCGCCGCGCGCCTGGCCGCGGAGGAAGGCGTGAAGATCTACCCGATCGGTATCGGCGCCGACCCGGAACAGACCGGTTCCCTGGGCATCCTGGGAGTCAACCCGAGCCTGGACCTCGACGAACCGGCGCTCAAGGCCATCGCCGAAACCACCGGTGGCCAGTATTTCCGCGCCCGCGACGGCGAAGAACTGCAAGCGATCAAGCAAACCCTCGACACACTTGAACCCGTCGCGCAACAACCGACCCAGGCGCGCCCGGCGCTGGCGCTGTACAGCGCGCCGCTGGCCCTGGCCTTGCTGCTGAGCATGCTACTGGTGATCCAGGAGCGTTGGCCGAACAACGCCTTGCAGCGACTGTTCAATCGGCTGTCGAGCAAAGGGATGTTCCTGCCACAGCACCCGCAATGGCGTCAGCGCCTCAAACGCCTGCGTTTGCGGAGGCGTCGATGATCGACCTGTGGCCGCATTGGTTCCGTCCGTGGTGGTTGCTGCTGCTGCCGTTGCTCAGTTGGTTGCTGTGGCAGTTGTGGCACCGGCAGAAACGCGCCGGGCGCTGGCAGATGATCCTGCCGCCTGCCTTCCACGCCGTGTTGCTCAGTGGCGGCAATGGGCGCGAAAGCAAATCACCGTGGGTGGTGCTCGGCGTCGCTTGGCTGTTGGCCGTGCTCGCGTTGCTCGGCCCCAGTTGGCAGCGGGTTGAGCAATCCAGCCAGAAGCCGTCCGATCCTTTAGTGGTGCTGCTGGAACTGACCCCGGAGATGCTCGCCACCGACAGCCCGCCGAACCGCCTGGAACAGGCGCGACGCAAGCTGTACGACTTGCTGCAGGCACGCAGCGATGCGCAAACCGCCATCGTTGTCTACGCCGGCAGCGCCCACACGCTGGTGCCGCTGTCTGACGACCTGGGCACCAGCCGCAACCTGCTGGAAGCCTTGCGCCCCTCGATCATGCCCGAGCCCGGCCACCGCGCCGACCTTGCGGTCGAGAAAGCCCTGGGCCTGCTCAAGCAAGGCGGCCTCGGCCAGGGCCGCCTGTTGCTGGTGGGTTCCTCGCTGTCCAAACAGGAACGCCAGGGCATTCGCCTGCAACTGCAAAACGCCCAGGCGCCGAGCCTGTCGATCCTCGGCATCGGCAGCCGCGAGGGCACCCCGGTCACCCAGGAAAGTGGCGAGTTCCTCAAGGACGAACAAGGCGCGATCCTGGTGCCGCGCCTCGACAGCCCGACCCTCAAGGCCTTTGCCAGCGAAATGGGCGGACGCTACCGCGCTGCGCGCCTGGACGACAAGGACCTGCGCCAGCTCGGCGTGCTGGACCCGCCGCAAAGCCTGCGCAACGACGGCCAACGGCTGCACCTGGACACCTGGGCCGACCAGGGTTACTGGCTGCTCCTGCCCTTGTTGCTGCTGGCCGCCTGCGCCGGGCGGCGTGGCTGGTTGTTCTGCCTGCCGCTGCTGCTGTTGAGCGCGCCCCAGCCCAGCTATGCCTTTGGCCTGCAGGACCTGTGGCTGCGGCCCGACCAACAAGGCCAATACCTGCTCAAGCACAAACGCCCCGCCGAAGCGGCCGAACACTTCCAGGACCCGCAGTGGCAAGGCGTGGCACTGTACGAAGCCGGTAACTATGCCGAAGCCATCAAGCGTTTCGCCGAGGGCAATGACGCCTACGCGCATTACAATCGCGGTAACGCCCTGGCCAAGTCCGGAGAGCTGGAAGCCGCCGTCGACGCCTACGAACAGGCCCTGGAAGCGCAGCCCGACCTGCAACCGGCGCTGAAAAACAAGGCATTGGTGGAGACCCTGATGCAACAGCAGGCGCAACCGGAGCCCACTGCGCCGGCAAAAAACCAGGATGACGAAACCACCCAACCCGGCCAAACTGCGCAACCGGGCGCCAGTGGGCAAAACGCCACGGGTGGCGAGCAGTCGTCCCAGGGCCAGGGTGAGGCCGGCACTGGCGATACTCAAACCGGCGCCACGCCCCGCACCGGCGGCAACGAAGTGCCCGGCAGCGAACTGGGGGATGAACAGACCACTACCCCGCCGCTGCGCCCGAGCGATGCCAGCCTCGACGGCGAGCAGCGCCAGGCCCTGGAGCAGTGGCTGCGGCAGATCCCGGACAACCCCGGGGAATTGCTGCGCCGCAAATTCTGGTACGAACAGCAACAACATCAGGACAAGACTCGATGAGCCGCCGCACCACCCTACTGCTTCTGCTCGCCTTGTCGGCAGGCCACGCCCAGGCGGCGAACCTGAGCGCCAGCGTCGACCGCAGCCGCCTCAATTCCGGGGAGACGGTGGAACTGACGGTGGAGTCCAGCGATGTCACGCAGTTCGGCAAGCCCGACCTGTCGCCCCTGGAGGCACAGTTCGAAGTCAGCGGTACGCGGCAGATCAACCAGCTCACCACCCTGGACGGCGACAATCACGCCACCACGCGCTGGATCATCACCCTGCTGCCCAAGGAAAACGGCAGCGTGATCATCCCGCCCCTGCAAGTGGGCGAGTACAAGACCCAGCCGATCAGCCTGCAAGTGGTGGAAACCGCCAGCCAGAACACCGCCGCCGAACTCGCGCCGGTGTTCATCGAGGCCGACCTTGACCAGACCAGCGTCTACGTCCAGGCCCAGGCGCTGTTGACTGTGCGCGTGTACCACTCGGTGTCGCTGTATGACGACAGCAACCTTACGCCGTTGCAGATTCCCGATGCACGCGTGGAGCAACTGGGCGAGTCGCGCACCTATGAAAAAGTCATCAACAGCATCCGCCACGGCGTGATCGAAACCCGCTACGCCATTTACCCGCAACACAGCGGCACGCTGGCGATTGCGACCCAGACCTTCAGCGCGACGCTGGTGGAATCGCGTCCGCCGCAGGAGAACACGCTGCAGGGCACCAAGCCCGGCAAGCTGATCCATGTCAGTTCGGCGCAACTGCCGCTGGTGGTCAAGCCCAAACCGGCGCTGTACCCGGCCGATACGCCCTGGCTGCCGGCGCGCAGCCTAACCCTGGCTGAAAGCTGGAACCCCGAACCTGAACAGGTGCAAGTGGGCGACTCGCTGACCCGCAGGCTCACGGTCAAGGCCGAAGGCCTGTCCAGCGCGCAATTGCCGGCCCTGCCCAGCACCGATATCAACGGCCTGCGCCGCTACCCGGACCAACCGGTGCTCGGCAACCAGGCCAGCGACCGAGGCCTGACCGGCAGCCGCGAAGATCGCGAAGCGCTGGTGCCCACCCGCGCAGGCCCGCTGGAACTGCCCGCCGTGGACGTGGTGTGGTGGAATACCCACGAAGACCATCTGGAACGCACCAGCCTGCCGGCACGCACCCTGCAAGTGGCGACCAACCCGAGCCTGGCGGTCGACACACCCGCCACGCCCACCGTGATTACCGCCCCCGACGACAACCACCTGTGGCTGTGGCAACTCAGCACCCTGCTTCTGGCCTGCACCACCCTGCTGGGCTTTGGCCTGTGGTGGCGCGCGCGCTGGCAGCCCGCCGTGCTACGCGCCGCACACACCGGCCCAAGCCCACGCAGCCTGCTCGACGACCTCAAGCGCGCCACCCAGGCCAACGACCCCCATGCCACCCGCCAGGCCCTCGACGCCTGGGCCCGCCAACAGCCGGAAACCCTCGCCGACATGGCGGCGCGGTTCGTGCCGCTGTCGGATGCCTTGGATGGGTTGAACGGCGCGCTTTATAGCGAAGGTGGTCATTACTGGCTGGGGGAAGATCTGTGGCGCGCGGTGAAGGCGATTCCGATGGCTGAGCGCGAGGTGGACCCGACGGCGGATAGCACGAGCTTGCCGCCTTTGTATCCCAAGTAAGTTTGGGCACAACTTAAGTTAAAACAGCAGAGGCCGATAGAGCGATGTAGCCTTCTATTAGTGGAGATTATCCAATGGCCATTACTCTGAATGTTTCATACGCACCGATGAGTAGGCAGACCGATGCTTATGTCATCAAAAATCCGAATCAAGTCACCAATGCATTCACAATTACCGAAGCCTCCGAGGCAGCGGATGCATTGAAGCTTGAAAAGCAGGAAAAGATAACCCAACTTAAAGATTTTTTGAAAAACTATGACATGACGTCGATCAGCACCGACGAACTTAAGATAGTCGGCAGCAAACTTTATGACGAAGGAATGATCAGTCGACGAGCATTTGGGATGTTTATAGAGGGTGACCGAGCATCTGACGCGAACGGATTCCAGACCAATACGCATGTAAAGTTCAACGCCATTGCCTTATTCAACGAAAGGCTTGAGGACACCAGGGCGTTTTTTGAAAGTGAACCGGCGGTAGCCAGACAAGACGGCGCAATGGATTACTTGCAAGGTATGATAAATGCTAATCACGCGATAAATGCACTGGCTTACTTTGCGAAATCTGCAAATAGCGACTTATCAATAAGAGAACAGGCATGATGCCAGCAGCTGGCGCGTCGGGGTCTAAGCCCCGGCGCGCCTCCCTCCGCTCTATCGACCGTACCTCACGGCCCCCGAGTAGGATTTAGAGACAGCATCGTCGTTATTCAACACCACGCGGTAGTTACCAAAAGCCCCTGAGTATGAAGCGTTATTACCTATACTGAACGACACTCTATTCCAAGAAGAACCGACGTCTTGCTCAATATATATTTCCGGCGCCCGGCCAACACCACCCGTTGAAACCGTCGCATCAATACCCGCCCCGGAACAGCCATTGGCGGAAGTGATTTTGAAAGGACCATGCGCTGTGATCGCCGTCTTCGGCGGTATGATTCCAGTGTAGCTCTCGTTAATGTACAAACATGAAGCAGACACTTGAGCAGAAACCAACATCAATGCCGCAAGAGGTAAAGCAATAAGGCTTTTCATAATATTCTCCGCAATCATTGAGAAAGTACTAAAGCGCACAACATGTAGAGCGTGTCACTTGATCGCCCCACGCACTCGACCTTGCATGATTTGATGAACAAAGTAAGCCAGCTGCTTCCTAAAATCAGTAAGGACTCTTCTGTCATACCTCGCAGTAGGAAATAGTCGGACACTTCCTAGTCCCGCTTACTGGCGATTAAAACTGCGGAGTTGAGGCGCTTCATTTACAGCCAGTGCTCTCAAAAAATATTGTTGGAAACTTGCTGACACAGCACGAATGGCTTCTGCTATTGGCGAAAAATCCAGATTCAAAACCTGAGCATTACCTGTGGGAGCGGGCTTGCCCGCGATGGCGGTGTGTCAACCAGCACATGCCCAACTGACCTGGCGCCATCGCAGGCAAGCCAGCTCCCACAGTTGACCGTGTCGTCTGTGCGACATGGGTTGTTAAAGGCCAGCAATCCATATCCCTTTAATTTGCAGGAAGTTTCCTAGACAATCCCACGGCCTTGCGCCTGTTCAGTTCACTGGCTAGCCTTCGTTCCGTCGCTGCATATCAGCGATCGGGTGTGAGAACCCGGGAACCAGTAGGCGCCAAACGCCACAATCGTCTGAACCATGTTTATGGCGGCTGTGTGCGGGCAGACTTCGGTCTGGCCGGAGTCCTACTGTCCGGTTTTCTCACCCTGCACATAGCTGCCACCCTTTTGTCGAGTGAGACCGACACTTCGGTGGCTCCATTTCAGTAGGAACTTCTATATGAACAAAATCGTCCCCGACCCGCCCCGCTTCACCCCCGACCGCAAAATCTTCGAACGCGCCCTGAGCCACTACCTGCAACCCGCCTCAGCGCCACCCTTCACCGTGCACCAAGACCTCAGCTTCGAAGACGCCCTCGCGCAAATCTGCGACCTGCTGCGTTGCGCCGCCGCGACCGCAGCCGGCACCTGCCAGGCGCTGAGCGGCGAACAGCGCCACATGGCCGGCGCCACCGAGCACTTGATCAACAACGCCAAAACCCTGGCCGACCGAGCGCTGGACTGCCTGCAACCACCGTCATAACGCTCTATCAGAAACAACACATAACCCCTGTGGGCGGGCTTGCTCGCGAATGCGGAGTGTCAGTCAGCACATGTTTATCTGACACACCGCCTTCGCGAGCAAGCCCGCTCCCACATTGGATCTGTGTTGCCTGGGGCGACGTGGTCACATTCCGGGTAAACTCCCTTCCTTTTCACCGCCCTTCTCTGTTCATGGCGGTCATTCACTTTTCTGTTATTCACGGAGTTCGCCTTGCGTCTGTTCCACACCTCCGACTGGCACCTGGGCCAAAACCTCCACGGCCAGGAACGCGACTTCGAACATGCCTGTTTCCTGGGGTGGCTGCTGGGCCAGCTCAAGGCCCACTGTCCGGATGCGCTGCTGATCGCCGGCGATATCTTCGACACGGTCAACCCGCCGCTCAAGGCTCAGGAGCGGCTGTACGATTTCATCATCAGCGCCCACGAACAAAACCCCAACCTGACCATCGTGATGATCGCCGGCAACCACGACTCCGGCTCGCGCATCGAATTGCCCGCGCCGCTGATGCGCCGCTTGCGCACCCATGCCCTCGGCCGCGTGCTGTGGCTGGATGATGGGCAACTCGATGCCGAGCGCTTGCTGATCCCCCTGCCGGATGCCAAGGGCAAGGTCGCCGCGTGGTGCCTGGCATTGCCCTTCCTGCGTCCGGCGGAAGTCACCGGTGCACACTTGGGCGACGATTACCTGCGCGGCATCGGCCAAGTGCATGAATGGCTGATCGCCGCCGCCAACGCCAAGCGCAAGAAAGGCCAGGCGCTGATTGCCATCAGCCATGCGCACATGGCCGGTGGCTCGGTGTCGGAAGACTCCGAGCGCAGCCTGATCATCGGCAATGCCGAGGCGCTGCCGGCCAGTCTGTTCGATAGAAGTGTTGCCTATGTGGCCCTCGGCCATTTGCACAAGCCGCAAAAGGTCAATGGCGAAGAGCGCATTCGCTACAGCGGCTCGCCGATTCCGCTGTCGTTTTCAGAAATCAACTACAAGCACCAGATTCTCGACGTGACGTTTCAGGGCCAGGCGCTGGTCAGCGTCGAACCGCTGCTGATCCCCCGCGCCGTCAACCTGCAACGCCTGGAAGCCGCGCCCCTGGCCGATATTCTCAAACAACTGGCCGACCTGCCCGACGTCGACCTGCTGGCCGACACCCAGCGCCAGCCGTGGCTGGAAGTGCGCGTACGCCTCGACGAACCGCAACCCGACCTGCGCCAGCAGATCGAAAACGCCCTGGACGGCAAGGCCGTGCGCCTGGTGCGCATCGCCGCGGAATACGCCGGCAAACGCGGCAGCGACGCTACCGACGAAGAGCGCTTGATCGAACTTGACCAGCTCACGCCCCAGGAGCTGTTCAGCCGCGCCTGGCAGGACAGCTACGGCAGTGCGGTGGACGAACAGACCTTGAAGGATTTCGCCGTGCTGCTTCAGGAAGTGCAACAGGAGAGCGAACAGCCATGAAGATCCTCGCCATCCGCCTGAAGAATCTCGCCTCCCTGGCCGGCCCATTCGAGATCGACTTTACCGCCGAGCCCCTGGCCAGCGCCGGGTTGTTCGCAATCACCGGGCCGACCGGTGCCGGCAAAAGCACGCTGCTTGATGCACTGTGCCTGGCGCTGTTTGGCGCCGTGCCGCGCCTGGGCGATACCGGCCAGGCGAAAATGCCGGATGCCGACAGCGATATCTCCATCGGCGACCCGCGCACGTTATTGCGGCGCGGTACCGGTGGCGGTTACGCCGAAGTGGACTTTGTCGGCGTCAGTGGCCGCCGCTACCGTGCGCGCTGGGAAGCCAACCGCGCCCGCGACAAGGCCAGCGGCAAGTTGCAGAACAGCCGCCAGAGCCTGATCGACCTGGACAGCGACCAACTGCTGGCCAGCCAGAAAACCGAATACAAAACCCAACTGGAACTGGCCCTGGGCCTGAACTTTGAACAGTTCACCCGCGCCGTGCTGCTGGCGCAAAGCGAGTTCAGCGCGTTCCTCAAGGCCAACGATAACGAGCGCAGCGAACTGCTGGAGAAGCTCACCGATACCGCGCTCTACACCCAGCTCGGCCGACGTGCCTTCGACAAGGCCAAAGACGCCCGGGACGTGCACAAGCAGTTGCAGGACCAGGCCACCGGCGTGGTGCCCCTCGCGCCCGAAGCCCGTGCCGAGCTGGACCAGCAATTCGATGCAGCACAACAACAGCTCAAGACCCAGCAAGCCCAGCTCAAACAGTTGGAGTTGCAGCACACCTGGCTCAAGGAACTGCGTGAATGGCAGGAACGCCAGCTCAGTGCAGCCCAGGATTTACAGCGAGCGCAGGCCGAGTGGGCTAACCAGGCCCAGCAACGCCAGGACCTGAGCCGCCTGGACCAGTTGGCGCCGCAGCGCCATCACTTCGCGCGCCAGGCAGAACTGCGCACCGTGCTTGGGCCGTTAGCCGCGCAGATTCAGCTGTATCGCCAACAACAAGGCCAACTGCATACCCGCCAGGAACAGGCCCGGCAACAACAAGCCACGGCGCAGGCCGCATTGGCCCAAGCCCTGCAAAACCAGGGTGATGCCCTGCCTTTGCTGCGCCAGGCCTTTGAAGAGCAAAGCACCCTCGCCCACTTGACCAAGGAGCTGGCCAAGCGCACCGAGGACAAACAGCAGCACGAAAACGCCTGCCATGAAGGCCAGGTCCGGCTCAATGGCTTGCTCGACAAGCAGCGCCAGGTCGCCGAACGCCTGCAAAGCCTGGCCACCGAACTCGAACAGAGCGCCGCCCTCGCCCCGCTGAGCGATGCCTGGAGCGCCTACCGCGACCGCTTGCAACAGCTGATGCTGATCGGTAACCGCTTGAACAAAGGCCAGGCCGAACTGCCGCAACTGGAGCAACGCGCTACCCGCGAAGCCGAGCAGTTCGCCCAGCAACGCGAGGCCCTGGACCTGCTGTACCAGGAGGCCGGCGCCGAGCCCCATGCCGTGGCCGAACAGATCCAGTTGCTGGCCAGCCTGCTGCACGACAATCGTAAACAGCAACGCGCTTTCGAAGACCTGACCCGCCTGTGGGACAGCCAGCAACAGCTGGATCACCAGGCCGGCGTCCTCGCGCAAAAGCTTGCCGATGCCCAGCAGCAGCGTGAGCAACTGAACCAGACCGGCCTGCAAACCAAGGCCGAGCTGACCGTGGCCGAACAGACCCTGACGGTGACCAAACAGCTGCTGGAACGCCAGCGCCTGGCGCGCAGTGCCAGCGTCGAGGAACTGCGCGCGCAGTTGCAGGACGACCAGCCTTGCCCGGTGTGTGGCAGCCACGAACACCCGTACCATCAGCCCGAAGCGCTGTTGCACAGCCTCGGCCGCCACGATGAAAACGAGGAGGCCCTGGCGCAAAAAGCCGTGGATACGCTCAAGGAAAAACTCACTGAGCTGCGCGGCGAAGTGGGCGGCTTGATCGCCCAGCAGAAGGAATACCTGCAACAGCAGGAGCAACTGGCAGCGCAACAGCAAGCACTCAAGCCGAGCATGGACGCGCACCCGTTGTCCGCCGCATTGTTCAACCAGGATGCGGCCAAACGCAGCGCCTGGCTTGACCAGCAACTGGCCCAACTCACCCAAAGCATCGCTCAGGACGAACAACGCCAAGGCGCCCTGCTCAACCTGCAGCAAAACGCCGGGCGCCTGCAGCAACAACTGCAAGCCGCCCAGGCAGCCAGCCAGCAGGCGCGCCAATTACTGGCGGACCAGCAACGCGAAATGGCCAGTGACCGCGAACGTCTCGACCAGGAACTCAACGCCTTCGCCAGCCTGTTGCCAGCCGACACCCTGGAAGGTCTACGCGCCGAACCTGCCGCCACCTTCATGCAACTGGACCAGCAGGTCAGTCAGCGCCTTGAACAGCTCGGCCATCAACGCGACGAACTGGCGGAGCAACAGGCACGCCAACAGGCGATCGAAAAGGAACAGACCCACCAGCAGCATCGCCAGCAACAACTCGATGCGTTGGTTCAGCAAGTCACCGAACTGGCCGCCCAACACCGGGCTGCTCAGGAAAAGCTCGGCGCATTGCTCGGCGAACACAGCAGCGCCGAACAATGGCAGCAGCAGTTGGACCAAGCCGTGGCCCAGTCGCGTAACAGTGAGACCGAGGCCAACAAGCAGTTGCAAGAGGTCCACAACGCGCTGGTCCAACTCGCCGCCGATCTCAAGGCCCAGCAGGAACGCCAGCAGGCGCTGCAGGCCGAGCAACACACCCTCGACACGCGCATCAGCGAGTGGCGCGCCTTGCACCCGGAACTCGACGACGAAGGCCTCAACCGCTTGCTGACCGTTGATGAGGCCCGGGTGAGCCAATTGCGCCAGCAGGTGCAGCACAGCGAAAAAGCGGTCGAACAAGCTAAGGTCCTGCTGCAGGAGCGCGAGCAGCGCCTCGCCGAGCACCAGGCCCTGCACAACGGCAACCTCGAAGCCGAAGCACTGGACAGCGCCCTGGCCACACTCAACCAGCAATTGGCCGAGGCTGAAAAAGCCTGCGCCGAACTGCGCGCGCGCCAATCCGAAGACCAGCGTCGCCAAGAGGCCAACCAGGCCTTCGCCGCGCAGATCGCCCAGGCTTATGACGAATGGCAGCGCTGGGCACGCCTGAACGCACTGATCGGCTCGGCCACCGGCGACACCTTCCGCAAGATCGCCCAGGCCTACAACCTCGACCTGCTGGTGCACCACGCCAACGTGCAATTGCGCCAACTGGTGCGCCGCTACCGCCTCAAGCGCGGCGGCAGCATGCTTGGGTTGCTGGTGATGGACACCGAAATGGGCGACGAGCTGCGTTCGGTGCATTCGTTGTCCGGCGGCGAAACCTTCCTGGTGTCGTTGGCGCTGGCTCTGGGCCTGGCGTCAATGGCCTCCAGCACGCTGAAGATCGAGTCGCTGTTTATCGACGAAGGCTTTGGCAGCCTCGACCCCGAGTCGCTGCAATTGGCCATGGACGCGCTGGACGGCTTGCAGGCCCAGGGCCGCAAGGTGGCGGTGATCTCCCATGTGCAGGAAATGCACGAACGCATTCCGGTGCAGATCCAGGTCAAGCGCCAGGGCAATGGCTTGAGCACCCTGGAGGTCACGTGAGTGAAATCCTGCTGTATTCGTTCCGGCGCTGCCCGTATGCGATGCGCGCGCGCCTGGCCTTGGCCTATTGCGGTGTGCCCGTGCGCATTATCGAGGTGAGCCTGAAAGCCAAGCCGGCCGAGATGCTGGCCTTGTCACCCAAAGGCACGGTGCCGGTGCTGAGTGTGAAGGGCGTGGTAATCGATGAAAGCCTGGCGATCATGCAGTGGGCGCTGGCGCAGCACGATCCGGATGACTGGCTGCTACAGGGCGATCCGGCGCTGTTGGCACTGATTGCAGAGAACGACCACGGCTTCAAGTATCAATTGGATCGATACAAGTACGCCGAACGTTATCCCGAACAGCCCATGCAAGCGTATCGGGCCGCAGGTGAAGTGTTCTTGCGCAAACTGGAGCAATTGCTGGCCAAACGCGAGTACCTGCTGGCCGATCACCCGAGCCTGGCGGACATGGCCCTGGCGCCGTTTGCGCGGCAGTTTGCCCATGTGGATCGGGAATGGTTTGCCGCTGCGCCGTATCCAAGGCTGCAGCGGTGGCTGGAGCGGTTTGTGCAGTCGCCGCTGTTCATCGGCGTGATGGCAAAACCCCACGTGCTGTTGTAGTGAGCGGGCTTGCCCCGCGCCGGGTGGCGAAGCCGCCCCAAAGCAGTCCCTCAATTTCACCTGACACACCGCAGTGTTCCGATTGGGGCGGCTTCGCCACCCAGCGCGGGGCGAGCCCGCTCACTACAGGCGATTTAATCCTGCACCAGGTCTAACAACCGCTCGCGGGCAATCTCCGGCTCGCCGTCCACCGATTGCACGGAGGACAAGATAGGGGCGGAATAAAGGACCAGGATAAGTGCCGCGAGTCGGAGTGCCATGCTGTCGATTCCAGGAGATAGGCGTCAATATTCGAGCGCCAAATTTAAACTCATGGCAATGTGATATCAATCATTTTATGCAGCCGATGCACAACGCCAAACCACTCGAACGAGCCAGGCTTCGTTCCAGTGGTTTGGCGTCTGCAGGTGTGCAGGGCTCAATCAAAGTTTACGGCTGGGTTTTATGATCCAGCGCGGCGTAGAAATTGGCGCTCTGTTGCAGGTATTTCTGGGTGTAGGCGCTGGTGCTGGATTTTTTGCCGGAGACTTCCACACTGGCCGCGGCCGGCAGGGCCACCGTGGCGGAAACGGCAGAAGCGGCGATGATGGAGAAAAGATTCAAGTTCATGGCGGTAACCCTCGTGTTCGTTAGGTTGAGTGGCCGGGGAAGGCCTTGGAACTCAACGTACGCCCGAGGGCTGAACCTTTGAAATGCTTTGAAACACTAGCCGCTATCAATAGAATTAATAGAAAGGCTCAGGCCCCGCTTCCCGGGGCCTGTGGCTTATTGACGCACCAGGAACTTGAGGTCGCTGGGCGCATCGATCGGCAATTTCTGCACGGTTTTACCGAGCAGGCCGGTTTCAGGGTCGCGTTCGACCACCACGATTTCATTGCTCTTCTGGTTGGCGATCAGCAGGAATCTGCCGCTCGGGTCCAGGCTGAACTCGCGCGGATGGTCGCCCTCAACGGAACGACGTTGCAGCTCCTTGAGGTGCGCGGTGGCCGGGTCAATACCGAACACCACGATGTGGTTGGCCGTACCGCGATTGCTCACGTACAGGAATTTGCCGTCGCTTGACGCATGCAGCGCCGCACCGGCCTTGTCGGACAGCGGCTGGCCGGCGGCGTAGTCCACCAGTTGGGTCTGGGTCAGTTGGCCGTCTTTGTAGTCGAACACCGCAACCTGGGCGCTCATTTCGGTGGTCAGCCAGGCATGCTTGCCATCGGCGCTGAACAACAGGTGGCGCGGGCCGCTGCCGGGCGGCAACTGCACCGAGACCGGGTTGGCCGGCGTCAGTGGCAGTTCGTGGTTGGCCTTGGGGTCGTAGCGGTAGGCGAACACCTTGTCGGCGCCGAGGTCCTGCACAAACACATATTTACCATCCGGCGAAGACACCACCGAATGCACATGGTTGGACGCCTGGCGCTCGGGGTTGACGCGACTGGCCGGGTGCCCGCTCAGTTGCACCGGGGCCGACAGCTTGCCCTCGGCATCGACCGGCAGCACCGCCAGGCTTCCACCCGGGTCTTCCACCACCGAATAGTTGGCGACGAACAGGTGGCGCCCATCGGCCGCCACGCTGGAATGGGTTGGCTCGTTGCCCAGGCTCTGCACCTGGTTGATCAGGGTCAGTTGATGATTGTGTGGGTCAATGCTGTAGCTGCTCACACGGCCTACCGCGTCTTTCTGGCCGGGACCATTCTCGTTGACCACAAACAGGTACTTCTGGTCCTCGGAGAGGGTCAGCCAGGACGGATTATCGGCCGTGGCCGCCAATACCGGCGGGCCCTGGAACCGGCCGGTGCGGCTGTCGAACTGCAGGCGGTAGATGCCTTCGCTGGTGCCGGCGGTGTAGCTGCCCACCAGCACTTCATACGTCTCGGCCGGTGCAGCCTGTACCGACATCGCACCGACACTGCCCGCCATCAGCAGGGGCCAGAATTTACGCATCATCCGCTTCGTCCTCATCGTTGTTGTTGTCGCCCTTGACCGCGCTCAAGCACACCAGGCGGTGTTCACCGTCGTCGTTGCTCAAGAGCCAGCTTTGCAAGCTGTCATCAAAGGTGGCGGCGCTCAGTTGATCTGGACTGAACGTCCAACGCTTGAGTTCCCGGCCGTCCATGCTTTCGATCAGCAAGTGCTGGTCAAACGTGAAGTCGAAGGCGTGCAGCCCGTCGATGATCAGCATGTCGCTGGTGGCAAGGGCGGTGGTCAGGGGGGTGGCGGTCATGGCAGTCGGTCATCTACGGGAAAGGCGCAATGATAGCCCAAGGTGCCACGAGCACTATCTGTTTCGCACACCGGCCGCTGACAAATACATCGAAACAAACGTGCGCAGCCTGCGTCGCACAACGCTTTTAACTGGGTCTGGCTTCGCATTCGAAACAGTTCATCACGCATTTTCAGTTTGATCAGGCCAAAGAAACAGTATTTTTCTGGCTTGGTCCTTACTCAACCTGCCAAGGAAGCGCTGCCGTGCTGTCGATCCATTCCGCCCCTAACCTCTTCACCGTTTCACCGTCTGCCACCCCCCTGCCCTCAGCCAGTCACCTGCCGGTACCCATGGAGCCGCCACCCATATCGGCAGGGTCCAGACGATCAGTCCAGCCGCCCTCCCGCCTCAAATTCCGACAAGCTCAACAGCCCCCGGCATCGCTGCCTGCCGATTCGCCTGCCCGACAGGTTGCCGACCAGTTCGCCACGCGCCCGACATTGCGCTCGGTGGTCGCAAAATTGCTGGACGATACGCTGAATCATCAATTCCCCTCGCTGAATTTCAACAGTGCCAATACGTCTCTTGCCGTGCCCAACGGCACTACGCCACTGCAGTATCGACTGACGCCATTGCTGGACCTGGCGCTTGAGCATCTGGCCGGCAGTGCCGAACTGGAGGTACCCAGCGATGCCAAGTGGGTAACGTCCGACTCCGGCACCAGCCTGCGGGTCGCCGATGTCACCGGCAATAGCGCGGACCTGCTGGACAAACACTTCACGGAACTGGCTATCCGCAGCCTGCGCCCCAACCTCAAGGCCGCCTATGCCGAAGCGTTGAGCCACTATTGGGGCCAGGATACCTTTACGGCAACCAGCCGTTGGGGGTGGCTCAGTGATACGCTCAATGACACCCTGCGTATTGGGGGCCTCAAGCAACCGGGCCTGAACGCCCTGCAACGCGAAACCCTCGACCAGATCACCCGTTACCCTGACGCCACCGAACGCCATCGTGTCAGCGGTGAGTCTGCCGCTCAGGTGTTTATCGTCGACACGCATCTTAAACAGGGCGGCCAGACGTCGACGTTTCTCAGCCCCGACCTGTTGATCACCCGCAAAATAGAGGGGCACACGCAGGTATTGCATGCAACCGCCGCAGGGGCTATCACGCCCTACGCTTCACTGCAGGATTTCGCCGCGGGGTGGGAGCGCCAGCTCAGACAATCGTTCAAGTTCGATCACCTGACCTGGAAACGCCGAGCGCCAGGCGGCAATATTTTCGACACCCAGGCGGCGGTTATTCTTGACCGGCAACTGCAGAATCTGGAAGCGATACAGCTACCGGCCAAAAGCAGTGTGAGCGACCTGGAACAGCTTTTTTCCCAGGCCAGTGATGCCGCAGTCTGGTTCAATAGCGCGTCAACCCTGCCGGCAGACCAGCAGCTACGATTGCAACGCAACATGCCGCAATGGCTGACGACTGCCAGTGCAGCCGAGCAGTTCACCTATCGGCGCCTGACCCTCGCACTGGCAAGCAGCGTGCAGCGCAAT
Source organism: Pseudomonas azadiae (assembly GCF_019145355.1). Lineage (NCBI taxonomy): Bacteria > Pseudomonadati > Pseudomonadota > Gammaproteobacteria > Pseudomonadales > Pseudomonadaceae > Pseudomonas > Pseudomonas azadiae. The sequence goes on along the minus strand of NZ_JAHSTY010000002.1, from coordinate 1,342,728 downwards.
CACGGGCGCACCTTTCTCACGGATATCCCCGATATCCGTACCTACGCCGAACAACAGCTCAACGCCCAACTGGCACCCAAAGGGTATACCGCCAACGACCTCGAAATCACGTTCAAGGTACCGGTCGGCAGCCTCGGCAGCGGCTACATCGAACCGGTTAAAATGAGCCTGGTGGACATGGCCCTGGAAAACCTGGCGGGCTTGCCCAAGGGCGCCATGGACATCCGTCTGCGTGGTCAACCGGTAACGGATCCACAGCTGCCGCAAATGCTCAAGGACCTGATCAGCCAGGTCGATATCGGTAAGCACTACCCCGCACTGCTCAATCAACACCTGCTCAGTAGCACCGAAGCCACTCGGGGACGCGCTGCGTTGTTCAGCGAACAAGTGCCCTTGCAACTGGCCATGCGGGCCATGGAACTCAAGCTCAAGGGCGAGGCTGGCATCACTGACAAGGGTTACCGATTCGTCGAGGCCGTCACACGGCCCGGCAGCGGCCCACGCGAGGTAGACGGCCAGGAAGTCACCATGCGCCCCCTGGCATTCCTGCGCAAACCTGGCGCAGCGCCGGATGTGGTCGCGAATATGTTTCTGATAGAGCCTCAGGACGCTGCCCGCGGCCCACACCTGCTCTACCGCCCGCAGTTGTCGCCATCCTTGCAGGAATTTGCCAGCCGTGAAGCGCTGCTCGCCGCCATCCAGGCACCTGGGCCGCTGCAGCAAAGCGTTCTGGCGTGGATGCCCGACGCCAACACACGTGCGGTCTATGGCAACGGCGGTTTCCACACCCCGCACACTGCGCGCTACGGTGTCTTCAATGAATTCGATGCGCCCGCTACGCCTGCTCCGACGACCTTGGCTCTCGACGGTTATGACGCTGCCGAAACACTGCGCAAGGATTTGCTCGACGGCAAGCTTATGCAGCACTTGTTCAACACGAACGCCCAAAGCCTGGTGACCCTCGCCGAGGGTCAGTCCACCACAGACGCTCAGAGCCGGTGGGCGTCGCATAAGGAGTTGGGCTGGCTGCTGTTCAATACCCTGCTTCCCGTCCTGCGCGGCCCGGGTGCGGCGGTCGGCTGGCTGACGCAATTGGCCAGCGTCGAAAACGATATCCGGAGCGCCAGCGACCCGAATACTTCAGACCCGACGGCGGCCATGGTGGACCTGCTGGTCAATGTCGGCACCCTGTTGAGCCAGGCCACACCCGGACGGCCACCGAAACGTTCTGTGGGCAACGTGCCGTTTGCCCAACGGCCGGAAGTCTCCATCCCGTTACAACGCCCGGCGGGAGACACATCGCAGTCACCTCAAGTATTGGTCGAGCAGGATACAGCGGTGGCGGCCGAGAGCCTGTTCAACAGTGACCAGCCATTCGACTTCTCGTTTTCCAGCCCCCACGGGCTGAGTGACACCCAACATGCCTATATAGACACCTTCAGCGTGCCCGCCCCGTCCGAGGCGGCGACACCTGTTCGCAGCGGTGCCACCGAAGGTCTCTACCTGATAGACGGCAAACTGCACGCGCGCGTCGAGGGTCGCTGGTTCCGGGCGGCAAGCGATCTTGATGGCGTGTTCGTAATCGATGGGCAGAACAAAGCCCGCACAGGCCCGCCCTTGAAACGCGGTACTCAAGGGCGCTGGAAATTTGATACGAGCCCTAAACTCAGGGGCGGCATGCCCAGATCGGCCAGCCGGATGCGAGCTACGGTCGACCGCAATAAGGAACTGAGCAATGCGATGCTGAAGAACTACGCCGATGAGGTGACCACCATGCGCCCCGCGGTGATTGCCATGGAAACCGCCGATGAGCGTGTGACGGAGACCGAAGAGGCTCTGCATAAATCGGACAAGACCCTCAGGACCCTATGGGGGCTGGTCAACAGCAGTGATCGCGCCGCAAGCTTCGCCATTCAATATCAACAGGAACTGAAGAAGAACCAGAGTCTGAATCAATTGCTGAAGATCCGCTTCGAGGAGTATCAAAAACACGTCGACGTCATGATTTCTCACAGGAAGAAAGCGATCCAGGCGCTGACCAGCGACAATCCGAACATGAAGTTCGAAGTATTTAAAGAGCTGCGCGGGACGGAGTATCTGGCTATCGCCGAAGTACTGCGCTCGCTGGCGACTGACTACCTTTACATCGGCGACGAGTTTTCCCACACCAGCGCGGGCGAACCGATCACGAAGCTGATAGAACAAACCCAGCGTAACGACCCGAAAGCCTATAACCGTCTGGTTGAAACCCTGGCTGATCGCGTCCAACGCCTGGAGCGCATGATAAAGGCCAGCGATGCGTATGCCACATTTTTGAGGCAGTGGAAAGACGAGTCGCCCGCGAGCAAAAAACAGGCTGAGGCGTTCATAAAGGAAACCTCACAGCCGCCGGCCAACCAAGGGTTTACCGCAAGACTGGAACGTTTGAGCACGCTTCGAGAACTGAGTATTGACCGTCACATGGATACACGCTCGCCCGAGGAAGCGTTTTTTCGCATGCGTTTCAACCAGGCTGACCTGAATACCGCCGCGCTCTCACATATCGAACTGCAGGAACACGAAGGTTACACAGCCGATGACCGTATCGCCGTACTGAGCAACCTGATCGATAAATACCAGGATGAACTCAACAACACACAGGCGCTTCAGGACATCGGTCCTGACAGCGTTCGGCCCTACTATGGCAAACGCTATATCGAATGCCTTCAGGAGGTGATTACTCAAGCCCAGGCCGAGCTGGCCGACCTGGTACGGGAACAACAGCAGCTACCTGCGTTGGTCCCTGCTCGGAAAAACCGGGCGCACAAATCAAACAACAAGAAGGTGTTCAAGACCCGCGACAAGCAGACCCTGGTAGGTACCTTACGCGACAAGCGAACAGCGCAAGACATTCCAGTCATCGATGTAATCGACACCCGCACAGGCCAACCGCTGACGAGCTACAGCTGGCACCAGACCGAGAAGGAATGGGTGCAGATCGTCGAGGCTCGCCCCATTGCGCCAACGCCCGCCCCTTCGACCAAACCGCTGTCGGCCTACATCGCTGATGCCAGAAAACTGATGAACGAGCAGGCAGGTATCGAACGCTCCATTCAATTTCAGAAAAAGAAACTCGATGACCCAACACGTCGCGAAACGGTCAACCCTCGCGACTGGAGCGACATGCTGGAAGCCCAGGCCCATAACCTCGAGCAAGTGGCGCAGCAAGCCCACGTCAACCACGGTACCAGCGGTGAAACCGATGCCTTGGTCGAGACTTGGCGCAAGGCCGCCAAGGGCATGCGTGAGCGCGCCATCATGCACCGTTGTGACGGCTACCTGCGCCAATCGCCGCGAGCAGAAAATATCGACTACTTGTGGACCCACGAGCGCGTCGATATCGGTTTGGTCACCCGGGGTAAACTGCTCAAGGGCGGTGACTACCTTACGGAGTACGCCATACGCGAAAAAAACGGGCTCAACACGCTCTGGTATGCGCACTTCCACTATCCCACCCCAACCACAGCGCGCAGCGACTACAGTACGGCACACATCAAGCTGCCCGAGCAGCGCTTCCTGACTCAGAAGGACTTGGTAGAAAAAGCCGGACGCAACAACCAGCACGTTGACAGCATCGTGCGCGCCAAAGTAGAGCCGCCACTGGATCAAAAACTGTTTCTGAAGCTCTGAACACCAAAAAGCGGGAAGCCTATTGGCGTCCCGCTTTGGCTACAGGCATGGCTCAGTGGGCAAACAACGAATTGCCCTTCTGCCCCGCCAGTTTCTCGGGTTTGATCAGGAACCGCGCCAGCGCCGGCAGCAGCCACAGCGCGCCGAACATGTTCCACAGCAGCATGAAGGTCAGCATCAGGCCCATGTCGGCCTGGAACTTGATGGCCGAGAAGATCCAGGTGCACACGCCGATCGCCAGGCACAAACCGGTGAACAGCACCGCCTTGCCGGTGGACTTGAGCGTCTGGTAGTACGCCTCTTGCAACGGCAGGCCGGCGCGCAGAAAGCTCTCCAGGCGGCTGTAGATGTAGATGCCGTAATCCACGCCGATCCCCACGCCCAGGGCCACCACCGGCAAGGTCGCGACCTTGACGCCGATGCCCATGAACGCCATCAGCGCGTTGCCCAGCACCGAAGTCAGCACCAGCGGCAGCACGATGCACAAGGTCGCCGCCCAGGAACGGAAGGTGATCATGCACATGGTCGCCACGCACAGGTACACCAGGATCAGGATGGTCAGCTCGGACTCCTTGATCACTTCGTTGGTGGCCGCTTCGATCCCGGCATTACCGGCGGCAAGAATGAATTCCAGGCCATCCTTGTTGTTTTCCCTGGCGAAGTCCTGCACCGCATGCACCGCACGGTCGAGGGTTTCGGCCTTGTGGTCGTTGAGGAACACCAGTACCGGCGCCAGGGAGCAGGTGTTGTTGTACAGGCCGTCGGCACGGGCGATGGAATTGTTCAGCACATCCGGGTTGCGTGACAGGGTCTCCCATTTCAGGTTGCCCTCGTTCATGCCCTTGATCATTTGCTTGGACACGGTCACCAGCGAGATCGCCGACTGCACGCCCTCGGTGTTCTGCATTTTCCACATCAACTGGTCGATGGGCGCCATGGCTTCATAGCGCGAGCAGCCTTCGGCCTTGGTCTTGACCATCACCACCAGCACGTCGGAGCTGGTGGAGTAGTTGCTGATGATGAAGTTGTTGTCTTTGTTGTAGCGCGAGTCCGGGCGCAGCTCCGGCGCGCCCTGGTCAAGGTCACCGATCTTCAGGTTCTGGCTGTACCAGAGGCCGCCGCCGAAGGCGACCAGAGCCAAGAGGATCGAAACCGGTGCGACCCTGGCGCTGGCGAACTTGGACAGCAGGCGCCAGAACGGATGCTCGCGGTGCGCGTCTTTCTTGCTGATGGCAATGGCACGCTGGCTGATGCCGACATAGGAGATCGCCACCGGCAGCAGGATCAGGTTAGTGAACACAATCACCGCCACGCCGATGGACGCACCGATGGCCAGCTCGCGGATCACGCCGATGTCGATGATCAGCAGGGTGATAAAGCCCACTGCGTCGGCCAGGATCGCGATCATCCCCGGCAGGAACAATTGCCGGAACGTGCGTCGCGCCGCCGTCAGCGCATTGTCCGCCTCACTGGATTGCAGCGCGATACCGTTGATCTTCTGCACGCCGTGGGAAATACCGATGGCGAAAATCAGGAACGGCACCAGCATCGAATAGGGATCGAGGCCAAAACCGAAGAAGTGCATCAGCCCCAGTTGCCAGATCACCGCCACCAGCGTCGTGCTCAACACGGCGATGGTGCTGCGCAGGCAATGGGTGAACCACAGCAGCAACACCAGGGTGATGACGAACGCGATGCCGAAGAACAGCACCACCATCACCAGGCCGTCGATCAGGTCGCCGACCTTTTTGGCGAAACCGACGATATGGATTTTTACGTTGGGGTTCTGCGCTTCGAATTTGTCGCGAATCTTGTCTTCGAGCTCATGGGAAAACTTGCGATAGTCCAGGGCCAACAGCTTGCCCTGGTCCTGCGGGTCCGGGTACGACTCCAGCAGCGGGATATCGACGATGCTCGATTTGAAATCGTTGGCCACCAGGCGCCCGACCTGGCCCGACTTGAGCACGTTGTTACGCAGTTGATCGAGGCTTTGCGGCGAGCCGTTGTAGCTCTGCGGGATCACTTCGCCGCCGGCAAAGCCTTCTTCGGTCACTTCGGTCCAGCGCACGCTGGGGCTCCACAGCGATTTGAGGCCCGAACGGTCGACGCCGGAGATGTAGAACACCTCGTCGTTGATCTGCCTTAGGGTTTCCATGTATGACTGGGTAAAAATGTCGCCGTCTTTGGCTTCCACCGAAATGCGCACCGTGTTGCCAAGGTTCGCCAAATCGTTGCGGTGCTCCATCATCTTCTCGATGAAGGGGTGCTTGAGGGGGATCATCTTTTCAAAGCTGGTGGACGGGCGAATCAAGGTCGCCTGCCAGAACAGGAAAATACTCACCAGCAGGCAGATGACGATGACCGCCGGGCGGTTGTTGAAGATCAGGCGCTCAAGAAAGGTCGCTTTATCGTTGTGATGACTGCTCATTCTTTGCCCGCCTTCTTATTGTTTTGTCGGTTCGGCGCCAGCCGCTGTCGCGACGCGCACGCCGCCCTGCCCGACCAGAATCAAGTTGCCATTGCCCGCCGCTGTGACCGCCGAGAGTGAGATACGGTCCGGGCGGTTGAACACGCTGAAGGTCTGCCCGTCGTCGCGGCTGACCACAACGCTGCCGCCATTGCCGACGACGACGATGGCGCCATCCTCCAGCAAGGTCGCGCCGGACAGACCAAACTCCAGCGCTCCCCGCGCCGCATTCAATTCGACCTGCTCCCAGGTGCCGCCGAAATCCGCGGAACGGTACAGGTTGCCGCGCAAGCCATAGGCCAGCAGGGTCTGCGGTTGAGCGGTGCCGATCACGCCGAACAGCGAGCCCTCGTAGGGGCCTTCGAGTTTTTCCCAGGTCTGGCCGTCGTCGCTGGAACGGAACATGCTGCCCTGCTCGCCGACGATAAACAGGCCAGCGTCCTTGATGTGGGCGATGGCATTGAGGTGATACTGGTCTTCATTGTCGAGGCGGTCGCTGACGTCTGCCCAGGTTTTGCCGCCGTCGATGGTTTCGATCAATGCACCGTAGGCGCCCACGGCCAGGCCGTGGCTGGCGTCGTTGAACCACACATCGAGCAACGGGGCTTCGCGCTTGAGGTCCTGGTATTGCTGGGTCCAGGTGGCGCCGCCGTCGACGCTGGCGAGAATTTGCGCATCGTGGCCCACCGCCCAGCCCTGCTTGTCATCGACGAAAAACACCGCCGTGAGCAGTTGCCGGGTGGGGACTTTGGCTTGGGTCCAGGTGTTGCCCTGGTCATCGGAATAGAGGATGTGCCCGCGATCGCCGACCGCCACCAGACGCTTGCCGGCATGCACCACGTCGATCATCAGGCCTTTGACGGCCTTGGGCGATTCAATCGCAAACGCAGGCGTTGCGGCGGTATCGCTGGCTGCCAGTACCGGTGTCGACAACGCGCCACCGATCAGCAGCGAGAGCGCTGTGGCCAGCAACGCAACCTTGCGTGCGGCGCGTGGGCGGCAAACAACCCAACCCATGACAGGCTCACTCATAGACCTTTCTCCCATTTATTATTGTTATCGCTGCCTTCCGGGGCCTGAAAGCTGCAATCTAGAGCGCCTGGAGGAAGCAGCGGCCATCCTATCGGGCTTTCGAATCGTCTGACAATCGGCGCTACGTTATCTTTTGTTAACTGACGGCGTTTGGCCACAGGGTGAATGTAGCTGCATTCGCCGGGGTGATCATCAATCCTTTATGAATTTTTATTCCATCTATTGAGTTTTGAGAATTTTTATTCCATTAATACGCTTTCTACAAAACAATAAGAAGGACCCTGGCGATGCGTGAACTCGGAATCGGCTTGATTGGCACGGGCTTCATGGGGCGTGCCCATGCGTTGGCGTTCAATAGTGCGCGCACGGTGTTTGAACTGCCCGTGCACCTCAAACTGGCCGCCCTGGCCGATGCCGATACCGCACGCGCACAGCACTGCGCCACGGCGTGGGGCTTTGCCAGGGCCCATAGCGACTGGCAAGCGCTGATCGATGACCCCGATGTGGACGTGGTGGCCATCACCACACCCAACCATTTGCATTACCCCATGGCCATGGCGGCGATTGCGGCGGGCAAGGCGGTGTATTGCGAGAAACCGTTGGCCGTGAGCCTGGAACAGTCCGAGGCGATGCGCCGCGCCGCCAGCGTGGCCGGCGTGGTGACGCGCGTCGGCTACAACTATCAGCACAACCCGATGATCGTTTTGGCCAAGCAGATGATCGCCAGCGGTGTACTGGGCCAGATCACCACCGTCCAGCTTGAGAACTGCGAGGACTTCCTGGCCAACCCGCAAACGCCATGGGGCTGGCGCTGCGAAGCCACCCATGCCGGCGGCACGCTGGCAGACCTGGGCAGCCACGCGCTGGCCATGGCGCGCTATCTGGTGGGCGATATCGACAGTGTCTGCGCCGACACACAGACCGTGCACACCCTGCGCCCCGCCAGCGCCGACAGCCTCGACCTGCGTGCGATCAGCGTCGACGACCAGGTGCATGCGTTGCTGCGCTTCGCCAACGGTGCCCGGGGTACGCTGAGCAGCAGTTGGATCAAGCACGGTTACAAGAACCACCTGAGTTTCGAGATCGGCGGCACCCTGGGCACCCTGGCCTTCGACCAGGAACGCCTGAATGAATTGCGCCTGTATTGCGTGGGGCAAGCGGGGTTCCAAACGCTGCTGGCCGGCCCGGAGCTGCCTGGTTATGCGGCATTCAGCCCGGCGCCGGGGCATCAGTTGGGCTACAACGAGTTGAAGACGCTGGAAGTGCGGGAGTTGATCATGGCCGTGGCCGGCCAGGGCGCCGATGGCAGTGACTTCGAGGCGGCGTGGGAGGTAGAGCGGCTGACGACGGCGATTCGCGTGGCGGCCAGGGAAGAGCGCTGGGTCAACGTGAGTTCGATCTAGCAAACACCCCCGAACCCTGTGGGAGCTGGCTTGCCTGCGATGACCATGGGTATCAACTGAAGCCCCAGTGAGTGGGGCTGTTGTGGCGAGCGGGCTTGTCGAATCGTCGCACCGCCCGCGCTGGGCTGCGGCCCCAATAAAGACACCGCCGAGTTCCAGATGGAACCGAGCCGCCTGGTTTGGGGCGGCTTCGCCACCCAACGCGGGGCAAGCCCGCTCACTACAGAGGAGCTCGCCAGCCTTTGATAGTTGTGGGCAAGCCCGGCTCCCACAGGTTGAGGAGAAGGCTTAACGCAAGGCGCGGCGCAGCACTTTGCCCACGGTGGTCTTGGGCAATTCGGTGGTCCGAAACTCCACATACCGAGGCACCTTGTACCCCGTCAGGTACACCCGGCAATGGGCAAGGAGCTGCTCCTGGGTCAGGTTCGGGTCCTTGCGCACCACAACGATCTTCACCCGCTCCCCCGTCACACCGTCTTCCACACCAATGGCCGCCACTTCCGCGACGCCTGGGTGCAGCGCCACCACGTCCTCGATTTCATTGGGGTACACGTTGAAGCCCGAGACCAGGATCATGTCCTTCTTGCGGTCCACCAGGCGGATGTAGCCGCGCTCATCCATCACGCCGATATCACCGGTCGACAACCACCCTTCGGCATCCAGCACCTCGGCCGTGGCTTCCGGGCGTTTCCAGTAACCCTGCATCACTTGCGGGCCGCGCACTTGCAGTTCGCCCTGTTCACCGATGTCGGCCAGTTCACCGTCTTCGCGGATAAACCGCACCCAGGTCGACGGCAATGGCACGCCGATGCTGCCGGTGAATTCCATCTCGCGCATGCGGGCGATGTTGATCGGGCTGATGCTCACCACCGGCGAGCACTCGGTCAGGCCATAGCCTTCGATGATCGGCAAGCCGGTGACTTCCTTCCAGCGTTTGGCGACCGCCGTGTGCGTGGCCATGCCGCCGGCGATCACCATGCGCAGGTCGGAAAAGTCCCGCGCGCAAAAATCCTTGTTTTCCAGCAAGCCGTTGAACAGCGTGTTGACCCCGGCGATGCCGTTGAAGCGTTCCTTGCGCAGGATCATCTGCACCCGCTTCACGTCCCGAGGGTTGGCGATCAGGATGTTGCGCCCGCCCAGGCACATGAACATCAGGCAGTTCACCGTCAGGGAAAAGATGTGGTACAGCGGCAGCAAGGTGACATTGGTTTCTTGCGTGTCCTGGTTGAGTTGGTCACCGACCCAGGCCTTGGCTTGCAACAGGTTGGCGATGATATTGCGGTGGCTGAGCATCACGCCCTTGGCATCGCCGGTGGTGCCGCCGGTGTATTGCAGGAAGGCCAGGTCGTCGCGGTGCAGGTCCACCGGAAAATGATTGAGCCCACGCCCCTGTTTCACGGCCTGGTTGAAACGCACCGCCCCAGGCAGGTTGAACCCAGGCACCTGCTTTTGCACCCGGCGCAGGATAAAGTTCATCGCCGCGCCCTTGAAGGTCCCCAGCAAGTCGCCGATGGCGGCGATCACCACGCGCTTGACGCTGCTGCCGGCGATGGCTTTTTCCAGGGTATGGGCGAAGTTTTCGAAGATCACCACGGTTTGCGCGCCGCTGTCCTTGAGCAGATGCTTGAGTTCATGGGCGGTGTACAACGGGTTGACGTTGACCACCACCGCGCCGGCCAGGATCGTCCCCAACAGGCAGATCGGGTACTGCAGGCAGTTGGGCATCATCAGCGCCACGCGGTCGCCCTTCTGCACGCCCTGGGCCTGCAGCCAGGCGGCGAATGCAATGCCCTGCACCTGCCAGTCGGCGTAGGTCATTTCGGTGCCGATGCTGACATACGCCACGCGCTCGTGGAATTTTTCCAGATGTTCGAGGAACACCTCGCGCAGCGATGGGTAGTCTTCAATAGCCGCATCGATATCCGCCGGGACGCCGGGCAAGTAAGCGTTCAGCCAGATCCGTTCGGTGTGTTCCAGGCTTACAGCGTTCATGGGCAGTTTCCTTGTTGTTGTTTTTGGCAAAACTACTTTTCGACGATGGCGGTAATACCCAGCCCGCCCGCCGCGCAGATGGAAATCAGGCCGCGCCCGCCGCCGTTTTCGTGGATGGTCTTGGCCAGCGTCGCCAATTGCCGGCCACCCGTGGCCGCGAAGGGATGGCCGCAGCCGAGTGAGCCACCATTGACGTTCATCTTCGCCCGGTCGATGGCGCCCAGCGGCGCATCCAGGCCCAGGCGCGTGCGGCAGTAATCGGCGTCTTCCCAGGCCTTGAGGGTGCACAACACCTGGGCGGCAAAGGCTTCGTGGATCTCGAAGAAATTGAAGTCTTTGAAGCTCAGGCCTTCGCGCTTGAGCATGCGTGGCACCGCGTACGCCGGGGCCATCAATAAGCCTTCGGTGCCGTCGACAAAATTCACCGCCGCCGTCTCGCCGGTGCGCAGATACGCCAGCACCGGCCAGCCATTGGCGGCGGCCCATTCTTCGCTGGCCAGCAGCACCACCGAGGCGCCATCGGTCAGCGGCGTGGAGTTGCCCGCGGTGAGCGTGCCGTCCTGTCGGTCGTAGGCCGGCGCCAGACCGGCGAGTTTCGCCAGGCTGGCGTCGGCGCGCAGGTTGTTGTCCTTCGCCAGGCCGCGATGGGGGCTGATCAAGTCGTCGAAGAAGCCACGCTTGTAAGCCGCCTCCAGGCGCTGATGGCTGGTGAGGGTCAGCTCATCCTGGGCCAGGCGCTTGATCTGCCAGCGCTTGGCCATTGCTTCGCAGTGCTCGCCCATGGACAGGCCGGTGCGCGGCTCGCCATTGCGCGGCAGCAGCGGCTTGAACACCATCGAGGGCCGGGCTTTAAGCAGTGCCTTGAGCTTGTCGCCCATGCCCTTGGCGCGGTTGGCCGCGAGCAAGGTGTGACGCAAGGACTCGTTGATGCCGATCGGCGCGTCGGAGGTGGTGTCGGCACCGCCGGCAATGCCCACCTCTATCTGGCCGAGGGCGATCTTGTTGGCCACCAGCAAGGCCGCTTCCAGGCCGGTGCCGCAGGCTTGCTGCACGTCGTAGGCCGGTGTGTCGGCGGACAAGGTGGTGGAGAGCAACGCCTCGCGCGCCAGGTTGAAGTCGCGCGAATGCTTGATCACCGCGCCGGCGGCAAACTCGCCCAGGCGTTGGCCATGCAGGTTGTAACGCTCGACCAGGCCCTGCAGCGCGGCGACCAGCAGGTCCTGGTTGCTGTCGTGGGCATACACCGTATTGGAGCGCGCGAACGGGATGCGGTTGCCGCCGATAATCGCCACGCGGCGAACCGGGGCCGGGTTGAAGCTGTAGTCACTCATTTAAGGCTCTCATTCCAGATGAACAACCCACGCATATGGGGCTTGTCGCCCGCGAAATTGCGCACCTCGAACTCACGGCGCGGGCCGGTCACCGGCAGGTTCCACAGCGCCACCTGGCCGGGCAGGAAAATCGGCAGTTTGAAGTCGCAATGGGCCTCGGCCTGGTCCAGCCCGCCGGGCGGTTGCTGCGCCGCCAGCGCGCGGCCCAGGGTCCACATGCCATGGGCGATGGCGCGGCGAAAGCCGAAGAGCTTCGCGCCGATCACTGATGTGTGGATCGGGTTGAAATCGCCCGAGACCTTGGCAAAGCGCCGGCCCAGGTCGGCGGGCAGCACCCAGCGTTGGGTGCGCAACAAACCCTCCTCCTGCAACGGCAGGGCGTCGTCCCACGCCTCGCCAATCGGTTCTTTGACGTCACGGCGCAAGTACAGGCTGTCGCTCTCCCACACCAGGCTGCCGGTGCCGTAGGCGCGGGTGGCGATGCTCAGCGCCTGGCCTTTGGGATGGGCGACCCAGCGCTCGCAATACACCTCCAGGCGCAACGCGTGGCCTTCGTGCAGGCGCTGGTGCTGACGAATGCGATTGGCCAGGTGCACCATGCCGCTGGCCGGGTACGGGAAACTCGGGCGGGTCAACAGCATCAAGTGCAACGGGAATGCCAACACATGGGGGTACGACAACGGCACGCCCTGCTCGCGGCGAAAACCACAGGCACGCGCATACGCGGTGATGCCGGCGGCGGACAGCTCCACCGCCGAGCGCACCAGGCGCGCCCTGGGCAGAACAGGCGCACCGTCGAGCTTGGGCTTGCGCAAGGCCCGCACGCCGTCCAGTAACAAGCGGGTACGCGAGGGTGGCGGGTCGATAATCTGCGTCACGTAGTCCATGGCTCAGGCTCCCAGCAGGCTTTGGCCGCACACGCGTACGACCTGGGCGTTGACTCCGCCCGACGCCGGGTGCGCCAGCCAGGCGATGGTCTCGGCGACGTCGATCGGCTGCCCGCCCTGGGACAGCGAATTCATGCGCCGCCCCGCTTCACGGATCATCAGCGGGATTTTTGCAGTCATCTGGGTTTCGATAAACCCCGGCGCCACCGCATTCACAGTGACATGCTGCGCCGCCGCACGCGGTGCCAGGCCCTGCACCAGGCCGATCACGCCGGCCTTGGACGTCGCGTAATTGCTTTGCCCAAGGTTGCCGGCAATGCCGGAAATCGACGACACGCAGACGATGCGCCCACCGGGGTTCAGGCCCTGGTTTGCCAGCAACGCATCGCTCAACTGCAACGGCGCTTCAAGGTTGACCGCCAGCACACTGCGCCACGCAGCCTCGGTCATTTTGGCGATGGTCTTGTCACGGGTGATCCCGGCGTTGTGCACCAGCACATCGAATGCGCCGTATTGGCTGACGTGGGCCTGCAGCCGTGCGACGGCATCCGCTGCGGTGATATCCAAGGGCAGCGCCGAACCACCGACACTGTCCGCCGCCTGCTGCAACGAGGTCTGGGCCTGGGGCACATCCACGCAGACGACGTGGGCACCGTCGCGCGCCAGCACCTGGGCGATCGCCAGGCCGATGCCGCGGGACGCGCCGGTGACCAGGGCGCGGCGGCCGGCAAAAGGCTTGTCCCAATTGACGCTGACGTGGCCATCCACCGGTTTTTCCAGACGCACCACTTGCCCCGACACATAGGCCGAACGGCGCGACAGGAAGAAGCGCAAGCTGCTCTCCAGCGCATCTTCGGCACCCGGTGCCACATAGATCAACTGCACGGTGATCGCCCGGCGCAGCTCCTTGGCCAGCGAACGCACCAAGCCCTCAAGGGCGCGTTGGGCGATGGCCTGGGGCAACCCCTCGCAATGCTCCGGCGCGGTGCCGAGCACCACCACACGGCCATGTTGGCCGAGGCGCCTGGCGTTGGCGTGGAAAAACCCGTAGAGCGCGTCCAGTTGCTGCGGATCGGCCACGACGCTGGCGTCGATTACCGCGCCTTGCACTTTCACCGTGGACGGCGCATTGAGCGTGGCCGGGGTGGCGGTAACCGTGTCGGTGGCCGCGAAAATCCGCCCCACTTCGGCGGCCAGGCGCCCTGCCCCGGCGACGATGACCGGGTTGGCCAGGCCTTGTTGGCCACTGCGATGGCGCTGCAGGGGCAAGGGCTGCGGCAACCCGACGGCCTGGGCCAGGCGACGGCCCCAGGGGGAATTGACGAACGAAAGGTAGCTGTCACTCATAGTTGGCTCTACTCACCACACTGTCTTGGCCTGTAAACCCGATCAGTGTGGGAGCGGGCTTGCTCGCGAATGGGCCCTTTCAGTCACCGGATACTTTGACTGATCCACCGCATTCGCGAGCAAGCCCGCTCCCACATTTGGACCGCGTTTCCCTAATTAACCGAGGTACTTTCAACTGGGGTCGTGCGGCGCTTCAGCGTCGGTTCCAACGCCTGCTTACGCTGCTGCAGCGCCTCCAGCAAGCCGAAGTCCTGCGGGAAGTCATCCACCTGGATCGCGTGATCGGCGTATTCCACATAGCGCGCCAGCAAGGCTTCCTCGTCGTCGCTGATCAAGTCCAGCGCGCGCGCCTTGACGCGCCAGGTGGTGAAGGCGGCGGCGCAGATCGGCATCGGTTCGATCAGGCCTTGCTTGACGGCGGGCTTGAGGCGCGCCTCGATCAGTTCGACTTGAGGCAGCAGGCGCAAGCCCAGTTCGCCATAGGCCAACTTGTCGATTTCCGGACGTGGAATGTAGGAGTCGGCCAACAGCCGGTCGCGGGTTTCGCCCGGTGTCTGCACCACGTCCGCCACCTGGGCCAGCAGACGGTCCGAGGGTTTGCGCAGTGGGATGCCGAACGGGAAGGTCAGAGCCTTCAACACGGTGGCGGCCGCTTTCGACGGGTAGTTATCGAGCACTTCGGCCAAGGCTTCATGGGCGCGCAGCAACGCATCCCGGGCCGACCAATGCACCAGCGGCAGGTCGGCCTGGGGCCGGCCGTCGTCCTCAAAACGCTTGAGCACGCAGGACAGGATGTACAGCTGCGACAGAATATCCCCCAGGCGCCCGGTGATACTTTCCTTGCGCTTGAGGGCCCCGCCCAGCACGCCCATGGACACATCCGAAATCAGCGCCAACACCACCGACAGACGATTGGCCTGACGGTAGTAGGACGCCAGCGCCGGCTCGGTCTTGCCCGGCACGGAAATCAGCCGCCCGCCCGTCAGCGAATGCACCGCTGCGCGTACGGTGTTGGCCAGCACAAAGCTCACATGGCCGAACATGGCGCTGTCGAAGTCTTCCAGTGCCTTGCGCCGGTCAGGGTTGCGCGCCGCTTCCATCTCGCGGAACACATAAGGATGGCAGCGGATCAGTCCCTGGCCAAAGATGATCAGGCAGCGCGTCATGATGTTCGCGCCTTCCACCGTAATGGCGATGGGGCTTTGCTGGTAGGCCCGGGCCAGGAAGTTGTTCGGGCCCATGCAAATGCCCTTGCCGGCGACGATGTCCATGCCGTCATTGACGATGATGCGCGCGCGCTCGGTGACATGGTATTTGGCGATGGCCGAGATCACCGACGGCTTCTCACCCGCATCCAGTGAGGCCACCGAGACGTTGCGCACCGCATCGCAGGCATACAGGTGCCCGGCCATCCGCGCCAGGGGCGCCTGCACGCCTTCGAATTTGCCGATGGGCAGGCCGAACTGCTTGCGCATCGCAGCATAGGCGGTGGTGCCGCGTACCGCGACCTTGGCCAGGCCAACGTTGGACGACGGCAGGGAAATCGCGCGCCCGGCGGCCAGGCATTCCATCAGCATGCGCCAGCCGTTGCCGACTTGCTCGCGGCCGCCGATCACCCATTCCAGCGGGATGAAGACATCCTTGCCGGTGGTAGGACCGTTCTGGAACACGGCATTGAGGGGCCAGTGACGGCGCCCGCTGTTGACGCCGGGATGGGACGTGGGGATCAACGCGCAGGTGATCCCCAGAGAACCCGGCTGGCCGAGCAGCCCGTCCGGGTCTTCGGCGCGAAAAGCCAGGCCGAGCACCGTGGCAATCGGGCCGAGGGTGATGTAGCGCTTGTCCCAGGTCACACGAAAACCCAGCACGTGCTCACCTTCGTGCAGGCCTTTGCAGACAATGCCCAGGTCCGGGATCGCCCCCGCATCGGAACCGGCATAGGGGCTGGTCAAGGCAAAACAGGGAATGTCTTCACCCCGCGCCAGACGCGGCAGGTAGTAATTGCGCTGGGCATCGGTGCCGTAATGCAACAGCAGCTCGGCCGGGCCCAGGGAGTTGGGCACCATCACCGAAATCGCCGCCGCCGAACAACGCGTCGACAGCTTCATCACCACCTGCGAGTGCGCATAGTGGGAGAAGCCTTTGCCGCCGTACTGCTTGGGAATGATCATGCCCAGGAAGCCTGCGTCCTTGGTGTACTGCCAGCCTTCGGGCGACATGTCCTGCCAGACCTGGGTGGTTTCCCAGTCATTGGCGATATCGCACAGGGTTTCCACTTCGTTGTCGAGAAAGGCTTGTTCTTCGGCGCTCAGGCTGGCCGGTGCCGCTTGCAACAGGCGCTGCCAATCAGGCTTGCCGCTGAACAGCTCGGCGTCCCACCACACGGTGCCGGACTCGATGGCGGCACGCTCGGTGTCGGACATTGCCGGCATGATTGTGCGAAACAGGTTCAAGGCCTTGCGGGTGAGCAAGGTGCGGCGCAGGGGTTTGATCGTCATCAGCAACGCCGGCAACACCACCAGCAGCGCCGCGACGGTGGCGCCAAAACCGGCTACCGCGTTAAACAGGTAACCCGCCGCCAGCCAGATCAGGCCAACACCCAACCAGTGGATGGCAGAGGCTTGTCGATACGCCAGTGCAATCGCAGCTGCGAGACCCACTATTAACCAGATAAGCATGGAAATACCTCTACTCGATTCAGGGTGCGGCTAGGTGCGCCAGGTCCGATGACATGCGGCTCAACACCACACTACGAAATTCGAAAAACATATTCAAATTTTCTTTTAAAATTATTATTTATCTATTTGGCAAAAAAAAGGCGGCTGGGCGGGCCGCCTGGTCGATCAGTACCGTATTGGATGCCTGTCCCGAAACCTTAAAACGCGTAGGTCGCGGAAAGGCTGACCACATCACCATAAGCTTTCGCTTTGCCATCAAGCGTTGCACCGCCGAGGCGATCCTGGTTATGGGTCTTGAGCTTGGCTTCCTCTACGAACTGATGCGAGTAAGCACCATCCACGCTCAGCCCTGGAATAGCCCGCACGTTGTAACCAAAACCCAGCGAAGTGAAGATTCGATCGCCATCGGGGATACGCGGGTCGCGCGTGGAATTGCGGGTAGGTGTCTGGTCAAAGGAAATCCCCGTGCGAACCGTCAAATCGTCGGTAAGTTTGTAGTCGCCGCCGAAGGAATATTGCCATGTGTCCTTATAGTTGTAAGGAATGGAAACAAGCGTCGCGCCATCGGATTTCAAGGTCAGTGCCTTGAATGAAGACCACTCGGTCCAGGTGACGCTCGCGCCCAGGGACAGGCGATCGGAAAACTGGTGTACCCAGTCGAGGGACGCACTGGCCGGAACGTCCAGTTGAGTGGTTGCGTTACCGCCATTGGAATTAAGCGAAAGGCCGGGATAGGCGATCTGTACCAGACCGGAGTCAATCAGCCCCTTGGACGTTGGATCAGCGTAGATACTGTACTTGCCCTCCAGCTTGTTCTTGATCTTGGCGTGGTAGTTCAGCCCTAGGGTGTCCTGGGGGGTAGGCTTCCAGGCCAGGCCGGCAAACCAACCCACCGAGTAGTTATCTACCTTGACCCGCATGAGCGATTCGCCCAGCCCTGCCGGGAAAGGAATGCCAATTTCCGGTGACAATCCCGCAGCGGCGTATAGATCTAGATTCTGGCTGACGAACCCTTTGGTGTGCTGGAGGATGGCACCCGCGCCAACCGAAAACTCATCAGTGACCTTGAACGACAAAGAGCCGGTCAGCCCGACCGTTTCGATTCGGGTATCCACGGCAAAATCACGCCCGATCCAGTCGTCATCCCAGGTTGTACGCGCGCCCATCGGTACTACCTGGCTCAGGCCGAAACTGAACCGGTCGTTGATTGGCATCACCATGAACCCGGTTGGCAACCAGGCCGTGAACCCACCCTGGCCACCATCGCCGGTGCGCGGGGTGGAACTCAGCTCTCCGGTGTCGGGGTCTTGCGTGACGACAGCGGGATCATTGCCTGCATAATCCTTGGCGGTGCCTTTGTATTTAACATTGATGCGCGCGTAGTCGACTGTGAACTGCGCGACGTTGTGATCGATAAAAGCCATGGCGGCAGGGTTGTTGAAGGCCGAAGAAGGGTCGTCCTTGAACATTGAGCCCCCCCCGAAGGCCCGGCCCCAGCCGGCGGCGTTGGCGGTCGGTGTACCGAAGGCGCCGGCCTGAACCGACCCGCCCGCAGCCATCAACCCCCCCAGCAACGCAAGGCTGAGGTAGGTGTGTGCCTGTTGTTTCTTATTATTCATGCTGCACTCCTGAATTATCCACCACGGCGGTCATGCCGATCTGGTCCGCCGCAACAGGTGCCTTTGGCAAGGCACCTGTATTTTTCAACGTGCACTCACGCCAAAAAACCCATGGTCGCGATCAAGGCGCGACAGTAAATGCCGGGTTAGGATGGACATCGAGCTTGGTGATTTTGCATTTGCCGACCGTTTGCGCAGAAGGAATGCTCAAGGTGTTGGTGGAGTTGTCAAAGGTTACGTTGATGGTCGTTGGTGCAGTCGCGCAGTCATTGACGATCTTGAAGTTGACACCCGAAACCGTGCCCGCGAACACACCTGGACCAGTGCCTGTAGGCGTCAATGTCCAAGGCAGACCGAGCAATACCGGCACAGCACACAGGCCGCCTCCGGATACTGTCGCACCGGTGATCGACGCGCTGGCGCCGCTGGCGGCGACCGTCCCGGTAAACGTGATGCCACAGTTCACTGGTGCGTTCAGCGAAGCAGGCGAACTGACCGAGATAGTACTGGCCGGCGTGCTGAACGCAGCCCCGGCCGGCGAAATGGTTGCAGCGTTAGCCATCGAAGCAGCGCCCAGGCAGACCGTCAGGGCAGAAAGCGACACGAGGGTTTTCAAACTTTTCATTGTTGTTTCCTCACATGTAATGGCGAGTCATTTCGCCGGGGGTAATGGCCATGAAAGAGAAATCACGCTGATGCTGCAGAACTTCTCTTCTCAGCCAAATTCATCAGCTACCGCTACGTATTCGGCGTGTGTTATTCAACCACCTTGAAGTTCGGCGGCATCTTGATCGACACCGTCTTGATCGTGCAGTCTTCGCCAATCGGTACGTTGGCCGCTTCCAACTTGCCGGTGGCGTTGTCCCATGTGCCCTCGGCGGTAGAAGGCCCGCACTTGCCGCCCAGGCCGAACGCATGCACGTCCACGCTGATCTTCGACATGGAACCGCTCTTGGTATCCTTGGCGACCAGTACCCAGGGCAAGTTGATGGCTTCGACCCGGCTGCACTTGAGGCCGCCGTCGAATTCCACCTTGTCGACATTCACCGATGAACCATCGGCCGCCACGTTGCCGGCTACCTTGATGGTGCAGTCGGCGCTGATCAGCGCACCTTTGGAGAAACTGATGGGCCCCTGGGCGGTAAAGGCACTGCCGGCCGGTTCGATACGGGCAGCCTGGGCCTGGTGATAAGCGATCAGCCCCAGTGCGGCCAATACAATATGAGCAGTGAACTTGGCAGGTGATTGCATGTTGCGTCCTTCCCTTTAAATTATTTTTGTTCGGGGCAAACAACTTTATGTGCAACTAACGCGGTAAACGCTGGGCGACAGAGACCGCGCGATACATTGATCCCGAGCACGCCCACACCTTTCAACTCAGATCAGAACGGCTTGGCAGCGCCGCTGTATTTCTCCAGGTACTTCAACCGCTGCGAAGGCTGAAGATTGGCCAGGCTGATATCGCCGGCATAATGACTAAGCACGCGATGATCCATCCGCCGCCGCCATAGATAAGGCACATAGGCCCAGACAATCATGCTCGCGTAGCCGTAGGGAAGTTGCGGCGATTCATCAAAGTGGCGCAACGACTGATAACTACGGGTCGGATTGGCATGGTGATCGGAGTGCCGCTGCAATTGGAACAGGAAGATATTGGTGACAATCCGATTGCTGTTCCATGAATGCCGAGGCGAACAACGTTCATAGCGACCGTTGGGCAACTTCTGGCGTTGAAGCCCATAATGCTCGACATAGTTCACCACCTCCAGCAGCGAGAAACCGTAGATGCCCTGGATGATCAGGAACGGGATCACCGCCGCCCCCAGCCAGGCGATCATCGCGCCCCACAACACCACGCTGTACATCCACGCGCTGAGCACGCCGTTGCGCCAATGCCAGGCCGGCAGGCCGAGTTTGCGCAGACGTTCGCGCTCCAGGTTCCACGCCGAGCGAGCACTGAACCAGACCGAGCGCGGCAGGAACGCCCAGAAGCTCTCCCCCAGGCGCGAGCTGGCCGGGTCTTCCGGCGTGGCGACGCGCACGTGATGACCGCGGTTGTGTTCGGTGTAGAAGTGCCCGTAGAAGGTTGGAGCCAGGGTGACCTTGGCCAGGAACACTTCCAGCGCATTGGGTTTATGGCCCAGTTCATGGGCTGTGTTGATCGCAATGCCGGTGGCGGCGCCGGTCGACATGGCCATGCCCAGGTAGGTCAGCCCGCTCACTTCACCGTGCAGTTGAGTGCGCTCGGTGATGTAGCGGGCGAGTTGAGACAGCGCGCCGTGCGGTTCCAGGTTCACGGCCGCCTGCAACAAGCCGCCCTGGATGATCCAGTCGATCCCGCCGGCGGCCAGCCAACCGGTGATCACCAGCGATGAGAGGACGAACAACACGCCGGTATAGACGATCCAGCGATAGTAGCTTTGGGACTCAAGATGGCTGACGGCGGATTCGGGCGGGTTGCTCACGTCTTCACCGAGCAGGGCGTCGATCAGCGGGATCAGGCCGAAAATCACCAGCACGCCGACCCACCAGAGTGACTGAATACCGGTGGTGATCGCCAGGGCTCCAGAGAGCAGCGGCGTGGCCAGCGGCATGATGCCCAGCCACCAGAGGTGACGCTTGCCGTCGGTCCATACGCTTGGGGCCGCCAGGGTCTGATTCATGGCAGCCTCCGTGGCAGCAAGGCGCAAAACAGGTTCAGGGAGCGCTGAGTGCTCCCAGAAATCAACCATGCGATAAAAGGCGTTTTTTTCATTTTTATTCGCTCTTAGGCATTTCAAAAACAATTTCAAAACAAACATTGAAATATTTTTTTAAAGAAATAGCGCGGAATCGATAGGTCGTCAACTACTTTTTCGAGGCCTTTTCAACGTGACCGGGCAGTCTATTTTTCTGCCCTTGAGTCAGGTCTCTAGGGCAAGCATTTCGCAGCGGCTGACCCGGAATGACAGCCACGATTATTTGTCGACCAGGGCAAACGGCGGATGCAAAACCTTGGTGGTCTCAGGTGGCCGCAGCCGCTTGGCCAACTGCTGAACCGCTTCGACTACGCGCGCGGTGGCGGTGATCGGCAACATATGCCCGCGCCCTTCCACCAGTTGCAGCTTGAGGCCCGGAACCTTGTCGGCGAGGGCCTGGCCGTGTTTGCGAAAGTCCAGGACCTTGTCGCGCGCGCCATACACCAGGCTGATAGGCAGCGTCAGTTGCGGGTAGCGCTTGACCATGTCCGGCAGATAGTCATTGACCAGGGCAATCTCGCTGGACGCGGCGTAGAAGTTATCGGGGCGCATGCCCAGCAGCCCGCCGCCGCGGGTGGCGAAGTCCTGCGGGGCAGTGTCCGGGGCAAACACGGCCTTGACTACCGATCGGCGTGTCAACAGGCCCATGGGCACAGTCAAGGTATGCGACACCCAGCGGCGCAGCCAGGCCGGGCGCACTGCCAATGACCAGAACACCCGTGGCAGCGTGGGTTGGGGATGGGTCAGCGGCGCCACCAATACCAGCCCCGATACCGCGTGGGGATGGTCCAGGGCCAGCGCCAGGGAAATGGCCCCACCGAGGGAATGCCCCAGCACCAGCGGTTTATCCAGGCCCAGGGTGTTGATGAACGCAGCCACCTGCCGCGCCTGGGCCGGCAGGTCCGTAGCGGTGCCTTTATGGCGCGTGGAATAGCCCGAACCCGGACGGTCAAGCGTGATGACGCGAAACTGCTCGCGCAACTGCCCGGACAAGGCATAGGTCAGGTTGCGACTGCTGCCCATCAGCCCATGAATCATCACCAGGGGCGGTCCCTTGCCCTCCTCGTAGTAATGAAAGCGCTCGCCATTGACCTGCACAAAATGCCCGTCGCGTGGAACGGCCGCTTCGATACGCCGTGTCATCCAGACGCTGAATCCCCATAACGCGGTACTTACGCCGATAAAAACAGCTGCAGCGATCACCCATTCAACAGCCATAGCTCTGTCCTCTGCGTCCCTGCTGCTGGCGACCCGACCGGAATTGATCAAGGCCTCAGCCATCGCCCCACCCTGGGCCTGAACGTCGTGCCTGTCCGTCGGACAATGGGCACATGAGCGATCTGAGACTGGCGTGGGCGATATTTTCAGGTAGATTATTTAAAATCTTTTTTAAAATAAGTAATTCAATTTTCCTTTGCAATGGTGTTCTATCTAAAAGACAAAACAACAAAAGGCGCACCTCCCATGCCCACAAAGGACCGCATATGAATGCCCGCAGTGATTCAATCGACATTGCCATCATCGGCTCAGGCTTCGCCGGCCTGTGCATGGCGATCAAGCTCAAGGAGGCCGGGTTCACCGATTTCTTTATCGCCGAGCAGGCCGACAGCCTCGGCGGCACGTGGCGGGACAACCACTACCCGGGTTGCGCCTGCGATGTGCAGTCCCATGTGTATTCGTTTTCCTTCGCACCCAACCCGGATTGGACGCGGCAGTTCGCGCCGCAAGCGGAAATCCGTGCGTACCTGGAGCAATGCGCCACGCGCTTTGAATTGGCGCCCTACCTGCGTTTCGGCATGGGGCTTGTGCGCGCGGTGTTCGATGAAGCCCGGCAACGCTGGCAACTGAGCTTCAGCGACGGCAGCCAGGTCAGCGCACGGGTGCTGGTGTCGGGCATGGGCGGCCTGTCGCGCCCGGCGCTGCCGGATATCCCAGGGCTGCACAGCTTCAAGGGCAAGCGCTTTCACTCTCAGCAGTGGGACCACGACTATTGCTTGAAGGGCAAGCGCGTGGCGGTGATCGGCACCGGCGCCAGCGCCATTCAGTTCGTGCCGCGGATCGCGCCGCACGTGGCGCATCTGGACCTGTTCCAGCGCACCCCGCCCTGGATCATGCCCAAACCCGACCGGCCGATTTCACCGTTCGAGCGCTGGTTGTTCAAGCATTTGCCCGTCACTCAACGCCTGGTGCGTGGCGCTTTCTACTGGGCGCTGGAAGGCCGAGTGGTCGGCTTCGCCCTGCACCCACGCCTGATGGGGATGGTGCAGAAAATCGCCGTGCGCCACCTGCATAAACAAGTGCCGCGCCCTTCCCTGCGCAAGACGCTGACGCCGGACTACACCATCGGCTGCAAGCGCGTGCTGATTTCCAACGACTACTACCCGGCGTTATCGCGCAGCAATGTCGCGGTGGTCACCGATCACATAGCGCGCATCGAAGCCGATGGGGTGGTCACCGCCGACGGCCTCAAGCATCCGGCCGATTGCCTGATCTTCGGCACCGGGTTCCAGGCCACCGACCCCTTGCCACGCGACTGCATCATCGGGCGTGGCGGCGTGGACCTGATGGACAGCTGGCAAGACGGCGCCCACGCCTACAAGGGCACCACGGTGCCGGGCTACCCGAACCTGTTCCTGATCGTCGGGCCCAATACCGGCCTGGGGCATAACTCGATGATCCTGATGATCGAAGCCCAGGTGAGCTACATCCTCGACGCACTCAAGCAGATGCAGCGCCAGCGCATCGCCACCGTGGACGTCAAGCCCGCCGTGGAAAGCGCCTACAACAGACGGCTGCAAGACAAACTCAAACGAACCATCTGGAACACCGGCGGTTGCCAGAGTTGGTACCTCGACCCGCGCACCGGCAGGAACACCACCCTGTGGCCGGGCTCGACCTGGCGTTTCAAGCAGATCACCCGGCAGTTTGCGCTCAAGGACTATGCGATCGACCTGCAGCCGATCAATGCGCCCGGCCATCCGGTGGCGGCGCCCCACTCCACCGCAGAAGGCAGCCTGTCATGAAGTCATTCAACGGCCGCGTAGCGGCCATTACCGGCGCGGCATCGGGCATGGGACGCGCCTTGGCCCTGGCCCTGGCGCGGGAAGGTTGCCACCTGGCCCTGGCGGACAAAAACGCCCAAGGGCTGGAACAGACCGTCGCGTTGATCAACACCTCAACCCTGGCCCCCGTGCGAGTCACCACCCAGGCACTGGACGTTGCCGACCGCCAGGCCATGGAGGATTGGGCCGCGCGCTGCGTTGCCGAACATGGCCAGGTCAACCTGGTGTTCAACAATGCCGGGGTTGCGTTGTCGAGCACGGTGGAAGGTGTGGACTACGCCGACCTGGAATGGATCGTCGGCATCAATTTCTGGGGCGTTGTCTACGGCACCAAAGCGTTTTTGCCGTATTTGAAGGCCTGCGGTGATGGCCATGTGGTCAACACGTCCAGCGTGTTCGGCCTGTTTGCGCAACCGGGCATGAGCGGCTACAACGCCACCAAGTTCGCGGTGCGCGGCTTTACCGAGTCCCTGCGCCAGGAACTCGACCTGCAACGCTGCGGCGTGTCGGCCACCTGCGTGCACCCCGGCGGCATCCGCACCGACATCTGTCGCAGCAGCCGTATCGACGCGAACATGACTGGCTTCCTGATCCACAGCGAACAGCAGGCCCGCGCCGACTTCGAGAAGCTGTTCATCACCGACGCCGACCAGGCCGCCAACGTGATCCTGCAGGGCGTGCGTAAAAACAAACGTCGTGTGCTGATCGGACGCGACGCGTATTTCCTCGACCTGCTCGCCCGTTGCATGCCGGCGGCCTATCAAGCGCTGGTGGTATTCGCCAGCAAACGTAGGGCGCCCAAGGTACGCCGGCCGGTGTTTGAAACCAACGACGAACCCCGCCTCTGAACAGGAGCACGCATCATGTTGCCGATCCGCCGTGACATCCGTTTCGCCCTGCCCGCCGAGCGCATCAAGGACTGGCATGAACAGGGCCCGTTCATCACGCATTTCTTCAACGCCCTGTCGTTGCTGTTCCCCCAGGGCGAGCTGTTTTTCATGGACAGCGTGCGCCACTACCGTCCGCGCATCGATGATCCCGAGCTGAAAAAGGCGGTCCAGGGTTTTATCGGCCAGGAGGCCATGCACAGCCGTGAGCATGTGGCCTATAACGATCTTTTGCAGGCGGCTGGCTTGCCGGCGCACAGCCTGGACCGTAAGCTGAAATTCATCCTCGACCTGCAGAAAAAACACCTGCCGCCGTCCTTCAACCTGGCGGTGACCATTGCCCTTGAGCACTACACCGCGATGCTCGCGGAAATACTGCTGAGCGACCCGTCACGCTTCGGAAACTCACTCAAGGGTTACCAGCAAATGTGGTACTGGCACGCCCTGGAAGAAACCGAACACAAAGCCGTGGCCTTCGATGTGTGGAACCGCGTGATCAAGCCCGGGCCCCTGCGCTACTTACTGCGTACCGGAACCATGCTGACCACCACGGTGATCTTCTGGGTGGTGGTATTTGATTTCCACCTGCGCCTGCTGATTGCCGACCGCAAGTCGGGTGGGCATCTGAAGGGTTTCTGGCGCATGTTGAAATTCCTGTATGGGCCCAAGGGCGTTTTCCCCCGCATGCTGCTGCCATGGCTGCACTACTTCAAGCCTGGGTTCCACCCCTGGGACCACGACAACCGGGCACGCCTGGCGGGGATTGATGAACTGGTCGAAGAGATCGAGCAGACCCCGCGCGGGTATTAGCTCTGCGCCAGGGCGGCGCGCTCACGCACGAAGCCCTCCAACTGGTCGCCCGGCAGCGCCTTGCTGAAATACCAGCCCTGGATAATCAGCTCGGCGCCGGTATTCAGAAAAGCCAGTTGCTCGGCGGTTTCCACCCCTTCCACCACCACGCCCAGGTTCAGCGCTTCACAGAAGCGCAACATGCCGGTCATGACCTGAGCGCCCTTGGGGTCGTGCTGGGCCACGACGAAACTGCGGTCGATCTTGATGAAGTCAACCGGAAACTGGTGCAGGTAACTCAAGGCTGAAAACCCGGTGCCGAAGTCATCGATATAGACCTTGGCGCCGATGGCTTGCAGCTTCTGGATGGTCCGGCGCGTGACCTGGATGTCACCGACCAGTGCTTCCTCGGTAATCTCCACCGACACCTGGCCGTGGGCTTGGGCGAGGATCTCCACAAGGCGCTCGCCATGAGCGGCGTCGGTCAGGGTCGCGCTGGAAACATTGATGGTCATCGGCAATGCAAAGCCGAGCTTGCGCCACTTCTGGTATTGGCGCACCGCCTGGGACGCCACCCACACATCCACATCCGGCATCAACCGCGCCTGGGCCAGCCACTGCAGGAACTCCCAGGGTGAATGCACCGTGCCATTGGCATCACGGGCACGCATCAGTGCTTCACAACCGGTGCACAGGCCGGTGCGGGTCGAGACCTGCGGTTGGAATTCGAGGTAGAACTCGTAGTCGCTGATCTGCTGGATGCGGCTCAGCTCGCTGGCCTGGCGCGCCAAGGTCCTGTGGGAGGCGAGCACCGGGTCCAGCTCGCGCAGCCGGCCCTTTTCCTCCAGGCCACGGAAGGTCATGTCCAGGGACTTGAGGTACACCGTGCCGCCTTCGCTGGCCTGGCGGTGGATCGCGCGCACATACGGCGCATACACCAGGGTGCCCAGCCCCAGCAGCAGCACTTGCAGCGCCACTGCCGCCAAGTCGCCCTGGGTACTGAGGTAGGCGTTGAGGAGCACCGGGGCGGTGAACGGAACACTGGCCACCGCCGGCGACACCCATCCCAGTTGCACCACGGTTAACGCCACGGTGGCGTTCAATGCGGGTACGATCAAAAACGGTATGAATAAACGCGGGTTGAGGATGATCGGCAAGCCGAACAACAGCACTTCACTGACGTTGAACAGCGAAAGCGGCAAACTCGCCACCGCCAACAGGCGCATGGACTGGCTTTTAGAGACCAGCAGTATCGCCAGCAGCAGG
The DNA here is from genome assembly GCF_019145355.1 of Pseudomonas azadiae. Taxonomy (NCBI): domain Bacteria; kingdom Pseudomonadati; phylum Pseudomonadota; class Gammaproteobacteria; order Pseudomonadales; family Pseudomonadaceae; genus Pseudomonas; species Pseudomonas azadiae. Next base: position 1,315,561 of record NZ_JAHSTY010000002.1, on the reverse strand, counting down.
CACAGCGCACCGCCCGAGCCACCGATAAACGCAAAACTGCCCAGCAAGCCGCCATTCAATAGGTACTTGATCGGCTCGCCCGCCGCCAGCGCAGCACCGTTCAGCACCACGGCCTGGTCCAGCACATCGAACAACGGTTGCATGGCGTAAACACCGTGGATCCCGAAAAACCACAGCAAAGAATTCATCAGGGTCACAAACAGCCCGCTGCCATAAGGCGATTGCAGGGCGTCGAGTACCTGCGGCCCCTGAAGCTGCGCCACATAAGGCACCTGCAGCAGCAACGACAAAGCCGCCACCAATGCCAAGGCGGTGATGAAGCCCGGCACCACCATATTGATCGTGCCGCGCAGGTTGTGCCCCACGAGGTCTTCGTTGACCAGGCGGGTCCAACGGTAACGATGCAGCCAGGCCATTGCCGGCACATTCAACAGCGGCGATGCAATGGCGATGAACAGCACGAAGGTGGCCGAAGCCCGAGGATATTCACGCAGAATAAACGTTGCCAGCAGCACATTGGCCAGGCACAGGAACGCCACCGGCAGTTGCGGCAAACGATGCTGGATCGCAAGCATGTAGCCGATGGAAGCCGCCACCAACAGCGGGATGACGGCGCTGATCTGATTGTGCAGGCCGGCCAGGAACGTCACCACCTGCGGGTCGAAGCCAAACACCCGGGCACATTCGGACACCACCAGGAAGCCGGCCGACACCAGCAGGCACGGCAGGATCCACAGCAAGCCTTCGCGGATCGCTCGCAGCGACTCCGTGCTGGCCAAGGCGGCCAGGCGTTGGGTAAAGAAAAGCTTGAACAGCGTTTGCGCCATGACCCATCCCTCTGCCCATCGCCCACTGTCCCTGGAAGGCAGCGCCGTAAACACGGGCTAACGCTACACGTCCTGGCACGGTGAGCGAAAGCCTTTTGCCATTCATCCGTGTGAATTTTCCATTGGGATCACGCGCAGCTCCCTGGATTTTCCGCTTATTTGAATTTTCCGACCCAAGTCAATTTCTGAATCTGCTTCAATGGGTACGGTCTGTATACGCGAAGGCGCCCCGACGCCGCAGCGTTCAACGTAAACCCTGACCTTGCCATTGTTTGGAGTAAGCCCTTGTCAACACCCGGCGATAACCACCAGCGCGCGCTGGACAGATTCCTCGACACACACCCCGATGTGGCCACCGAACTTGACACCCTGAACCCGCTGGCCGCCCAGGCCAAGGGCGAAACCCTCGCGCAGTATCGCGCCGAACGGCTGCATGAAGCCTTTGAAGCGGAAGCCGAACGCCAGGGCCTGTTTGCCTGGGAACTGACCCTCAAACTGACCGCCGAGTCCCCCGGCGACTTTGAAACCCAACGCCTTGAGGTGCACAAGGAAGTGGCGCAGATGGCGGGCATGAGTTGGGAAGAGTACTGCCAACTGCACAACCTGGACGGCTGACGCATTACCCGACGAACCAGCGACGATGCCGGTCAGCCAACCTTTCCCGCAGCTCGGCGGCGCAGACGGTTCGTTGTTGCGGGTCCCTCGCCAATGCCGAACGCAATGCAGACCAGCACTGCCTGGGCAACTGCCTGGGCCGGGGCAGGCGCAGATGGCTGTGGCGCTCATCAAGCCGTCGTCCCTCGGCCAGTTCATACAGCACACAGGCCGCGCCATATAGATCGGCGCTGGCCGAGGGCAGCCCTCCGGCCATCAGCTCCGGCGCTGCGTACGCCGGGGTCCAGGCGTTCAGGCGACTGCGGCTCAAGCCGGGCAATCCTGCCCCTGCCTGGGCCTCGGCATGGCCCAAGCCGAAATCGAACAAGCGCACCCCCTGCTCCCCCACCATGATATTGGCCGGCTTCACATCGCCATGCACCACACCTTGGCGCTGGATGTAGTCCAGTGCATCGAGCAATTGCAGGGCCATGGGTTGCAGCTCATGCCACGGCAGCCCCTGCGGACACTGCGCGAGCATGCGGTCCAGGGTCAGCCCAGGCAACACTTCCATGGTGAAGAATGCCGCCTGCTGGGCCGTGTCGACCTCGAACGAAAACGCGCGGACCACATGATCATGCTGCAGGCTGCGGGTCAGCGCGAATTCGCTGTACAGCAACACATGCGCATCGGTGGAATCGGAAAGGCTCTCCCCCAACAGCTTCAGGGCTACACGGCAATCCGGCTCGCCGAACGCCTCATGCAGCAGGTCACGGGCGCGATACACCACGCCCATGCCCCCAGTCCCGAGGACTCGCTCCAGCTGATAGCGTCCCGCAAGCAGTTTCGGCGGGCCTGCCGCCCTGTTCATGGCTGGATCACCAGAGCCGTGAGGTCATCCCGCGCCGGCCCCCGCAGCGCGGCGTTGAACAACTGTTCCACTGCTTGACGTGGCGTTCCTGCCCCCATGGCTCCCCCCAATTCCCGGTGGCTAAGGCCTTGGTACAGACCATCGCTGCACAGCAGGAACACATCCCCGGTTTGGACGCGCAGCTCCAGGATCTCAAGGCTCAGTGGCTGGCGCGCGCCCACCGCGCGAGTCAAGGCCCTTGCGCCTGGATGAGCCTGGGCCAGCTCCGGACTCAACTGCTGCTTATCCATCAAGTGCTGCTGCAGGGAATGGTCGCGCGACAGTTGATACAGGCGCTGCCCGCGCCAGAGGTAGCATCGGCTGTCACCTGCCCAGAGGCAGGCTGCGCGGTCGTGCTCCAGTAACAGCACCACCACCGTACTGCCCATGACGCCTGCCACGCCGTCGGCGTGTTGCAAGTGGCTGTCGAGGCCATGCAGGCAGCGTCGGGCAGCATCGATCCGCTGGTCCAGAGCGCCTTGGCCTGGCAGCGCGGCCAGGCCGCTGACGATGCGTTGACTGGCGACATCCCCGGCATGATGGCCACCCATGCCGTCAGCCACCGCCCAACAACCGCGCTGCGGGCAATCGAGGAACGCGTCCTCGTTGCGCGAGCGACTCTTGCCCTGCGCCGTGCGCCCGGCACTTCGCCAAGGATAAGCCCGGCTCATAATTGCTCCGGCAGGCGGAAGGTGCGCCATGTCGCCATCTGGAACGGGCTTGGGCTGCGCGGGCTGGTCAGCACGTAATTGGCACGCAGGCCCGCCAGGTCGGCCTTGAGTATCTGCGCATTCCTGCTGCTGGCAGGCTCGGTTTGCATCAGCTCGAAAAACCGGAACAACGACCAGGCCCCCCTGTCTTTTTCGATCCCCAATGGCCGCTCTGAACCACGCTCCAGCACCAGGCTGCTGCGGCCATTCTCGGCCTCGCTCGGCCAAGCAAACGCCATCGGCACGATCGGGCCGTGACGGTACTCCAACTGTTGGTCGCCCACCCGCAATGTCGCCCGGCTGACAGCCTGGTCCAGGCTATAGGGCGCCAGCGTGAACCGCACGGCCCAATCCCCCTGGTCCTCGCTGAAAAAACCCTGGCGAATGGTCTGTGCCCTCGCCAGTTGCTCCAGCACCAGACGCGACATCGGCAGGCTGCGTCCCTCCAGGGTCCGCAGGCGATAGCGGTTGCCCTCGGCATTCACAAACGGTCGCAGGTAAGCCTCATAAAAACGCGCCATGGCCCCCCGTGGTTTGAAAAACTCCTGGAAATCAGCCAGGGCAACGTCGCTGCCGGCGTGGGCATCAAACGGGTACCGGCGCTGGATAGCCTTCGCATAAAAGCCAAAGATCTCGCTTTGATACCGCTGATTCACATAGCCATAGGCATCCTCAAGCAGGTGGCGCCAGCTCTGGTCGGCCATTCCTTCGAACCATCCTCTAAGCGGTTGCGGCAAGCGGGCTGCTGCATCACGCAGGTTGCCCAGGAGCGGCTGCTGCCCCTCCATGCGTTGCCTGGCCAATTTGAACGCAGCCTGTTCCGGTGAACTGTCGCGGCTCAGTGTCGACAATTGCAGGTGCAGCTCATCGAGCATGCGCAAGGCCTGCGTCAGTTCGCCCCCGGGGTTCTGCTCGTCATCGAGCAATTGGTGCAAGGGCTCGAAGCGGCGCTGCAAAGCACGCCGGGCGGTATCAGGCAGCGCCGTGCGGGCGAGCGCACCGGAGGTCAGTGCGCCCAGCTCGCCGACCGGCGTGCTCATCGCCTCAAGCCGATCGGAGAGCGGTACCAGCCGCGTGTTTTCACGAATCTGCTGCAACAACTGCACCAAGGCCGATTGAGCCGAAGTAAGGCTTGCGAGCTGCTGCGCACCTTGTCGCAGACTGCCACTGTCGAGCAGCCTGATCCGACCAAGGGCATCACTCCATGCATCAGCGTATTCACTGAAATAGCGCTGCTCCAACTCAACCACCAACTTGCGTAAGTCCACGACGCTGAGGTCGGTGCCTTCACCAAGCACCCAGTTATCCTGGGCGATGGCATTGACCAATTGAGGGCCCTGTTTTTCAAAAAACTGCAGGTATTTTCGGGTGTAGAACCCGGGTATGGGTGGCTCGACCCTCGAAAACGCAGGACCTTCGGCCAGTCGGTAAGGTTCCAGACTCCGCGCTTGCTCGCGCAGCGTTCGGTAAACCACCTCCGCCAGCGACTCACCGCGCAACACGAGGCGGGCCTGAGCCACCAACTCGTTATTCAACGGTGCCAAAAAAGGCTGCTCAAGGAGCCGTGCAAGGTGTTGATTCAAACGTTTATGCGTCGAGGGGTCGGTTGACCACTGGCCCGCCACATACTCCGCCAGCCACGCCGCATCACGTCGTTCGCGCAGGTTGAGCATCAGGTAGGCACGCAGGCTGTCCAGCAGCCGCTCGCGATCAGCCAGGCGGTCTCGCACCTGCCCTTCGAGCAGCCTGGTCACATAGGGCAGCAGTTGCTGGCGCAAGGCTTGTTCATAGGCACTGACCAGCGGCGCGCGGGTCACCTCCCCTTGGTACAAGCCCGCCCGATCAAGCCATCGGGCGTCTGCCAGCGGTGCAAAGACTTTCGTTGCGGCCAGGCGGCTATCCAACAGGGCCAGCAGTGCGAGGCTTTCGTTTGAGCCTTGTGGCGCAGGGGGCCGGACATTGCCCAGTTCCAGCAGCAGCGCCAGCCGTTGCTGGTTGAACGAAAAACTGTGCATCCACAACGCCGCCGCTGTGCCGATCACCAAGGTTGCGGCCAGCGCCAGCAGCCCGTGGCGTCGCTGTATGCGCTGCCGCTCCGGGGTATGCAGCCCGGCGAGATCGGCCTCGGCAACTATCACGCGATGGAACAGGCCCTGGACAAAATGAGGACGTACATCGCGCGTATTCGCACTGGTCAGGTAGAACCCTCGCAGACCATTGATGCGCTGGTAGCGATGCGCGGAAAACGCGGTTTCGATGAACAGGCACAGAGGATCGCCGATGCGTGCGACGTGCCGTGGAAAATCCAGCATCCGGCCGCGACGCTCGATATTGCGCTCCTGATGCAAGCGCGGGATCAGCTCCGTTCCCAGGCGCTGCAACACGCTCTCGAACGCCTCCCTCACGTGGGCGATGTCTGTACCGGACGTGCCCTCGACCAGACGAGCACCCAGGACTTCTTCGGTGCCATCGCCCTGCTGTGCGTCAAAGAACTCCGCGAACCCGGCCAACCGATCCGCCTGGGTCAACACCAGATACACCGGCACATCCACGTGCAGTGTCTGCTGGATCTCATGCAGGCGGGTACGCACGTCACGTGCATGGCGCTCCAGGTCGTGCTCATTGCTGCTTGAAAGCGTATCAACCGACAAGGTCACCACTACGCCATTGAGCGGCCGCCCCCTGCGCCACGCCTTGAGCAGGCCCAACAGGGTTTTCCATCCTGCGGCATCGACTGAATGCTCCGGTTGGCGCAGATATCGGCCGGCCGTCTCGACCATGACGGCCTCTTCGGCAAAATACCAGTCACAGTAAGGCCTGGTGCCCGGGGGCGCTTCAGCCTGGTCGAGGGGAGACTGCAAGCCGCAGGCGGCCAACAGGCAGGTCTTGCCACTGCCTTGTTCGCCGACCAACAGGTACCAGGGCAACTCGTTTCGCCATCGCTCGCTGCGCGAGCCGTAGCGCAGCGAGCTTTTCAACGTCTGCAGCGCCTCCTTGAAGCGCCCCCGCACCTGTCTTGTTTCATGATCGATCAATTCCTGCTGCTGGTGGCGTGCGTGGTGCTCGGGCTCATGCAACCTTGCGGTGCGGCGCGCGCCCACCACTACCATCGCCAGCCCCCACATCAGCAGCAACCCGCTGATGGTCAGCAAACGGGAGGTCGAGCTCCGCCAGAAACGGTAGTCATCCACCGCCAGCAAAGGTCCGAAAAACCACACCAGCAACGCACTGGACAACACCAGCAGCAGGCTCCATACCCAACTCTTGCGCAGCGCCGTGCCCACGCCCTTGAAGAATGCGTTCATTCATTGCTCCCAGCGTTACAAGGGCGTCCGGGACAGGCCTGGCACCGAAGATTGAAAAGAGCGCAGCGCTGTCATGCGCTCCTGGCCCAGTACCCAGGCAAACCCCGAATACATCACGAGCAAACAGGCCAGCACGCAGACGACGACCCAGGTTACGGAAACAATGCGAAGCCGTGGCCGGGATGCCCTCTCCGCACGCGGCGCGATGGCTGCCGGCAGTCGTTCACCGCGCACATGCCTGATCTGGCGATACACCGCGTCTTGCACCGTTTCAAGGTGTGCCCTTCCCCGCTCCATGACCCGGTATTTACCTTCGAACCCCAGTAACAGGCACAGGTACATCAATTCCAGCAAGGCCACATGCTTGATGGGATCGCGGGACAAACGCTCCAGCAACTGGAAAAATTTTTCTCCGCCGAAGGTTTCGTTGTGAAAACGGCTCAACAGGCTTCGCTTCGACCAGTCGCTGCGATTGCCCCATGGCGTGGTGACCACAGCCTCATCAATGACACTGCACAGCACATAGCGCGCCGACATCACCTGACTGCTCTGCGCACCCAGGTGCAATGCACGCGCCTCAAACGCGTTGATCCCCGATGAAAGCTGGTCATTGAGCGCCTGCAGGGTTTCCCGGCCGGAACTGAACTTGAGCTGGACGACCTGCGACAACAGATCCCAAGCCGCTGCCAACAGGGTGTTGGGCCCCATCCTGAAGTTCTCGCTGCCCTGCAGGCGGGCGGCGTAGATCATTCGGTCTTCCAATTGTTCGAAGCGCGGCGGCGTTGGAAAGTCGGTGACCGGCCCCTGCGCCGGTCCGAGCCCGTCACGGTCAAGCAGCACGGTTTTTTCGTCCTGCGGATATTCACTGTCCATAGTCATGGTGTTCAGTTCCTGATAGCCCAGAAGTTGAGTTCCAGCTCGGCGAACTCGCCGCTGGCGTGGAAGGCAAACCCACCCGATTGCTCCAACTGCACGATGTCGCGCGGGCTGAGTTCGAGCATGAAATAGGTCTTGCCGGCATGAAACGGAATCTGTCGCGGCGCTACCGGCAGCGACCTGACCTTGATGCCGGCAAGATGCAGGTTCACCAGTTCGCGGATGTGTTCCACGGGGCCGATCTTCAGATGCGCCGGCAGGCGGTGACGCAGCTCTTCGCTGTCGCACTGGGCAGTGGCCGCTAGAATGAACGTCGCGGTACCCAGTAACTTGATATCGCTGACCGGGCAGACCAGCACCCCGTACTGGCGTTGTTGCAGCGTCAACTCGATGGCATGCTGTTCCAGCACCGACGACAACACCGTGCGAAGCCCCTCCATCAGGCCACGGAAGCTCGCCCCCTGATCGCCATGCTGGTACTGGACCGCTAATGACGCGCGCCTGTTGTCGCCGGCAAAGGTCGACAGTTCACCGAGAATCGACAGCAACTCCCGATACAACCGCTCCGGACGCACCTGGGCCTGACCCAGGTAGTGACGCAATATCAATTCGGCACGATTGATCAATTGCAGCATTAAAAAGTCGCCGACCTGCGTGCCCGCCGAGGCACCACTGCCCTGGATGCGCGCTGCGATCGCATCGCCACGGGTCGCCAGCAGGCTGATCACCTCCTTGAGGCACGACCACACATACCCCGAGCCCTGGAGGTAGATGAACGTCGGTACAAAATCCGCATCCAGCCTGGCGCCGCCTTCATGGGTCGAATCCTGAACCTGGGCGACCTGGAGTTTCACGTAGTACGGGTCATTGGCGCCCTCACCCAGCACCAGGCGCAAATCAGGGCGTGCACAGTTGACCGGACAGCGAGAGTCGACGCCGGCATTGGTGTCGCCGATCTCCGTTTCATAGGCGACGTAGCGCGCCAGGACATCGTCCTGGTCCTTCCTGCGCACTTCAACCGGATTTGCCGTGGACAGCGGCAGCGCCAAATACACCGCCTGCCGGCCCACATTCGCAGGGACCTGCAAGACCAGCGGCTCCATCGCACCGTTCAGCTCGAACAGACTGCCATCCGGCAATACGCCGCTGGCCTGGTTGACTACTATCTTGCCCAGGTTGAGGGACTGCACATCGACATCCAGGCTCAGGAACCCCCACGCATCAGTGCTCAGCAGGCGCGTACGGTTGAGTTGCCGATGGTAGTAGCGATCGCTGTGCTGCAAATGCTGGGGCCTGAGCAGCATGCCTTCTTGCCAGATAACGTTATGGATCTGCATCTCAATCCTCCGACCTTTCAGTGTGGGACCCGGCCATACGGATGCCCGCCTGGTCCAGCACGACGTCGGCACGGGTCAATTGTCCAGGGCCCACGGGCAGCACCAGCCGCCACTGCACATGGGGCAAGTCGCGATAGGCCGCCAGCACGCCGACATAACGGCTGTGTGACTCGACACTCAGCTTGAGTGCCAGGTGTTCGCCGGGACGCAATTCCAACTCTTCGCTGGCGACCCAGTCCTTGGGCAGTGTCTGTTCGGCCCGGCCGTACAGGCTGAAGAACTCGGCGTTTTCAAAGGCCACGGGATGCCGCAGTTCAATCAGTTGCACCACTACGGGGGATGGACGGCCGTGAAGGTCCGGGTTGACTTCGTCAGCAGCCGCCAAGGTCAAGTCCAGCTTGGTCATGCTCGAAAAAGGTGAAAGGGTGCTGCAGCCGGCCAGCAGGCCAAGCGCCAACAGCCTTGATATAACGGCGGTTCGATACATGAACGTCATCCTGGATGCCCGACGTGCAGGGTGGAGACCAGGCGTACTTGCTCTTCGTAGGCCTTGGAAAAGTCTCTGAGCAACAGCTGCTCGCCCAAGGGTTCCTCCTCCGTCAGCCGTCGATAGTGGCGTTGATATGCCCGCCAATGGGCACCCTCACTGAAGAACCTGGGCGGCTTGCCCTCGCGCTCGAAACACAGCAGCAAGTGCGCGGGCGCGAAGGCGGTCAATGCACCGCGGATAGTGGCCCGACTGGCCACGACCAGCGCCAGTTGATGAATTTGCAAATCACGACAAACCTGGGTCACCGCTTGTTCGGCACAGAGTTGCCGCGATTCGTTGGCGCCCAGCAGCGCTGCCATGGCAGCGTGGCTGTCGGCACAGTCTTTTAACGGATTGGAGGTAACGGACTCCGGGGCGGTTAACCCTTCGTTCAACTCGCTATGCAGCTCGTCACGGGTCCGCAGGCTTTGCTGCAAGCCCTCGAGGGTCAACTTGAACAGGCCCGCCACCTTGATTGCCAGCGCTTCACGCGCCGGCGTATCGAGCGTGTCCAGCGGCATGCCCAATGCTCGGGCAAACCGTGGCCAGAATGTTTCACCGGCAGGTGCGGCCGTGGTGGGTTCGCAAGCCAGAATTTCCCTGGCCGGTTCCGCCCATTTCGGGGCGACCAGATGATCGCGGTCCACAGGGCCCTGGCAAAGCGATGGGGGCAGCGCCTGCGTTGAGGTGTCCAGGGCGCCCAGCGCTGCCGGTAAGTCGCCACCCATGTGTTCGCGCTCCAGCGCGCAGACCGGGTCAAGACCAAGGAAGGCATCGTCTGGAATCATGTCTTCACGGGCAAACGGCTGCCGCTCCTGCACCACGAGGCTGGCACGAATATTCAACCTGCCCATCTGGTAAACGTCACCGTCACCGATCAGCCGTGCCTGGCCTTTGCACAAGCGCTCCATGCTGCCTGATACGCCGATGCCGTTGCTGCTGATATCGGTGAGAAAGTAGTGGCCTTCCCGATAAACGATCAAGCCGTGATGGCTGGAAATCGAGCGATCAGCATCCGGGATGATCCAGTCACAGCCCGTTCCCCGGCCGATCACGCCGCCAACGCCGTCAAACGTTTTGCGAGCAGGCGGCTCACCGCTTGCGGTACTGCAAACTTCAAAGGTTAATTGCATGCAGCTCCCCTGCTCATTGCCCACGGCGGACCGCCTGGGGGTCGCCCAACGGACGGTAATCGGCATCATCAAACACGTAATTGGCGTTACAGCCGCTCAACACACACAGCGCAAGCACCACGGCTTGCCACGGATGAATACGCATCAGGTATCTCCCATAAGAATTAAGTGCCCACACGCCGCTCATTCAGCATTCCTCGCGCATATCGCCAACCGGGATCTTCAGGCGCGCCAGTCGATAGAGCAGCGTGCGCCGCGCCACGCCCAACTCGCGCGCGGTGCGGGTGCGATTGCCACGGTTCTTGTGCAAGCAGTCGATCAGGAAGACCCGCTCAACGCGCTCCAGGCGTTGGCGCAACGTCGCATCGACGGACTCGTCGGCGGGCGGCGCGGACAGGGACAGGTGCGCCGGCAGGATCACCCCGTCGTCACAGAGCAGCACGGCGCGTTCCACCAGGCATTTGAGTTCGCGGACATTGCCTGGGAAGGCGTAACTGGACAGTTGATCAAGGGCGGCGCTGGACCACGCCACCGGTGAGCGACCCAGCGCGGAAGAGGCCTTTTGTGCAAATTCACGGGCCAACAGCAACACATCGCCGTCGCGTTGACGCAACGGCGGCAGCTCGATGGGAAATTGCGCCAGCCGGTAGTAAAGGTCCTCGCGAAAACTGCCTTGGGCGACCATCGCGCAGAGGTCGCGGTGAGTCGCGGCGATGATGCGCACATCGACCTTGTGTGCCGCACTGGCGCCCAACGGGCGGACTTCGCCTTCCTGCAAAACCCGCAGCAACTTGGCCTGCAGCGACAGCGGCATGTCGCCGATTTCGTCCAGGAGCAGCGTGCCGCCATGCGCCGCGTCAAACAGCCCTGTGTGGTTACGTTCCGCGCCCGTGAATGCACCTTTGCGATAGCCGAACAGTTCACTTTCCAGCAGCCCCTCGGGAAACGCCGCGCAATTTTGCACCACGAAGGCTTTGTGGCTACGCGGTCCCGCCGCATGAATAGCGCGCGCCACCACCTCCTTGCCCGTTCCCGTCTCGCCGCGCAGCAGTACGGTGTAGGGGGTATTTAGAACCTTGCCGATCAGGTGATACGTCTCATCCATGGCCGTACTGCTGCCGATCAACCCAAACTCTGCGCGGAGAGCCGGTGGGCATCCCTTGGCTGGGGTGAAATGGCCTGTGGAACGCTGGCAACGGAGCAAAGCCAGTTGCGTCGAGGCAAAACTGCCGAGTTGACTCAACGAAACGGTGTAGTCCTGCAGGTTTTTTCGGCATTGGCTGGCGTACAACAACACGCCGCTGATGGCCTTGCCGCGGTTGAACAACGGCACGCATGACACCGCTTGCCAGGGCGCCGCCATGGCAGGCAGGAACCCGCACTCGTAGACGCTGCCTGCAAGGTCTTGCAGGTTGAGAGCCGTCTGATGGCGAAGCACATAGTGCAACATCTGCTCGTGCTGGAAGTCCTTGGCGCAGACCGGATCGACGGGGCGAAGGGCTGCGGGTAGATGTTGCGCAATCAGCTCAAGCCGGCCGGTGGATTCATCTCGCCAGTACCACTGGCTGAGCTCGCACTGGCTCAGTTGCGCTACCGCCGCAACGCACAAGCCAGGCAACGTGGCTTCGTCGCTATCGATGCCCAGGCGAATGAACCAACCGAGCAGCGCGTCGGCATAAGCCGGAGCATCGGGCGCCTGGGTGAACTGCGGATCGCTCATTGGCTGAACTCACAGAGTGGATAGCCATTGGCGTCCAGGCGCGCATGCACATGCGCCAAGGGTTCGCCTTGAGCCATGGCCGCCAGCAGACGATCCACAATCTGCGGCAACACATGCAGCTCGATCCACTGGTCGATATAACGAGCGCCGCTGTCCCCGTGGGCGCAACGCTCGGCCATGTGTGCAACCAGCTCTGGCGTATAGCTGAACGCCAATTTACGCAGGTGCAGCCGCTGCCCCAGGCGTTCCAGCTTGAGCCTTGCGAGGTCATGCAGAACCTCACCCGTGACCGGGTAATACGGAACCACACGCATCCGGGCCAACAACGCGGGTTTGAAGTGCTCGCGCAGCAGCGGGCGGATCGCCTCTTGCAGCACGTGCGCGTCAGGTCGCTGGCCGCCCGCGCAGCATTCACTGATGCACGCGCTGCCCAGGTTGGAAGTCATCAGGATCAGTGTGTTGCGAAAGTCGATTTCCCGGCCTTCCCCGTCATTGGCCCGGCCCTTGTCGAAAATCTGGTAGAACAGGTTCAACACTTCCGGGTCGGCTTTCTCGACCTCATCGAGCAGCACGACAGAATACGGGCGCTGGCGCACGGCTTCTGTCAGCACACCGCCCTCGCCGAAACCGACGTAACCGGGCGGTGCGCCAATCAACCGAGACAGTGAGTGTTTTTCCTGGAACTCCGACATATTGAGGGTCGTGACGAAGCGCTCTCCCCCATACAACAGATCGCCAAGGGCCAGCGCAGTCTCGGTCTTGCCCACACCACTTGGGCCGACCAGCAGGAACACACCGACCGGCGCGTCGGCGTTGTGGAGCCCTGCGGCCACGGCGCGCAGGTTGCGATCCAGGGCCTGCACCGCTTGCTCCTGGCCGAGGATTCGCGAACGCAGCGCATCGGCAAAGCCCAGAACCCGTGCACTGTGCTCGAACGCCAATTGTTCAACCGGGATGCCAGTCCAGGCACTGATGACCTGCGCCACCATGCGCGGGCACACCTGCTGCGCCGATCCTTGCTGTTCCCGCCAGCTCCGCTCCAGATGCCCACGCTCGTTTTCCACGGCCTGCATGCGCAGGTTCAACCCGTGAAGGCGCTGTTCATCCACGGGAAACCCTGCGTCCCTGTCGCGGCTCATTGCCTGAAGCTGCCGGGCGCCCTCCGCTTGTTCCGAGTACAGGCATTGCAGTGCTTGTGGCGCTGTCTCCCGGCTGATTTTCAAACGGGCGCACGCGGTGTCCAGCACATCCACCGCCTTATCGGGTAACTGGCGCCCGGTCAGGTAACGGGCACTCAACTGCGCCGCCGCCACGACCGCATCGTCGCGCACGTAGACGCCATGGCTGCGCTCATACACAGGCACCAACCCGCGCAAGATCGACACCGCTTGCTCGACACTGGGCTCTTCCACCAGCACGGGCTGGAAACGCCGCGCCAACGCAGGATCTTTTTCGAAGTATTTCTTGTATTCCGACCAGGTGGTGGCGGCGATGGTGCGCAGCTCGCCACGGGCCAAGGCCGGCTTGAGCAGATTGGCGGCATCCGACGCACCGGCTTGCGCACCCGCCCCTACCAGCGTATGCGCCTCATCAATAAACAGGATCACCGGTCGTGGCGAAGCATTGACCTCATCGATCACACCCTTGAGGCGCCGCTCGAATTCCCCCTTGATGCTGGCGCCGGCCTGGAGCAGGCCCATGTCCAGGGTCAGGACTCGGACGTCCTGGAGAGCCTGCGGCACCTGTGCGCTGGCAACGCGAAGCGCGAGGCCTTCGACAACGGCCGTCTTGCCTACCCCGGCTTCGCCGACGAGGATCGGATTGTTCTTGCGCCTGCGCATGAGTATGTCGATCAACTGGCCGATCTCGGCATCGCGGCACAACACTGGATCGATACGCCCTTCACGGGCCTGGCGCGTCATGTCATGGGTGAAGCGCTCCAGCAATGACTCATCCATCGGCCCTGGATTGCTTTGTGACGCCTGGCTCAATACGAAGTCGCGCACACGCTGCGCATCCAACCGGTTCAACAAGCCCTGGTAGGCACTCCCCGCGTGATGCAGCGGGTGACGCAACAGGGCCAGAAACAGGGCGCCATGATCGACCTCAGTCTGCCGCAACTCCAGATGAGCCACCATCAGGGCCTGTTGCAGCCATTGCACAAGCGCCTGGGCAAACACCGGATTGCGCGAGGCACTCGCCTTCACCTTGGGCTGCAGTGTGGCTTGCAGCTCGCCGGCGTCGATATCCGCGTCGGCCAAGGCCCTCGCCACCAGGCCGTCGTGATGCTCAAGCAAGGTCAGCAACAGGTCTTCCACCAGCACCTCCCCGCCGCCGCGCAGGACACAGCGTTCGGCCGAGCGCTCCAGATCGCGGCGAGCGCGGGCGGTCAAGGTCTGGATAAGTTGTTGCAGGTCCACGTTCATCATAATGATTCATCCCTAATTAGCGTTGCTCGGCACCATGACCACGCCATCGGCGCGCTCATGGGCCAGCCAACTGGTCCAGCCGAGGCGACAGACATTGCGTTCGCCAATGTGCAACGGCCTGATCTCTTCCTTGGCCAGTACCAGGCGCAGGTCATAGGCCAAAGGCTCCCGAACCGTCAGCCGCAGCAACGAACACAGCGGCGGGTAGTCCGTGCCGGTAGGCAGGAACCCATGGAATTGCTGCCAGCCCAGGTCCCGCAGGTGCACCCTGAACTTGCCACTGCGGTCGGCGACCCGGCTTCCCAGTACCTGGTCATGGCCGAGCACGCTGTTCGCAACGCCAAGGCGGTTGCTCTGCGAGTCGGCGATGACCACCGTGCGCAGGACCCATTGTTCGATGAACAACCTGTCGTGCTTGAAGTAGTAGCGCAGCACTTTCTCTATCAAGGCTGCCGAATGCACCCGCAGGCTCAGTAACCCCAGGTACGGCAACAGCCGTTTGCAATCCACCTGCGCAGCCTTGCGAATCTGTCGCCCGCTAAAGCCGATCAATGCGAACACCTGCTCGGAAAACGCATCACGCGCGCCCGTCTGGAAACACGCTCGATAGCGATACTTGCGCCAGATCGGCAGCATCAGTCGCTGCAGGCGGTCGTGAAATACGTTCAGGAAGTCACGCGTGGTCTTGCCACTCACACCATCGGCGCACGCCTGCTCGCTATAAAACGCGGGTAAAGGCGATCCCGCGCCACACAGGCCCAGTACATTGAGGCGCAGACGCGCACGCAGCTGGTCGTGCTCGGTAAAAAACTCCACTCGATCAATATCGTGTCCGGGAAAACCAAGACCTGGGTTGGCCTCAAACTCCAACAGGCCATACAACGCGTCGTCGCCCAGCAGCGGATGGGCATCGCGCAGACGCTTGATCACCTGCAAAATTGCCTGGTACAGCGAGTACTCGCGAATGCTGCGCGAAAGGTGCGTCAAAACAGGGGCTGCTGCCCCATCCGTGGTGGCCATAGGTACACGTCTCCTTGTGTGCTGATGACGCTTAGTTCGTGGTAGGCATTGAGGCTGGCGTAAAGCCCGAAGAATTCGTTGAGCACCGACGCAAACACAAACACCTCGCCCAGCCCCAGAAAGCCTTGGGGGTCGATGATCAATTCAATTCGTACTCCACGGAACGGCAAGCCACGCTGCAAACGGTCAACCGCTTCATGGCTGACGGATCGCAGCGCGCCCAGCCTTCTGTCGCTGACCTTCTGTGCCTGCCGGTCGTGGTAGCGAGGAAAGTCATAGGTGCGAAGGATCACCTTCAAGGCATTGATGTCGCTCAAAGACAGGTAGTTGAGCGACATGTTGCTGATAAGCCGCCAGAGAAAATCCTGGTCCAGAGGCGGAGAGAAACTCGCTGTCGCTGCGCGGATATTGCGGAACGACAAGCCCTCCGGCGTGTGTTCGCAAGGCTGGTTGATGTCCCCGACCTGCAACAATCGAGGCAGGTCGTGATTGGTGCACGTCAGCTCGACCGACAGCGTTTGCGTGTCCTGCCGCGGACCCGTACCAAACCCAAGCCATGTATCGAGCCCTGCATGCTGTGCCGATGGCCGTTGGCGAATGCTGTAGCTCGCGGGGCGCTCCGACAGATCGGTATCGCCGTCATGCTCGAAGGATTCGAAGGGTACGTAAGCCTGATGCCCAAGCCCTCCAGGCCGCCACCCCGTCACACGGTCTACGGAAAATACGCTGGCGCTCTCTCGCGAATATTCGCCAGGCATCAGCAGGTATTCGTCTTGCTTGCCGTCCAGGCGAATGGGCACCGCGTCATGCTTGAACAAGTTGACGATAGGCGTGCAGTAAAGCTTCACGTTATCCAGGCTGGGCTGTTGGGACTCACGCCATGGTGCGCGCAATTCAAAGCGCAACAGCACAGCGTGCACCTGTTTGAGCACGTCGCCGGGCAATGCGTGCAGTGCGTCCAGCCCTGTTACATCGACGAACAGGTACTTATCGGGAAAGGCGAAGTACTCCTGGAGATGGCGATAGCCCTGAAAAGTGTTCAGCGGATACGGGAGCAATGCCTGTTCCTCAGTGAAACCCACTGGTTTTACCTGATCGGCGCCCAGCCGCAGCGAGATTGCCTGACCATTGATGTCGCTGATCGGCAGACCATCGCGCCCCAAAGGCAGCAGCTCGATACCATCAAGCTGACGCAACAGGCTCAGGTACAGTTCCTGGCTGATGTAGCGGTCTCCCGCCAGGTGCAGGCGCAATTGATCGAAGGTCCACTCACAGAAATTACCCTCGGCACTCATCTCAAGACGCAGGCTCAACACTCCCCGTTCTGCCTGGGAGCTGCACTCCAGCGCACTCAGTTGCAGAGGAAGGACCTGCGTGTCGTAACAGGTACGAAAGCGGCAACGTTGGGCATTGACGGCGGCGCTTTCTACCGGAGTATCCCGCTTGACCCACACGGGGGACCCGGAATGCTTCAACGGGTCGAACTGCAGAATGCTGAACGCGGGCATCGGCCGCATGTAATTGGGCCACAGCAGGTGCATCAGCGAATGCGTCAGCTCTGGAAGCTCGTCATCCAGTTTCTGACGCAGGCGACCGGTGAGAAACGCAAAGCCTTCCAGCAACCGCTCCACATCCGGATCCTGGCCGGGCTCTGCGAGAAAGGGCGCAAGCGCAGGATTGCGTTCAGAAAACTGCCGCCCTAGCTTGCGCAAGGCACTCAACTCGCTTTGGTAATAACGGTTAAAGGACATCGGGCAAGACCTCGACCGGGCCGCTATCACGTAGGCGCGCGGTAAACGCTACGGGTTGTTTGCTGCCCTTGACCACCAGAATGGCCTCGATAGCGAACGCGAGAGCCAGTGGGTCGCTCGCCCGCGGTAACGCCGTCACCCGCACCTGCTTCAAGCGTGGCTCGTAGGCTCGGATAAATCGCTCGATCAACAGACGCGACTGGCTCAATGACTCATGCAGGCTCTGGTTCATATCGTTGAGGTCGGGCACGCCGTAGTCCGGCAGTGTCTGCACACTGCCGGCACGGATACTGAGCATTTTCCCAAGATGCAGTGCAACGGATGTCACACCACACGCTGGGGCAGTTGCCAGGCGTTCGAGCCGCTCGAAAAGGCTTTGATGGTCGGGCATTCCGTGGCCTGCGCTCATTCTTTGTCGAGCTTGCCAACCAGGGACAGTGTGAAGTCCGCCCCCATGTACTTGAAGTGGGGGCGCACGCTCAGGTTCACGCGATACCAGCCGGGTTCACCCTCGACGTCACTGACGACAATCCGGGCTGCCCGCAGCGGACGCCGCCCACGCACTTCGGCACTCGGGTTTTCCTGATCGGCGACGTACTGGCGAATCCATTTATTGAGTTCCAGCTCCAGGTCGGTGCGCTCCTTCCATGAGCCCAGTTGTTCGCGCTGAAGGACTTTGAGGTAGTGGGCCAGGCGATTGACCACCATCATGTAGGGCAACTGCGTACCCAGGCGGTAATTGAGCTCGGCTTCCTTACCTTCGGGGCTGAGGCCGAAGTGTTTTGGCTTCTGGACCGAGCTGGCCGAGAAGAACGCGGCATTGTCGCTGCCCTTGCGCATGGTCAAGGCGATGAAGCCCTCTTGGGCGAGCTCGTATTCGCGGCGGTCCGAAACCAGCACTTCCGTCGGAATCTTGGTTTCGATTTCGCCCATGCTATGGAAGTGATGCAACGGCAAGTCTTCCACCGCTCCCCCGCTTTGCGGGCCGATGATGTTCGGGCACCAGCGAAAGCGCGCGAAACTGTCGGTCAAGCGTGTGGCAAAGGCGTAGGCGGTATTGCCCCACAGGTAGTGCTCGTGGCTGTTGACCACGTTCTCCTGGTAGGCGAAGGTCTTGACCGGGCACTCAAGGGGATCGTAGGGCGTACGAAGCAGGAACCGCGGCACGGTCAACCCGATATAACGTGCGTCCTCGCTTTGGCGAAAGCTTTGCCATTTGGCAAATTGCGGGCCTTCGAAATGGTCCTTCAGGTCTTTGAGGTCCGGTAAGCCGGTAAAGCTTTCCAGCCCGAAGAATGCGGGCCCGGCCGCGGCGATAAAAGGCGCATGGGCCATGCAGGCCACACTGGATGCGTACTGCATCAGCTTCACATCGGGCGCACTGGGTGACAGGAAGTAGTTGGCGATGACCGCCCCCACCGGCTGACCGCCAAACTGGCCGTATTCGGCGCTGTAGATATGCTTGTACAACCCGGACTGGGTCACTTCCGGTGAGTCTTCGAAGTCTTCGAGCAGGTCTTGCCGGGAGACGTTGAGCAGTTCGATCTTGATGTTCTCGCGGAAGTTGGTGCGCTCGACCAGCAACTGCAAGCCTTTCCAGGAGGCTTCCAGGGCCTGGAACTGCGGGTGGTGCAAAATCTCGTCCATCTGCAGGCTGAGCTTTGTGTCGATCTCGGCAATCATCCGGTCGACCAGGCGTTTCTTGACGGGCTCGCCACGGTTCTGCGGCTTGATCAACTCTTCGATGAACGCCGACACGCCACGCCTGGCAATGCCGTAAGCCTCGTCATCCGCGCTCAGTAGCGTCTGCGCAACGATGTTGTCGAGGATGCTGTACGGGGCAGCGGTCTGTTCAGGTAGCGAATGCTGTTGGGTAGTCATGGGGTCAGTGTCCTTTTACTGAAAATGTCAGGCCGCGGGGTCGCCCAGGCCGAGCTCCGCCAGTACGCGCGCGCGGGACTCGTCATCGGTCAGGGCCTGCTCGATAGCCTTGCGAAAGCTCGGGGTGTTGCCCAAGGGTCCCTTGAGGGCCATGAGCGCCTCGCGCAACGCCATCAGCTTGTGCAACTCGGGCACCTGCTCAACCAGGTTGGCGGGGTTGAAATCCTTCATGCAGTTAATGCGCACCTCAATGTCGAGCGCCTCAACGTCCGCCTCCTCCTGCAGGCGATTGGGCACGTTCAGTGTCAGGCTCAACGCCTGTTTGGCCAGCACGTCATCCAGGGTGTTCTTGTCGATCGCGATGGGCTTGCGATCTTCAAGCTTGCGCACATCCTCACGCTGGGTGAAATCGCCCAGCACCAACAGCTTCAATGGCAGCTCGACTTCTTCCTGCGCCCCGCCGATGGCGGGCTTGAATGTAATGTTGATACGTTCCTTGGGGGCTACCGAACCTTCTTTGGCCATGGTGCATCTCCGTTTTCAAGTGGCCCGAAAGCCTATTCAAGTGCCGCTTCAAGATCGAAGAGGCACAGCCTGCGATGGGTGTCTTCCTTGCGCTCGCGCACGGCATGGTTTTGCGGCAATACATCGCAACAGCGATACAGAAGCTGAATGACCTGGAGGGCCAGCTCCGGCTCCCAGCGTTCCAGGCCGGTGCGTTGCAGTTCATGGTCCAGGTGTTCAAGTTGAATCTTCGCCAGCTCATGCTTGCCGGCCTGCACACACAAGCGCGCCAGGGCCAGCCGCCAATGAAAACGCGCACGATCGCTGTGCGCCGTGTACATGCCTTGCTTGAGTTCATGAATGGCGGCCTTGAGTCCGTCCTTTCGCAACCGCGGGGCTACCGCTTGCAAGGCGACCTCCCAGGGCGCGGCTTCGGCATCGACCACCACGGCGGTTACTTCGGGCACTTGCAGGTGGCGGGCAACCTGCAGCGTGATCCAGTCGCGCGTGGCGGCGTCGGCAAACGGGACGCCGTCATGGAAGTGAAACGCCGGCAGGTCCGGCAGGCGTTGCAACAACAGGGCGAAGGTCACTTCCAGCTCGGTCATGGCCTGGGCGGCCTGCAAGGCCTCCAGGCATTGCCAGAGCATGCGCAACCCGTCGAACCAGAACATCGCACCGGCGAGGCTGGCCTCCAGCTCAAGCACCAGGTCGGCGTAATGGCCCTGGGCAAAGCGCTCCTGATAACGCTTGAGCTTGTCGGGTGCAGGCCCGCGCAAGGCTGTGACCCGTTGGTTGTCGGCGTCCGGATAACTGGCCAGCGCCAGCCAGGTCAATGTTCGATTCAGGCGCAAGGCGCGCGCGTCAGTAGCGTTCTGGCGTAGCCACCAGGCACACAACGAACGGGCCTGTTCCTGCAAGGTGCGCAGCAGCTTGTGCGCGTCTTTTTCGTTGTTCACCACCGCTTCGGGTTTCAGCAACTGGCCGGTAGCCTGCTTGACGTGGGCCATGACGCCGCTCAATCCCGCCGCTGGGGGGGCGTCCTGCGCAGCCTGCTCCAGCCTCCGGGCCAATTGCCTGCGCATCGGCAGCAGCAATGGCGCGTCGCTCCCCAAGTGCTTGGCCCATAGCTCATCGAGGCACGTGAGATGCTCAAGCACGGCGCGGAATAAAGGTTGCTGGTTCTGCAGCGGCAGGCCTTGTGTAAACAAAGGTTCAAGGCGCAGCACCAACCAGCCGAATGCCGCGCCACGGGTACGCGGTTTTTCCGGGTAGACCACCGCCCAATGATGTTCGCAGAGATAGCGCAATAACCCGAGCCCGGCCAGCAAGCCCGGATAGGATTCGCACTGGTGCAACGCCCAGGTCAGCCAGACGGCGACCTTGAGATCCTTGGATTGCTGGTGTAGCAGGATCACGCTGGTTTCCAGGACCTTCTGCCAGTCGGGCTGGCCGCCACCATGAATCGATTGCGCCTTGGCCAACTCGCATTCCAGCGCTTCATATTCACTCGAAAAGCGCACATCGCTGCCCGCAAAGCCTGTTTGCGTGCAGGGTGAACGTGCAACTTCAAGGTAATAATCACAAAGTTTGCCCGAATAAGCCATTTGATACCGCACGCAACTCGTCATGACAGAAAAGGCCAACTAAGCGCTTTTAAACTGCGCATCAGAACGCCAACCACCCTTTGCCGGAAATCTGCGCAAAGCTCACGAACCTTAGTCACGCCTAAAATATTCAGCAAGCGACGGAACGACACTTAATCCTTTTCCTACAAATGCGCTGAATGCGAGAGTGCGCATGATTTTGCGCATCCAATCTGCCGCAGATACGAGACCCTACGGCCAGCCCCAATGTTTGCACAACCATCGACACGAGCAACTAAATGCGCACTAATGCGCAAACAAATAACAATTAAACCCGCTAAATACTTCGCTCCGCCTGAGCAAGCAGTACTTATATAACGTGACACCCCTGCCTTTATTGGCCGACGCGCTTTCAGGCACGTTTCTTGTTATAGGTCATTCTCCAGCCGGCCCAATGACCGGTTGGAACTACCTCATCAATCAGACAAGGAAACCCGTCATGCCAACACCCGCGTATCTCTCCATCACCGGTGTCAAACAAGGTTTGATTACGGCAGGTACGTTTACCCAGGACTCGGTAGGTAACATCTATCAGGAAGGCCATGAGGACCAGATCCTGGTCCAGGCCTTTTCTCATCAGGTGATCATTCCGCGCGACCCGCAATCGGGCCAGCCGACAGGCCAGAGGGTTCATAAGCCCCTGATGATCAGCAAGGTCTTCGATAAGTCGTCGCCTTTGCTGTTCAGCGCACTGACCAGCGGCGAGGAGGTCAAGTGCCGGCTCGAATGGCTGCGTACCTCCTCGGCCGGCACCCAGGAGCATTACTTCACCATTGAGCTGGAGGGGGCAACCATCGTGGACATCCAGTCACGCATGCCCCATTGCCAGGACCCGGACAACGCCCACTTCACTCATTTGGAAGATGTGTACTTCACTTATCGCAAGATTGTGTGGACCCACGAAGTGTCCGGTACTTCCGGGTCGGATGACTGGCGCAGCCCGGTTGCGGGTTAAGCCGGACTGACGCAGAGGCGGCGCCAGGGAGGGCGCCGCCTCTATCGGCTGGCTTACACCATCGCCAGCGGATGCTTGCGCTTGGGTGCGCCGAACACGCGATCGATGGCGTCCAGGTCGTGTTCATCCAGCACCACCTTGGCAGCGGCTGCGTTGAGTCGCACATGCTCCGGGGTGACCGCCTTCGGAATGGCGATCACACCGTCCTGGCGCAACACCCAGGCCAGGGCAACCTGGGCGGGTGTGACCGCGTGGCGATGGGCGATCTGCTTGAGGGTCGGGCTGGACAGCAGCTCACCGCCCTGGGCGATCGGGCAGTAGGCCATCAAGGGCAAGTGGTGCTGTTGCCACCAGGGCAGCAGGTCGAATTCGATGCCGCGCTCTTCGATGTTGTAGAGCACCTGGTTGGTGGCGCAGGCCGGGGATGCGAGTTCCTGCAGGTCGGCGACATCGAAATTGGAGACGCCCCAGCGGCCGATTTTGCCGGCTTCGCGCAGGCGCTCGAACGCTTCGACGGTTTCTTCAAGGGGGTATTGGCCGCGCCAGTGCAACAGATAAAGATCAATACAGTCCGTACCCAAGCGCTTGAGGCTGGCTTCACACGCACGAGGCACGCCCTGCTGGCTGGCATTGTGCGGGTAGACCTTGCTGACCAGGAACACCTGGTCGCGCCTGCCGCGAATGGCCTCGCCGACAACGGTCTCGGCGCCGCCCTCACCATACATTTCGGCGGTATCGATCAGGGTCATGCCCTCGTCGATGCCCAGTTGAAGTGCCGCCACCTCGGCACGGTGCCGGTCGGGGTTTTCGCCCATGCGCCAGGTTCCCTGGCCGATGACAGGAACGGGAACGCCCGCCAGATCAATGGTACGCATGACAACCTCCTGATGAGTTCGCGGATTAACAGTGTGGCACTGACCGGACAAAAGGGTTCAATCGCAGTATGGTTACGCTTTGCCAAGTCGCCAGGAAGAACCTGCAATGCTGTTTGTCGTGATGCTCGGGGGCAAGCACCCACGGGCAAAAATTGAAGTTCACGATGTGGTGTTCGCTGTGGCGGACACGCTTGAATCGACCTACCCGCAATTACGCGCCGACTGGTTCGGCAGCCCCAAGGGCGTGCATATTGATTCGTGGATGGCCGTGGAGGGTGTCGACGGTTGGACAGTCGAACTCAGCCACCTGGCACCTGCTGCCGGCGCGCACCACCTGTATTTCATCAACCTCGGCGGCTATGAAGCCAACAGCTTTGGCGAGGCCCACCGTTACCTGCTGGTGGTCGCGCGCAATAAAAAGGAGGCCGCGAGCAAGGGCAAGCAACAGATGCTGCGCCAATGGTCCCAGGCCCACACCGACGGTGTGCTGGACATCGACGATTGCCTGCCCATCGACCGGGTGGACGGACGCTATATCCACCTTGTACAGGGCCCGCACCGACCGATCATCCAGCAGAACGACTATATCGTCCTGCCTTGACTCAACCCGAACCGCTCGGCAATCGGCAGGAACTTTGCCAGGAAATAACCGCCTGAATCCGGTAGGCTCACCCTTTTTCATTCAAGGAGTTACTCCCCATGGCCAAAGCCACCGCCCGTCACATCCTCGTTTCCACTGAAGACAAGTGCAACGAACTCAAGGCCCAGATCGAAGGCGGCGCCGATTTCGCAGAAATCGCCAAAGCCAACTCCAGCTGCCCTTCCAGCCGCGATGGCGGCAACCTGGGTTCGTTCGGTCCAGGCCAGATGGTCAAGGAATTCGACACCGTCGTCTTCAGCGCCCCGGTCAACACTGTGCAAGGCCCGGTGAAAACCCAGTTCGGCTACCACCTGCTGGAAGTCACCAGCCGCCAGGACTGATCCCGTCTGCGCTGATGCGATAAACAACGGCCCGCCTTCTGGTGGGCCGTTGTGCATGTGATGACTGGCGACGCTGCTGCCGTTAGCGTACAAATCCCTTTTCCTATTCACACGGCGTTCAAGGCTGACAATGCGATTGGCTTTTTCCTCTCTACTAAGTTCGAGCCTGGCCCTGCTGCTGGCCAGCACTGCGGTGATCGCGGCGCCGCAACCGTATCTGACGGTGTACGGCGAACCGGCCAAGTACGCCACAGGCTTCACCCATTTCGACTACGCCAACCCCGATGCCCCCAAGGGCGGCAGCCTGCGCCGCTCGGCCATCGAGATCGGGCGCTTCGACCATGTGCTGCCGTATATCGACAAGGGCATCGGCGTCTCCCAGGTTGACGGTTGGGTGTACGCGCCGCTGGCCCAGCGTTCACTGGACGAGCCCTACACCGTTTACGGCCTGGTCGCCGAACAGATGGAGCGCGCCGGTGACGGCCTGTCGCTGCGTTTTTTCCTCAACCCCAAGGCCCGGTTTGCCGACGGCAAGCCGATCACCGCCGAAGACGTGCGCTACAGCTTCGACCTGCTGATGACCCAAGGCAGCCTGCGCTTTCGCACCTTGTTCGCCGACGTCAAGCAGGTCGAAGTCGAAGGTGAGCGCCAGGTACGCTTCGATTTCTCCAGCGATGAAAATCGCACCCTGCCCTTGGACATCGCCACCCTGCCCGTCTTCCCGGAACATTGGTGGAAGACCCGCGACTTCGCCAATGGCGGCGGCTATGAAGCGCCACTGGGCAGCGGGCCCTACACCGTCAGCAAGATCGACTCCGGCAGCACCATCACCTTTACCCGCGACCCGAACTGGTGGGGCAAGGACTTGCCGGTCAGCCGCGGCCTGTACAACTTCGATCACCTGAGCCTGGAATATTTCGGCGACACCGAAGTGGCCCGCCAGGTGTTGCGTGGCGGCGCCTATGATTTCAACCGCGAATTTTCCGCCACCGGCTACTCCATCGGGTACAACGGCCCGGCCCTGGACGACGGCCGTCTGCAACGCGCGCACTTGGCCAAGGAGATGCCGCAACCGGCCCAGGGTTATGTATTCAACGTGCAAAACCCGATGTTCAAGGACCGCCGCGTGCGCCAGGCACTGGCGATGCTGTGGGATTTCGAATGGGCCAACCGGCAGATGATGCGCAATATGTACATCCGCCAGCAGAGCTTCTTCTCCAATAGCCCGCTGGCTGCCAGTCAACCGCCGACCAAGGAGGAACTGGCGATCCTTGAACCCTTGCGCGGCCAGGTGCCCGACGAGGTCTTCACCCAGGTGTTCAAGGCCCCGGTCACCGATGGCAGCGGCATGATCCGCGACAAGCAACTGCAAGCCCTGGCCCTGCTGGAGGAAGCCGGCTGGAAACCGGACGGCGACAAACTGGTCAATGCCGAAGGCAAGCCGCTGGAGTTCACCTTCCTCAACACTCAGAACGGCCTGGAACGCCTGCTGTTACCCTACAAACGCAACCTGGCGCAGATCGGCATCACCTTGAATATCCGGCGTATCGACTCCTCGCAGTACGTCAATCGGATCATGTCCCGAGACTACGACATGATCGTCATCGGCTTCCCTGTCACCACCTCACCGGGCATGGAGCTGTACAACTATTTCGGCTCAGCGGCGGCCTACGATCCAGGCGCCAACAACTACGCGGTGCTCAAAGACCCGGCCGTGGACACGCTGATCAAGGGCCTGGTCAAGGCCGACACCCAGGCGCAGATGCTCACCTATGCCCACGCGCTGGACCGGGTACTGCAATGGAATTACCTGTGGATCCCCAATTACTACCCGCCCGGCACCTCTGCCGCGTGGTGGAACCGCTTCGGCCGCCCGGTCATCGAGGCCAAGAACGACGAAGCCCTGGAAACCTGGTGGGAAATCAGCCCCACGCCACTGACCACCGAGCAAATGAACGCTGAGTTGAAAAAACGCGGAGGGGCGCGCTGATGTTTGCCTATATCGTGCGGCGCCTGCTGCTGATCATCCCGACGCTGGTGATCATCCTGCTGGTGAATTTCGTGATTGTGCAGGCCGCCCCCGGTGGCCCGGTGGAACAAGCCATCGCGCATTTGCAAGGCATCGGCGGCGGTGGCGTCGGTGGCTCGTCCGGCGAAGGTGTCAGCAGCGGCTCCCGCGCCAGCCGTGGCCTGGACCCGAAGTTGATAGCGGACATCGAGAAACAATACGGCTTCGACAAGCCCGCGCCGGAACGCCTGTGGCTGATGCTCAAGAGTTATGCGCAGTTGGATTTCGGCAACAGTTTCTTTCGCGGCAAGACGGTGATTGACCTGATTCTGGAAAAAATGCCGGTGACCATTTCCCTCGGCCTGTGGGCGACGCTGATCACCTACCTGGTGTCGATCCCCCTGGGGATTCGCAAGGCGGTGCGCCACGGCAGCAGCTTTGACGTGTGGAGCAGCACCGCCATTGTCATCGGCTATGCGATGCCGGCGTTTCTGTTCGCAATGTTCCTGATCGTGGTATTTGCCGGGGGCACTTCGCTGAACTGGTTCCCGGTGCGCGGGCTGGTGTCGGAAAACTTCGAAGAATTGAGCACGATTGGCAAGGTCGCCGATTATTTCTGGCACCTGGTATTGCCGGTGACGTCGCTGGTCATCGGCGGGTTCGCCACGCTGACCATCCTCACCAAAAACTCGTTCCTCAATGAAATTACGCGCCAATATGTGGTGACTGCGCGTGCCAAGGGCTTGAGCGAGCGGCGCGTACTCTACGGCCATGTGTTCCGCAACGCCATGCTGCTGGTGATCTCGGGGATTCCCCAGGCGTTCATCAGCGTGTTCTTTGCAGGCTCCTTGTTGATCGAGGTGATCTTCTCCCTCGACGGCCTGGGCCGCATGAGCTACGAAGCAGCGGTATCGCGCGATTACCCGGTGGTGTTCGGTTCGTTGTTTATCTTCACCTTGTTCGGCCTCTTGATAAAACTGATCGGTGACCTCTGCTACACCCTGGTGGACCCGCGTATCGACTTCGCCGCGAGGAACGCCTGATGCTTGATCTGTCTCCCGTGGCGCGTCGACGTTTCGAGCGCTTCAAAAAGAACCGTCGCGGCTGGTGGTCGCTGTGGCTGTTTATCGGCCTGTTTCTGCTGACCCTCGGCGGCGAGCTGATCGCCAACGACAAGCCGCTGGTGCTGAGTTTCAAGAACGAGCTGTATTTCCCGGTGTTCAAGCGCTACACCGAGCAACAGTTCGGCGGCCAGCTGCCGTTCCAGGCCGACTACCGCAGTGACTACGTACAAAAGCTGATCAAACAGGACGGCGGCTGGATGCTGTTCCCGCCGATCCCGTTCAGCGACGACACCCCCAACTACGAACTGACCCGCCCCGCCCCGAGCCCGCCCTCGGCGGTGAACTGGCTGGGTACTGACGATCAGTCGCGGGATGTGCTGGCGCGGGTGATTTTTGGCGCGCGGGTGTCGATCCTGTTTGCCTTGGCGCTCACTGCGATCAGCGCGGCCATCGGCATCGCGGCCGGTGCGTTGCAGGGTTATTACGGCGGCTGGGTGGACTTGATCGGCCAGCGCGTGCTGGAGGTGTGGTCCGGGTTGCCGGTGCTGTACTTGCTGATCATCCTGTCGGGCTTTGTCGAGCCCAATTTCTGGTGGCTGCTGGGGATCATGGCGCTGTTTTCCTGGCTGGCCCTGGTGGACGTGGTGCGCGCCGAGTTCCTGCGCGGGCGCAACCTGGAATACGTCAAGGCGGCACGGGCGCTGGGCTTGGGTGACGGCAAGATCATTCGTCGGCATATCCTGCCCAATGCCATGACGGCGACGCTGAGCTACCTGCCGTTTATCCTGACCGGGGCGATCTCCACCCTGAGCGCCCTGGATTTCCTCGGCTTTGGCATGCCGGCGGGCAGCGCGTCGCTGGGCGAACTGATCGCCCAGGGCAAGCAGAACCTGCAAGCGCCCTGGCTGGGGCTGACGGCGTTTTTCACCTTAGCGCTGATCCTGTCGCTGCTGGTCTTTATCGGCGAGGCGTTGCGTGATGCCTTCGACCCCCGCTCGTGAGTGAGTACGTATGAACCTCATCGAAATACGCGACCTCAGTGTCGCTTTCAGCGGCGACACAGTGGTCCGCAACCTCAGCCTGGATGTGCGCCCCGGCGAATGCCTGGCGCTGGTGGGCGAGTCGGGTTCGGGCAAGTCGGTGACAGCCCATTCGATCCTGCAACTGCTGCCTGAGGCGGGTACGCAAACCAGCGGTTCGGTGAAGTATCGCGGCCAGGAACTGATCGGGGCGTCGGCGGCCACCCTGCAAAAACTGCGCGGCAACCGCATTGCGATGATCTTCCAGGAGCCGATGACCTCACTGAACCCACTGCACAGCATCGAAAAGCAGATCGGCGAAACCCTGCTGCTGCACAAGGGCCTGGGCGGCAAGGCGGCGCAGGCGCGCATCCTTGAACTGCTCGACCTGGTGGGCATCCAGAAACCCGAGGAACGGCTCAAGGCCTATCCCCATCAGCTCTCCGGCGGCCAGCGCCAGCGGGTGATGATCGCCATGGCCCTGGCCTGCGAGCCGGAGTTGCTGATTGCCGACGAACCCACCACCGCGCTGGATGTAACCATACAGCGCAAGATCCTGCTGCTGCTCAAGTCCTTGCAACAACGCCTGGGCATGTCGCTGCTGCTGATCAGCCATGACCTCAACCTGGTGCGCAGCATTGCCCAACGCGTGTGCGTGATGCGCGCCGGCGAAATCGTCGAGCAGGCCGATTGCGAGACCTTGTTCACCGCGCCACAGCATCCTTACAGCCGGCTGTTACTGGATGCCGAACCCGCCGGCGACGCACTCTGCAGTGACGAGCGCGAGACGGTACTGGAGGTGCACGACCTGAGCGTGCAATTCCCCCTCGGCGGCGGGCTGTTTCGGCGCAAGACCTACCTGCGCGCGGTGGACGGCATCAGCCTCAGCGTGCAGCGCGGCAAGACCCTGGGGATTGTCGGCGAGTCCGGTTCGGGCAAGTCCACCCTGGGCCAGGCAATCCTGCGGTTGCTCGATTCCAGCGGCAGCATTCGTTTCCAGGGTGAAGCCCTCGACCCGCTGAATAACCAACAGATGCGGCCCTGGCGCAAGCAGATGCAGGTGGTGTTCCAGGATCCCTATGGCAGCCTCAGCCCGCGCATGACCGTGGCCCAGATCATCAGCGAAGGGCTGGAGGTGCACGCGCCGTGCGGCCTGGCCGAGCGCGATGCGCAGGTGATCCAGGTGCTCAAGGACGTCGGCCTGGACCCCGCCAGCCGGCACCGCTACCCCCATGAGTTTTCCGGAGGCCAGCGCCAGCGTATCGCCATTGCTCGCGCCCTGGTGCTCAGGCCGGCGCTGATGCTGCTGGACGAACCCACCTCGGCCCTCGACCGCACCGTGCAGAAACAGGTGGTGGGGTTGCTGCGGGAGCTGCAGGATAAATACGGCCTGACCTATCTGTTTATCAGCCATGACCTGGCGGTGGTGCGGGCCATGGCCCATGACATGATCGTGATCAAGGACGGCAAGGTGGTGGAGCGCGGCGCGAGCCAGCGGGTGTTTGAGGCGCCACAGCATTCGTACACCAAGGAACTGCTGGCAGCGGCGCACATTCCCTTGTAGGCGCTGGCTTGCCTACGATAGCGTTCTTGAGATCGCCATCGCAGGCAAGCCAGCTCCCACAGGACCGTAATCCTATTCCTGTTTTGTGTGGGTGGCATGAACATGACCGATAGCCTCAAGGACTACCAACAGGTTCGTGGCCTGGCCATCCAGTCGCTGTTCGAGATCATCGAGCAGTCCAGCGAAGGCACGGTGATTGTCGACCGCGACGCGAATATCGTGTGGATGAACGAGCGCTACGCCAAGCGCTTCGGGCTCAAGAGCGCCGACCAGGCCATCGGCCAGCCTTGCGAGCAGGTGATTTCCAACAGCCTGTTGCGCCAGGTGGTGCGCAACGACCAGCCGATATTGCTCGACATCCAGGACACGCCAAAGGGTCCGTTGGTGGTAATGCGCCTGCCGATTCACAACGATGCCGGCGCGGTGATTGGGGCGATTGGCTTTGCGCTGTTCGATGAACTACGCAACCTGTCGCCCTTGATCGAACGCTACCTGAGCCTGCAGCAAGAATTGGCGTCCACGCGCTCGCTGCTGCGCTCACGGCAGAGCAAATACAACTTCGCGCACTTTATCGGCACCAGCGCGGCCAGCCTGGAAGTCAAGCGCCGGGCGCGGCGCAGTGCGAGTGCCGAATCGCCTGTTTTGCTGCTGGGCGAAACCGGTACCGGCAAGGAGCTGCTGGCCCAGGCGATCCACGGCGCATCGACGCGTGCACATAAGGCGTTTGTCAGTATCAACAGCGCCGCCATCCCCGCCGACCTGCTGGAGGCCGAGTTTTTCGGCACCGCGCCGGGCGCATTTACCGGCGCCGACCGCAAGGGCCGCCCGGGCAAATTCCAGATTGCCCAGGGCGGCACGCTGTTTCTGGATGAAATCGGCGACATGCCCCTGCCGTTGCAAAGCAAATTGCTGCGGGTGTTGCAGGAAAAGGAATTCGAACCCGTGGGCTCCAACGAAATGCTGCACAGCGATGTGCGGGTGATTGCCGCCACGTCCATGGACCTGGAAGCGGCGATCAAGCGCGGCGAATTCCGCGCGGACTTGTATTACCGGTTGAACGTGCTGCCGATCCAGGTGCCTGCTTTGCGTGAGCGCCTGGACGATATTCCGGCGTTGAGCGAGGCAATCCTCGAGGAACTGCGCAGCCAGCACGAGTTGGATCAAGACGCCTTGGCCTTGCTGGCACAGCATGCGTGGCCGGGCAATATCCGTGAACTGCGCAATGTGCTGGAGCGTGCGGCGCTGTTGAGCGATGACCTGGTGCTGGATGCCCGGGAAATCCGTGCGGCGATAGGCACATTTACGCCGGTGGAGCGCAACACGGTGCCCGCCATCGAGGGTGAGTCGTTCAACGCGGCACGGGAGCGGTTCGATCGGCAGGTGATTGGGGCGGCATTGAGCGCGTGCGGCGGGAATGTAGTGGAAGCGGCCAGGCGGCTGGGGCTTGGGCGGTCGACGTTGTATAAGAAGATGGTGGCGCTGGGCATTAACGAGTCTCAATAAAGAGACAATAATCTCCAAACAAAGACAGCTCCCACAGTGGATCCCCACTGGTCTCAAAATAGAGACGACCTTTAGAAAGCTCTACATCACCCAAGAAAATATTATTAATTATCAATATCTTAGAGATTTGGCACACATCTCGCTATAGCCCTCCCCACAGCCACACCCCACAAAAATAACAACCTGGAGACACACCCATGAGTGTGATCATTGCCCTGGCGGCCCTCGCGCTGCTGATGCTGGCCGCCTACCGTGGCTACAGCGTCATCCTGTTTGCCCCCATCGCCGCGCTCGGCGCTGTGCTGCTCACCGACCCGTCCGCCGTCGCGCCCGCCTTTACCGGCGTGTTCATGGAGAAAATGGTCGGTTTTATCAAGCTGTATTTCCCGGTATTCCTGCTGGGTGCGGTGTTCGGCAAGCTGATCGAGCTGTCGGGCTTTTCGCGCTCCATCGTCGCCGCCGCGATCCGTTTGCTAGGCACTCGCCAGGCGATGCTGGTGATCGTGCTGGTCTGCGCCCTGCTCACCTACGGCGGCGTGTCGCTGTTCGTGGTGGTGTTTGCGGTGTACCCGTTCGCAGCGGAGATGTTCCGCCAGAGCAATATCCCCAAGCGCCTGATCCCGGCGACCATCGCTCTGGGTGCATTCTCGTTCACCATGGACGCCCTGCCCGGCACGCCGCAGATCCAGAACATCATCCCCAGCACGTTCTTCAACACCACCGCCTGGGCCGCGCCATGGCTGGGTTTGATCGGCACGGTCTTCGTGTTCTGCGCCGGCATGCTGTACCTGGCGCGCCAGCGCAATAAGGCGCAACGCGCCGGTGAAGGCTATGGCACCGAGTTGCGCAACGAGCCGGAAACCGCCGAGAACCTTACGCTGCCCAACCCCTGGATCGCAGTGTCGCCGCTGATCCTGGTCGGGGTGATGAACCTGTTGTTCACCCATTGGATCCCGCAGTGGTACGGCAAGACCCACAGCCTCAGCTTGCCGGGCATGGCCACGCCGGTGACCACCGAAATCGCCAAGCTCACCGCGATCTGGGCGGTGCAGGCGGCGTTGCTGGTGGGCATCCTCCTGGTGCTGGCGTTTGGCTGGTCGGCGATCAAGAGCAAGCTCGCCGAGGGCAGCAAAAGTGCGGTCAGCGGCGCGCTGCTGGCGGCGATGAACACCGCGTCGGAATACGGCTTTGGCGCGGTCATCGCCTCGCTGCCGGGCTTTCTGGTGCTGGCGGACTGGCTCAAGGGCATCCCCAACCCGCTGGTCAATGAAGCGATCACCGTGACCTTGCTCGCCGGTATCACCGGCTCCGCGTCGGGCGGCATGAGCATCGCCCTGGCGGCCATGTCCGAGAGCTTTATTTCGGCGGCCCATGCGGCCAATATTCCCCTTGAAGTGCTGCACCGGGTCGCGGCCATGGCCAGCGGTGGCATGGACACCCTGCCCCACAACGGCGCGGTGATCACCCTGCTGGCGGTGACCGGCCTGACCCACCGCGAAGCCTACAAGGACATTTTCGGCATCACGATCATCAAGACCCTCGCGGTGTTCGTGGTGATCGGTACTTTCTACGCCACTGGCATTGTGTGAGGTGTTCATGACGACATTGAATGGCAAGACCGCCCTGGTCACCGGCTCCACCAGCGGCATCGGCCTGGGCATCGCATTGAGCCTGGCCAAGGCCGGCGCCAATCTGATTCTCAACGGTTTCGGCGACGCCAGCGCGGTGGTCGCCCAGGTGCAGGCATTTGGCGGTAAGGTCGGGCATCACCCGGCGGATGTCAGCGACCCGGCGCAGATCGCCGACATGATCGCCTACGCCGAGCGTGAATTCGGTGGCGTGGATATCCTGGTGAACAACGCCGGGATCCAGCATGTGGCCGCCGTGGAAGACTTCCCGGCCGAGCGCTGGGATTCCATCATTGCGATCAATCTGTCATCGGTGTTTCACAGCACGCGCTTGAGCTTGCCGGGAATGAAAGCCAAGGGTTGGGGGCGGATCGTCAACATCGCGTCGGTGCACGGCCAGGTCGGTTCGGTGGGTAAGGCGGCGTATGTGGCCGCCAAGCACGGCGTGATCGGCTTGACCAAGGTGGTGGGCCTGGAAACGGCGACCAGCAATGTCACGTGCAATGCCATCTGCCCAGGCTGGGTGCTGACGCCGCTGGTGCAGAAGCAGATCGATGATCGCGCCGCCCATGGCATCGACCCGCAGCAGGCGCAGCAGGAATTGCTGGCCGAGAAACAGCCGTCGCTGGAGTTTGTGACGCCGCCGCAGTTGGGCGAGTTGGTGCTGTTTTTGTGCAGCGAAGCCGGCAGCCAGGTACGCGGTGCGGCGTGGAATATCGATGGTGGCTGGCTGGCTCAATAATCCAGACACAGAAGATCAAATGTGGGAGCTGGCTTGCCTGCGATAGCGGAGGGTCAGTTGGCTCACCTGTGACTGATACACCGCTATCGCAGGCAAGCCAGCTCCCACAGTTCAAGAATAAGAGGCAGCTTTATGTCCGACATCCTCTGGCAACCCTCCCCGGAACGCATCGCCAACACGCGAATGGACCAGTTCCGGCGTTACATCAACGAGCGCTATAGCCTACAGCTCAGCGACTACCCGGCCCTGCACCCGTGGAGCATCGATCAGCGCCCGGCGTTCTGGCAGGCCATCGTCGAGTACTTCGATGTGCAATTTCGCAGCCCGCCCACGGCGGTGCTGATCGAAGGCACCGAAATGCCCAGCGCCCAGTGGTTTCCCGGCGCGACCCTGAATTTTGCCGAACACCTGCTGCGCCGTCGCGACGATCACACGGCGGTGGTGGCCGTGGGCGAAAACGGCCAGCGCGAACAGCTCACCTACGCCGAACTGGCCGCGCACGTCGCCGGCCTGCAAAACAGCCTGCGGGCCGCCGGCGTTACCCAAGGCGACCGCGTCGCTGCGTGCATGCCCAACACCTGGCAAACCCTGGTGGGCATGCTCGCCACCACCAGCCTGGGCGCGATCTGGTCATGCTCTTCGCCGGATTTCGGCACCCAAGGCGTGATCGACCGTTTCGGCCAGATCGAGCCCAAGGTCTTGATCACCTGCGCCGGTTACCGCTATGCCGGCAAAGCCATCGACCAGCGCGCCAAGCTCAATGAAATCCTCGCGCGCCTGCCGTCCCTGGAGCAATTGATCATTGTGCCCTACGCACGGCCACAGGCGCGGGTCGAGGACTATCAGACACACGCCGGCGTCACGCTGTGGCAAGACTTCTACCAACCCGGCGGCGAACCGGAATTCGTCGCGGTGCCCTTCGATCATCCGCTGTATATCCTCTATTCCAGCGGCACCACCGGCGTGCCCAAGTGCATCATCCACGGCACCGGTGGCGTGTTGCTCACCCACCTCAAGGAGCACGGCCTGCATGCCGACCTGTCCAGGGATGACTGCCTGTTCTACTACACCACCTGCGGCTGGATGATGTGGAACTGGCTGGTGTCGGTGCTGGCCATCGGCGCCACGGCGGTGCTGTATGACGGCTCGCCGTTTTATCCTGGGCCCGAGCGCTTGATCGACCTGATTGATGCCGAGAAGATCAGCGTGTTCGGCACCAGCCCCAAGTTTCTCGCGACCCTGGAAAAAGCCGGGCTGCAGCCGCGCCTGAGCCACGACCTGGGCAGCCTCAAGGGGCTGATCTCAACCGGTTCGCCACTGTCGCCGCAGAGCTACGACTATGTGTACCGCGAAATCAAGCACGAGCTGTGCCTGTCGTCGATGTCCGGCGGCACCGATATCGTCTCCTGCTTTGTGATCGGCAACCCGGTGTTGCCGGTGCGTCGCGGCGAAATGCAGTGCAAGAGCCTGGCAATGGCGATCGAGGTCTGGGACGACAGCGGCCAGCCGCTGGTCGGCGAAAAAGGCGAACTGGTGTGCACCCGGCACTTTCCGGCCATGCCCATCGGCCTGTGGAACGACCCGGACCGCCAGAAGCTGCGCGCCGCGTATTTCAGCCAGTTCCCCGGTGTCTGGGCCCAAGGCGACTATGCCGAACAACGCGCGAATGGCAGCCTGCTGATCCATGGACGCTCCGACGCCGTGCTCAACCCCGGCGGCGTGCGCATTGGTACCGCAGAGATCTACCGCCAGGTGGAAAAGCTGCCACAGGTACTGGAAAGCCTGGCCATTGGCCAACGCTGGCAGGACGACGTGCGCGTGGTGCTGTTCGTGCGCCTCGACGACGGTGTGGAACTGGACGAAGCGCTGCAGCAGCAGATTCGCCAGGTGATCCGCGCCAACACCACGCCGCGCCATGTGCCGGCCAGGATCCTGGCTGTCAGCGATATCCCGCGGACCATCAGCGGCAAGATCGTTGAATTGGCGGTGCGCAATGTGGTGCACGGCGAACCGGTGAAGAACACCGACGCGCTGGCCAACCCCCAGGCCCTGGAGCAATTTCGCGACCGCGCGGAGCTGGCCGAATGATGAAAGGTTTCAGCGCCGACGTACGGATGTAAAGACAAACCGCCAATGCGTGCTATTTTTCCGGGGTAGTCACTCAGTCCCGACTCGCGGGATAATGGGTGTTGTCATTTTTCAAAGCGTTACGCTCAGGGCTTTTTCATGAATGGAACATCCACCGGCAGCGAAACCGCCGCATTGATTGCGCGGTTGGACTGGGCGCAAAGCCCCCTCGGTGAGGCCAATGAATGGCCGCAAAGCCTGCGCACCGCAGTGGACATCGTCGTGCATTCGCCGATGCCGATGCTGCTGCTGTGGGGCAAGCAGCTCACGCAAGTCTATAACGACGGCTTCGCCCTGCTGGCCGGCAACAAACACCCGGATGCGATGGGCCAGCCGACACACCAGACCTGGCCGGAGCTGGAAAGCTTTACCCGGCCCATCTATGAGGCCGTGCTCAGCGGCCAGGTGCGCACCTTCAGCGAGCAGCGTTTCGTGCTGCAACGCCATAACCGCGACACCGAAATCTGGCTGGACCTGACCTACAGCCCGATCCGCGACGAAAGCGCCAACGTCGCCGGTATCCTGGTCACCGCCATCGAAACCAACGAGCGCCGCAAGGCCCAGCACAACACCGAACAACGCCTGCAGCTCGCCCTGGCGGCCACCGACGCGGTGGGCACCTGGGATTGGGATATCGGCGAAGACCGCTTCATCGCCGACGCGCACTTCGCCTACCTGCATGGCGTGGCCCCCAGCGACGCGGACCGGCTGCCGATCAGCGACTACCTGCAAGGCGTACACCCCGAAGACCGCGGCATGGTGGCGCGCAGCATCAAGCATTGCATTACCTTCGGTACCGAATACGCCGAGGAATACCGGCTATTGCAGGCCGACGGCCAGGTGCGCTGGGTATTTGCCCGGGGCCGCTGCTATAAGGATCATCAGGGCCGCCCCGCGCGGTTCCTCGGTGCCGCGCTGGACCTTACCGAGCGCAAGAACACCGAGCAGGCCCTGCGCCAAAGCCAGACCGAATTGCAACTGATCATCAACGCCATGCCGGTGCTGATCGGCTACGTCGACCATGAAGAACGCTTTCGCCTGAACAACAGCGCGTACCTGGAATGGTACGGCATGACCCCCCAGGAGCTGTACGGCAGGACCATCCGCGACGTGCTCGGCGACGAGGTATATGCCGGCCGTGCCGACAAGATCGCCGCCGCGCTCAAGGGCAAGGCCTGCAGTTTCATGACCGTCACACCGCACCGCGACGGCCGGCCGCGCCATGCCTTGATGAAGTACCTGCCGCGCTTCAGCAATGACGGCTCGGTAAATGGGTTCTACATCTTTGTGATCGATGAAACCGAACGCAAACTCACCGAAGAAGCCCTGCGCCACCTCAACGAAAATCTCGAAGAGCGCGTGGCCCAGCGCACCCAGGCGCTGGCCGAGGCCAACCAGCGCCTGCAAAACGAGATGTACGAGCGCGAGCGCGCCGAAGACGCCCTGCGCCATGCGCAGAAGATGGAGGCCGTGGGTCAGCTCACCGGCGGCATCGCCCATGACTTCAACAATATGCTCACCGGCATCATCGGCAGCCTCGACCTGATGCAGCGCTATATCGCCGCCGGGCGCAGTGACGAGATCGGCCGCTTTACCGATGCCGCCGTGTCTTCGGCCCGCCGTGCCGCCGCCCTTACCCATCGGTTGCTGGCCTTCTCGCGGCGTCAATCGCTGGACCTTCGCCCGCTGGACCCGAACCAGTTGGTGGCGTCCCTGGAAGAGTTGTTCCGCCGTACCAAGGGCGCGCACATCGACCTCAAGGTGCGACTGGGGCGCGATATCTGGCCGGTCAACACCGACGCCAGCCAGCTGGAAAACGCCTTGCTCAACCTGGTGATCAACGCCCGCGACGCCATGCCCGACGGCGGTGAAATCCTGATCGAGACCGCCAACAGCTACCTGGACGGTAGCGACATCACCACCCTTGAACCGGTCAAGGCCGGCGACTACGTGATGCTTGGCGTGTGCGACAACGGCACCGGCATGGCGCCGAAGATCCTGGCCAAGGCGTTCGACCCGTTCTTCACCACCAAACCCATCGGCCAGGGCACCGGCCTGGGGCTGTCGATGATCTACGGGTTTGCCCAGCAGTCCGGCGGCCACGTGACCATCCAGAGCGAGCCGGGCCAGGGTACGCGTGTGCGCCTGTACCTGCCACGCCTGTTCGGTACGTCGCTGGAAAGCAACCTGCCCGCCCACTTGAGCGAGGCGCCGCTGGCCCTGGCCGGCGAGGCCGTGGTGGTGGTCGAGGACGATCCGGCGGTGCGCATGCTGGTGGTCAATGTGCTCGATGAACTGGGCTACACCGCGCACCAGGCGGCCGACGCACGGGCCGCGCTGCCGCTGCTGGAGTCGGACCTGCGCGTGGACCTGCTGGTCACCGACGTCGGCCTGCCGGGCATGAACGGCCGGCAGTTGGCGGAAATTGCGCGCCAGCACAGGCCGGGGCTCAAGGTGCTGTTCATGACCGGTTACGCCGAAAAAGCCGCCGAGCGTCAGGGTTTCCTCGAAGCAGGCATGGACATGATCGCCAAGCCGTTTTCCATCGACCTGCTGGCCACGAAAATCCGCGGCATGATCAGCGTGGCGCAATGAGTTCAGGCATAATCGCGCGCCGTCGCCCACCCGGTAGATCCCCATGAAAGCCCAAGCCCGTCATATCCTGGTGAAAACCAGCGAAGAAGCCGAACAACTCAAGCAGCGCATCGCCAAGGGCGAAGCGTT
This sequence comes from Pseudomonas azadiae, assembly GCF_019145355.1. NCBI lineage: Bacteria > Pseudomonadati > Pseudomonadota > Gammaproteobacteria > Pseudomonadales > Pseudomonadaceae > Pseudomonas > Pseudomonas azadiae. The sequence goes on along the minus strand of NZ_JAHSTY010000002.1, from coordinate 1,277,199 downwards.
TGATGTACTGGCCAAGAAGTACTCCACCTGCCCCTCGGGCAAGCGTGGCGGTGACTTGGGTGAAGTGCGGCCTGGGCAGATGGTGGGGGCGATTGATGCGGTGATCTTCAAGAAGCCGGTGAAGGTGGTGCATGGCCCGATCAAGAGCAAGTTCGGGTATCACCTGGTGCAGGTGTTTTACCGCGATTGAGGGGTTGGCTCCAGGCCGCTATCGCAGGCAAGCCAGCTCCCACAGGTGACCGCATTCCAATTGGAGAAACGCGGTCAACTGTGGGAGCTGGCTTGCCTGCGAACCGCCGCAGGCGGCGATTCACCTGGGAATCAAGGCCCCCGGCACTTGAATGACCCGACTGGCCAACCGATGCCCTGCCAAAGCGGCCTCTTGCGGTGAACCGCCTCTAAGCCGACCGGCCAAATACGCCGCACTGAACGAATCCCCCGCCGCCGTCGTATCCACCACCGTCTCCACCTTCAGTGCCGGCACTGCAAAGCGCTCGCCCTTGCAACGGATCAGGCACGCCTCCGCCCCCCGCTTGAGCACGACCTCTTCAATATTTGGATACGCCGCAAACACCTGCTCACTGTCGGCATGGCCAAACAACGCGCGTTCGTCATCCTCGGTGAGCAAGGCGATATCCACCTCGGCCAACACCGAGCGATAAGCCACGCGCGCCGCCTCGACATCGGCCCACAGCCGTGGCCGGTAATTGTTGTCGAACACCACCTTGCCACCACGCCTCCGGGTCTCGATCAGCGCCTGCAGCAAACGCTCGCGACCGACCTCACCCAGCACGGCCAGGGAGATCCCGCTGAAATACACCACGTCATACTTCGGCAAGGCCGCCAGGATCGGCTCGGCTGCGGGCGTGGTGAAACAGTCACGCACGGCGGCCTCGTTGCGCCAGTAAAGGAATTTTCGCTCGCCATGGGCATCGGTCTGGATGCAGTACAAACCGGGCAAACGGCCAGGCAAGCGCTGGACCCTGGACAGGCCCAGGCCTTCTTGCGCCCAGTGTTTGCACATGGCATCGCTGAAACTGTCGTCGCCCAGGGCGGTGACATAGTCGACGCTGCCGTTATCGCCCAGCTCGCGGCGCAGGTACACCGCCGCGTTCAAGGTGTCGCCGCCGAAGCTCTGGTGCAGGCTGCCGTCGGCGCGGTGTTGCAGTTCGATCATGCATTCGCCGATGAGGGCGATGTGGGGCTGGGAAGTCATGGCTTATTTCTCGGGTGTGGCTGATGGCCTCTTCGCGAGCAAGCCCGCTCCCACAGTTGACTGCATTCCTACAATTAAAACGCGGTCAATGTGGGAGCTGGCTTGCCTGCGATGGCAGCGACTTGGTCTAGAAGCAGGTACGCAAACACTCAACCACCTGCATTTGCTCATCCACCAGACAACCCACTTGCCACTTGTCGAAGGTCAGGCAAGGGTGCGAAGTGCCGAACGAAATAATGTCGCCAATGCGCAGTTCAACCCCGGGTGCCACGCTCATGAACGCATGCTGGTCCATCACCGCCGTCACCTTGCACGCGCTCACATCATCGCCTTGCGCCGGCATAACCCCGGCCTTGTAACGCTTGAGCGGCACCGGCAACCCCGCGTCATAGGCCACGTCGCGCTTGCCCAGGGCGATCACCGCAAAGCCCGGCTCAGGCAGCGATTGCACGTGGGCCCAGACTTCCAGGGCCGGGCGCAGGCCTTCGCTGAGGTCGCTGCGGCGCTCGAGTACGCAGCATTGGGCGTCTTTGTAGATACCGTGGTCGTGGGCTACGTAGCTGCCCGGGCGCAGCACGCTGAGGAAGCGGCCGGCGGCGTTCTGCGCTTCGAAAGACTCGGCGATCAGGTCATACCAGGCCGAACCCGACGCCGTGACGATGGGCTTGGGCAGGTCAAAAGAGCCATTGTTCTGCAGGTCCACCGCCAGGCGCACCAGGCTGGCGGCGAAGTCGCGGATGCCGCTGATCGCATGCTCACCATGGATCACGCCTTCATAGCCTTCGATACCGGTCAGGGCCAGGGCGGGCTGGGCCTTGATCGCCTTGGCTAGGTCGCGCACTTCCTGCTCGCTGCGGCAGCCGCAACGGCCGCCGACCACGCCGTATTCGATCATCACGTTCAGGCGCAGGCCACGGGCCGCGAAGAACAGGCCCAGGTCGGCGACGTTGTCCGGGTGGTCGACCATGCAGTGGAAGTCGAAATCCTTGTCGGCCAACAGGTCAGCGATCAACGCCATGTTCGGCGCGCCCACCAGTTGGTTGGCCATCAGCACGCGACGCACACCGCCGGCATAGGCGGCTCGGGTCTGTACCGCGTTGGCCAGGGTAATGCCCCAGGCGCCTGCGGCGATCTGGCGCTGGAACAGCGCGGGCATCATGCTGGTCTTGCCATGGGGCGCCAGTTCGGCGCCGCTCCTGCTGACAAAGTCTTGCATCCAGCGGATGTTGTGTTCCAGGGCATCACGGTGCAGCACCAGGGCGGGCAGGCTGACGTCGCGGACCAGGTGGGCACCGGCGGCGGCGGCGCCCTTTTCAACGGCGTTGATGGCAGACATGGAAAACTCCTATTCGTTGATGCGCCGGGCCAGGTTATTGGCGCTGTCGATCAACACCCGGCGATAGCTGCTGTAGTTTTTGAGCGCATCGGCCCGTGGGGCGACGATGCACAGGGTCGCAACGCTGATGCCTTGCGCGTCCCGCACCGGGGCGGCAAAGCAATGGGTAAAGGTGTCGGCCACGCTGTCGAAGGAAAAGAAGCCATCGAGGCTGGCCTGACGGATCTGCGCCAGGAAGGTGTCCAGCGCCAGGCGCTGGCCGTCCGGCAGGATAAAGTCGTCGGGGTCGATCAGGTCGACGATCTGCTGGTCGCTCAGGTGCCCCAGCAACAGGCGCCCGGAAGCGGTCCAGGGGATCGGCGCGTTTTCGCCGATGTCCGAAGAAATGCGGAAATGCCGCTCGCCTTCGCGCATCAGCGCCACCGTGTATTTGCGCCCGTTGAGCAGGCACATCTGCGCGGTTTCGTGGGTCTGGCTGACGATCTCCTGCAAAGCGTGGTCGGCTTCGCGGGTCAGGTCGAAATGGCGCAGGTGCGCCTGGCCGAGAAAGTACAGCTGGCGACCGAGGTAGACGTGACCGTCCTTGCCCACCGTTTCCAGGATGCGCCGTTCGAGCAGCGACGCGACCAATTCATAGACCGTGGATTTGGGGCTGCCGATGCCGCTGGCAATATCATTCGGGCGCAGCGGCTGGCCGATTTCCTTGAGAAAATCGAGGATATCGAATGCACGGTCCAGGCCTTTGGCGCGGCGTTTGATGGTGTCTTCGGTCATGGTGGTGTGGGTCCGGTCAGAGTTGTGTGCCGCACAGCGATTCCCTGTGGGAACGGGCTTGCCCGTGATTGCGGTGGGTCAGTGGCGCAGGTGCTGTCTGACACTCCGTCATCGCAGGCAAGCCAGCTCCCACATGTGATCTGCTTTGGGCTTCAGATTGGGGCATTTAGCCTTTTTTCTTGTAGGCCACGCAATCAATCTCCACCTTGCAATCGACCATCATGTTGGCCTGCACACAGGCGCGCGCCGGGGCGTGTTCCGGGGTGAAGTATTCGCCGAACACTTTGTTGAAACTCCAGAAGTCCCGTGGGTCTTCCAGCCATACGCCAACGCGCACCACGTCTTTGAGTTCGTAGCCGGCTTCTTCAAGAATCGCCACCACGTTGCGCATGGTCTGGCGGGTTTGCTCGATGATTCCGCCGCTGATGATTTCTCCGTCCACCGCAGGCACCTGGCCTGAGACGTACAACCAACCGTCCGCTTCCACCGCACGGGCGAAAGGACGTGGCTGGCCACCGCCGGCTGTGCTACCGGCACCGTAACGCGTAATACTCATACAATAGCTCCTTGATTAAAAACGAATGTTCTTGAGAAATTCCGCCAGTCGCGGCGACTGCGGGCGTTCGAAAATAGCCTTGGCGCTGCCCTGCTCCTCAATGCGGCCCTGGTTCATGAACACGATCTGGTCCGACACTTCATAGGCAAAGCGCATTTCGTGGGTGACCAGCAACATGGTCATGCCCTCTTCCGCCAGGCCCTTGATCACGCTGAGGACTTCGCCCACCAACTCCGGATCCAGGGCTGAGGTCACTTCATCGAACAGCATCAGGCTGGGGTTCATGGCAATCGCGCGGGCAATCGCCACGCGCTGTTGCTGGCCGCCGGACAGCTGACCGGGGAAGTGATTGCGGCGCTCTAGAAGTCCTACACGATCGAGCCATTTTTCCGCCAATGCCACCGCCTCGTCCTTAGGCATTTTCTTAACTTTCAACAAGCCCAGGGTCACGTTCTGCAATGCCGTCAAATGCGGGAACAGGTTGAACTGCTGGAACGCCATGCCGGTCATTGCACGGTGCTGGGAGATCACGCGTTCAGAGTGACGCACGCGCTTGCCAGCGATGTCGCTGTAGCCGATGGACTCGCCGTCCAGGGTGATCTGCCCGCCCTGGAATTCTTCCAGCAGGTTGACGCAGCGCAGCAGCGTGGTCTTGCCCGAGCCGCTGGAACCGATCAAGGTCACCACGTTGCCGCGCTGCATGGACAGGTCGACGCCCTTGAGCACTTCGACCTCGCCGTATTGCTTGCGCAGGCCACGGATGTCCAGCAGCGGTGGGTTGGTTTGAGGTTGGTTCATGGCAAGGCCACCCGCTTTTCAATGTAGCGCCCGAATAATTCGATGGCGTAGTTGATGACAAAAAACAGAAACCCGGCGAACAGGTAGAACTCCAGGGTCATGAAGGTGCGTGCGATCACTTGCTGGGTGCTCAGCAGCAACTCGGCCACGCCGATCACCGAGAGCAAGGTGGACGCCTTGACGATTTCCGTGGAGGAATTGACCCAGGTCGGCAGGATCTGGCGCAGCGCCTGAGGCAACAGCACGTAACCCAGGGACTGCGGGAATGTCAGGCCGATCGCCTTGCCCGCTTCCAGTTGTCCACGGGGAATGGCTTGCAGCGCACCGCGCACGATTTCCGCGACGTGGGAGCCGCAAAACAGCGTGAGGCCGACGGCGCCGGCCTGGAAGGCGCTGATCTGCCAACCGAGCGCCGGCAGCATGTAGAAACACGCCAGCACCAGCACAAACACCGGCGTGCCACGGATCAGGTCGACATACAGACGGAACGGCGCGCGCATCCAGAACCTGCCGTAGGTCAGCACCAACCCGGCAACGATGCCGATCAGGGTGCCAAAGATAATCGCCAGCGCCGAGACGTACACGCTGGTTTGAAAGCCCGCCCAGAGGGTATCCCGGGCGATCCACAACTCCTGCAGCCAGCTGGGGGATGGGTACATGCAAGCCGCTCCTAACGACGGATCGCCAGACGCTGCTCAAGATAACGGAGCAACATGGCAATGAGGTAACAGGCAGCCACGTAGAGCGCGGTCGTGACCAACCAGGTTTCAATCACCCGGTAGCTCTCGACGTTGATCTTGCGGGCGTAATAGGTCAGCTCGGGCACTGCGATGGCGGCGGCCAGGGAAGTGTCCTTGAACAACGAAATGAAATTGTTCGACAGTGCCGGCAGCACGTTGCGCAGCATCACCGGCACGGTGATGTAGGCGCGGATACGCCACTCACCCAGGCCGATGGCCAACCCGGCTTCACGCAAGCCCTTGGGAATGTTCAGCAGCCCGGCGCGGAACACTTCGGTCAGGTAGGCACCGGCGTACAGCGACAGGGTGATGATGAATGACGGGATCTTGTCCAGGCGGATGCCCAGGCTGGGCAACGCGAAGTAGATCAACAGGATCAGCACCAGGATCGGTGTATTGCGCACCACCGTGACGTACACCGAGGCGAGGATGCGCAACGCGCGGTGCCTGGACAGCATGGCGAACGCCATCAGCAGGCCGATCACGCAGCCAATGGCGATCGACAGCAACGCCAGTTCCAGGCCCAGCCACAGCCCCGCCAGCAAGGTGTCGAAATCACGCCAGACGGCGGCAAAATTCAACTGATAGTTCATCTTGGACAGTACCTGAGGGAGGCGCCGCGCGCGGCGCCGCGGTTTTCACGAATCACTTGAATTCGACAGGGAACCCAATCGCAGGCTCTGGCAGATCCACGCCGAACCATTGCTTGAACGAGGCCTTGTAGGTCGGGAATTCCACGCCGGTCATGGCTTCATGCAGCGCCGTGTTGACGAAGTTCAGCCAGTCCTGGTCGCCACGCTTGACGGCGCACGCGTAGGTCTGCGGGCTCCAGGCGTAGCTCGGGCTGCGGTAGCGGCCGGGGTTCTGCACCATCAGGTATTTGACCGAGGACTGGTCGGTGGCGGCGGCGTCGGCGCGACCGGAGTTCACCGCCTGGTACATCAGGTCGACGCTGTCGTACTGGTCGACCTTGGCCTTGGGCAGCGCCTGGTGCACCAGTTCTTCGGCATACACGTTTTGCAGCACGGCCACGGTGACGTCGTCGCCGGCCGCTTGCAGGTCTTCGATCTCTTTGTATTTGCTGTTGTTCGGCAGCAACAGGCCCACCCCTTCGCGGTAGTACGGCAGGGTAAACGCCACCTGCTGCGCACGGCTGGCGGTGACGGTGATGAACTGGCAACTCATGTCGACTTTGTCCGTCAGCAGGTTGGGAATCCGCGCGTCGGACGACTGCACCACGAACTCGACCTTGCTCGGGTCATTGAACAAGCCCTTGGCCACGATGCGGCCGATATCGATATCAAACCCTTGTAACTTGCCATCCGCTCCCTGGAAGTGCCACGGCGCATTGGTACTGCCTGTACCCACGATCAGGTGCCCACGCTTGAGCACATTATCGAGCTTGCTGTCCGCTGCCTGCACGATGCTGGCAACGCAAGCCGATGCGGCGAAGAGAAAAACACACGCTTTGAACACGGAAGGTCGGTGATGCATGACAAGCACTCCAGGGGTTGTGTATTCCGCTATACCGGAACTTAGTATGTAACAACGGAATAGACAGCAGAAAGTGTGCCACACGCAGCAGCAGGAAAACAGGCAGGAGGTAAATACGTTAGGAATCAGCCAGATAACACTGATAGGGAATAAGGCGTTGCGCCAGCGTTTGGAATCACGTTGCTACCCAAGGCCCCACGCAGCCGTGACAGGCCCCACACGGGTGCGCCACTGCCGCGTTACCGTGCATGCCGCTGATGGAAAAATCCCTGCGCTGCGCTAGCCTTGACGGATACAGGTCGAATAAAGGACGACGCCTTGATGAAGTTCAGTCTCACCCTGCTGTTACTCACCTTTCTGGCCGCCGGCAGCGCCTGGGCGAGCAGCGATCGTCGCGAGTGCAAGGCAGAGCTGCGCAAGCTCAACGAAGCCTTGAGCACCAACTACACCGGCCAGAATCACCATGGTTATCGGCAGGCCAAAGCCTCAAGGGACAATCTGGAATACAGGAAGTGCGCGAGCCAGGCGCGCAAGGCCCGTGAGCGCGTGGAACGTAAGGGGGGCCTGTGAAGGTTGACAGTAGACGGGGGCGAAACTGAGCGCTAGCTTGCACAGAAATGGATCAGGCAAGCGGGAAATCACCATGGGACAAGCTACCGACGGCATTCAGACTAACGAGCAATATCAGCAGGTGGTGACGTCCCATCAAACTGTGTTCCTACTGTTTGTTTCGAGGGGATGCCCGGCATGCCCTCCGGCCATCGTGCTGTTCGAACGCTTCGCCAAGAGATACGCTGCGTTCGTGAAGAGCATGGTGCTTTACGTAGAGGAAACGCCCAAGCTCGCGATAGTCACCGGAACTCCATTTCTTGTGATTCACCGCAACGGAAAAATCGTGGATATGCTCAAGGGCTTTGGACCTTGGGAGACACAAAAGCGGACACTGAGAAGCACCTTCAGCCGCTATGCCCGGCAGCAGGCTCCAGAGTTACCTGCGTCACCCGACGCTCCTCCACCGCCGCTACCGTCAGGCGCCACCCCTCATGCTCCAGGCTATCGCCCACCACCGGTAGACGGTCGAGCAGGCTCATTACCAGACCTGCCAGGGTCTGATAGTCCTGGGTTGCATTAGCCTTGAAGCCGATGCGCTGACGAACCAGATTCAGGTTCAAGGCGCCATTGGCACGGAAGCCATCGCCCTCCTCGACAATATCCGGGCCCGCGATCTCACTGGCGTCCGGCAACTCACCGGCGATGGACTCGAGAATATCGGTCATGCTCAACACGCCCATGAAGTCGCCGAATTCGTTGATCACGAACGCAATGTGAGTCGATTCCTGGCGCATCTGCTCCAAGGCATTGAGGATCGAAAAACTTTCCAGCAAATTGATCGCCCGGCGCGCCAGGTGCGCAAGGTTCGGCTCGTTGCCGGCCAGGTACTCCTTGAGCAACTCCTTCTTGTGCACGAAGCCCAACGGCTCATCGACGGCACCGTCGCGGATCAGCGGCAGCCGCGAGTAGGACGAATGCATCAACTTCAGACGAATAGCCTCGGGACCGTCCGCCAGGTCGATACAGTCGACGTTGGCCCGCGGCGTCATCAGGCTGCGGATCGGCCGTTCAGCCAGTTGCAGCACACCGCTGATCATCACGCGCTCGCGTCGGTCAAACAGCGGGCCTTGGGTAGCATCCGGCTCGCCAAGCAGGTCCGCCACGTCTTCACCCACCTCCTCCACCGCCAGGCTACGCCCGCCGAGCAAACGCATCACCGCATGGGCCGTGCGTTCGCGTACCGGCAACACGCCTTGCGCCGACTTTTTGCGCCGCGACCGGGCGATCTGGTTGAACACCTCGATCAGGATCGAGAAACCAATCGCCGCATACAAATAACCCTTGGGAATATGAAAGCCCAGGCCTTCGGCGGTCAGGGCGAAGCCGATCATCATCAAAAAGCCCAGGCACAGCATGATCACCGTCGGGTGCGCGTTGACGAAACGGGTCAGCGGCTTGCTCGCGATAATCATCAGGCCGATGGACACGATCACCGCGATCATCATCACTGCCAGCTCATCCACCATGCCCACGGCGGTAATCACCGCGTCGAGGGAGAATACCGCGTCGAGCACCACGATCTGCGCCACGATCGGCCAGAACATCGCATAGGCCACGTTGCCTGAACGCTGGGCCACATGCCCTTCCAGACGCTCATGCAATTCCATGGTGGCCTTGAACAGCAGGAACACACCGCCAAACAGCATGATCAGGTCACGGCCGGAGAAGCTTTTGTCGAACACCTCGAACAGCGGCTGAGTGAGCGTCACCAGCCAGGAAATACTCGCCAGCAGGCCCAGGCGCATCAGCAAGGCCAGGGACAAGCCGATCAACCGCGCACGGTCGCGCTGCTCCGGCGGCAGCTTGTCCGCCAGGATCGCGATAAACACCAGGTTGTCGATGCCCAGTACCAGTTCCAGCACAATCAAGGTCAACAGGCCGAGCCAGGCCGTTGGATCCGCTAACCATTCCATTTATAGAGTCTCTTCAATCGTTTTTCTGAATGCCGGGCACGGCAAGGCGCGGTCGGTGGACCGGTACAAGGCTAGCAGTCGGAATACGGGATGCTTCAGAGAGAACAGCGGCAGCGGATGTCTTGGAGAGAGACGACTGGGAGGCTCCGAGAGGGTGTTCATGCAAATCCTGCGATGACAAAAGGACTTGAATCGTACAGGCGAACAGGAAATTTCTCACAGTCCGAAACTATTACAAAATCTGTGAACGGCTCCTACCGCTGCCGATCATATGATCATTGAATGAAATTAATATCAGGCTAAACACAACAAAAAACATGCCATGACCGACATAGCCGCCTTTTTACTGGGCAAACAAGCCTATTTTGCCGTTTTTAGCGAAAGCGTTTGACTGATCAGAATTTCATTTGATAAACATATGATCACAACAAGGCAATGAACGAACGACTGACTACAACAATAAAACGGGGTTCTCATCATGAAACTTGGTACGACCTTCGCCGCCGCCGCGGCCCTCTCCCTCCTCGCCAGCAGCATCGCGCTGGCCGCCGACGGCAAGACCTACAAGGTTGGCGCCGCGGTCTATGGCCTCAAGGGCCAGTTCATGCAGAACTGGGTGCGCGAGCTCAAGGAACACCCTGCCGTGAAAGACGGCACCGTGCAGTTGACGGTGTTCGACGGCAACTACGACGCGCTGACCCAAAACAACCAGATCGAAAACATGGTGACCCAGCACTTCGACGCCATCCTTTTCGTGCCCATCGACACCAAGGCCGGCGTGGGCACCGTCAAGCAAGCCATGAGCAACGACGTGGTGGTCATCGCCTCCAATACGAAAGTAGCCGATGCTTCCGTACCCTACGTGGGCAACGACGACGTGGAAGGCGGTCGCCTGCAGGCCCAGGCGATGGTCGACAAGCTCAACGGCAAAGGCAATGTCGTGATCATCCAGGGGCCGATTGGCCAGTCGGCACAGATCGACCGGGAAAAAGGCGAGCTGGAGGTGCTCGGCAAGCACCCGGACATCAAGATCATTGAGAAAAAGACCGCCAACTGGGACCGCGCCCAGGCCATGACGCTGACGGAAGACTGGCTCAACGCCCACCCCAAAGGCATCAACGGCGTGATCGCGCAGAACGACGATATGGCGCTCGGCGCCATTCAGGCACTGAAATCCCACGGTCTGACCTCCAAGGACGTGCCCGTCACGTCCATCGACGGCATGCCGGATGCGATCCAGGCAGCCAAAAAAGACGAAGTCACCACCTTCCTGCAAGACGCCCAGGCCCAATCCCAAGGTGCACTGGACGTGGCCCTGCGCGCCTTGGCCGGCAGTGACTACAAGCCGCAATCGGTGATATGGGAGCGCTACGCCAAAGAGGTGAAATGGGGCGATGGCACCGCAAAGAACTACATCCTGCCCTGGGTGCCGGTGACCAACGCCAACGCCGACGCGCTGTACAAGCAAGTCAGCGGCGCCAAGTAAACCGTTGCCGGTTGATCGCTCCCAGGCTCAGCATGGGAGCGATGAGCTCATCTTTGCCGTGAGGTCTGCCATGTCCACCATTACCGAACGCCCGCAAGAACAATTGTCCCCGGTCATCCCGAAAACCATGCAGGCCGTGGTCTGTTATGGCCCGGAAGACTATCGCCTGGAAACCGTCGAGGTGCCCACGCCCGGTCCCGAGGAGATCCTCACCAAGGTCGAGCTGTGCGGGATCTGCATGGGCGACATCAAGACGTATCGCGGCGCGCCCTCGTTCTGGGGCGACGCCGAGCAACCGCGCTACGTGAAACCGCCAATGATTCCTGGCCATGAATTTGTGTGTCGCGTGGTCGCATTAGGCCCCGGTGCGGAAAAACGCGGCGTGAAGGTCGGTGACCGGGTGATTTCCGAGCAGATCGTACCGTGCTGGGGCTGCCGCTTCTGCAACCATGGCCAGTACTGGATGTGCCAGAAACACGACCTGTATGGCTTCCAGAACAATGTGCAGGGCGCCATGGCCCAGTACATGATCTTCACCAAGGAAGGCATCGTGCATAAAGTCCCGGATTCCATCGCGCCGGACGAAGCCATCCTGATCGAGCCGCTGGCCTGCTCGCTGCACGCCGCCGAGCGCGCCAATGTGGATTTCGATGACGTGGTGGTGGTCGCTGGTGCCGGCACGCTGGGCCTGGGCATCATCGGCGCGGTGCGCATGCGCAATCCGAAAAAGCTGATCGTGCTGGACATGAAACCCGAACGCGCCGCCCTCGCCCTGCGCATGGGCGCCGACGAAGTGTGGAACCCGGCCGAGGTCGACGTGCTGACGAAGATCCGCGCAATCACCGACGGTTACGGTTGCGACATCTATATCGAAGCCACCGGCCACCACAAGGCGGTGAACCAGGGCCTGGCGATGCTGCGCAAGCTGGGGCGCTTCGTCGAGTTCAGCGTATTCAATGACGAAGCCACGGTGGACTGGTCGATCATTGGCGACCGCAAGGAGCTCGATGTGCTGGGCTCGCACCTGGGCCCGTACATGTACCCGCGCGCCATCGACTTCATCGGCAACCGCAAGATCGACATGCGCGACGTGGTCACCCACACATTTGCCCTGGCGGATTTCAAGGAAGCGTTTGCGGTGATGGAGCGTGGTGACAAGTCGCTCAAAGTCGTACTCGAGCCCTGATATCGCCGCTGTGGGAGCTGCCTGCGAAAGCGGTCTTTCAGTGGCAGATATGCTGGCTGACCCACCGCTTTCGCAGGCAAGCCAGCTCCCACATTTTGAACGTATTTCAGGCCGGTTCGGCGTAAACCGTCACCGGCGGCAAACCCCAGATCCCACCGCAGGCAGCAGGATAAACACAGTTCAACTGTGGGAGCTGGCTTGCCTGCGATTGCGGTCTTCCATGTGCCGCCTGATTACCAGAACCGCTGCTGGGTCAAGCGGCTCCACCAGGTCAGCAGCACCCGGTCCACCGAGCCGCTGGCCGCCAGGCCCACGCGCTCCTGCAAGCTCTTGCGCTCGGCGTAGTGCAGGTGGAACACCTCGGCGGTCTTGGCCTTGGTCGCCAGGTACTCGTCACTGGTTTGCAGCTCATCGACCAGTTGCTTGTCGAGGGCAGCAACACCCAGCCACACTTCTCCGGTCGCTACCTCATCGATTGCCAACTGCGGGCGATAACGCGAGACGAAGTTCTTGAACAGTTGATGGGTAATGTCCAGGTCTTCCTGGAACTTCTCGCGGCCTTTCTCGGTGTTTTCACCAAACACCGTGAGAGTGCGCTTGTACTCACCGGCGGTCAGCACTTCAAAGTCGATATCGTGCTTTTTCAGCAGGCGGTTGACGTTGGGCAACTGCGCGACCACGCCGATGGAGCCCAGGATGGCAAACGGCGCGCTGATGATCTTCTCGCCGATGCACGCCATCATGTAGCCGCCGCTGGCTGCGACCTTGTCGATGCATACGGTCAACGGCACGCCCGCCTGGCGGATACGCGCCAGTTGCGAAGACGCCAGGCCGTAGCTGTGGACCATGCCGCCGCCGCTTTCCAGGCGCAGCACCACCTCGTCTTTCGGTGTGGCCAGGCTCAGCAAGGCGGTGATTTCATGGCGCAGGCTCTCAGTGGCCGAGGCCTTGATATCGCCGTCGAAATCCAACACAAACACCCGTGGCTTGGCCTCGGCTTTCTGCTTGCCCTTCTTCTTTTCGGCCTTGCCTTCAGACTTGCGCAGGGCCTTGAGCTGGTCCTTGTCGAGCAGACTTGATTCCAGGCGTTCACGCAGGCCCTTGTAAAAGTCATTGAGCTTGCTGACCTGCAATTGGCCGGCGGCTTTGCGACGACCTTTGCTGCGCAGCGCCGCGAAGCTGATCAGGACCACCAGAATAGCGACCACCAGGGTGACGGTCTTTGCTAAAAAGCTCGCATATTCGGCCAGAAAATCCATATTTCTCTCTATTCAGGACAATGATTTTGATGTGCGCCCTGCGCACAATGGCCCAAGCATACCGACGGGGCCGCGTTCGGGCCAGTGATCAAACCGCCAGCAAGCCGGGCCTCCAACGGGCTTTTAAAACAAGCGTATGTTTTTCCATTGACAGCTTGAAGGCATCCTCATAACCTCGCCTGACTTTCAACGTACCGGGTGAACGGACGTGGGCAGCATCTATTTGATTCGACATGGCCAGGCCTCGTTCGGTGCAGACGACTATGACGTCCTGTCGCCCGTCGGCGTGGAACAAGCGCACGTGCTCGGTCGCCACCTGGCAGACATGGGCCTGGTGTTCGACCGCTGTGTGGCCGGCGACCTGCGTCGCCAGCAGCACACCGCCACCGCCACCTTCGACCAATACAGCGCCCTCGGCCTGCCGGTACCCTTGCTTGAAACCGACAGCGCCTTCAACGAATTCGATGCCGACGCGATCATCCGCGCCCTGCTCCCCGACCTGCTCACCACCGAACCCGAAGCCCTGGAGGTCCTGCGCAATGCCGCGCAGAACCGCAGCGAGTTCCAGCGCATCTTCGCCCTGATCATCGCGCGCTGGCTGGCCGGCACCTACGACCCGCCGGGGCTGGAAAGCTGGCTGGGGTTCGTGGAGCGTGTCCAGGGTGGCCTGCAACGCCTCCTTGAAGCGGCGGACAACACGCAGAAGATCGCGGTGTTCACCTCCGGCGGTACCATCACCGCCCTGCTCCACCTGATTACCCGAATGCCGGCCGCCCAGGCCTTCGAACTGAACTGGCAAATTGTTAACACCTCGCTCAACCAGCTGAAATTCCGCGGTCGCGAGGTGGCACTGGCTTCCTTCAACAGCCATACCCACTTGCAGCTGTTGAAGGCGCCGCAGCTCATCACCTACCGATGAACCGCGGCCAACCGTGACCCCAAGGTCACTGGACTCCACCCAAAAGGATCGAAACCATGACTGACGTAGCCAAAGCTGTAGAAGCAATGAAAGCCAAATTCAACCCAAGCGCTGCCGAAGGCCTGGACCTGGTGTTCGGTTTCCGCATCGACGACACCAAGAACTTCTCTCTGGTGGTCAAGGACAAGACCTGCTCGCTGCAGGAAGGCGAAAACCCGGACGCCCAAGTGACCCTGGTCATGGACAGCGAAACCCTGGAAGGCATCGTCGACGGCTCCACCGACGGCATGCAGGCGTTCATGGGCGGCAAGCTGCGCACTGAAGGCGACATGATGCTGGCCATGAAGCTGAGCGAATTGTTCCCTTCCTGAGTACGCTGCAATTCGAATGTGGGAGCGGGCTTGCTCGCGAATGCAGTGGGTCAGTCGACAGATGTATCGACTGATACTGCGCATTCGCGAGCAAGCCCGCTCCCACATTTTAGTCTGCGGTGTTGCCTAGGTTTTTGGTTGCAGCAACAACGCCACCAACGCACTCCAGCCAGTCTGGTGCGACGCGCCCAGCCCACGCCCCGTCTCGCCATGAAAGTATTCATGGAACAACACCAGGTCGCGACTCGCCGGATCCGCCTCCAACTGCGCATACCCCGCCATCGAGGGGCGCAGGCCATTTTCATCGCGCAGGAACAACCCGGTCAGCCGCTGGCTGAGGCTGTCGGCCACTTCCTCCAGGGATGACAGGTAACCACTGCCCGTCGGGTACTCCACCGAAAAGTTTTCGGCATAGTAGCGGTGAAATTCGCGCAGCGATTCGATCAACATATAGTTCACCGGCATCCACAAGGGCCCGCGCCAGTTGGAGTTGCCGCCGTACAGGCGCGAGTCGGATTCCCCCGGTCGGTAACACGCGCTGAGGGTGTCGCCGTTCATCTTCAGCGCCAGGGGTTGTTCGGCGAAGGCCTTGGACAGGGAGCGCACGCCGAACAAGGACAAGAATTCACTTTCATCGAGCATGCGCCGCAGCAGGTCCTTGGTGCGCTCACCGCGCAACAACGCCAGCAACAGACGATTGCCCTGCCCGGGCTCATTCCAGCGTGAGACCAGTTTGGCCAGGTCCGGCCGGTGCTGCATGAACCCCAACAGACGCTCGCGCAGTCCCTCCAGGCCTTCATGCTCGCGCTGTTCCAGCACCAGCACGGCGAACAGCGGCATCAGGCCGACAATCGAGCGCAGGCGCACGGGCTCGTTCTGGCCGTCGGGACGGTGCAACACATCGTAGAAGAACAGATCCTGCTCATCCCACAGGCCTTCGGCGCTGTCATCGACGCGGTTGATGGCGCCGGCGATATACAGGAAATGCTCGAAGAACTTCACCGCGATGTCGACGTAGACCACGTTGCGCTTGGCCAGCTCTAAGCCGATGCGCATCAAGTCCAGTGCGTAGGCGGCAACCCAGGCCGTACCGTCGGCCTGGTCCAGTTGGTAACCCGGCGGCAACGCGGCCGAGCGGTCGAACAAGGCGATATTGTCCAACCCCAGGAAACCGCCCTGGAACAGGTTGCGCCCCTCGGCATCCTTGCGGTTGACCCACCAGGAGAAATTCAACAGCAGTTTGTGGAATATCCGTTCAAGGAAATCCATATCGCCTACGCCGGTCAACGCCTTGTCCTGCTGGTACACCCGCCAACTGGCCCAGGCGTGCACCGGCGGGTTGGCGTCATCGAAGCGCCATTCATAGGCTGGCAGCTGGCCGTTGGGGTGCATGAAGCGATCTTTCACCAGCAACAGCAGCTGTTGCTTGGCGTAGTACGGGTCGATCAGCGCAATGGCCACCGCCTGGAAGCCCTGGTCCCACGAGGCGTACCACGGATATTCCCAGGTGTCGGGCATGGAAAGGATGTCGAAATTCGACAAGTGCCGCCAATGGGTGTTGCGGTTGTGCAGGCGCTCGGGCGGCGGCGCGGGTTGTGCCGGGTCGCCGTCGAGCCATTGGTTGACGTCGAAATAGTACAGCTGCTTGGACCATAGCAAACCGGCCAGCGCCTGGCGCTGCACATTGCGCGCATCGTCGTCGGCGATGCCGTGCTGCAGGGCGGCGTAGAAGTCATCGGCCTCCTGGCGGCGCTGTTGGAACAAGTGACGGGCGCTGACGTGCGGCGCCCCGACGGGGGCAAAACGCAGGTAGAGGGTTTTGCTTTCCAGGCCCGCCAGCTTGACGATGAAACGCGCCGCGACTTTGGTGCCAAGGTCACGGCGAATCGCCGATTCAATCCCCTCGACCACGTAATCATTGATCCCGTCCTTGAACGGCCCCGGTGCCGGCTGCCCATCCAGCTTGGGAAGGTTGCTTTCGTTTTCGCAGAACAACCACTCCACCCCGTCCTGGCCCCAGGCACTGAGGTGGCGGTCAGGCAGTCCGGGATGGCGCGCCAGCACCTGTTCTGCGTCCCTCTTCAATAGCGGCTTGGGCGCATCGAAGGTCCAGCTCCAATCGTTGCGCGCCCACAGTTGGGGCAGCACCTGCAAACGCGTCGGCTGGCCAGAACGGTTGTGCACGGTGATGCGCATGAAGATGTCATCGGGCTGATGCTTGGCGTATTCGACGCTGACATCGCAGTAGCGGTTGTCTTCGAACACCCCGGTGTCGAGGATCTCGTACTCGGCATCTTCCAGGCCACGGCGCGCGTTCTCGCCGGTCAAGTCGTCGTAGGGAAAGGCCGCGTGGGGGTATTTGTAGAGCATGCGCATGTAGGCATGGCTCGGTACGCCGTCGACGAAAAAGTACAATTCCTTGACGTCCTCACCGTGGTTGCCTTCGGCATTATTGAGGCCGAACAGGCGCTCCTTGATGATCGCGTCACGCTCGTTCCACAGGGCCAGGCCCAGGCACCAGCGTTGCGCCTTGTCGCTGAAACCGGCCAGGCCGTCCTCGCCCCAGCGGTAGGCGCGGCTGCGTGCCTGTTCATGGGGGAAGTAGGCCCAGGCATCGCCGTCGGCGCTGTAGTCTTCGCGCACCGTGCCCCATTGGCGTTCACTCAGGTAAGGGCCCCACTCGCGCCAGCGTTCGGCCTGCGGCATCGCCAGGCGCAGGCCTTCGGTGGTATCAAGCAGTCGGGTGTCGGGGGTGGCCGTCATCGGGTCCTCCATCGCCTACCAGGTGAGCGGCAGTGTAGAGCCCAATGACGTCCGGGTGCACATGAAGCTTTAGAAGATCGCGTAGGTGTAGTTGAAGATCAGGCGGGCGGTTTTTTGTCATATCCGCGTCATTTCATTCATTTGCAGAATGAAGTCCTGAGCAATCTTCGTTTGCAAGCAGGCCTCGGGCTCAACAAACTCAGGCAAAGGCTTTTTCCATCGCCGTCGCCATCAGGAATTTTTCTATGCACGCCACCGCACCTGTCAGCCCAGACGAGATCCGCAAGGGCTTTTCCAGGGCCATGTCCGACATGTACCGAGAAGAAGTCCCCCTGTACGGCGCGTTGATGGAACTGGTGGCCGAAACCAATACCCGCGTGCTCGACACCCAGCCGCTGCTGGCGCAACAGCTGCAACGCACCGGCGAAATCCGGCGCCTGGACATGGAACGCCACGGCGCCATCCGCCTGGGCACCGCCGCAGAACTGGCGACCATCTGCCGCCTGTTTGCGGTGATGGGCATGCAGCCGGTGGGCTATTACGACCTGACGCCGGCCGGTGTGCCGGTGCATTCCACTGCGTTTCGCGCGGTGCACGAGCAGGCGCTGCAAACCAGCCCGTTTCGCGTGTTCACCTCATTGCTGCGCCTGGAGCTGATCGAGAACCTCGAGCTGCGCGCCTTCGCCGAAACCGCCCTGGCCAAGCGCTCGATCTTCACCCCCGGCGCCCTCGCGCTGATCGAACAAGCGGAAAAGGACGGCGGCCTCAATGCCGTGGATGCTGACGAATTCGTGCGCCAGGCCCTGGAAACCTTTCGCTGGCACCCCAGCGCCACGGTCACGGGCGCGCAGTACCGGAAATTGAGCGACCAGCACCGCCTGATCGCCGACGTGGTGGCCTTCAAGGGCCCGCACATCAACCACCTGACTCCGCGCACCCTGGACATCGATCAGGTCCAGGCCGCCATGCCCGGCAAAGGCATCACGCCCAAGGCCGTGATCGAAGGCCCACCGCGCCGCCATTGCCCGATCCTGCTGCGCCAGACCAGCTTCAAGGCCCTCGACGAAGCCATCGCCTTCACCGATGCCCAAGGCAGTCACAGCGCGCGTTTTGGCGAAATCGAACAACGCGGTGTCGCGCTCACGCCCAAAGGCCGCGCGCTGTACGACCGCTTGCTGAACGCCGCGCGCGATGAACTGGGCGCCTTCCCCAATGAGGGCAACGCCGCACGGTATACGCAATTGATGGAACACCACTTCCAGGCCTTCCCGGACAACCACGCGCAGATGCGGGAACAGGGCCTGGCGTACTACCGCTACTTCGCCACCGAGCGAGGCCTGGCCGCGCGGGGCAGCGCCGCTCAGCCACGCACCCTGGACGCGCTGATCGCGGCCGGCCACATCGATGTGGAGCCGTTGGTGTATGAAGATTTCTTGCCGGTGAGCGCGGCGGGGATTTTCCAGTCGAACCTGGGGGACGCCGCGCAGAGCCACTACACGGCCAACGCGAACAGGGCCGAGTTTGAACAGGCGCTGGGGCGTCGGACCGTGGATGAATTGAAGCTGTATGGCCAGACGCAGCAGCGCTCCATAGATGAATGCATCCAGGCACTGCTGGGATGACATGAAACGTGCAGGAGCGAGCTTGCTCGCGAAAAACCTTAACGATAACGCGTGCATCCTGGATAAACGCGGTGCCTGTGAGTTCTTCGCGAGCAAGCTCGCTCCTACAGGGATTTTGCCTCGTGCTTAACCCAACTTCGCGACTATTTCGTCTTTGATCAACAGCCGTTTTTTCTTCAGTTTTTCCACATCCTCATCGCTGGCGCTTGCCGATTCCGCCTTCAGCACCTCCCCGTCGGCGGCGTCGTATCGAGTGAGCAGCGAGTCCAGGCGTTTGTCGCCCGCCCTGCGTTCGTGAACGACTTGCTTGCTCAACCCCAAGTCCTGATACAGGTCGTGTTTCACTGGCATGGCGTACCTCCGCAGTTGGTCAATGACTTACGCCCTAGAAGCTAGACCATTGCGGGGGGTCTTGTCATGTTCGGGAGGGCGATCCATCCCCGTTCGTCGCAGCGCAGGCCTTTGGATCAAACCTTTGCGGCGCCGTGCCCTCCACTCTAGATAGCCATCCGAGGGAGACCGGTTTCATGACGCATGCCGCCACCGCTGTCGACACCCAATGCATCAACACCATTCGCACCCTGGCCATGGACGCGGTGCAGAAGGCCAATTCCGGGCACCCGGGCACACCCATGGGCCTGGCGCCGGTGGGCTATACCTTGTGGAGCCGCTTCCTGCGCTACCACCCGGAACATCCCGACTGGCCCAACCGCGACCGTTTTGTGTTGTCGGTGGGCCATGCGTCGATGCTGCTGTATTCGCTGCTGCACCTGGCCGGCGTGGTCGAGATCGATGCCCATGGCAAGCGCTCCGGCCAGCCGGCGATCAGCCTGGACGATATCAAGCAATTCCGCCAGGCCGACTCGAAAACCCCGGGCCACCCCGAATACCGCATGACCACCGGCGTCGAGACCACCACCGGCCCACTCGGCCAGGGCTGCGCCAACAGTGTCGGCATGGCGATGGCCGAGCGTTGGTTGGGCCAGCGTTTCAATCGCGATGGCCAGGTGCTGTTCGACTACAACGTCTACACCCTGTGCGGCGATGGCGACATGATGGAAGGCATCAGCAGCGAAGCCGCGTCGATGGCCGGGCATCTCAAGCTTGAGAACCTGTGCTGGATCTACGACAACAACACCATCAGCATCGAAGGCCACACTGAGCTTGCCTTCAGCGAAGACGTGATCAAGCGTTTCCAGGCGTACGGCTGGCACACCTTGCACGTCACCGACGCCAACGACTTGCAGGCCTTGAGCACGGCGCTGGAGACCTTCCAGGCAAACACCGGCGCACCGACCCTGATCGTAGTCGACAGCGTGATCGGTTACGGCTCGCCGCACAAACACAATACCGCCGCCGCCCATGGCGAGCCGCTGGGCGATGACGAAATCCGCCTGACCAAGGCCGCTTACGGCTGGCCGCAGGATTCGAGCTTCCTGGTGCCCGACGAAGCCCGCAGCGTATTGCAAGAGGCGCTGCTGGAGCGCAGCCAGCCGTTGTACGACGCCTGGCAGCAACAGCTGTCGCAGCTTGAGCACGACCAGCCGGAACTGGCCGACGAACTGCGACGCATGCGTGCCGGGGAAATGCCCGAACAATGGCAAAGCGACCTGCCTCATTTTGACAGCGACGCCAAGGGCGTGGCCAGCCGCGCCGCCGGTGGCGAAGTGCTGAATGCGTTCGCCCGGCAGATTCCCTGGCTGCTCGGCGGTTCGGCGGACTTGTCGCCTTCGACCAAGACCAACCTCACCTTCGACGGCGCCGGGCGCTTCAGTGCCGACGACTACAGCGGGCGTAACCTGCATTTCGGCATCCGCGAACACGCCATGGGTGCGATTGCCAATGGGATGGCGCTGTCCTATCTGCGCCCGTACACGTCGACGTTCCTGGTGTTCAGCGACTACATGAAACCGCCGATCCGTCTGGCGGCAATCATGGAGTTGCCGGTGATATTTGTGTTTACCCATGACTCGATTGGCGTGGGTGAAGATGGGCCGACGCACCAGCCGATCGAGCACCTCACCCAACTGCGCGCCACACCGGGACTACTGACCCTGCGCCCGGGCGATGCGAATGAAACCCTGGAGCTGTGGAAAGTGGCCCTGGCACAGACCCATCGGCCCAGTTGCGTGGTGTTGTCGCGTCAGCCGCTGCCAACCTTGGACCGCACGAAATATGCGCCCGCCACCGGCGCGGCCAAAGGCGCTTATGTGCTGGCGGGTGCGGATGAGCCCCAGGTGATCCTGTTGGCGACGGGCAGCGAAGTCAGCCTCGTGGTGGCGGCCTATGAACAGCTCAAAAGCGAAGGGATTGCCGCGCAGGTTGTTTCCATGCCCAGCTGGGAGCTGTTTGAAGACCAGGACCAGGCTTATCGCGACAGCGTCTTACCGCCTGCGGTGAAGGCGCGGGTGGTGGTAGAGCAGGCGGGGCCGCTGGGTTGGGATCGGTATGTGGGACAGACCGGGGCCAAGGTGGTGATGAACAGCTTTGGCGCGTCAGCGCCGCTGGCCAAGTTGCAGGAGAAGTTTGGGTTTACGGTGGAAAATGTGGTGGCGCAGGCCAAGCAGCAAATCCAACTGACTCAACACTGAGCAAACATCTGGGAGCTGGCTTGCCTGCGATGCAGACAACTCGGTGCATAGGTATCTACACAACTGACTGTAGTGAGCGGGCTTGCCCCGCGCTGGGTGGCGAAGCCGCCCCAATAAAGACACCGCGCAGTTTCAGAAAAAACCAATTCGCCTGGTTTGGGTCCGCTTCGCCACCCAGCGCGGGACAAGCCCGCTCACTACAAAAATGTGTAGATACTTATGGTCATCGCAGGCAAGCCAGCTCCCACATTCGAGCGGTGTTGATGCTTAGATCAGTTCTCTGGCCAGGAATGGCGCGGTACGGCTGGCCTCGCTCTTGGCGACTGTCTGCGGCGTGCCGCAAGCCACCACCGTCCCACCCAGGTCCCCTGCCCCGGGCCCAATATCAATCACCCAGTCACTCTGCGCCACCACGCGCATCTCATGCTCCACCACAACCACCGTATGCCCCGCCTCCACCAAGTGATTCAACTGGCTGAGCAAGCGGTCGACATCCCGTGGATGCAAGCCGGTGGTAGGCTCATCCAGCACGTACAACGTGGCGCCCCGCGCAGTGCGTTGCAACTCGGTCGCCAGTTTGATGCGCTGCGCCTCGCCGCCGGACAGTTCGGTGGCCGGCTGCCCCAGGCGCAGGTAGCCCAGGCCGATATCGCGCAGTACCTGCAATGCACGCAACACACCCGGTTGTTCGGCGAACACGTCGACGGCCTGTTCCACCGTCAAGCCCAAGACCTGGGCGATGCTCAAGCCTTGCCATTTGATCGCCAACGTCTCGGGGTTGTAGCGCGCTCCGTGACAGGTCGGGCATGGCGCATAGACGCTCGGCATGAACAGCAGCTCGACACTGACAAACCCCTCACCTTCGCAGTTTGGGCAGCGCCCCTTGGCGACGTTGAACGAAAACTGCCCGGCGTCGTAACCATGCTTTTTCGCGGCCGGCGTGGCCGCGAACAGTTTGCGCACGTTGTCGAACAGACCGGTATAGGTCGCCAGGTTGGAGCGCGGGGTGCGGCCGATGGGTTTCTGGTCCACCTGGACCAGGCGGCGGACCTGCTCAAGGCCAGCGCCGATGCGCCCGCCACTGGTTTGCGGCACGTCGTCTTCCAGGCTCGGCTCTTCGTCGTTTTCCACTGCGCGCCCAAGGCCGCTGCCCACCAGTTCCAGCAGCGCCTGGCTGACCAGGCTGGACTTGCCCGAACCGGAAATACCGGTGACCGCCGTAAAGCAGCCCAACGGGAAATCCACGTTCAAGTCCTTGAGATTATTGCGCGTGACGCCTTCCAGTTTCAGCCAGCCGGAAGGCGTGCGGCGCACCGGGTTAGGCACGCGTTTTTCGGCGAACAGATATTCACGGGTCTGCGATGCCTGCACCTGGGCGAGCCCGGCCGGCGGCCCGCTGTACAAGACTTGCCCGCCATGCTCACCGGCGGCCGGGCCGACATCGATCAGCCAGTCGGCGCGGCGCATGGTTTCCAGGTCGTGTTCCACCACAAACAACGAATTGCCCGCTGCTTTCAAACGTTCCAACGCGGTGAACAGCGCCTCGCCGTCCGCCGGATGCAGGCCCGCCGAGGGTTCATCCAGCACATAGATCACGCCAAACAACTGCGAGCCCAATTGCGTGGCCAGGCGCAGTCGCTGCAGCTCGCCGGACGACAAGGTCGGTGTACTGCGCTCCAAGGACAGATACCCCAAGCCCAGCTCGGTCAAGGTGCTGACCCGCTCCAGCAAATCCTGGGCAATACGCTGCGCCGCCAGGCGCTTTTCCACCGACAGTTTCATCTTGTCCTGCCCGGCCGCCACCGGGCGCAGCAACTCGGCCAACTGCGCCAGCGACAGCTGCGACAACTCGCCAATGTCCACCCCGGCAAACTTTATCGACAGCGCGGCCTTAGTCAGGCGCTTGCCCTCGCACAACGGGCAGGCGCTGCCCTGCATGAACTGCGAGACGCGCTTTTTCATCAGCGCACTCTGGGTGTGGGTGAAGGTGTGCAGGATATAGCGCCGCGCACCGCTGAAGGTGCCCTGGTAACTGGGCTCGAGTTTGCGTTTCAGCGCGTCGCGGGTCTGCGCCGGGGTGAAGCCGGCATACACCGGGACGGTGGGGGTTTCCTCAGTGAACAGGATCCAGTCGCGCTGCTTTTTCGGCAGCTCGCGCCACGGGATATCCACGTCATAGCCCAGGGTCACCAGGATGTCGCGCAGGTTCTGCCCCTGCCACGCCAACGGCCAGGACGCTACCGCGCGCTGGCGAATCGTCAGGGAAGGATCCGGCACCATCAGCGCCTCGGTCACTTCATACACACGCCCCAGACCGTGGCATTGCGGGCAGGCGCCCTGGGGCAGGTTCGGCGAAAAATCCTCGGCGTACAGCATCGCCTGGCCCGGCGGATAACTGCCGGCGCGCGAATACAGCATGCGAATCAGGCTCGACAACGTGGTGACGCTGCCCACCGACGAGCGCGCGCTCGGCGTACCGCGCTGCTGTTGCAGGGCCACGGCGGGCGGCAGGCCCTCGATGCTGTCCACATCCGGCACGCCGACCTGGTCGATCAGCCGGCGCGCATACGGCGCCACCGACTCGAAATAGCGTCGCTGGGCCTCGGCATACACCGTGGAAAACGCCAGCGACGACTTGCCGGACCCCGACACGCCGGTAAAAACTACCAAGGCATCCCGCGGAATATCCACGTCGACGTTGCGCAGGTTGTGTTCGCGGGCGCCACGCACGCGGACGAAGCCGGTGTGTTGGGCGGTGATTGGCGGGATGTTGCGCTGTGAAGTCATGGACAACCTTGTCGGGCGGTGAGCACGCTGCGCACCCGTTGCGTCAGGGCTTCGGGGCTGTAGGGCTTGCTCAGCAGATGTATATCGGGGGTCAGCAAATGGTTGCTGGAAAGGATGTCGCGGGTGTGGCCGGACGTGAACAGCACCGGCACCGGAGGCGTTTGTTCGCGAGCCCAGTCAGCCAGGTCGGTGCTTTTGATGCGACCGGGCATCACCACGTCAGTGAAAATCAGCTCCGGATGCAAACCCTCTTGCAGTTTGAGCATGGCCTGGTCGCCGTCCTCGGCCGTGAGCACGGTGTAGCCGGATTGTTCGAGCAACTCCACCACGGTCAGGCGCACGCCTTCATTGTCCTCGACCACCAGGATGGTTTCCTGACCGCCGCTATGGGGCGCGTGGTCAGTATCCGCATCCAGGCATTCGGGCTCCAGGCTGTGGGGGAAATACATCTGCACCACCGAGCCTTTGCCCTCCTCGCTCCACATCTCCACATGCCCGCCGCTTTGCCGCACAAAGCCGAACACCATGCTCAGGCCCAGGCCGGTGCCATGGCCTTCGCGCTTGGTGGTGAAGAAAGGTTCAAACGCACGCTTGAGGGTGGTCTCGGACATGCCGACGCCGGTGTCGATAACCGCCAGGCGCACGTACTCGCCGGGCTTGATGCTCTTACCCGCGCAGTCGTCGGGGTTGAGGATGATGTTCTCGCCGGTGATCCGAATCACGCCCTCGCCCTTCATGGCGTCCCGGGCATTGATCGCCAGGTTGAGCAGTGCATTTTCCAACTGGTTGCGGTCGACATTGATGCACCAGGAATCCTGGGGCAGTTGCACATCGATATGAATGGTTTCCCCCAGCGCGCGTTGCAGCAGTTCACCCAGGCCCGCGTAGATGCGTTGCGGGTTGTACACCGCCGGCGACAGCGGTTGGCGACGGGCAAACGCAAGCAATTGCGACGACAGCTTGGCCCCGCGATCCACCGCCGCAATGGCTGCCGCGACGCGCCGCTGTACCTGGGCGTTCTCCGGTTCATGGCGGGCCAGCAGGTGCAGGTTGCCGGCAATCACTTGCAGCAGGTTATTGAAGTCATGGGCCACGCCGCCGGTCAGGCCGCCGATGGCTTCGAGTTTCTGTGACTGGCGCAACTGGTCTTCTGCGGCCGAGCGTGCCTGCACTTCCGCGGCCACTCGCTGCTCAAGGTTGTGGGTGAGCTCTTGGCGCACCTGCTCGGATCTCACCAGTTCGGTCGTCTCCACCACAATCGCCAGCACCCCGGCGGGTCGCTGGTCGTCGCCGGCGACGGGGCTGTAATAGAGATCCAGCCAGACGGTTTCCGGCTTGCCGTTGCGCGACAGCACCAGGTCCTTATTGTTGAATGACAACGTGCCGCCGGCCAGGCAGGTGTCCACCACGTGGCGGTTGAAGGCGGCCACTTCCGGCCAACCCAGCTCGACCGGCATGCCCAGCAGCTTCGGGTGTCGGCCGCCGGCGAATACCGAGTAACTGTCGTTGTAGATCATGTACCCCGCCCGGCCCCACAGCATCACCATCGGCACGGGAGAAGCGAGCATCATCTGCACGGTACAGGCCAGGCTGGTGGACCAGTGTTCAATGGCGCCCAAGTCGGTGGTAGACCAATCGAACGCGCGAATACGCCGGGCCATTTCTCCGGCCCAGCCTTCACAGCCATGGGGATTGGATAAGAATTGCATCGATTACTCTGCGCAAAGAGAGGACAGTCGCGAAATTTGGAGCGCATCGGGCCCGGATGGTTTCATCTCTTATAATTTATGGGGTTACGACTGCACAAGTCACCTGTCTTAGTGGAAATCCCGACTGCGCACATCGATGCCTTGCAACAACGGCGTCAGGTCGGTAAGCCGCCCGGCAATCAGGTGCCGCACCTCGCCCACCGCTTCCCAACGCCCGTCGACTTTCAACAAGCGCGACCCGACCAAGGCCTGGCGTTGACGTTCGGCCAGGTCGCGCCAGACCACCACGTTGAGGTTGCCGAATTCATCTTCCAGGGTCACGAAGGTTACGCCGCTGGCGGTGCCTGGGCGCTGCCGACCGGTGACCAGGCCGGCGACGCTGACATTGCGCCCATGCTCGACCCCCATCAGCTCCTGTGAACTGCGGCAGCGCCGCTTGCGCAGTTCAGCCCGCAGCAACGCCAACGGATGTGGGCCGAGGGTAGTGCCGACCGTGGCATAGTCGGCGTGCAGGTCCTCAGCCACCGTCGGTGCCGGTAGCTCCACCACCGCTTCTTCCGGGCTGGGCAGGCCGGCAAACAGCCCGAGTTGTTTGTGCACGCCCGCCACCTCCCAGCGTGCCGTGTGCCGGTTGCCGGCCAGGGCGCGCAAGGCGCCGGCGTCCGCCAGCAACGCCTGGGCGCGTGCCTCCAGCCCGGCGCGCTCATCCAGGTCGGCAATGTCGCTGAATGCGCGGCGCTGGCGTGCGGCTTCGATGCGCCGCCCATCCTCTTCGCGAAACCCTGCGATCATACGCAGGCCCATGCGAATCGCCGGCTGCGCGCCATCGATGGGCTCCAGGCTGCAATCCCAATCGCTGGCCTGCACGTCCACCGGGCGGATCTGCAAGCGATGGCGCCGCGCGTCCTGCAGGATCTGGTCCGGGCTGTAGAAGCCCATGGGCCAGCTGTTGATCAGCGCACAGGCAAACGCCGCCGGTTCATGGCACTTGAGCCAGCAACTGGCGTAGGTCAGCAAGGCGAAACTGGCCGCGTGGGATTCGGGGAAGCCATAACTGCCAAAGCCCTTGATCTGCTCGAAGATCTGCGCGGCGAAGGCTTCGCTGTAGCCGTTTTTCAGCATGCCGGTGCGCAGGCGCTCCTGGTGCGGCTCCAGGCCGCCGTGGCGTTTCCAGGCGGCCATGGAACGGCGCAACTGGTCGGCCTCGCCGGGCCCGTAGTCGGCGGCGACCATGGCGATCTGCATCACCTGTTCCTGGAACAACGGGATGCCCAGGGTCCGTTCCAGCACGGCCTTGAGTTCCGGCGAAGGGTAAGTGGTTGGCTCTTCCTTGTTACGCCGGCGCAGGTACGGGTGCACCATGCCGCCCTGGATCGGCCCCGGCCGCACGATGGCAACCTCGATCACCAGGTCGTAAAACGTTTGGGGCTTGAGCCGCGGCAACATCGCCATTTGCGCCCGCGACTCGATCTGGAACACGCCGATGGTGTCGGCCTTGCTGATCATTGCATAGGTGGCCGGGTCTTCCTTGGGGATGCAGGCCAGGGACAGGTCCCGATTGCGATGGCGGCGCAGCAGGTCGAAGCAGCGGCGGATCGCGCTGAGCATGCCCAGGGCCAGGATATCCACCTTGAGCAGGCCGACGGCATCGAGGTCGTCCTTGTCCCACTGGATGATGGTGCGCTCGGCCATGGCGGCGTTTTCCACCGGCACCAGGGTGTCCAGCGGGTATTCGGAAATCACGAAGCCGCCGGGGTGCTGGGACAGGTGCCGGGGGAAGCCGATCAGTTGTTGAGTGAGGGTCAGCACCCGGCGCAGGATCGGGCTTTCGGGGTCGAAACCTGCTTCACGCAGGCGCTCCAGGGGCGGCGCGTCGTCACTCCAGCGCCCGCAACACTCGGCCAGCACGTTGATCTGGTCCGGCGGCAAGCCCAGGGCCTTGGCCACATCGCGCACCGCGCCGGTCGCGTGGTAACTGCTGACCACCGCCGTCAAGGCCGCGCGCGTGCGGCCGTAGCGCTGGAACACGTACTGCAGCACTTCTTCGCGGCGTTCATGTTCGAAGTCCACGTCGATGTCCGGCGGTTCATTGCGCTCTTTTGACAAGAAACGCTCGAACAGCATGTTCGTCAGGCTCGGGTTGATCTCGGTGATGCCCAGGGCAAAGCACACCGCCGAGTTGGCCGCCGAGCCGCGGCCCTGGCACAGGATCGAACGGCTGCGGGCGAACTGCACAATGTCATGCACGGTGAGGAAATAGCTTTCGTAGCCCAGCTCGCTGATCAGTTCCAGTTCCTTGTTGATCTGTTGCAAGGTCTTGGCGTCGATGCCGTGCGGCCAGCGCCGGGCGATGCCGTCTTCGGTCACCGCGCGCAACCAAGTCTTGGCGTCATGGCCGGTGGGGACCAGCTCGCGCGGGTAGTGGTAACGCAATTGGCTGAGGTCGAACGTGCAACGGCGCGCGATGACCTCGGTTTGCTCGAGCAGCGACGCGGGATACAGCGCCTGTAACGCCTCCAGGCTGCGCAAGTGCCGCTCGCCATTGGGGTGCAGGCGCGTACCGGCGTCGGCCACCGGCACGTGATGACGGATGGCGGTCATGGTGTCTTGCAGGGCCCGGCGGCCGCGCGCATGCATATGCACATCGCCACAGGCCACCGCCGGAATCTGCAGGCTGGCGGCCAGGTGCAGACGTTGCTCCAGATGGCGCGTATCGTCCTGGCCGCAATGCAGGTGCACCGCCAGCCACAGGCGCCCGGCGAAGGTGCGGCGCAGCCACTGGATCGAGGCCTGGGTGTCGCTGTCTTCGGCAACCCACAGTGCCAGCAGGCCAGGCAGCGGTTGCTCGAAGTCCTCGTGCAGCAGGCGATAGCGGCCTTTTTCGGCACGCCGCCTGGCCAGGGTGATCAAGCGGCACAGGTGTTGGTAGCCGCTGAGGTCTTCGACCAGCAGCACCAGTTTCGGGCCGTTTTCGATGCGCACCTCGCTGCCGATAATCAGCGGTAACTGCACCGCCTTCGCTGCCTGCCAGGCACGCACGATGCCCGACAGGGTGCATTCGTCAGTGATTGCCAGGGCGCTGTAGCCTTGGCGCTTGGCGCGCTCGAACAACTCCAGCGCACTCGACGCGCCGCGCTGGAAGCTGAAGTTGGACAGGCAGTGCAGTTCACTGTAGGAGCGAGCTTGCTCGCGAAGGTCGTTAACGTTGACGCGGGTTTTCTGGGTGACCGTGTTGACTGGGCGTTTTTCGCGAGCAAGCTCGCTCCTACAGGTGGCCGTCAGCGGCATCTCGGTAATTTTCATGCAAACCAGCCTTGCAGCCACAATCCATCGCGCTGGCCAACGTTGCGGAACGCCCAGCCTTGCTGGCCGGCGCGGGTCTGGATCAGGTAGTAGTCGCGGCGAATATCGGCGCCATCCCACCAGCCGGATTCAATACGTTCCGGCCCCATGAGGATCTGCACACCATGATCGGCCAGGAGCGTGGGTTCGTTCAGCAGCCAGCCGGGGCGTTGTACGGGGCTCAAGGCCGGGCACGGGTGTTTATCCACCGCCGCTTGCCAGGCGCATTCGGGGCGATGGTCGGCATGGAAGCGCAGGCCCTGCACCGCCTCATCGCCCAAGCGGGCACGCAGGCGTTCGCGCAATTGCTCCCACGGCAGGGTCTGGTGCGGGCGGTCGTCGAACAGGTCCTGGCGCTGCGGCACGAACACCGGCAAATCCTGCGCCACCAGGCGAAAGCCGCGTACCGGTGAAGTGACTTGCACCTGCTCCAGGCGGCCTCGGGCCAGTTCAAACAACATCGCCGGTTCGCGCTCGGCGCTGAGCAAGCCGACCTGGATCACACTGTCCGGCGCCTGGGCATGCTCCAGGTGCAGGTCGAAGCGCTGCACGCCACTGTCGCGGCCACACAGAAAGGCGGACAGATCACCGGTCAGACGCCTTAGAGGAAACAGCAGCGCCTGGTGGGACTGCACGTCGAAATTAAGCTCGATGCGCACATCGAAGCGATCCGGCGGTTGATAGAACGCCAGGGCCAGTGGCCGCTGCCCGACCAGGGCATCGAGGTGCTTGAGCAGACCGGCATCGAAACGCCGCGCCAAGGTATGCCGAGGCAGCGCCTGCACTTGGGCCAGGCTGCGCAGGCCCATGCGCGACAAGGCAGTGGCGGCCTGCGGGTCGAGACCGGCGCGGTCGATCGGCAGCGACGCCAGGGCCTGCGGCAAGCCGTCATCCTGTACCGCCAGGCCATCATCCATATTGGCCAGCACCCGCGCCGCAGCCGGGTTGGGCGCAGCGACGATGCGGTGACGAAACCCCAGTTCGGTCAATTCCTTGCGCAAGCGTGCTTCGAACCGCGGCCACGGTCCGAACAGGCCCAGGCTCGACTCGATCTCGAACAACAAGGCGCGCGGGTAGTACAGGCTGACCTGGGAACTGAACTGGTAGGCCCATGCGGCCAGAAACTGTTGGCTGCGTTCAATCTCGGCGGGATCGTATTCGGCGCAGGCAAAGTGCTTGACCAGGGCATGCGCCGCCGTCAGCGACTGGCCAGGGCGCAGGCCGAGGGCGCGGGCGGCGTCATTGACGGTTTGCAGCACCCGCCGCTGCGGCGTGCCGGCCAGCAGGGCCAACGGTTGGTCCGGCTCGGGGTGCACACGCTGCACCCCGTCCAGCGCCAATTGCGGGAAGACAATACACACCCAGCGCATGGCAAGCTCAGTGCCCCGCCAGCGCAATCGGCGCCGGATGAGCCAACCCGCCACGGCACTTGAGCACGCGCACCTGCGCGGGCCTGGCCTCCACGGCCAGGCGCAAGGCGGCGGGCGATGCATTGACCGCCTCACTCAAGGCGCGCCAGGCAAACGCCAGGGTCTGTCCGGTTTCCGCCGCCACCTGCAGGCGCCGCAGCGCACGGTCATCGGCCTTGCGCGGCCAACACAACACCGCGCCGCAACTGCCGGAACGCAGGCACTGCTCCACCGCCCACAGCGCATCGCGTTCCTCGGCCTGAACCACCGAGAGCAGGCGCAAATCCACCCCGGCGTTCTGCCAGGCGTGGGGATACGGCGTATAGGGCGGCGCCACCAGCACAATGCGCTCCCCCGCCTTTGACAAGCGCGCCAGGGTCGGCAGCACCAGTTGCAGTTCGCCCACGCCCTCCTTGGCCATCAGGATTTCACTCAAGGCCGCCTCCGGCCAGCCGCCCGTGGGCAACACCGCGTCCAGCGCCGCCAGCCCGGTGGGCTGCACGCTGGCCGGCGGCGCGGCGGGCCGGCCCTTCCAGACACGCCCGCCATTGAACAGCGTGTCCAGGGCAACCACGGCGCCCATCAGCCTTGCCTCACCAGGCCGCAGAACACCCCTTCGATGGCCAGGTCCTGGTCGGGCCCGACGACGATGGGTTGATACGCGGGGTTGCGCGGCAACAGGCGCACGCTGTCGCCGTTGCGTTCGAAACGCTTGATGGTCACTTCACCGTCCAGGCGCGCCACCACGATCTGCCCGTTCAAGGCCTCGGCACTGCGGCGTACGCCCACCAGGTCACCGTCGAGAATGCCGTCTTCGATCATGGAGTCGCCCTGCACCCGCAGCAGATAGTCCGGGGTTTTCGCGAAGGTCGACGGGTCCAGTTGCAGGCGGCTGTGCACTTCAGCATCGGCGCCGATGGGCAAGCCGGCAGCGACGCGACCGAGCACCGGCACATCCAGCCATTCCGGGCGCACCGGTTGGTTGAGCAGGCGAATGCCTCGGGCCTGGTGGGGGTTGACCTCGATAAAACCGGCCTCGGTCAGCGCGAGCACATGCTTGCGCGCCACGCTGCGCGAGGCAAAGCCGAACGCCTCGGCGATCTCGGCGAGGCTGGGGGGCTGGCCTTGCTGCGCGATGCGGTCGCGGATGAAGGTCAGGATGGCGGTGCGGCGGGGCGTTAGAGTCGTCATGGAGTACATTTGTACTCCTGTGGGAAATTTCTGACAATAGCCGCCAGTCGCTTGGGGGAGGACGGTGGATGTCGAAACGTCCCACGTTACGGCCGGACTAGCTCTACTGCCCTGCTCTGGGAACCTCTGCAAAGTCCCTCGCCTGAATACACAGTGCGAGGGATTGCAAATGATGTTTTTTGTATGGGCCCCGGTGGGTGGGGCTGCCTCTTGATTCCGGTTATCGGCAAGTTCGTTCTGTCCCCCCTGGACGCCAGGCAGCCGGACGCCGACAGCGTGTTTCGTGACTTGCGCCAGTGCCTGAACACCTTTGACGCCTGGGCCGAGAGTTTCTGGAGTGGCTCGGCGCTGGAAGTGGAGCAGGTGTTCAAAGTCGGTGACGAAGTCTCCCTCGTCGCTCCCGCATCGTCTAAAGAACCCAGTCGCACCGTTGCCGTGTGCAAGGCCCAGGGCTCGCTGACGCTGGTGCATATGTTCGAAAGCACGCGGTTTGTGCCCATCGGCAACACGCCGGTGATGCTGCAGGCGATTGCCGCCGACGGCAGTCCAACCGGTGCGCCGATCCATCGCACCATCGGCCCCAGCGGCATTCTTAAAATCGACGATTGCACCCGCGATCAGCGCTACCAGATCACCTTTTATCCCAACGTTTCCAAGGATCACGTCAAGGCGCTGTATGCGTCTTATCAGGCGCTGATCGCGGGGCTGGACGAGCGTCTGCGCGAGGAATGGAAGAAGACCTTCAAGCCGCAATGGGACGAGTTTGCCAACGCCACGCCTTTCGAGCGCAGCGCCATGCAAGGGCTGGCGTTCTCGACCGGGATCGGCAAGGCGCTCTACAACCTGTGGGACGACCTCACGCAGTTGTATGAACTGCTGGCGGACCTCAAGGCCAACAGCCAGAAGCTGCTGCAGTACGTCTCCCAGGCCGAACTTGATGAGCTGCTGAAGCTGGGCAAGGACGCGATTGCCCAAGGCCTGCTCGTGCTCAGCGATGAGCCGCTGTTGTTCATCTACCTGTCAGCCATGGCGGCCTGGATACGCCTGCTGCCGCCGCCGCAGATGTACGAGTTGCTGGGCGAGATAACCGGCGAGGTGCTGATCAATCTGTTCCTGGCCTGGGCGACGCGCGGCATGGGGGTGCAGATCCGGCTGGGGGTTCAGACACTGGGGCATATCAAGTCCGGGTGGGTGCGCACGTGGCTGCAAAGGCTGGCGGATCAGCTCGTGGGGCCTGGGTTGGAACCGCATGTCGAAGTGGCCAAACCGTTGTTGCTGGGGAGCGCGGCGACGCCGATCAAGGCCGTGCCGGTTGCGCCGTTGAAGGTTGGGGATCAGCAGGTTTCGAACCCGGCGCCGGTGGTGCGCAACAAGTCCCAGCGGACGGTGTTGGTGCGGCAGGAGCCTGTGGACGATGTGCCTGCTGTTGCTCGAAACCTGAATGGCGATGCTGCCGCGTCTTCGGACAAAACGTCCACTGACGGTTGCCCGGTGTCGATGGTCACGGGCGAGGAACTGCTGACGCTGACCGATGGTGCACTGGACGGGATTTTGCCGTTCGAGTGGGCCCGGTTGTACCGCACCAGTGCGGTGGAAGTGGACTGCGGGTTGGGGTTTGGCTGGAGTCATTCTTTAGCGCATCGGCTGAGTGTTTCCGGTGATTCGGTGGTGTGGACGGATCATGAGAATCGGTCGACTGCCCTGCCCTTGCCGACCGTGGCTCGGCCAGCAATTACCAACAGCCTGGCGGAAGCTGCGATCTATTTGGGGGCTTTGCCAGGTGAGTTGGTGCTGGCCCAGGCATCACG
Source organism: Pseudomonas azadiae (assembly GCF_019145355.1). Taxonomy (NCBI): domain Bacteria; kingdom Pseudomonadati; phylum Pseudomonadota; class Gammaproteobacteria; order Pseudomonadales; family Pseudomonadaceae; genus Pseudomonas; species Pseudomonas azadiae. The sequence continues at coordinate 1,243,317 of NZ_JAHSTY010000002.1, read as the reverse complement.
GTTCTATCACTTTCGCGATGGCGTGCTGTTCTCGATCAGCGATGCATATGACAACCGGCTGCGTATTTCCCAGGATTTTTTGGGGCGTATTGAGCGGGTTGATAACGGCGTTGGGCGGTCGCTGTTGCTGCGCTATGCGTCGGGCCGCATCGTTGCGGTGGATTACCAGATTGAGCGCGCGGTCGACGAGGGTCCGTTTGTCTGGGTGACGGAGCAGAACGTTGTTTCCTACACCTATGACGATCTAGGACGGTTGGTTTCGGCGACCAATGCGGTAGGCGAAAGCGAGGTTTATCGGTACGACGAGCAGCACGTCATTCTTGAGCGTGGGCTGGCCGGTGGCGCGAGTTTTTACTGGGAGTGGGAAAGGTCTGGCAAGGCGGCGCGGTGTGTTCGGCATTGGGCCAGCTTTTCGCAGATGGACACGCGGTATGTCTGGGATGACAACGGCAGTGTCACAGTTTTTAACGCCGATGGAAGCCAGGAAGTCTATGCGCATGACCAGCGGGCGCGGCTGGTACAGCGGGTGGACCCGGATGGCGCCCAGCACTTCAAATCCTACGACGACAAAGGCCGGCTGACGGTTGAGCAGGACCCGCTCGGGGCGATCACCGCGTATCAGTACGACGAAGCCGGGCGCTTGGTGGCGTTGTTTCCGGGGGACGATGAGCCGACGACCTACGAACATGACAACGGTTTCGTACGGGTTGTGCGGCGTGGTGAAGCGGTCTGGAAATACGAGCGTAATGATCAGGGCGACGTAACGCGCAGGACCGATCCTGACGGCAACTCCACGGACTACAGCTACAACAAATACGGACAACTGACCCAGGTCCGGTACCCGGATCACAGCTGGCATCGCTTGGTATGGAATGCGCGCGGGCAGTTGCTTGAAGAGCAACTGCCGAATGGCGGAATCAAGCGTTATCGCTATGACGATCTAGGCCGGCAGATTGCGCGCGAAGATGAACGCAGCGCGCTGACGCAGTATCAATGGGATGCAGCAGGCCGCTTGCTGAAACTGACTCAGCCCGGTGGCGCCACACGGGAATACAGCTACAACCCCTACGGAAAAATCACCTCCGAACGCGACGAACTGGGCCGGGTTACCCGCTACGAATACGCCGACGGCCTACACCTGATCAGCCGCCGCATCAACGCCGACGGCACCCAGGTCAACTACCGCTATAACAACGCGCGGTTACTGCTGACCGAAATCGAAAACGAAGTCGGCGAAACCTACCGACTCCAGTACCACAACAACGGCCTGATCCAGCAGGAAATCGGCTTTGACGGCCAGCGCACCGCCTACGTCTACGACCTCAACGGCAACCTGCAGGAAAAAACCGAACACGGCGACGACGGCAGTCAGCTAATCACCCGCTACGAACGCGACCCTGCCGGGCGCCTCGTCAGAAAAACCCTGCCCGACGGCAACATCATCGATTACGCCTACGACCGCCAAGGCAATCTCCTCAGCGTCGACGACGGCCATTGGTTTTTAGCCTACGAATACGACCCACAAAACCGCCTCACCGCCGAACACCAAGGCTGGGGCACCTTGCGCTACGGCTACGACGCCTGCGGCCAGCTCCAAAACCTGCGCCTGCCCGACAACAACCGCGTCACCTTTAACCACGACAAGGGCGGCCACCTCGCCACCGTAGAACTGAACGGTGAACTGCTCACCTCACACCTGTTCAAAGCCGGCCAGGAACACCAACGCCAACAAGGCCAACTGATCAGTCGCTACCACTACGACGATCAGCAGCGCCTGCACACCCACGCCGTGACTCAACAGCACAACTACTTCTACCAACGTCACTACGACTACGACAAATCCGACAACCTCACCCGCCTGAACGACACCCGCAAAGGCGAACACCACTACCACTACGATCCACTGAACCGCCTCACCCGCGCCGACCATTCCCAAGGCGAACACGAACGCTTCGCCCACGACCCGGCCGGCAACCTGCTCATGCAAGACCGCCCCGGTCCGGACATCGTCGCCGGCAACCGCCTGATGATCCAGGGCGACCGCCACTACGACTACGACGCCTTCGGCAACCTCATCCGCGAACGACGCGGCAAAGGCCATCAACTCGTCACCGAATACCGCTACGACTGCCAACACCGGTTGATCGGCATCACCCAACCCAACGGCCAAACCGCCAGCTATCGCTACGACCCGTTCGGCCGCCGAATCAGCAAAACCGTCGACGGCATCACCACCGAGTTCTTCTGGCAAGGCGACAAACTCATCGCCGAACACCATGCGGACCGTCACCGCAGCTATCTCTACGAACCGGACAGTTTCCGGCCACTAGCCCTATTGGAAGGGTTTGGCCCAAAAGAAGCGAAGCCCTACCACTATCAACTCGACCACCTCGGTACGCCCCAAGAGCTCACCGCCCCGGACGGAAAAATCGTCTGGTCCGCGCATTACCGTGCCTACGGCGAAATCACCCGCCTCGACGCCGATAAAGTTGAAAATCCGCTGCGCTTCCAAGGGCAGTACTTCGATCCGGAAAGCGGGCTGCACTACAACCGCCATCGCTACTACAATCCGGATATTGGTCGTTACCTGACGCCGGATCCGGTGAAGCTGGCGGGTGGGATCAACGCTTACCAGTACGTGCCTAACCCTACAGGCTGGGTGGATCCGTTAGGATTGAACTCATGTCCTGGTAAAGATGGTTGCAAACCGAACGCTACTGCACAAAGCTCTGCGCCAAGTGTTAACGACGGAGAGGCCGCTTTACCCCAACTGACGCGCGCTGAACGTCAGGCAAGAGTTGATAAACTTGCTGAAGCGAACGCCTATAGGCGCCTGGACGAACTTGAGAAATCAATTCTAGGAGCACATTTCCTTGAGAAACATGGCGCGCAAACAACACTCGAATCTCAGCTCGAACGATTGAATACCGCAAAAAACCCGACGACAGGAATTATTGAACGCTACACGTCAGGTCCGAACACAGGGGAACCTAAATACCCACCGGCCGCAACTAAATATCTCAGCCACCGGGACCAATTAAATTCGATATACCGAGCCCAGCTCATCTTTAGAAGAAACGGACTCGCCGCATCAATGAGACCTATGGACATGGACAAGATTATTGGTGAAGGATACTCAAATAATGGAATGGGATACAGTCAGAAGCGCAAAGCAAGGGTGATATTAAATAACCAAGGCGACCCAAAAACAGCTTACACGGAGTGATGATGAAATGAAAAACAAGCCCAGCTTGTCCATAATCCGTGGACTACTGTTCACTTACGACATTGAAAACACGGATGATATAGAGCGAGAAAAATTTATCGCATCAAAAAACATAAACAACGAGAAAGAACTTATAGAACTTTTTGACAAATTAACCAAACCAGACTTCCAGAATTACACGAAAGCTGAGCAAGAGTGGTTCATCGACTCAATAACACACTTTCTCGCCATAAACGACAGTTTTGATTCGATCTTTAAAACAATGGCGACTTATTTCAGCGCACCTGTAATTGACCAAAATAAATTTATGCAAGTTCTTTTAAACTGCTTAAAAAACTATTACAACACTTCGAAGCCAGGAAGTTAAAAACAACTTGATCGTTTCCCACGCTTCGCGTGGTAATGCATCCCGTGACGCGGAGCTTCACACGGCGGGACGCGGAGCGTCCCAGGCGGAATTCCCACGCGGAGCGTTGGAACGATCGATAGAGCAACAGCGGAGCGGGAGGTATCGACCGTACTGGACGAAAATAAAGCAAAAATCGATAAGCTTTTAAAAGGAACAAGTAATCAAACCGTCATCACTCAAAAAACCAAACACCCCGTAGGCACAAGCTTTAAAAAGAACAGCAAAACAGAGGTTCTGGAAAGGAAATTTACCTGATAATCCGCAGAGCCCATAACATGCAAACTGGCTACCGAATTCATACTGGATTTCCAAACCCATGAATCAAGACTTTCCCGAATTACAGCAGTTTCTTGCTGGCTTCTTCAATCAAGACTGGATTGATGACCACAAAAAAGCGGACGACGTTATTGATTTTTTCATCTCCGAATCTTCTGAAGATACGTTATTAGAAGTGCAAGCAGAACTAGATAAGCTGATGCGCAGCGGAAAGACAGAACAAGAGCTTGAAGATTACTTACTCAGCGATATCGGCTGCTACTATTATTATCGCAGCGAATGGCCCGACGGAATAACTTGGTTGAGGCATGTTATATCAATCCTCAAAAACGCAACCTCATCAAATGGAAAACTCTGAACGACGCCCAAGGAAGCGACACCTACTCCTCTGGCGAGCGAGCTTGCTCGCGTTGGGCCGCACAGCGGTCCAAATCCGAACAACTGAGATGGCACCTTCAAGGGGTACACGATATTGAATCCTAATAGGACATACCCATGAAATCACGTGAGATCACCCTCATCAAAAACGGTATCCGTGAAAACGCAGTGGTCGAATACGAAGGGGGCAAGCCAACCCTTAACTTACTGCTGAACAACGGGCTGCGTAAAACCTATACCGCACTCGACCTGTACGACAGCTTCGGCCTGATGAGAGCCGATTTGAAAGACATCCAATTCTTGTGCAAGGGCGCCAGGATCAATGTGCATACATCCGGCATGTCTTCCCATATGTCAAATGGCCTTGTTGCGTATGAGCTGACGATGGGACAGCCAGACGGTGAACTTGTCCATATCTTTGCCTATGAAGAATGTGATCTGACCAACGACATACAGGAGCAACATGACTTCTGTCTGCGCTGGGCCGAATCATTCCAGGAACAGAGATATGGTTCAGGGTCTATTTGATCGTTCCCACGCTCCGCGTGGTAACGCATCCCGTGACGCTCTGCGTCACGCGGCGGGACGCGGAGCGTCCCAGGCGGCATTCCCACGCGGAGCATGGGAACGATCAATGCGTGGGAACGATCAATGGCAACGCAGGTTTGCCCGGGAGAATGCGGGCTCACCATCCCTCTTTAAGCATCCGCAACTCCAAATGCTGCAGCAGCATGATGGTCTTTCCATCCACAATCTCACCGCCCTGCACCATCCCCAACGCCTGCTCGAAACCCAGCTCCAGCACCTCGATATCTTCCCCCTCTTCCGCCAGCCCGCCACCGGTTCCAACCCGATCCCCAGGCTGGTATTCACCGATGAAAAAGTGAATCCGCTCCGTCACCGAGCCTGGGCTCATGAACGCCGCATAGACCTTCTCCACATGCCCCACGCGGTAGCCGGTTTCCTCTTCCGCTTCCAGGCGGATGCGTTCCTCGGGGCTGGCATTGTCGAGCAACCCGGCTGCGGCTTCGATCAGGTACCCGTGGTAGTCATTGACGAAGGTGGGCATGCGGAACTGGCGAATCAACAACACCGTGCGCTGTGCGCGGTTGTACAGCAGGATGGTCGCGCCGTTGCCGCGGTCGTACACCTCGCGGGTCTGGGCTTGCCAACTGCCGTCGCGGCGGCGCAGGTCGAAGCTGTATTTTTTCAGCAGGTACCAGTTTTCCGAGAGGGTTTCTTCGGCGGTAATGCGAACGGAGCTGTTGTCCATGATCAGTCCTTGGCTCAAAGGAGCCAGAGCATGTCGCGGTGGCGGCGTCAGCGTCAAGGTGACGGCTCGATTGCGAAGCTGTAACACTTTGCAAGCAATCCCCGTTTACGGCTGTCGTATTAATTCCTGCCCGTGGCGGCCATCTGGTAAAACCCCTGCTTCACCTTTTCCCTGGAACCTTCATGCCCTCTCGTTTTCTCTCGCGCCTGAGCCTGCGCTGGTTTCCCCTGGTGTGCATGGCCTTGTTGATCGTCGGCCTGCCGGTGGGGTGCGCCGTGCTGCAACACAAGGAGCGTGAACTGGTGTTTCGCATCGAACCGGGCACCGCCAGCTGGTACAGCGGCTTGCCCAAGGCCGTGCAGGAATTTGAACTGAAACCGGCCAGTTTCAAGTCAGGGCAGACGATTCATGGATGGTGGTACCCGGCGGACAACAAGGACGCACCCGCCATCCTCTACCTGCACGGCGTACGCTGGAACCTGACCGGGCAGTTGTTTCGCATCGAGCAATTGCATGCCCTGGGCTACTCGGTTCTGGCCTTCGACTATCGCGGCTTCGGCGATAGCCACGGCGAGCTGCCGTCGGAAACCACCGTATACGAAGACGCGCGCATCGCCTGGGAGCGGTTTCAGGTGCTGCAACCTGACCCCGGCAAACGCCTGATCTACGGGCATTCCCTGGGCGGCGCGGTGGCCATCGACCTGGCTGCCGAGCTGGGCAGGCAAACGCCGCTGCCGGTGCGCGGGCTGGTGATCGAATCGACCTTTACTTCGCTGGCGGATGTGGCCACGGCGGTGGCGAACACCTCGTTGCCGGTGCGCTGGCTGCTGTCGCAAAAGTTCGATTCGATCGACAAGATTGCCGACATCCATATGCCACTACTGGTGGTCCACGGGCTGGACGACCGCTATGTGCCGCCGCGTTTCAGCCAGCAACTGTTTGAGGCCGCCCGGGAACCCAAACGGCTTTTATTGGTGCCGGGTGCCAGCCATAACAACAGCATGAGTCTGGCCGGTCGCAGTTATGGCCAGGCGCTGGACAAGCTGATGCAAGTGAAGATGCCGCCCCGGGTTGTGACGCACTCCACAGGCCGTAGCGGCGACTCGTAAAAATGCTTTTCGGCACTGGGTTCGCGCTGGCCTGTCAAGCGCAAACCCAGCCCATGCTGGGCCAAAACAGAAGTTGATCAAATAATGATCTCGGCTCAAATCGCCAACCCTGCCGGGGCTTCGCAAAGTTATCCACAGAGATACCCACGGTTTCCGTGGACAACTCTTTTTATATTTTTACGATTTTTTTGCTCGGTAAACCGTTTCGGGAAAGGTACCCGGCAACAAAATCTCGCGATTCACATCGCGTATATCGTTATACCCACACAGCGCCATCGACACTTCCAACTCACGGGCGATGATGTCAAGTGCCTTGGTCACGCCTGCCTCGCCCATCGCACCCAAGCCATACAGGTGCGCGCGGCCGATCATGGTGCCTTTGGCACCCAGGGCCATCGCCTTGAGCACGTCCTGGCCGGAACGAATGCCACCATCAAGCCACACCTCAATGCGCTCGCCCACCGCATCCACAATCGCCGGCAGTTGGCTGATGCTCGACGGCGCGCCATCCAGTTGGCGCCCACCGTGGTTGCTGACCACCAATGCGTCGGCGCCGGAATTGGCGGCCAGGTGCGCATCTTCCACATCAAGGATGCCCTTGATGATCAACTTGCCGCCCCAGCACTTCTTGATCCACTCCACATCGTCCCAACTCAAGCGCGGGTCGAACTGCTGGGCGGTCCAGGAAGACAGTGAACTCATGTCGGCCACCCCTTTGACATGCCCGACGATATTGCCGAAGCCACGGCGCCGGGTGCCGAGCATGCCCATCACCCAGCGTGGCTTGGTGGCCATGTTAAGGATATTCGGCAAAGTCAGTTTGGGCGGTGCCGACAGGCCGTTGATCAGGTCTTTGTGGCGTTGCCCGAGGATCTGCAGGTCGAGGGTCAGCACCAGCGCATCCACACCGGCAGCCTTGGCGCGCTCGATCAACTGCTCGATAAACGCGCGGTCGCGCATCACATACAGCTGAAACCAGAAGGGCTTGCCGACGTGCTCGGCGATGTCTTCCAGGGAGCAGATGCTCATGGTCGACAAGGTGTAACGCAGGCCAAACGCGGCAGCGGCGCGGGCGGTGAGGATCTCGCCGTCGGCGTGCTGCATGCCGGCCAACCCGGTCGGCGCCAGGGCCACCGGCATGGCCATGTCCTGGCCGATCATCGTGGCGCGGATCGATCGTTCATCGATATTGCGCGCCACCCGCTGGCGGAATTTGATGCTGGCAAAATCGCTTTCATTGGCGCGGTAGGTGCTTTCAGTCCAGGAGCCGGAATCGGCGTAGTCGTAGAACATCCGTGGGACACGTTTTTGCGCCAGCCTGCGTAAATCTTCGATGGTGGTCATCAACGACATCGAGCTCTCCTCTCCCTGAACTGAACGCTGAGAGTAGCCGCCTGTTGGCTGCGCAACCAGTTATTGTGTTTATAACGCGCCGCGGCTAACCTCGCATAAACCCGCAAAAAGATGCATAACCATGCAAAGCACCCATCAAGCCATCGACTTGCCTTCCTTGCGCAAGCAAAAGATCCTGTTGCTGTTGGAACGCGACGGCAAAGTCAACGCCGCGCACTTGGTGGAACACTTTGCCGTGTCCGCGGACACCATCCGCCGCGACCTCGGCGAACTCGCCGCCGCCGGGCTGTTGCAGCGTGTACACGGCGGCGCCCTGCCGCGGCCCAAGGACACCGGCAAAGACTTCTTCACCCGTGTCGGCGAAACCAACGAAGCCAAGCGCCGCCTTGCCCGGCTGGCGGCCGAGCGCGTGGAAGATGGCCAGATTGTGATGTTCGATTCGGGGTCCACTACCTTACAGATCGCCCAGTCGCTGCCCCGCTCGATCCGCCTGACCGTGGTCACGACGTCGCCGATGATCGCCATCGCACTGGCCGACCACTCCGACGTAAAAGTGATCCTGACCGGCGGCCAGCTCAACCCGGCGACCCTGTCCACCAGCGGCCACGAAACCGTGCGCCTGATCCAGAGCATCAAGGCCGACCTGCTGTTTACCGGGGTCTGCGCCCTGCACCCGCAAGTGGGCATCAGTTCGCTGCATTTTGACGAAGTGGCGGTCAAACAGGCGTTGCTCGACAGCGCCTCCCACGTGGTGGCGGTGACCCTGGCAGACAAGCTCGGCGCGGTGGAGCCCTTCGTGGTGGCACCGTGCAGCCGCATCCACACGTTGATTACCGAGTGGCATGTGCCAAGCGTGCAAGCTTATGAGCAGTTAGGGCTGGAAGTGTTGCGCATAGAGGTCGAGTAGGGACAAGGCATCGGACGTGGCATGGCCGCTGGCGGTGTTATCGAAGATGCACCAAGTGGGAATGCCGTCCTGCACGGACCGGGTCAACAGCCGCGACAAGGCCTGCACCCGTTCCGGCCCATAAGCACTGTGGTAAATACGCGGCGTTCCATGCAGGCGCCAATACCGCACGCCCTGCCAGCCGGCCGGCGCGTCGCCCGTCTCGATCACCGGCGGGTCGGCGGCCACGCGGCCTATCTGCAAGTCCTGCAGCAGGCCCTCAGCGGCCAACCAGCTCGGATGACGCGGTTCGAGCACCACATCGCCGGTAAAGCGCTGGCGTAACGCTCTGAAAAAAACGCTGGCCACCACCGGTTCGAAGTGCAACGAAGGCGGTAACTGCACCAGCAGGCAGCCAAGCTTTGCGCCCAATTGCACGCATTGGGCAAGAAACTCATCCAGCGCCGTTTCGCAGCGCTGCAAGCGCAATTCGTGGGTGATGCGCTTGGGCACCTTGACCGAAAAACGAAATGTCGCCGGCACCGATTGCGCCCAGCGCTCATAGGTCTTGGCCAAGTGGGGGCGATAAAACGAACTGTTAATTTCCACCGCATTGAAGCGTGAAGCGTAGCGCTGCAAATGCGTACCCTCGCCGGTAAAGGCTGGCCAGGCCTCACGCGGCAGACTCCAGCCGGCACACCCCACGTAGAGCGGTGCGGTCAAAACAGCACCTTGGCGGCATCGCGCATGAAAATCTCGATGGTCTTGGGCCCGACTCCGTCAAACTCCGCCAGGCGCTTTTCAAAGGCTTGACGGCTATCGCTGGCGCTGCGGATCCGGGTGATCCTGCCCGCGTATTCGGCGTTCAGCTTGGCGCTGAGGTCGAGCAGGCGTTGCGCCGTGGTCTCGTCATAACGCACGTAATGCGCGCGGCCGAGCATGGCCACCAACTCACGCGACGTGCAGTGCTGCAATTTGCGCGCGGTGTCGCAACCCTGCTCTTCAACGATCACCTTGTAGGCCTGCGCGGCAATCGGCGCCTGGATTCGCTTACCCATCAGGAAACTGGCGATAAACCACTTGAACAGGCTGGCGTCATCTTCGCGCTGAAGCTCTATGCCCAGCTCGGACGCCGAAATAGCCTTGGCCATGCCTAGCGGTCCAATTTGCGCTCGGCCTTGGCGGCCTGTTCATTGATAGCGTCGGTCTGGCGCTCGGTGTCCTTGATCGAAGTCGGCGTGATCACTTTGTCGACGGTTTTGGTATCAGGATTCGGGTGCTCCAGGGTCTGCCCCTTCGAAGGCCGTTCGCTGCCTGTTTGCGTCTGCTCGGAGCTGATGGGATCGGGGGTTTTGTCGGCGGGGTTGTGATCGGTCACGGTGCATCTCCTGGCAATGAAAGCCCGCGAAAAAGCCGGGGCAGTTATGCAGCAGAGCCCGACGCATTTCGATAGTTCAAGTAAATTGCCCGTCCCACCACTGGCGAAAAAAATCCAAAAAAAATTAAACCTTTTGCGCAGGCCCCGGCTCAATTTTCAGGTAACGACATCACGTCATCCACAAGGAGATACACCATGACTACCAAGCTGATGAAACAGATGGGCCTGACTTTCGCACTGGTCGCCGGTTCGATTTCCGTCGCCATGGCGGCCACCTCCAATGACTTCGTCGACGGGGCTGCGCAAAGCGGTATCACCGAAATCGAAGCCGGCAAGCTCGCGCTGCAAAAGAGCGGCTCGGCTGACGTGAAAAGTTTCGCCCAGCACATGATTGATGACCACACCAAAACCAACCAGGAGCTGATGGCGCTGGCCAAGAAACACGATCTGGAAGTGCCGGACGACGCCGCCCTGATGGACAAGGCCAAGAAAGCCATCCTCGAAATGCGCGACGAATCGTTCGACAAGGCCTACGCCAACAACCAGGTCAACGCCCATGAACAGGCGGTCGAACTGTTCAAGAAAGAGTCCACTTCGTCGGACAACGCCGAACTGAAGGCTTTCGCCAGCGAGAAGCTGCCGACCCTGGAACAGCACCTGCAAAAAGCCAAGGAGCTGCAAAGCAAGTACGCCAAGTAATTTCATTCACTGCACAGGAGGCATCCGAACATGAGTGCGCAACTCAACGGGAAGAAAATCCTGATCATCACGTCCAACACCGGCATCGAGCGCGATGAATTGCTCAAGCCTCTGGAAGCGCTACGCGGTTTTGGCGCCACCGTGACCCATGGCTCCAGCAAAGGCGGGACCACCCAGACCTTTGTCGGCGACACCGAAAAGGACCAGACCGTGGAGTCCGACGTGCAACTGTCGGATGTGGTCAGCAAGGACTTTGACGCCCTGGTTATCCCAGGCGGGACGGTCAATGCCGACACCTTGCGTCAGGATGCAGCGGCGCTGCGCCTGATCAAGGACTTCGCCGAAGCCGGCAAGCCCATTGCTGCCATCTGCCATGGCCCGTGGGCGCTGATCGATGCCGGCGTGGTCAAGGGCAAGACGCTGACCTCCTACAAGAGTGTTCGCATTGACCTGGAAAACGCCGGCGCCGCCGGTTGGGTCGATGCCGAGGTCAAGCTGTGCACGGCCAATGGCTGGACGTTGATCACCTCGCGCACCCCGGACGATCTGCCGGCGTTCAACGAGGCGATTGCCAAGGCACTGGCTGGCTGAGTCGCTGCGGATGCAAAACAACGCCCCGAATGATTCGGGGCGTTGTGCGTTATGCGGCTGAGCTCGACCGCAACGAAAAAGGCTCCGCATCTTGCGATGCGAAGCCCTGTGCAGGTTGCCCGAACGGTGTTTGCCTCAGCTCCTGCGGTGCTCCGGCATCTCACGTTTTGGGCCGAACATCGCCCAGGCAATCAGGCCAAACAATGGGACGAAGATCAGTATGATCAGCCACAACCCCTTGGTCTCCCAGCCACCGGTGCTGCGCAACACAACGTTGATCGCCCACAATTCCACCAGCAACAGAATCACTGCCAAACCAATCCAGATATATTGGATTTCCATGCTTCACCTCCTAGGTCGTATGCATTAGGTCAAGTATTTGCCGTCAGGGTTCCATTAAAATTCGAGCGGGCGCCGCTTCGTTGTGGAATGCAATGTACCCCAAGGCCAACCATGCAACCTGCACGACCAGCACAGCTTACAAATCTACTTATCTACTTGAATCTATTGAATATTTATAAATAAGCAGAGTTGGTACAACTGATGCACTACTCCCATGGACGAGGCGTGCATTTCGACACGCCCTGAGTTTTCCGTGAGGTGTCACCCATGAATGCCATTGACCTGCTCATCGCCGACCACGAACGCGTGAAGGCCCTGTTGACTCAATTGAGCGAGTCCACCGAACGCGGGGTTAAAAAACGTACTGAGCTGCTGGCCAAGCTGGAGATGGAAATCACGCTGCACACCAAGCTTGAAGAAGAAATCCTCTACCCGGCTTTCCGCAAAGCCGGCGGCAAGGAACAGGACATCATGTACCACGAAGCCAAGGAAGAGCACCGTACCGTGGACTCGCTGGTACTGCCGGACCTGAAGCAGACCGACCCGTCCACCACCGAGTTCTCGGGCCGCGTCAAAGTGGTCAAGGAGCTGCTTGAGCACCATATCGAAGAAGAGGAAAGCGAGATGTTCCCACAGGCTAAAAAGTTGCTGGGCAAGGCGCAGCTCGAAGAGCTGGGTGCCGAAATGGAAGCCATGAAAGCGGCGTATAAGAAGTCGCTTTCGGCCAAGCCAATGGCGGCTTGATTAAGGCATGACCGCAGCCTGGAGATGATCCAGGCTGCGGGGCTATCCGAGTGTTATCAGACGAATTATCTAAACGATAGGGGATTGCGTCATGAAGACCAGATTGTCCCAACGGATTTTGCTTATCGTCGGCTTGTCAGCCCTGCTGACTGGCCCTGCTCTCGCCGCCTTTGGCGACAACCCTGAACCTGCCGCGAACCTCTTGAGTGGTGACAGCGCCAGCGGTTCCGCCCTTCCCCCGGGGAACTACCCCAGCAGCCCCTCCGACAGCGACAAGAAAGGTAAAGAGGCCGACGAGCAGCCGAGCAAACCGGCTGAGCCTGCCGATAACCGTAAAGATTCCGAAGAAGACAGCCAGCCAAAAAGCCGATCAGGCAGCTGACGGCTCATCCGCAGTCGGCGGCTCGGGCGCGAGCCCCCAGTCGCCATGTTCGTACCAGTCGTCACCGAGCATCTCTGCCGGGTGCATGGTGCGGTCGGCGCCGTTGCCGCAGGCCAGGTCGGTTGCGGCGCAGTAGCGGTCACACCCCCAGCAGATGCGCTCGGGGTGTTTGGGGTGCAAAGGAAAAGGCTTGGCCATGATGGGAGTCCTTGCCGGCGAACGGTGTGTTCACATTAATCATCCAATGCGCGCCGGTACTTGATCCGCATCAAGTCAGGGCGATCGCGCACTGTTTCGGCCCTTTGGTGTGGTATTGGCGCCTCAGGGTGGTGCGGCGCTGTCGCTGTAGTGAGCGGGCTTGCCCCGCGCTGGGTGGCGAAGCCGCCCAAACAAAGGCACCTCCGTTTTCCAGCTATAACCGAGTCGGCTGATTTAGGGCGGCTTCGCCACCCGGCGCGGGGCAAGCCCGCTCACTACAGTTTAGAGAGTCGCCGCTACACCTTGAACCGCCCCACCATCTGATGCAGCGCGCCCGCCATCCCGGCCAGGTCCTGCCCCGCCGTCTGCGTATGCATCGCTCCCTGCAACACCTGCTGCGACAGGTTGCGGATGCCCACCAGGTTGCGATCCACCTCCCGCGCCACCAGCGCCTGCTCTTCGGTGGCGCTGGCGATCAGCAGGTTGCGCTCATTGATCTGCGAGATAGACCGGGTAATTTCATCCAGTGCCTCCCCGGAGCGCTGTGCCACGCCGAGGGTGGCCTGCACCCGCTCGCTGCTGTTGTGCATGGCGGCCACCGCCTGCTCGGTGTCCTGGCGGATATTGCCGATCATCTGTTCGATCTCTTGGGTCGACGCCTGGGTGCGATGCGCCAATGCGCGTACCTCATCGGCCACCACCGCGAACCCACGCCCGGCCTCGCCGGCGCGGGCCGCTTCGATGGCGGCGTTGAGGGCCAACAGGTTGGTCTGGTCGGCAATGCTGCGGATCACGTCCAGCACGCTGCTGATGTCCTGCACGCGCCCGGCCAGTTGCTGGATACGTTCGGAGGTTTCCACTACGCCGCTCGCCAGGGTGTTGATCGACGCTACGGTCTCCTGCACCTGGGCCCGGCCGCGTTGGGCGGTCTGTTCCGACAGGCGCGAGGCCTCGCTGGTGCTCACCGCATTGCGCGCCACTTCGTCGACGGCGGCGGTCATTTGGTTCACCGCCGTCGCCGCCTGTTCGATTTCCTGGCCTTGGGCCTGCAAGCTGCTGCTGGTCTGGCCGCTCACCGCGCTCAGCTCTTCGGACGAACTGGCCACGCCGTCCACCGACGCTGCGATGTGCCGCACCATCTGATTGAGGTTCTGTTGCATCTGGTGCAGGTTGCGCATCACGCTGCCTTCGGCGCTGTTGCCCAGTGGCACCACAACGGTCAGGTCGCCCTGGGCGATATGGCTCAGCACGCGGGCGGCTTCGTCCGGCTCGCCACCCAAGGGCCGGATCACGCTGCGCGTGACGATCACGGCGGCAGCCACCACCAAAACCATGCACAACAGGAACAGCCCGAGCATGTTGCGCCGGGCCTCGTCGTACAGCACCTGCGCCGCCTGTTCGCGCTCGGCAAACAGGCGTCCCTGCATGGCCATCAACGCATCCAGGCTCTTGAACACGTCCAGCTCGGCCGGCATCACCTGTTGCTTGAGCTGGGCCAGGCCCTGCTCGCGGGCGCCCTGTTTGATCAGCGCCTGCACCTGGGTGAAGGCGGCCACGTAGGTTTCGCGATGGGACTTCAAGGTGGCGTAGGCGGCCTTGCCTTCGGCGGTGTCGAGCAGCGGCTCAAGGGTGGCAAACGCCTGGGTGATGCGCTGCCGCGTGGTGCCGATGGCCTCTTGGGCCAGGCTGTTGTCCTGGTCGATCAGCAGGTCGCGGGTGTTGCGGCCGTTATCGCGCACGCCGGTGGCGATCACCATGATCGGTGCGATCCGGGGCCAATCCTGCTGCACGATCTGCTCGGATTGCTGCTTGAGGGTTGCCAGGTCGTGCAAGGCGTAGAACACCAGACCGACCAGGGCCAACGGCGCAATCGCGAAACCGATGACAATGCGTTGCGCCGTGGTTAACTGCTTCATTCCGTACATTCCTTTGATGAACACCTGCCCAGCATGGGCAGCCTCTATAAAACCGCACGAGAACGCTGATCACCCGCGCAATACAAAAGCGGGAAACAACTCGCGCAAACGCCCCCATAATTCCGGCAACGCGGCCTGTAGCGGCGCACTCGGCAATTGCGTGTCGAGCATGCTGGCCGTGCGCACCATCTGCACGGCGAAACGCTGCACACCACGGGCTTGCAAACGCTGGGCCAGCAGTAACAGGCGCGATGGGTCGATCAGGTGCCAATGCACCGTGGTGCGGCATTCGTACTCCACGCCACTGGCAAGCAAGGCATCGAGGCTGCGCCAGTTGGCGGCGCCGCTGCCCCTGACCTGCGTAATCGACTGGCAGTCTTCGGCCAGCGCCTTGACGTCAAACCCGACCCAGTCGGCATGGCGCAGCGCATTGGCAAACCCGCCCGGCTTGATCCCCGCGCTGTGCAGACCGATGTGAAAGCCCATCGCGCGCACTTCGTCCATGGCCGCCGGCAGGCCTTCCTGCAACGTCGGTTCGCCACCGCTGAACACCACCGCATCGAGCAAGTCCCGGCGCCGCTGCAGGAACAGCAGCACCCGGCGCCAATCCACCTCGGTGCTCGCGCGCGGCGGGATCAGGCCAGGGTTGTGGCAGTAACGGCAACGCCAGGCGCAGCCTTGGCAGAACAGCACGCAGGCGAGCATGCCGGGGTAGTCGAGGGTGGTCAGGGGCACCATGCCCCCGACCCGTAGCGCTCGACTCATTGGCGCCCGACCGCAGCCGCCGTTTCAGTGAAGTGCACGCGTTCCTTGTGCTCGGACTGCTTGCCGGGATTGAACGCCGACACCGGCCGGTGGTAGCCCATCACCCGGGTCCAGATTTCGCAGCGCTGACGTTGTGGCTGGGATGCTTGCATGGTGGAACTCCTTGCGGATTGGGAAATCGATTCAGGACTGCGCGGCCAGGGCCAGCACGTCATCGCACTTGGGACAGAACTCATGCTCACCGGCGAGGTAGCCATGTACCGGGCAGATCGAGAACGTCGGCGTGACCGTGAGGTACGGCAGACGGAACCGCCCCAGCGCCTTGCGCACCAATTGCTTGCAGGCCTGGGTCGAGGAAATCTGCTCGGCCATGTACAGGTGCAACACGGTGCCGCCGGTGTATTTGCATTGCAGTTCGTCCTGCAGTTCCAGGGCTTCGAACGGGTCCTGGGTGAAGCCCACCGGCAGTTGCGATGAGTTGGTGTAATACGGCGCGACGTCGCTGCCCGCTTGCAGAATGTCCGGGTAACGCTTGCGGTCTTCCTTGGCGAAGCGGTAAGTGGTGCCTTCGGCCGGGGTTGCCTCGAGGTTGTAGAGGTGGCCGGTTTCTTCCTGGAAGCGCAGCAAAGTGGCGCGTACATGGTCGAGCAACTTGAGGGCAAACGCGCGCCCCTGCTCGGTGTGCATGCCCTGCTCGTCGGCACTGAAATTACGCAGCATCTCGTGCATGCCATTCAGGCCAATGGTGGAGAAGTGATTGCGCAGCGTGCCCAGGTAGCGCTTGGTGTAGGGGTAGAGCCCGGCGTCCATGTGATGCTGGATCACCTTGCGCTTGACCTCCAGGCTTTCCATGGCCAATTCCATCAGGCTGTCCAGGCGCTGCAGCAAACCTGAGGTGTCGCCCTTGAACAGGTAGCCCAGGCGCGCGCAGTTGATCGTCACCACGCCCAGGGAGCCGGTCTGCTCCGCCGAGCCGAACAGCCCGCCGCCGCGCTTGAGCAATTCGCGCACGTCCAGTTGCAGGCGGCAGCACATCGAACGCACTTGGTTAGGCTGCATATCCGAATTGAGGAAGTTCTGGAAATACGGCAAGCCATAGCGTGCCGTCATCTCGAACAGGCGGTCGGCATTGTCGCTGTCCCAGGGGAAGTCGTGGGTGATGTTGTAGGTCGGAATCGGGAAAGTGAACACCCGGCCCTTGGCATCGCCGGCCTGCATCACTTCGATGTAGGCGCGGTTGATCAGCTCCATTTCCGCTTGCAGGTCGCCATAGGCAAACGGCATTTCCTCGCCGCCGATCACCGGGATTTGCTCGCGCAGATCTTCGGGGCATACCCAGTCGAAGGTCAGGTTGGTAAACGGCGTCTGGGTACCCCAGCGCGATGGCACGTTGAGGTTGTAGATGAACTCCTGCAGCGCCTGGCGCACTTCGGGGTAACTCAATTGGTCCTTGCGCACATAGGGCGCCAGATACGTGTCGAACGAACTGAACGCCTGGGCGCCGGCCCACTCGTTTTGCAGGGTGCCGAGGAAGTTGACCATCTGCCCCAGGGCGCTGCCCAAGTGCTTGGGCGGCCCCGCCTCCACTCGCCCCGGCACGCCGTTGAGCCCTTCGTGCAGCAACGTCCGCAAGGACCAGCCGGCGCAATAGCCGGCGAGCATGTCCAGGTCATGGATATGCAGGTCCGCCTCGCGGTGCGCCCGGCCGATCTGCTCGCTGTAGACCTCATCCAGCCAATAATTGGCGGTGACCTTGCCCGCCACATTCAGCACCAGCCCACCCAGGGAATAACCCTGGTTGGCATTGGCCTGCACGCGCCAGTCTTCGCGGTCGAGGTATTCGTTCATCGAGGTGGCGACTTCGATCAGCGTCTTGCGGTCGCGGCGCAAGCGGCCGTGTTGCTCGCGGTAGACGATGTAGGCGCGCATCGACAGGAAGTAGCCGGCGTCCATCAACACGCGCTCGACGCTGTCCTGGACTTGCTCTACATCCAGTTGTTCGATGCCTCTGAGCCGTGCCAGGACAGCGCCCAGCAGCAGGTCGACGTCACTGGTTTGATAGTCGCTGGTGGCGGTGCCGGCGGCGATCAGGGCCTGGCGGATTTTTTCGGGGTTGAAAGGGACTAGATTGCCGTCGCGCTTTTGCAATCGGGTACTGACCAACGGGCTGAGGGTGCTTTGCATCAGGGGGCTCCAAACACTACATATAGGTATTTTTAATTCTTTGAACACAATATGCAGTGAGACTACGGTCAATCACTTTGCCAGCCATTGACCAGGATCAAGTTCGAGCGAGGATCAAAATGTGGGAGCTGGCTTGCCTGCGAAAGCGGTGAATCAGTGACAGTCTTTGTGTCTGGCACTCCGCTATCGCAGGCAAGCCAGCTCCCACAGTTTTGACCGAGTTCGACGTTAGCCACCGCTCATGTTCATGAACCGCACCACCTGCACTTCTCCCGCCCCGGTGAAATCATGGCGTAAGGGCTTGCTTTCCAATGCCCCGTGCAAGGCTTCAACCAGCGGCCCATCGTCGAGTGGGTAGCGCCTGAGCAACCCTCGAAAATCCACCGCCCGCTCCTGCCCCAGACACAGCAACAACTGCCCCTCCACCGTCATCCGCACGCGATTACAACTGCCACAGAAATTATGCGAATTAGGCGAAATAAACCCGATGCGCGTCCCGGGATGCCGCGCCAACCGCACATACCGCGCCGGCCCGCCGCTGTTCTCGGTGCTGTCGATCAACCCATGTTCCCGCGCAATCACCGCGCGCACCTCATCGCTGGCGCAGAACGTCTCCCCCCGCGAACGCCCCACATCTCCCAGGGGCATTTCCTCGATAAAACTGATGTCGATGCCCTGCTCGATCGCATACCGCACCAACGCCGGTACCTCATCCAAATTGCGTCCCTTCATCACCACGCAGTTAAGCTTGACCCGCTCGAACCCCGCGTCCCGCGCCGCCTCAATGCCGTCGAGCACCTGGCGCAGATCACCGTTGCGGGTAATCGCCCTAAAGCGCGCAGCATCCAGGCTGTCGAGGCTGATGTTCATGCGCTTGACCCCCGCCTCCACCAGCGGCCGCGCCAAGCGCGCCAGTTGCGAACCATTGCTGGTCATCACCAATTCACGCAAGCCAGGCAGCGCTGCGATGTTGCGGCACAGGTCAACAATGCCCGGACGGATCAACGGTTCGCCGCCGGTCAGGCGGATCTTGCGCACGCCCTGCCCCACAAACAGCCTGGCCAGGCGTTCCAGTTCTTCCAGGCTCAACACCTGCTGGCGCGGCAGGAACGTCATGTTTTGCGCCATGCAATACACACAGCGAAAATCACAGCGATCGGTCACCGACAAGCGCAGGTAATCGATTGAACGGCCGAGCCCATCCACCAGGCTCATGTCACTGCACCAACGGCGAGTCGGCGCCTTGCAGCGCAAGGCCGCGGATGTCCGCCGCACCGATCAGGGTTTGCAGGTACTGCACCAACGCCT
Source organism: Pseudomonas azadiae (assembly GCF_019145355.1). Classification (NCBI taxonomy): domain Bacteria; kingdom Pseudomonadati; phylum Pseudomonadota; class Gammaproteobacteria; order Pseudomonadales; family Pseudomonadaceae; genus Pseudomonas; species Pseudomonas azadiae. The sequence continues at coordinate 1,223,900 of NZ_JAHSTY010000002.1, read as the reverse complement.
TCTGCCACACGCCTTGCTGCAATTGGGTGCGGATTGAACCGGCCACGGCTTCATAGGGCAGCGGCTGGCCTTCGATGCGCTGGTCGATGCTGATCACGTGCCAGCCGTAACGGCTCTCCAGCGGTTGGCCAGCCAGGCCCGGCGCCAGGGTGAACAGCTGGCGCTCCAGTTCGGGGACGGTCTGGCCCTTGCTGATCTGGCCCAGCGAGCCGCCCTGGGCCTTGGACGGGCACGCCGAATAGGTGAGGGCCAATTCGGCAAACCGGCCCGGCTGTTCTTCCAGGCTCAGCAGCAAGACTTCTGCCTGGCTGCGCGCCAGATCGCGCGCCTCGGCATCGTCCGGCGCGCATTCGAGCAGGATGTGCCGCACCGCCAGCAACGGCGCACTGTGGAAACGCCCACGGTTGTTGTCGAAATAACGCTCACAGGTGGCCTCGTCACACTCGGGCACCTTGACCTCGCGCTCCAGCAACAAGCGCGTGGCCGCTTCCTCTTGGTTTTCGCCAGCGGCGATCTCCACCGCCAGGCCCAACGCGGCGATGCGCTGCTGCAGCAGCTCGCGAATCACCAGGGCGCGAGCGGCCAGGTAAACCGCCGACTCGCGGCTTTCGGCCGGGTGATACTGCAACTCCAGGGCCATCGCCTCGGGCGTGACCGGCACGCCGTTGACGCTGATGATCGGCCACTCCTGCTCACTGCTGGCGATCAGTTCCGGCGCCACAGGCGCCTCGACCTCGATCACCGCTTCCTTGGCCGATGAACCGCAACCGCCGCTGCCGCCATTCCCACCACCACATCCGCATCCCGTTGTCATAACGTTCTCCTCACTACTTCTGCCGCACGATTTGATAACGACGCCCCAGGTACCAGATCGGTGCGCTGACCATGTGCACCAGGCGGGTAAACGGGAACAGCACGAACAGTGTCAGGCCCAGCGCCACATGGGCCTTGTAGATCAGCGACACCGGCGCGATCGACGCCGCCGCTTCCAGCGGCCGCAACAGCACCACGTTCTGCGCCCAGTCGGCGAGCATCACCATGACCGAACCGTCCATATGCCCGGTGGAGGCGACAATGGTCAGCAGCCCCAGCAGCAATTGCGCGAGCAAAACCAGCAGGATCAGGATGTCCGACGGGCTCGAGGTCGCCCGCACGCGCGGGTCGCTCAGACGGCGCTTGACCAGCATCAGCAGGCCCACCAGGCACAGCAGGCCGAAGAAGCCGCCGGAGACCATCGCCAGCAACTGCTTGTTCTCGGTGCTGATCACGTGGTGATACACCGCCGCCGGGGTCAGCAGGCCGACAAAATGCCCGGCCAGCACAAACAGCACGCCCACATGAAAGAAGTTGCTCGCCACGCGCATGCCGCGGTTATTGAGTATCTGGCTGGAGCCGGCCTTCCAGGTGTACTGCGACAGATCAAACCGCGCCCAACTGCCCAACAGGCAGATCGCCAACGCCACATAGGGATAGACCCCGAATACCAGCAAATTCCACTTAGACATTGCCCACCTCCGCGGCCGGCACGGCGGCCTGCCCTTCTCGCTGAAAATCCACCCAATGCAACGGCACCGCGCTTTCTTCGCGGGCCTTGCCTGGCGCGCTCGGCATAGCGCTGCAACGGTCCTGCTGTTCGGCCTGCATAAAGTCCACGGCTTCCTCTTCCCAGATTTTGTCCAGGGCTTCGAGGGAGTCGTCGCGCGGCTCGGCGGCGACCTGGGCGCGTAGCTCGGCCACCGCCTGGTGCGGCTCGGCGCCGGCGATCTGCAACAGCGCACGGAAACAACTGGCATAACCGCTCTCACGCTCGTCCAGCCGTGCCGCGAGCAACGCCAGCAAGTGCGCCACATCCGCCAGGCCCTCGCGGGCTTCGATGTCTTCGCGGGTGGACAAAAACTCCAGGTACAGCGGGATATAGTCCGGCAGCTCCTTGACGCCAATGGCAAACCCGGCGGCTTCGTACTGCGCCATCATGTCGACCATCGCCTGGCCACGGTCACGGGACTCGCCGTGCACGTGCTCGAACAACAACAGCGACAGCGACCGCCCGCGACCGAACAGCGCGCCGTAATGTTCCTGGCCGTCCATCAAGTCATTGGCGCAGATCAGTTCCAGCAACTCGAACAACGCGCCGCGTTGCTTGGGGCTGATTTCCCGCGATTCGACAATCGCCTGTTCCAACTCGTCGCGGCCATTCACCAGGGTTTCAGTGGGGTAGTCCAGCAACAGTGAGATCACTTTAAGAATGCGCATGGCTCAGTCCTCCCAGATCTGTACAGTTTTGAGCACGTCGCGGCGATTGGCCTTCTTGGCGCCGAACATGTTGGTGTCGGAACTGCCACTGCAGCCGCTGCCAAAGCTGAAACCACAGCCGGAGCGTTCGGCAAACGCGTCGCTCATGGCGTCTTCACGGTGGGCGCTGGGCACCACAAAACGGTCTTCGTAGTTGGCGATGGCCAGGTAGCGGTACATCTCTTCCACCTGGGCCACGCTCAGGCCGACGTCTTCGAGCACTTGCAGGTCTTCGACGCCGTCCACTTGCTGGGAACGCTTGAAGGCCCGCATCGCCAATAGACGTTTAAGCGCACGCTTGACCGGTTTTTCATCGCCGGCGGTGAGCATGTTCGCCAGGTAACGCAGCGGAATGCGCAGGCTGTCGACGTCCGGGATCACGCCGTTCATGCCCACGGTACCGGCGGCTGCGGCGTTCTGGATCGGCGACAGTGGCGGCACGTACCAGACCATCGGCAAGGTGCGGTATTCCGGGTGCAGAGGCAGCGCGAGTTTCCAGTCCACGGCCATCTTGTAGACCGGCGAGCGCTGGGCCGAGTCGATCACCGACTGCGGCACGCCATCGGCCAGGGCCTGGCGGATCACCGCCGGGTCATTGGGGTCGAGGAAAATCTCCAGTTGCTTCTCGTACAAGTCATGTTCGTTGGCGGTGCTGGCCACTTCGCTGATACGGTCGGCGTCGTACAGCAACACGCCGAGATAACGAATCCGGCCGACGCAGGTTTCGGCGCACACGGTGGGCATGCCGGCTTCGATACGCGGGTAGCAGAAGATGCACTTCTCGGACTTGCCGCTCTTCCAGTTGAAGTAGATTTTCTTGTACGGGCAGCCGCTGATGCACATGCGCCAGCCACGGCATTTTTCCTGGTCGATCAGCACGATGCCGTCTTCTTCACGCTTGTAGATCGCGCCACTGGGGCACGATGCCGCGCACGCCGGGTTGAGGCAGTGCTCACACAGGCGCGGCAGGTACATCATGAAGGTGTTTTCGTACTCACCGTAGATGTCGGCCTGGATCTGGTCGAAGTTCTTGTCCTTGCGGCGCTTGGCAAACTCGGTGCCGAGGATTTCTTCCCAGTTGGGGCCCCACTCGATCTTCTGCATGCGCTTGCCCGACACCAGCGAACGCGGGCGCGCAGTGGGTTGGTGCTCGCCCAGGGGCGCGGTGTGCAGGTGCTGGTAGTCGAAGTCGAACGGCTCGTAATAGTCGTCCAGGCTCGGCAGGTCCGGGTTGGCGAAGATGTTGGCCAGCACGCGGAACTTGCCGCCGATGCGTGGGTTGATGCTGCCGTTGGCGTTGCGCACCCAGCCGCCCTTCCACTTGTCCTGGTTTTCCCATTCCTTGGGGTAGCCGATGCCGGGCTTGGACTCGACGTTGTTGAACCAGGCGTATTCCATGCCTTCGCGGCTGGTCCACACGTTCTTGCAAGTGATCGAGCAGGTGTGACAGCCGATGCATTTGTCCAGGTTCAGCACCATGCCGATCTGTGAGCGAATCTTCATCTCAGTTCTCCTCGATATCGGTCGGCAATGGGCGTGGCAGGTCATCGCCGCTGGAGCCATCGAGCCAGTCGACCTTGGCCATCTTGCGCACCACAACGAATTCATCGCGGTTGCACCCGACCGTGCCGTAGTAGTTGAAGCCGTAGGCCTGCTGGGCATAGCCGCCGATCATGTGGGTGGGCTTGAGCACCACGCGGGTCACCGAGTTGTGGTGGCCGCCCCGGGTCTTGGTGGTTTCCGAACCGGGCACGTTCACGATGCGTTCCTGGGCGTGGTACATCATCACCATGCCTTCCTTGACGCGCTGGCTGACCACCGCACGGGCGGTCAGCGCGCCGTTGACGTTGAAGCATTCGATCCAGTCGTTGTCTTCGATGCCCGCACGCTTGGCGTCGATTTCCGAAAGCCACACAATCGGGCCGCCACGGCTCAGGGTGAGCATCAGCAGGTTGTCGCTGTAGGTGCTGTGGATGCCCCATTTCTGGTGCGGGGTGATCCAGTTCAGCACGATCTCGGTCTCGCCGTTGCTACGCTTGCCCTTCACGCCTTCGATGGTGCGGGTGTTGACCGGTGGGCGGTAACTCATCAATTGCTCGCCGAACGCCTGCATCCACGGGTGGTCCTGGTAGAACTGCTGACGGCCGGTGATGGTGCGCCATGGGATGTTTTCATGGACGTTGGTGTAGCCGGCGTTGTAGCTCACGTGTTCATCCTCAAGGCCCGACCAGGTGGGGCTGGAGATGATCTTGCGCGGCTGCGCCTGGATGTCGCGAAAGCGAATGGCTTCATGCGCCTTGGAGATCGCCAGGTGGCTGTGGTCGATGCCGGTGAATTGCGACAGCGCCGCCCAGGCTTTCAGCGCGACCTTGCCGTTGGTTTCCGGGGCCAGGGAAAGAATGACTTCGGCCGCATCGATCGCCGTATCGATCTTCGGCCGGCCGTGGCTGATGCCGGCGTCGCCTTCGTGATGGTTCAGCTCACCCAGGAACTGGACTTCTTCATCGGTGTTCCAGTTGATGCCCTTGCCGCCGTTGCCGAGTTTTTCCAGCATCGGGCCCAGCGAGGTGAATTTCTTGTAGATGTTCGGGTAGTCGCGCTCCACCACCGCCATGTTCGGTGCGTTCTTGCCCGGTACCGGTGCCACGCCTGCGCTTTTCCAATCGGTGCCGCCGAACGGCTGGGCCAGCTCGCCGACGCTGTCGTGCATCAGCGGGACCGTGACCAGGTCTTGCTCGACGCCCAGGTGGCCGACCGACATGGCCGAGAACGCCTTGGCGATGCCCTTGTAGATTTCCCAGTCGGAACGCGATTCCCACGCAGGGTCGATGGCCGCCGACAACGGGTGGATGAACGGGTGCATGTCCGAGGTGTTCATGTCGTCTTTTTCGTACCAGGTGGCGGTCGGCAAGACGATGTCGGAATACACGCAGGTGGACGACATGCGGAAGTCCAGAGTGGTCACCAGGTCGAGCTTGCCGATGGCGCCGTCGTCGACCCACTCGGCTTCGGTGGGCTTGCTTTCGCCGCCAAAGCCGATGTCTTCGTTCATCACGCCGTTCTTGGTGCCCAACAGGTACTTGAGCATGTACTCATGGCCCTTGCCCGACGAGCCGAGCAGGTTGGACCGCCAGATGAACATGTTGCGCGGGAAGTTCACCGGGCTGTCCGGTTGCTCGCAGGCGAAGCGCAAGGTGCCGTCCTGCCAGGACTTGACCACGTAGTCTTTGGGGTCCATGCCCGCCGCTGCGGCATCACGGCAGATACGCAGCGGGTTGGTGTTGAGTTGCGGCGCGCTGGGCAACCAGCCGGCGCGTTCGGCGCGGATGTTGTAATCCAGGGCGTGGGTGGGGAACTGGGACTTGTCGGCCAGGGGTGAGAGCACGTCGTGCATGTTCATCTTCTCGTGGCGCCACTGCGAGCTGTGGCCGTAGAAGAAGCTGGTGCCATTCATCTGGCGTGGCGGACGGTTCCAGTCCAGGCCGAACGCCAGGGGCAGCCAGCCGCATTGCGGACGCAGTTTTTCCTGGCCGACATAGTGGGCCCAGCCGCCGCCGGTCTGGCCGACGCAACCGCAAAGCATGAGCATGTTGATCAGCCCGCGGTAGTTCATGTCCATGTGATACCAGTGGTTCATCGCCGCGCCGACGATGATCATCGAGCGCCCACGGGTCTTGTCGGCGTTGTCGGCGAACTCGCGGGCGATCTGGATGGCTTTCTCGCGGCTGACGCCGGTGATCGCTTCCTGCCACGCCGGGGTACCGGGCACGCTGGCGTCGTCGTAGTCCTTGGCCACATTGAGCCCGCCCAGGCCACGGTCGATGGCCAGGTTGGCGGCGGACAAGTCGAACACCGTGGCGACCTTGGCCACGCTGCCGTCGGCCAGGGTCACGCTGTGCACCGGCACGCGGCGGAACTGCACGGCATCGCCGGCCACGTGCTGGAAGTGCTCGTGGGCTTCGCCGGCAAAATACGGGAAGGCCACTTCGGCGACGTCGTCACCGATCAGGCTGAGCTTGAGGTCGATGGCGCGGCCTTCACCGCCTTCTTTGGCCAGAATGTTCCACTTGCCCTTCTCGCCCCAGCGGTAGCCGATGGAGCCTTGCGGGGAAACCAGCTCGCCACTTTCGTCGAGAGCGATGGTTTTCCATTCCGGGTTGTTGTCCTGGCCGAGGTTGCCGGTAAGGTCCGAGGCCCGCAGGAAGCGGTCCGGCTGGAAACCGGCGCCGGGCGCAAAACCGCTCATGGGCTTGAGCATCACCAGCACCGGCAAGTCGGTAAAGCGCTTGGCGTAGTCGGTGAAATACGCGCTCGGTTTATCCAGGTGAAATTCCTTGAAGATCACGTGGTTGAACGCCTGGGCCAACGCGGCGTCGGTGCCCTGCTTGGGGTTGAGCCACAGGTCGGTGAGCTTGGCCACTTCCGAGTAGTCGGGGGTGATGGCCACGGTCTTGGTGCCCTTGTAGCGCACCTCGGTGAAGAAGTGCGCATCCGGGGTACGGGTCTGCGGGACGTTGGAGCCCCAGGCAATGATGTAGTTGGAGTTGTACCAGTCGGCCGATTCCGGCACGTCGGTCTGCTCGCCCCACACCATCGGCGAGGCCGGCGGCAGGTCGCAGTACCAGTCGTAGAAACTCAGGCACACGCCGCCGATCAGTGACAGGTAACGCGAACCCGCCGCGTAGCTGACCATGGACATGGCCGGGATCGGCGAGAAGCCGACGATGCGGTCCGGGCCGTATTGCTTGATGGTGTAGACGTTGGAGGCGGCGATGATCTCATTCACCTCCTCCCAGTTGGAGCGAATGAAACCGCCCATACCACGCTTGCTCTTATAGGCGTCGGCTTTGACCTTGTCCTCGACAATGCTCGCCCAGGCCTCCACCGGTGCCAGCGTCAGGCGCGCTTCACGCCAGAGCTTGAGCAGCGGCTTGCGGATCTTCGGGTACTTGAGCCGGTTGGCGCTGTAGATGTACCAGCTGTAGCTGGCACCGCGCGGGCAGCCACGCGGTTCGTGGTTGGGCAGGTCGTTGCGGGTGCGCGGGTAGTCGGTCTGCTGGGTTTCCCAGGTGATCAGGCCGTTCTTCACGTAGATCTTCCAGGAGCAGGAACCGGTGCAGTTCACCCCGTGGGTGGAGCGCACGATCTTGTCGTACTGCCAGCGCGAACGGTAGACGTTCTCCCAGTCGCGGGACTCTTTGCGGGTCTCGCCGTGGCCGTCGGAGAACTCGTTTTGCTTGCGGTTGAAGAACCGCAGTTGATCCAGTAAGTGACTCATGATGCTTTCCTCATCAGGCGTGCCGTGGGGTGCGTTGCCCCGCGAATTCGGGTCGGACTAGCAGGGTGTGGCGCAGCCTTTGCGGGCGTACCACCACCAGGTCACGACGATGCAGCTCAGGTAGAAACCGACAAACAGGTAGAACGCCATGGCCGGGCTGCCGGTGGCGGCCATGGACGTGCCGAAGGACTTGGGAATGAAGAACGCGCCGAACGCGCCCATGGCCGAGCTGAAACCCAGCACGGCGGCGGATTCCTTGCCGGCGTTGCGCAGCGCCTGCTCGCGCTCGGCAGCCGGTTTGCCGGCGCTGGCTTTCTCGTGCTGGGTACGGAAGATCACCGGGATCATGCGGAAGGTGGAACCGTTGCCCACGCCCGTGGTGATGAACAGCAGCATGAACATCCCGAGGAAGCCGTAGAAGCTGCCGCCCTGCCCGTTCTGCGGCAAAAAGTGCAGCACGCCGAACACCATCACGATCATCAGCACGAAGTTCCACAGGGTCACCCGCGCACCGCCCAGCTTGTCCGCCAGCCAGCCGCCCAGAGGGCGAACCAGTGCACCGACCAGCGGGCCGAGGAAGGCGAATTTCAGCGCCACCACTTCCGGGAATGAGGTCTTGATCAGCAGCGGGAATGCCGCCGAAAAGCCAATGAACGAACCAAAGGTGGCCAGGTACAGCCAGCACATCAGCCAGTTGTGCTTGCGCTTGAAAATCACCGCCTGGTCGCTGAACGAGGCGCGAGCGCTGGACAAGTCATTCATGCCGAACCAGGCCGCCACGGTGACGGCGAGGATGAACGGCACCCAGATGAACCCGGCGTTCTGCAGCCACAGTTGGCTGCCGTCCGCCAGGGTTTGCGGCTGGCCGCCCACCAGGCCGAACACCCCGAAGGTGATCACCAGCGGCACGCAGAACTGCATCACCGACACGCCCAGGTTACCCAGGCCGGCATTCAAGCCCAGGGCGGTGCCCTGCTGGGCCTTGGGGTAGAAAAAGCTGATGTTGGACATGCTCGAGGCGAAGTTGCCGCCGCCAAAACCGCAGAGCAAGGCGATCAGCACGAACACGCTGTAGGGCGTGCCCGGATCCTGCACCGCAAAGCCCATCCACAGCGCCGGCAGCAGCAAGGAGGCGGTGCTCAGGGCGGTCCAGCGGCGCCCGCCGAAGATCGGCACCATGAACGAATAGAACACGCGCAAGGTGGCGCCGGACAAACCCGGCAGCGCGGCCAGCCAGAACAGTTGGTCGGTGGTAAAGCTGAAGCCGATGGCGTTGAGGCGCACGATCACCGTGCTCCACACCATCCACACGGCAAAGGCCAGCAACAGCGCGGGGATCGAGATCCACAGGTTACGGGTGGCGGTCTTCTTGCCGCTGGCGCCCCAGAACGCCGGGTCTTCGGGGCGCCACTCATGGATCACCGGGCCCGTAGCGGGCTTTTGCGCGATGGACATGATCATTCTCCTTGGAGAGCTTGTTTGCCGAGCAACGGCTGTTTGCGGATTTCGCTGAGGTACATCCAGGTCAGGGAGACCCAGACCACGCCGTACATCAACATGAAGCAGGACGAGCGCACGCCGGTGAGGTCCACCAGGGCGCCGAACAGGATCGGCAGCACAAAGCCGCCCAGGCCACCGGCCAGGCCGACGATGCCGGACACCGCGCCCATGTTTTGCGGGTAGTCATTGGCGATGTACTTGAACACCGAGGCCTTGCCGAACGCGAAGGCGATGCCCATCACAAACAGCAGCACGGTGAACAGCGTGGCATTGAGGCCGATATGGAAATCGAGGGGGCCGTTGACGGTGGTGATTTGCAGCTGGGTTTGCGGATAGCTGAGCAGGAACAGGCAGATCCAGCTCACCCACAACACCCACCAGGTCACGCTCTGCGCGCCCCAGCGGTCGGACATCCAGCCGCCGACCGCGCGCAGCACGCCGCCGGGCAGCGAGAAACACGCAGCCAGCAGCGCGGCGCTTTGCAGGCTGAAGCCGTATTCCTGCACGTAGTACTTGGTCATCCACAAGGCCAGCGCGACGTAGCCGCCGAACACAATCGAGTAGTACTGGCAGTAGCGCCACACGGCCGGGTCCTTCAGGCACACCAGTTGCTGGCGCAGGGTCGCGCCGCCGGCACTGCGGTGCGCCTTGTTCTCGCTGGTGAGAAACCAGAACAGCAGCGCGGTGATAAACAGGATCGCGCCAAACACCTTGGGCACCAGGTGCCAGGTACCCAGGGCAATCAGCGCCGGCGCGAGGAATTTGGTGACGGCCGCCCCCGCGTTGCCGGCGCCGAACACGCCCATGGCAAAGCCCTGGTTGTCTTTGTCGAACCACTTGGCGACGTAGGCGATGCCCACCGAGAACGAGCCGCCGGCCAGGCCGACAAACAGGCCCAGCACCAGGAACTGCCAATAGGCGGTGGCGTAGGTGATCAGGTACAGCGGCAGTACACAGGCGAGCATCAGCAGGAAAAACACGATGCGCCCGCCGAAGCGGTCCGTGAGCAGGCCCAGCGGCAGGCGCACCAGGGAACCGGTCAATACCGGGGTGGCCGCAAGCAGGCCGAACTGGGTTTCGTTGAGTTGCAGCAGGTCTTTGATCGGTACGCCGAGCACGGCGAACATCATCCACACCATAAAGCAGACGGTGAACGCCAGGGTGCTCATGCCCAGCACCAGGCCTTGTCTCATACGGGGTTGAGTCACGGTATGCGCTCCAGAAAGTGATTCCATGAGCGCAGGTTAGGGGCCAGACCCCCGCCTCACTTGACCCAGATCAACGTCCGCCTGGGGGGTATGGGGCTATGCTGGTCCCGTCTACCTCTAAGGAGGTAGCTGCAACAACAGAAAAAAAGCTTTATTTATCAATGGATTGATCTGTTGCGCCGGTTTTTATCCGTGGGAGGGTTCGCCGGCAATTCTTTAGAGGTAGTGCGCCAGGGAAGGCCATGCTCAAGCCCCCTTTCCCGCTTCAGGTGCAACCATGCCGCTGCCTTGCCCGCTTCGATTACGCCGTCATGCTTGACTGGCTGCGCAGCTCCCTGCCCGCCCGTGCCGGCCTGGCGGTGATCCTCATCGCCATCCTGGCCCTGGCCAGCTCCCTGAGCGCCGGGCTGATTGCCTGGTTCAGCCAGGGCGATGCCGCCGCGATCAACACCGCAGGCTCGGTGCGCATGGAGACCTACCATCTGAGTTGGAAACTCGCCGCCGGTGCGCGACCGGATGAAGTTGCCGACGTGAGCCACAGCCTGCAACGGCGTCTGGACAGCGAGTCGCTCAGGGCGGTTTTGGAAGACGGCCCCCAGAGTGCCCTGTTGCAGAGTTACCAGCAGATCCAGCAGCGCTGGAACGACGAGCTGCGCCCGGCGGTGATGCGCGGTGACGCGGCGCTGTTCCAGGCGAGCGCGCCGGCGTTTGTCGAGCAACTCAATCACTTCGTCAGCCTGTTGCAGCGCCAGAGCGAACGCAAGCAAGGCTGGCAGCAAGGCATTCAGGGCCTGGCGTTGTTCAGCACCTTGATCATCCTGTTGATCGGCCTGTACGAGCTGCAATACGGCGTGGTAAACCCGCTGGAAGAGCTGGTGCACGCCACCCGGCGTTTTCGCGACGGCGACTTCAAGACCCGGGTCAACCACCGTTCCGAGGACGAGCTGGGCCAACTCGCACTGAGCTTCAACGCCATGGCCGAAACCATCGAAGCGTCGCACCGCACCCTGGAAAGCCAGGTACAGCTCAAGACCCTCAACCTGCAGCAAGCCAACGCGGCCCTTGAATTGCTCTACCAGAGCAGCCGCAGCCTGGCCACGCGCCTGGCCAATGCCGAGGGCCTGGATGAACTGATCCGGCGCTTCCAGAAACGCCTGCCGGGCCTGCGCCTGTCGCTGTGCCTGCAAGGGCATTTCCTGGCGCCAGCCAAGCAAATGCTGGCGCTGCACGGCGAGCACAGCCGCAACGTCTGCGCGATCGGCGATTGCGCAACGTGCGAGCGCCATCACGCCGCCCCGCCGCAGGTGTTCAGCATCAGCAACCAGGGCACGGAGCTGGGCGAACTCAAGGCGCACTTCCTCGACGGCCACGCGCCCCAGGATTGGGAGAAACAGTTAATCCAGGCCCTGGCCAACCTGATCGGCACGTCGCTGTCCCTCAAGCGCCAGCGCGAACAGGACCACCGCCTGTTGCTGCTGGACGAGCGCACCATCATCGCCCGCGAACTGCATGACTCCCTGGCCCAGGCGCTGTCGTACATGAAGCTGCAAGTGAGCCGCATGCAAACCCTGATCCGCCGTGGCGAGCCGGTGGAAACCCTGGCCACCGTCACGGGCGAACTGCGCGAGGGTCTCAACAATGCCTACCGCCAACTGCGTGAACTGCTGACGACGTTCCGCCTGCAGATCCACGACGCCGGGCTGGTGCATGAGTTGCAGGACACCGCCGAAGAGTTCTCCCGCCGTGGCGAATTCCAGGTGCACCTGCACGTGGACGCCCTGGCCTTCCAGCTCTCGGCCAGCGAACAGATCCATGTGCTGCAGATCACCCGCGAGGCGCTCTCCAACTGCCTGCGCCACGCCCACGCAGAAAATGCCTGGCTGCAACTGCGCCAGGTTGGTGAAACCGTCAGCCTGAGCATCGAGGACGACGGCCGCGGCTTTTGCGGCGACGTCGACAGGCGCGAACACCACGGCCTGACCATCATGGACGAGCGTGCGCGCAGCCTGCACGGCGCCCTCGACATCAGCCCGCGCGAGCCCCAGGGCACCCGCGTGCAACTGCACTTCCAGCCCGAATTCCTCGGCCACTCCCTACAAGGCACCGCCTCATGACCGCCCCTCCCCGCCACCGCATCCTGCTGGTCGACGATCATCCGATGATGCGCCACGGCATGCGCCAGATCCTCGAACTGGAAGACGACCTGCACGTGGTCGGTGAAGCCGGCAACGGCCAGGAAGCCCTCGACCGGATCGACAGCCTGCAACCGGACCTGGTGTTGCTGGACAACAACATGCCGCACATGAACGGCCTGGAAACCCTGCGCCGCCTGCGGGCCATGAACTATGCCGGCAAGGTGTTGCTGTTTACCGTGTCCGATGCCGAAGACGACATTCGTGATGCGCTGCGCCTGGACGCCAACGGGTATTTGCTCAAGGACATGGAACCGGAACTGGTGGTGGAATTCATCCGCGATGCGTTGCACGGAGCCTTGGTGATCAGTCCCGGGCTGACGCGGGTGCTGGCCCAGGCACTGCGTTCACCGCAGCCGCATGCGGCGGTCGAGTTGACTGAGCGTGAACGGCAGGTGCTGAAGACCATTGCCGGGGGGTTCAGCAACAAGGTGATCGGGCATAAGTTGGGGATTACCGAGGGCACGGTGAAGGTGCACGTGAAAAATTTGCTGCACAAGCTGGGGTTGCGCTCGCGGGTGGAGGCGGCGGTCTGGGCGATGGAGCATTTAAGGCAGGCGGGGTGAGGTTTGGTTGACTGGGTACCTGGCCAGAGCAGTCTGAGGTCTACCTGATGAACAGAGATCAAAACTGTGGGAGGGGGCTTGCCCCCGATGGCGGTGGGTCAGATTAAAATTCATCAACTGGCCCACCTTCATCGGGGATCGGTATCTACACATCTTTGTAGTGAGCGGGCTTGTCCCGCGCTGGGCGGCGAAGCGGCCCCAAACCAGGCGAATTGGGTTTTTCTGAAACTGCGCGGTGTCTTTATTGGGGCGGCTTCGCCACCCAGCGCGGGACAAGCCCGCTCACTACAGGGAAATTTTTCAGCCTTTGAAAGTTGTGTAGATACTCCCATTAAAATTCATTAACTGACCCACCCTCATCGGGGATAGGTATCTACACATCTTTGTAGTGAGCGGGCTTGTCCCGCGCTGGGCGGCGAAGCGGCCCCAAACCAGGCGACCGGATTCTACCTGAAGCCCGGCGACGCCTTTATTGGGGCGGCTTCGCCACCCAGCGCGGGACAAGCCCGCTCACTACAGGGAAATTTTTCAGCCTTTGAAAGTTGTGTAGATACTCCCATTAAAATTCATTAACTGACCCACCCTCATCGGGGATCGGTATCTACACATCTTTGTAGTGAGCGGGCTTGTCCCGCGCTGGGCGGCGAAGCGGCCCCAAACCAGGCGAATTGGGTTGTCTGAAACTGCGCGGTGTCTTTATTGGGGCGGCTTCGCCACCCAGCGCGGGACAAGCCCGCACTACAGGGAAATTTTTCAGCCTTTGAAAGTTGTGTAGATACTCCCATTAAAATTCATTAATTGACCCACCCTCATCGGGGATCGGTATCTACACATCTTTGTAGTGAGCGGGCTTGTCCCGCGCTGGGCGGCGAAGCGGCCCCAAACCAGGCGACCGGATTCTACCTGAAGCCCGGCGACGCCTTTATTGGGGCGGCTTCGCCACCCAGCGCGGGACAAGCCCGCTCACTACAGGGAGATTTTTCAGTGGTTGAGAGTTGTGTAGATACCCATGCTCATCGGGGGCAAGCCCCCTACCACATTTTAACTGAGTACACCGGCCCGATTACCGGTCGGCTCTAAGGCCGCCGCGCTCTTGCTTTTGATCTCGGATCGCCCCGGGCATGCCGAGCCTAGGCGAGGCACCGAGTGGTGGGGCGAGGACTTTTTGGTTACTTTTTGCTGGGCCGGCATTCCGGTCCTTCAAAAAGTGACCCGCTGTAAGAGCGGAACCCTAATCCGCCGTTACCTGAATAACGGATATGTACACGGTCAACAACAGCCTGGTCGGCCCAAAGGCCGCCACTGGGTTCGACATTAAATGCCGGTCGGTTCCAAGATCGCCAAGGTCAAGCCCCAAGTCCCTGCCCCGCCCTCTCCAACCCTCGCCACAACCACGCCGGCAACACATCCGAATCCAGACTGTCGATCAGGTTCTTCAACCCCAACCCCAACTCCGTGTCCCCCTCGATCACCAGCCTGCGCCGAAAGAACAACGTATCCGGGTCCTCCTGCCGGCTGGCCAGCAACAAAAACTCCCGCCAGTTGCCGCTGATACTCACCTGAGCCTCGGCGTTTTCAGCAATGCACAATCCATCCCGGCCCAAGGTCAGGTACCAGCACAACCCCAGGTCAGGAATGCGCAGGCACATCCAGCGCCCTTGCAACAGGTCAAACCCACCGTCGCGCAAAGGCTCTGCCAGGCAACGATTCATGGCTTGCTGCAAGGCCAGGCGCTGTACGCGAAAGGGCACGCGGCGAATCAGCGGCAACAGCCGGTCGGCGCCCTTGAGCAGCCATTGTTTGCGACTCAGCACAGGCCCACCTCCTCAACCCGCAGCATGCCCGCCCGGCCATGCCAGTAGCCATTGCAGCCGTCGACATACAACGGCGGCGTGGCGCCCTGGCGCACCTGGTCGAAGGCCTTGACCACCTCAACCATGCCCTCGGCCCGTGGGCTCAGGCGCAACAGATCGGCGCCGCAGGCGAGCAGACCGGGGTAGTCAGCGAGAAGATTGGTGACCTCGGCCGACATCGTCTGAATGCCGTTCAAGGTAAACAACGCCTGCCCTTCCTGGCTGCTCAACGCCATGCCATCCGGGTAGTTGATGCAGCAGAACTGGCAGTCATCCTTGGGCCGGTTTTCCGCGCGGGCGGTGAAGCAACGCGCCGAATAGGCCAGCGGCAAATGGCCGTAGGCGAAGATTTCCACTTCGGGCAACGGTCGGCCGAGTTCGCGCACCTGCTCCAGCACATCGGCGATCAGGCCCTGGGAGCATTCCACAGGGGGCACCCAGCGCTGCATGCCCGCGTCGAGCAGTTGCACCAGGGCGTGGCCGTTATACAGGTTGAGCGCCGGGCCGCCGACAAAGGGCAATTTGCGCTCGATCAGCATCTGCACCGCGCCCATGTCGTTGGCTTCCACCAACAGCTCGCCGTTGTCGCACAGGCGGCGCAGGCTTGACAGTTCCGAGGCGGCTTCGATCAGGGTCAGGCTCGACAGCACCACCTGCGCCGCGCTGCACGCTTGCAGCTCCCGGCCCAGGCCCAACCAATGGTCGAGGGAGAACGCGCGACGTTTGGCGCACACGGTTTCGCCCAGGTAAATCACGTCCAGGGGCAAGCCGGCCATGTCCGCATAGAAGCGTCCCAGGTGTTCCTTGTCCCAATAAAACAGCACCGGTCCCAGGCTGAGTTTCATCTGTATCTCCTCACTGCCACGCACGATGGTAGGCGCCGAGCGTGGTCTGGCTGCCTTCGGATAACCCGGCCAGCACCTGGCGCCATTGGTCCTTGACCACAAAGCTGGCCGGCGCGCTGCGGTGGGCGTCCAGCGCGGCGCGCCAGACTCGGGTGACTTGTTCCACATAGGCCGGGCTGCGTTGCCGACCTTCGATCTTCACCGCTGCCACGCCTATCGCGCTGAGTTCCGGCAGCAGGTCCAGGGTGTCGAGGCTGGTGGGTTCTTCCAGGGCATGGAAGCGCTTGCCGCCCACGAGGAAGCGACCTTTGCACAGGGTCGGGTAACCGGCGGGCTCGTCGGGGGTGTAGCGGTCGATCAGCACTTCACTCAGGCGTGCGCTCAAGCCTTCGGCATCCTCGCTCCAGCGCACGGCCTTGGCCGGCGAACACACGCCGCACAGGTTGGGCGACTCGCCGGTGATATAGGACGACAGATGGCAACGGCCCTCGGCCATGATGCACAGGCTGCCAAAACCGAATACTTCGATGGGCACCGGACTGCTCGCGGCCACGTGTTTGACCTGGGCCAGGGACAGCACTCGAGGCAATACCGCGCGGCGAATGCCGTAGCGCTCGGCATAGAATTTGAGCGCCGCCGCGTGGGTGGCCGAGCCCTGTACCGACAAGTGCAATGCCATCTGCGGATGGTGGCGGCAGGCATAGTCGAGTACGCCAGGGTCGGCGGCGATCAGGGCGTCTACCCCGTGGTCGGCGGCGCGGTCGACGGAGCGTTGCCAGCGGGCCCAGATCTTCGGCTGTGGGTAGGTGTTGACCGCCACATACAGCTTGCGCTGTTGCTGGCGAATAAAGTCAACGGCACCGTCGAACTGTTTGTCGTCCATGTTCAGCCCGGCGAAATGCCGGGCATTGGTGTCATCGCGAAAACCGACGTACACCGCATCGGCGCCTTGGCGCACGGCGGCTTTGAGCGCAGGCAGGTTACCTGCCGGGCAGACCAGTTGCATGACAGCTCCTTATTCAAAACCGGCGAAGGACAGAAATGGCACCGACGCGCCCTTGAGCACCTGCTGCTCGCGCTCGACGATCACCAGGCCATCGGCCCAGCAGGCCGCGGTGAGCATCGCCGAGCTTTGCTGGGGGTGCAGGATCGCGCGCAGTTGCCCATCGCTGCCTGGGCTCAAACGCGCGCGCAAGTACTGGCGGCGCTTATTGGGTTTCACCCATTCAAAAGCGGCCGGCACGCTGATGGGCACCGGCAGGACCCGCTCAGCGCCCTGGGCCCGCAGCAGGAACGGGCGCACCACGATCAGCGCCGTGACCAGCGCGGCCGTCGGGTTGCCCGGCAGGCCGATCCAGGGTTTGCCTGCCACCTGGCCGAATGCCAGGGGTTTACCCGGCTGGATCGCCAGCCGCCAGAACTCAACCTTGCCCAGGGCCTGGATGGCCTGTTTGAGGTGATCCTCTTCGCCCACCGATACGCCGCCGGTGGTCAGCAGCACGTCGCATTCGGACGAAGCCAGCAGCAGCGCATCGCGGCTGGCCGCCAGTGCGTCGGCCATCACGCCGTAGTCGTGCACTTCCACGCCCCAACCACGCAGCAACGCCGCGACGAGGTAGCGGTTGCTGTTGTAGATCTGCCCCGGCGCCAGTGACTCGCCCGGCTCACGCAGTTCATCGCCACTGCTGAGCAGGCACACCCGCAGCGGCCGGTAGACCTTGACCCGGGGAATGCCCGCCGCTGCCAGCAAGCCGATTTCCTGGGCGCGCAGGCGCTTTCCGGCGCTCAACACAGGCTGTCCGCGTTGCAGCTCTTCGCCGCGCTTGCGCACGTGTTCGCCCAGGCGCAACGGCGGGCACCAGATACGTTGGCCATACACCCGACAGCGTTCCTGCGGCACCACGCTGTCGGCCCCGTGCGGCAGTGGCGCGCCGGTAAAGATCCGCACGGCTTGCCCGGCCTGCAACGGCACGTCACTGCTGTGTCCGGCAGCGATACGCCCGCTCACTTCCAGGTAACCGCCCTGCTCCGGCACGTCAAACGCACGCAGGGCATAACCGTCCATGGCACTGTTGTCCCAGCCCGGCAGGTCGAGAGGTGAGAACACCTCTTCGGCGGTCACCCGCCCGAGCGCCTGGACCAAGGGAATCACTTCGGTGGACGGTGGCGGCGGCGCCTTGGCCAGCAACTGTTCGATGGCCTCCTCCACCGGCAGCAGGTCGCCGCTGTCACACACGCTCATGAACGTGCCTCACAGGCAGTGGGCGCCTGGTCGGTCTGCGGCTTGAGGTGCGGCGCGAAGTTGCATGGGCCGGTGCGGCTGTCCAGTTGGCCGACCAGAATCTGATCCCACGCAGTGCGACAGGCGCCCGGCGAGCCCGGCATGCAGCACACCAGCACGCCATTGCTGAGGCCGGCCAGGGCGCGCGATTGCAGGGTCGACATGCCGATCTCCGCCAGGGACACCTGACGGAACAGCTCGCCAAATCCGTCGACCTGCTTGTCGAGCAACGGCAGCACCGCCTGCGGCGTGTTGTCACGCGCAGTGAAGCCGGTGCCGCCGGTCATCAGCACCACTTGCACCTGAGGGTCGGCGATCCACTGGGAAACGCGCGCGCGGATCTGGTAGATGTCGTCCATCACAATGGCGCGGTCGATCAAGCTGTGGCCGGCGCGCTGCAGGCGGTCCACCAAGGTTTGCCCGGAGGCGTCGGTGGCGTAGGTGCGGGTATCGCTGATGGTCAGCACCGCGATGTTCAGGGAAACAAAACTGCGTTGGGGCAGATGGGCCATGATCCAGGCTCCAGGCGTTGAAAGATGCACTCAGCCTGCACCGCAAAGGGCGCAGGGCCTATTCCTCCGAGGAGGTATGCCTTCAGGGGGCCAGGCGCGTGCGCTGCCACTCGCCGTCGTGCAGGCGGAAGTCGAGACGGTCATGCAAACGGTCGGGCCGGCCTTGCCAGAATTCGATACGCCGCGGTTGCAGGCAGTAGCCACCCCAATGTTCGGGCCGTGGCGGCTGGCGACCGGCGAAACGCTCGGTGACCTCGCGCAGGCGCCCTTCCAACTCGCTGCGATGGGCCAGCGGCTGGCTCTGGGGCGAGGCCCAACTGCCCAATTGGCTGGCGACCGGGCGAGCATCGAAGTAATCATCCGAGAGCTCGGCTGGCGCGCGCACCACCGCGCCTTCGACGCGCACCTGCCGCTCCAGGCCCGGCCAGAAAAACGTCATGGCGGCGTGGGGGTTGTCCGCCAACTCCTGGCCTTTGGCGCTCTGGTAATTGCCAAAAAAGAAAAACCCGTCGGTGCTGAAGCCCTTGAGCAACAGGATCCGGCAATGGGCATGGCCCTGGCTGTCCACGGTTGCCAGCGCCATGCTGTTCGCCTCGGCCGGGGGGACTTCGGTCTTGCGTGCCTGCTCCAGCCATTGGCCGAACAGCACCAGCGGGTTGTCCTGCGGGCAATCATCGCGAAGGCCGTAGAGGGTGTAGTTGCGGCGCAGTTGCGCGAGGGACAAGGGCATGGGGCGGTCCTCCAGAAAGTTCGGCACAGTGTGGGAACTTGGGGTGGGGTTGCCCTTGATCGTGATCAATGATTGGGCTGCGGTGTGGGGTCGCACTTTTTTGGGGGGGGACGTGGCGGCCTTCGGGCCGACCATGTCTAGGGGGTGACGGTGTACATACCCGTTGTTTGGGTCATGGCGACTATTGGTTCCGCCCTTACGGCGGGTCACTTTGGAAAAGCCCCAAAGTAACCAAAGGGCTCTTGCCCCACCACTCGGTACCTCGCCTAGGCTCGGTATGCCCGAACGAAGGCTTGAATCCGTGGGCCGCCGTCATGGGCCATCCTTGGCCCAGGACGGCTAACCCGGCGTCCTGCCGGGTTACCCACGGATTCAAGCCTTCGTTCGGCCAGCGTGGTTGACGGGGCGCCTGAGATCAAGATCAAAAGCCAGATCAAAAGCCAGATCAAGAGCAGATCAAGAGCAGATCAAGAGCAGACTAAGAGCAGGTTAGATGGCGCTCCACCGATCTGCTTTTCTGTGGGAGCTGGCTTGCCTGCGATGCAGACACCTCGGTACAGCAGGCACACCGAGTTGATGCTATCGCAGGCAAGCCAGCTCCCACAGTTTTAACCGAGTTCGACATGAAATACCGGTCGGCTCTAAGGCCGCCGCGCTTTGGCTTTTGATCTGGGATCGCCCCGTCAAACACGCTGGCCGAACGCAGGCTTTGGAGCGTGGGTAACCCGGCAGGACGCCGGGTTAGCCGCACTGGGCCATGGATGGCCCATTGCGGCGGCCCACGCTCCAAAGCCTTCGTTACGGCATGCCGAGCCTAGGCGAGGCACCGAGTGTTGGGGCGAAGGCCTTTTGGTTTGGGCCTTTCCAAAAGTGACCCGCTGTAAGAGCGGAACCGCCAGCAGCCGTTACCGCAGGAATGGATATGTACCCGGCCCCCTAAAAAACACAGCCCCCACCATCACAGGCTCAACGCACCATCCACTTCACCAGCACCACAATCACCAGCATATGCCCCAAAATACTCCGCCGAACCCACAACGCACGCCGCGCACTCAGGCGCTCGCGCCACAGCCAATACGCAAGCACCAGATAATGCCCAACGATGCTCAACGCCAACCCGATCTTCAGGCTCAGCAACACCCCGAAGCGGCTGCCCCAGGGCACACCCCAGTAATGCCAGGCCAGGCCCAGGCCCGCGCCGTACAGCACGACAACCACCAGGTGCAGCACACGCCGCGCACGCCGGGCGATGGCCTGTTCCGACGTGAATTGTGCCGACCAGGCCAATTCCTCCCGCGCGCTATGCCAAATCACTACTTCAAAGAACAATGTGCCGATAAAGGCAATGGCCGCCAGCAGATGCACAATCAATAACAGCGAATACAGCATGCGTTTCTCCTAACCCGGATGCCCATCGACACGCGCTTGCCACAGCATCGGCCCGTAGCGCCACAGGTACAGGCCCAGGCCGACGCTCCAGCACAGCCCCGCCAGCCACAAGGCTGCTGACGGCCAGACCAGCACCAGCATGACGCGGCACACACACGCCAGGTTCAGCAGCACAAACGCCAGGGTCATCCCGCTCGATGGCTGCAGCGGCCGGCCGGTATGGCCGAGGCTGACGCGCGCAATCATCGCCAGGATCAAGCCGCCCATGGCGCCGATGGTCAACGCATGCACCGCCAGGCTGGGGTTGAGCGGCGCGCCGATATGCCACAGCGCCATGCCCAGGCAGGCTACGGCCAGCCAGCCATACGCCAGGTGCAACGACCAGAGCAACGGCACCCGCCACAGACCACGATCATGCCAACGGAACAGGCGGATCAGGTGCCCCAGCCCGAGGGCAGCGAACAGCAGGCCGATCCACGGGCTTGCGCCCAGTGCAGGCCCGACGGCATACAGCACGGCGATCAGCAGCGAGCCACCGAGCAACGTAAGGTCCAGCCACGCCCAAGGCTTGACCGCCTCGACCCGGCCCAACCCGCGCTGGGTGAAAAACGGAATCACCCGCCCGCCGATCAGCCCCATCATCGCCGCCACCAGCCACAGCCCGGTCAGTACCGACTGGCGCTGCAGGCCCGCGTCGTTGCGCAGCAAACCATACAGCGACAGGGCATCGGCCACCGTCAGCAGCGCCAGCACCAGCACGATCGGGTAGTTGCGCTTCTGCTTCACCTGCCACAGGCTCCAGCCCATCACCGCGGCGACGGCCAGGGGAAAGGTCAGTTCCAACACCGCCAGCAGCGGCCAATGCACGTTGACCAGCCACCCCAGACGCGCCGCCAGCCAAAGCCCGGCGAGCAACGCCAGCGCTTTGCCGCTGATGCCTGGGCGGCCGGTCCAGGTCTGCACCGCCGTGAGCAGGAACCCGGCGATGATTGCCAGGCCAAACCCGAACAACAGCTCATGACGATGCCACGCCAGCCAACCGCCGGCGGGTTGCCAACTGCCGGTGCGCCCGCCCAGGGCCAACAGCCATAAGGGGATCGCCAGCGCCGCCAACACACAGGCGCCGAGGAAGAATGGCCGGAAAGCCAGGCGAAACAACGGAGTAATCGACATGGCCTTGCGCCGATCGAGCACTTGCATAACACGGTCTCCCTTGAAGGACTGCGGCAATCTTGCGCCGCTGCCTGCGCGTTGCCCTTGTCGCAGATCAAGTCGCCTACCCACTGCAACGCTTACGCTTGCGCCAGCAACTTTTGCCGTGCTCTGGAGCCATGATGAAAAACGCCTATGTCCCCCTCGCCTGGTTTGTGATCCTTGGCTCCATGCTGGCCGCCGCCAGCGGCCTTTCATTGGTGCTGGTGTGAACGCCCCATTGCTGTTCAAGGAGCCGGGCACGGTGCTGCACCGTGTGCACCACCAGATCCTGCGCAGCCACCACTTGTTCGAGCCGTTGAACGAGCAGGAACTGGACGAGTTGATGGGCAGCAGCCAATTGCTGAGCATCGACAAGGCCGAGCCGCTGTTCCGCCAGGGCGAACCAGCCGATGCGTTTTACTTCGTGATTGCCGGTGCGGTGAAGATCTACCGCCTGCCCCCCGATGGCCAGGAGAAGGTGTTTGAGGTGATTGGCGAACGCCAGACCTTCGCCGAAGCCATGATGTTGATGGACACGCCCAACTATGTGGCCTGCGCCGAAGCGGTGTGCCCCACCCAGTTGTACCGTCTGTCCAACGCCACTTACATGCGCCTGCTGCACAGCAACAGCCGCCTGACCTTCGCCCTGCTCGGCACGTTGTGTGTGCGCCTGCACCGGCGAGTCAACGAGATCGAGACCCTGTCGCTGAAAAACGCCACCCACAGCGTGGTGCGCTACCTGCTGACCCAACTGATGCGCCTGCACAGCACCGCCGCGACGTTCGAACTGCCGATGGCCAAGCAACTGATTGCCGGGCATCTGTCGATCCAGCCGGAGACCTTTTCGCGGATTATCCGGCGGCTCATCGACGAAAAAATCATCACCCAGGACGGGCGTCAGATCGCCATTCTCGACCGCCTGCGCCTGGAGCAATTCGAGTGAAAACCTGCCTGTACTGCCAGCACCCCTTACGATGAAGCCGTTCATATGCAGAACCTGAAACGGCGAGGATCCTCTCTAGCTGAAGGGTTTGATGAGGCTCGATTGGGTTGACGGGCAAGCTCAGGGTGTGAAGGCGCAGTGTCAGGCACCGGATTGGTCGACTGATCCACCGCTTTCGCGAGCAAGCCCGCTCCCACATTCCGTATTCGGTTCACTTCGGGCAATAGGCAACTCAAACAACCCGCACAACTCATCCACCCGCGTGCGCCCCGCCGGCAGCACGCACAAGAATTGCGCCGACAATTCGATCAGCCCCTCACGGCTCCACTGCTCCAGCAGCGGCCAGGTCGCCGAGAAATACCGCGCAAACATCACCCCGTAACGCCGCTCGATGGCCTGGATATCCAGCTCCAGGTCACAGGCCAGACGCTCCGCCACGTACTCGCGCAGGGCATCGCCGGTGTCGCGCTGCCAGCCCTGGCAGGTGGCGAGTTGGCCGTTGCCCAGCGCCTGGGCGTAGCGCTGTTCGTCTGTGGCGTTCTGCGCGCACAGCGTGTCGATCTGGCTGATGGCGCCCAGGCCAAGCCCGATGTGATCGCAGTAACCATGCAGGGTGAAACCTTCGCACGTGCGGCTCAGCCGGCCGCGTTCCTGGGCCTGGGTAAGGTCATCGTCGCCTCGGGCAAACTGGCCCAGGCCGATGTAGTGGTAACCCGCTGCGTCCAGGCGTGCGAAGCACAGCTGGCGCATGGCGGTTTTATCCGCCGCGCTGCACAAGGCCTGGGCCGGTTGCGCCGGGTAGCGACTTGGCGGCGTGGCGTAGTCGAACACCTGCAGGCGGTCCGGCTCCAGGGCGATCAGGCTGGCCAGCTTGGCCTCGAAACTGGCCAGGGTCTGCCAGGCGCTGCCGTAGCCCAGGTCGACACTGACCGAGCGAAAATCGAAGGTCCGCGCGGCATCGATCAACGACTCGATCGGCGCCGGGTCGCGGTAGTACGCCTGGGAATAGTCGTCCTCGGCACGCGCATCGGGCACGCCAATGCACACGCGATTGAACCCCAGTTCGCGCAACACGCCGACGCTGGCCCAGTCGGTGTGCCGGGGGTCGAGGTCGATG